>JARRMW010000005.1:0-70815 GCA_037385685.1 Gammaproteobacteria bacterium
TTGACGACGCCGAGTGTGATACTGAGCATCGCGAGCAGGCCGAGAAAGACCGCAAAACCGCTCTTCGCGCTGTCACCCGAGACCTTGACGATGGTGACCGGCCCGCCGATATTGCGGAACGAGAGTTGCCCGGTGACCATCTTCCAGATCCCCTTGAGCGTCAAACCCGTCATCTCCCAGGTCTTGGCCAGCGCCAGCGGAATCGACTCGATCAGACCGTAGCGGTTGAAGACACGCAACTCGTCAACATACCCCTCGGGGACATCCGCCCCGATCATGAGACCGGCAAGTCCAGAACCATCCCTCTCCTCGGGGACGAGTTCCACCTGCAGTTCGCGATCACCGCGCAGGATATCGACCTGCATCGCCTGCCCCGGGTGGCTGGCGATCGTATCTATAAATTGCTGTGTATTTCTGATCTCTTCACCATCGACGGCCAGCACCAGATCGCCGGATTCAAAGATCCCCTCGGAAGCACCGCCCTCCATGACCTGGCGGATGCGCGGTGGAAAATCGGGCCAGTAGGGCACGAGCCCCGTCTCGCTGACAGAGCCACTGCCGTCACGGAAGATCTCGAGCACGGCGTCACCGAGCAGAACCTCGCGTGTGCCACCCTCTTCGGCCGCAACCGTCAGCCTCGCGGGTTCCCTGTCGATAGAACTCTCGAGGAGTGCCATGAACATGCGCTGCCAGGTCGGCGTCCCTTCACCGTTGACCTCGAGTATCGTGTCATGGCTGCGCAGCCCGGCCTGGTAGACGGGAGTCTCTTCGGCAATGTCACCCAGCTTGGGGACCCGGTCGTATTCACCCCAGCTGAAGACGGCCCAGTAGGCCAGGATCGCAAACAGAAAATTGAACAGCGGTCCGGCAAAGACGATGGCACTGCGAACCGGCAGCGACTGGCGATTGAACGCGTAGGGCAGGTCTTCCTCGGCGACTTTCTCCTCACGCTCATCGACCATCTTGACGTAGCCGCCGAGCGGGATGGCGGCGAGGACATATTCCACACCGTCCCTGCCCTGTTTGCTCCAGATCTTGCGGCCGAAGCCGATGGAGAAGCGGACAACCTTGACGCCGAGCTTGCGCGCAACCCAGAAATGGCCGAATTCATGCACAGCGACAAGAATGACGAAGGCGATGATCGCCCAGAAAAGCATTTGGATCAGTTCGAACATGACGCAGTTTCAGACCAGCTCGGGAATGATTTGTTCCGATTCGGCCCGGGCGCGGCGATCGACATCGAGCAAATGATCGATACTCTCGGGCTGTTCAGACTCGACTCTCTCCATGCAGCGCCCGATGAGTTCAGGGATCGCGAGGAACGGGATCCTGCGATCCAGAAAGGCCTGGACGGCAACTTCATTGGCCGCATTGAGGATCGCCGGCGCAGTACCGCCGCTCCTGATCGCCGTGTAGGCATGGCCGAGGCAGGGAAAGCGTGCGGGATCCGGCGCCTCGAAGTCGAGACGTCCGATCGTGAAGAGATCGAGCGGTTCGACGCCAGACTCGATCCGGTTTGGCCAGTCGAGCGCATAGGCGATCGGGGTACGCATGTCTGGATTGCCCATCTGCGCCAGCACCGAACCGTCAATGTACTCAACCATCGAATGGATAATGCTCTGGGGGTGTACGACCACCTGGATATCATCCGGCGCTGCATCGAAAAGCCAGTGTGCCTCGATGACCTCGAGCCCCTTGTTCATCATGGTGGCCGAGTCGACGGAAATCTTGGGCCCCATCTCCCAGTTGGGATGCGCGCACGCCTGTTCGGGGGTGATATCGGAGAGCTGCTCGATGGCATGCGTTCGAAAAGGGCCGCCGGATGCCGTCAGCAGGATACGCCTGACACCCTGCCGGCCGTGCGCCGGCAGGCACTGGAAGACAGCATTGTGCTCGCTGTCAACCGGCAGCAGGACGGCCCCGCTGGCCGCGACGGCATCCATGAAGAGCTTCCCAGCGACAACCAGGGATTCCTTGTTGGCGAGCATGACGCGCTTGCCGGCCGCAGCCGCGGCCCACGCAGACCGCAGGCCCGCAGCGCCGACGATCGCGGCCATGACCGCATCGACATCCGGGTGGGACACGACCGTCTCGAGAGCGGCTTCACCATCGAGTACCTCTGTCTCCACTCCTGAAGATGCAAGGCGCGACCGGAGGGTCGCAGCAGCAGTCGCATCCACGAGGACGGCATAAACGGGTCTGAACTCGAGGACCTGCGCATGAATGCTGTCGATGCTGCTGTTGGCAGCAAGCGCAAACAGGCGAAAACGATCGGGATGGCGCCGGATGACATCCAGGGTGCTTGTGCCGATCGAGCCGGTCGAGCCAAGCAGGGTGATGTTGATCATGCAGCAAACCCGGCCAGAGAGAGCGCAGCGACGAAAACGGGGCTGCTGGAGACGAGGCTGTCGACACGGTCCCAGATGCCGCCATGACCAGGCAGCAGCTTGCCACTATCCTTCTCGCCGGCACGGCGCTTGACCATGCTCTCGAACAGGTCGCCGCCGACGGAAACAAGCCCTGTAACGATCGAGATGCCTGCGGCAAGGGCCAGCGCGGTGACGGAAGAGTGCCCGAGATAGAGGAACAGCAGGATACCGACGAGTGCAGCTGCTGCAACCCCGCCTGCCACGCCCTCGAGCGTCTTGCCCGGGCTCAGCACGGGCGCAAGCTTGTGCCTGCCGAACGCCTTGCCGGCGAAATAGGCCGCGGAATCAGCACCCCAGATGAGCACCATGAGCCCGAGCGTGATCGCGGGGCCGTTCGGTGAGCTGAGATGCAGCAGCATGAGTGCGAGCCAGGCGGCAGGCAGGAGCAAGAGGCCAAACGCAGCGGGAACCGGCTGCCAGCGGACCTGTTGCAGCGGCCGCTGCCGCCACAGAAAGAGTCCGACCGTGATGCCGCACCAGATCCCGGCTGACGCGATGATGAGCAAGTCCTGCTGTTGCAGGGTCGCTCCGAAAAACAGCCAGGCCATGATAGCTGCAATCAGCAGCAGGTAGCCTGTCCTGGCAAGGATCGAACGCATGCCGGCCAGACGCGACCACTCCCAGCCACACATCAGGAACACGCCGGCGGCTAGCAGAGCAAAGAGATCATGCGGGGATTTAAGTACCCCCCAGACAACCAGCGGAACGAGAACCAGTGCTGTAATGAGACGCTGAAGCAACATCAGCCGGAGACCTGTTCGCCTGTCTGTCCAAAGCGGCGCTGGCGTTTCGCGAAGTGCCTGAGTGCATTGTGGTATTCATCAACGGTGAAGTCGGGCCAGAGAACATCCGTGAAATAGAACTCGGCATAGGCCGCCTGCCACAGCAGGAAATTGCTGATGCGCAACTCCCCGCCGGTACGGATAAAGAGGTCCGCATCAGGAAGATCGGAAAAGGCGAGTTCAGCAGCGAAGATTTGCTCATCGATTTGCTCGGGACGCAGTTCTCCCCTTGCCACTTTTTCTGCCAGCGACCTGGCAGCCTGCGTGATATCCCACTGACCGCCGTAGGAGGCCGCGATCTGCAGGATCAGTGAATTGTTGTTTCGGGTGCGCGCTTCGGAATCACTGATGACTTTCAGTAATTTCCCGGGGAGCAGTTCGCGCTGACCAATGAACCTGAGCTGGACGCCCTTTTCCTCGAGCTTGCGAATCTCTTTTTTCAGCATCTGGATCATGAGATCCATGAGGAAAGTGACCTCGCTTTTCGGCCGTTTCCAGTTCTCGCTGGAAAAGGCGAACAGTGTCAGTACCTCGATACCGAGTTCCTTACTCTCCTCGACAATATCATGCACCTTCGAGGAACCAACCTTGTGCCCATAGGTGCGCGGCTTTCCCTTCTGCCTGGCCCAGCGGCCGTTTCCGTCCATGACGATTGCGACGTGGCGCGGTATCTGTGTTTGATCGCTCTGTTGTGGCACTTGCTGTCCGATATTACCTAGAAGGTCATCAGGTCCTTTTCTTTCTGCTCGACGCGCTGGTCGATCTCTTTCACATGCTGATCCGTCAGATTCTGGATGACTTCCTGGCCACGATGCTCGTCGTCCTCTGTGATGAGCTTCTCTTTGACGAGGTTTTTCAGGTCATTGTTGGCATCGCGCCGGATGTTGCGCACAGCGACTTTCGCCTGCTCACCCTCGTGGCGGACAATCTTGGCGAGGTCCTTGCGCCGCTCCTCTGTCAGGGGGGGCAATGGAATTCTGATCACGGTACCAGCCGTGTTGGGATTGAGGCCGAGGTCGGATTCAAGGATCGCTTTCTCGACAGCAGAAACCATATTCTGCTCCCAGGGCTGGACGACCAGCGTACGCCCGTCCTCCACGGTCACGTTGGCGACCTGGTTGAGTGGCGTATCAGCCCCGTAGTAGGAAACATTGATATGTTCCAGCAGACTGGGGTGGGCGCGGCCGGTGCGTAGCTTGGCCAGCTCGGTTTCAAGCGCGTGGACGCTCTTGCCCATGCGCTCGGCAGCATCACTTTTTATATCGTCAATCATGCGTTTGATTCTCTCTGCACAAGAGTGCCGACAGGCTCTCCGTTAATCAGGCGCTGCAGCGCCCCTGGTTCGTAAATATTCATGACTCGAAGCGGCAAATCATGGTCGCGACACAGGAGTATGGCGTTGAGGTCCATAACCCCGAGATTCTCGCGCAGTACCCGGTCGTAATCCAGCTTTTCGTAAAAACGGGCGTCCGGGTTGGTAACGGGATCGTCGGAGTAGATGCCGTTGACCTTGGTCGCCTTGACCATCAGGTCAGCGCCGATCTCGATCGCTCGCAGGCTCGCGGCACTGTCAGTGGTAAAGAAAGGGTTGCCAGTACCTGCGGCCAGCATGGCCACTCCACCCTGCTCCATAAAGGCGACAACAGCGTCACGCTGGAAATGATCACAAACGCCATCGATACGGAATGCGGAGTAGACACGGCTGTTGACGCCGGCACGACGCAGGAAATCGTGCATCGCCAGTGAATTCATGACGGTGGCGAGCATGCCCATATGGTCACCGGTCACGCGGTCGATACCGCTCTGGACAAGGCCGGCACCGCGGAAAATATTGCCTCCCCCGATGACAATGCCAAGCTGAACGCCAGTGGCAGTCAGCTGGCTGACATCTCCCGCAAGTCGCTCGAGTATCGCGGGATCGATACCGAAATCACTCTCTCCCATGAGCGCTTCGCCAGAAAGCTTCAGCAGGATACGATGGTAGGCAGGTTCACTCATAGTCACGAACTGTATAGCAAAAGCGCTCCATGATGGAGCGCTTTTTGCATTGATGTCGAAGGATCAGGAACCCTTGACCTGGGCCATGACTTCGGCAGCGAAGTCTTCCTGTTTTTTCTCGATACCTTCACCGACTTCAAAGCGCCTGAAGGCGACAACCCTGGCGCCGGATTTCTCAAGCAGCTTGCCGACCGTGGTGTCGGGATCCTTGACAAACGCCTGGCCGAGCAATGTGACGCCTTCGAGATACTTGCGTACCTTGCCCTCGATGATCTTGTCGAGGATATTTTCCGGCTTGCCGCTCTGGCGAGCTTCGTCACGGTAGATTTCGCGCTCTTTCTCAAGCACGTCCGCCGGCACGTCGGATTCCGCGACGCACAGCGGGTTGCTCGCGGCGATGTGCATGGCGATATCGCGGCCGAGCTCCTCGTCACCGCCTTCCATGTCAACAAGCACACCGATGCGCACACCATGGCGGTAGCTGTAGATACCTCCGCTCGAACGCATGCGCACAAAACGGCGTACAGACATGTTCTCACCGATCTTTGCAACCAGCGCCTCGCGCGCCTGTTCGATGGTAGTCTCCTCGCCATCCCTGAGAGGCAGCTGGATCAGCGCCTCGACATCATCGGCCTCGGAGTTGCGAACGCGATCAGCGACGTCTGCGGCAAAGGAGGAGAAGTTCTCGTCCTTGGCAACGAAGTCGGTTTCGCAGTTGACCTCTGCCATGGCGGCAGACTTGCCATCGTCAGCGGTGCTGATCACGATCAGCCCCTCGGCAGCGATGCGACCTGCCTTTTTGGCGGCCTTGGCCTGGCCCGACTTGCGCATCTCCTCGATTGCAGCCTCGATATCGCCATCGGTCTGCTGGAGCATCTTCTTGCACTCCATCATGCCGGCGCCAGTTCTTTCACGCAGTTCTTTTACCAGAGCGGCGGTAATTGCCATAGTCTCGTTCCTCTAGATTCTGTGGGTTGTAACCGTTTCGCGAAGCCCGGGCTGTCATTCAGCCGCAGGCGCTTCCTCTGCGACACTGCCAGCGGCGGCTGCAGCGGCTGTCGCGCGACCCTCGAGGACGGCGGCGGAGGCACCCTGAACGTAGAGCTGGACAGCACGGATGGCGTCATCGTTGCCGGGGATGACGTAGTCGACATCTTCCGGGTCGTTGTTGGTGTCGACGACAGCAATGACCGGGATACCAAGCTTGCGTGCTTCAGCAACGGCAATCTTTTCGTAACCGGTATCGATGACGAAGAGCGCATCCGGCGTACCGTTCATGTTCTTGATACCGCCAAGGCTGCGCTCGAGCTTCTCTTTCTCGCGACGAAGATTGAGCGCCTCTTTCTTGTTGAAACGCGTGCTGAGACTGCCGTCTTCTTCCATCGCCTCGAGGTCCTTGAGACGCTTGATTGACTGGCGGATTGTCTTGTAGTTGGTCAACATGCCGCCGAGCCAGCGGTGATTGACATAAGGCATGTGGCAACGCTCGGCTTCCTCGCGGATCACATCACGTGCGGCACGCTTGGTGCCGACGAAAAGGATCTTGCCGCCGTTGGAAGCGAGCTTGCCGATGAAGTTCATGGCGTCACTGAACATCGGCATTGTCTGCTCGAGGTTAATGACGTGGATCTTGTTGCGCTGGCCAAAGATGTAGTTACTCATCTTCGGGTTCCAGTAACGGGTCTGGTGACCGAAATGTACGCCGGCTTCAAGCATCTGGCGCATGGTGATGTTAGGCATGATTTTCTCCAAATCGGGTTGAGCCTCCATGCACCCCGGCTCTCAACCCCTTTGATCCCTGATCATCCGGGCACCCAGAAAGTCGTGACGGTGCATGTGCGAATTTCCACACTGACAATCTGTTTGCCAGCGAGGGCGCGTTTTATAGCATAATGCGGGTTTTGAAACAATATTCAGAGTGTGATGGCCGTTACAATCAAGACAGCCGAGGAGATCGAAAAAATGCGTGTCGCCGGGCGGCTCGCAGCAGAAGTCCTCGAGATGATCGGCCCGCACGTTCAGGCTGGTGTCACCACGGATGAGCTTGACCACATCTGTCATGACTATATCGTCAACGAGCAGAAGGCCATCCCTGCCCCGCTGAACTATCACGGATTCCCCAAGTCGATCTGCACCTCTGTGAACCACCAGGTCTGCCACGGCATACCCGGCGGCAAGGTATTGAAAAACGGGGATATCATCAACATCGATATCACTGTCATCAAGGACGGGTTTCACGGCGACACCAGCAAGATGTTCTTTATCGGCCAGCCATCGGTGCTGGCCCGACGTGTCACCGAAGTTGCCCACAGTGCGCTCTGGAAAGGAATTGAGATCGTGCGGCCGGGTGCCACGCTGGGCGATATCGGCCACGCCATCCAGAATCATGTCGAAAGCGAAGGTTTCTCGGTAGTACGCGAATACTGCGGCCATGGTATCGGCCGCGATTTTCATGAGGATCCCCAGGTCCTGCACTACGGTTCGGCAGGCACCGGCACGGTCCTGCAGGAAGGCATGTGCTTCACCATCGAGCCGATGGTCAATGCCGGCAAGCGTCACGTGAAGCTCCTGCCTGACAAATGGACGGTCGTCACCAAGGACCGCAAGCCTTCGGCGCAATGGGAACACACCCTGCTCGTTACCGCCAGCGGCCACGAAGTGCTGACACTGCGCAGCGAGGAAACAGCCGCGTCCTGATGACAGTCCAGGACCTGCACCAAAGCCTGGTTGCAAGGTTGCAATCCGGCGAGGAACTCTCGATCCCCCGTCTCAAGGAGACCCTCAAGGAGATCACGGAGGAGCTGGCAGCGCTTTTCCGCGCCAATCGTCCGATCCGCGAGCTGGTTAACGGCCGGGCGTTGCTGATTGACACTATCCTGCAGCATCTCTGGAAAGACCATGTCGGCGAACAGGAAGCGACTCTGGTTGCCGTGGGTGGCTACGGACGCGCCGAACTGCATCCAGCCTCGGACATCGACCTGCTCTTCCTTGTGCCGGAGGAACGCAACGAGTTCCTGGCCGAATCGATCTCGGGGCTCATCACACTGCTGTGGGATATCGGCCTCTGTGTTGGCCAGAGCGTGCGGACTGTCAACGAGTGTATCGAACACGCCCGGGATGACATCAGCATTGCAACCAACCTGCTCGAAGCCCGCCACCTCGCGGGCGATCACAGGCTCTTCGACGCCATGGTCGATGGCACCTCGCCTGACAGGATCTGGCCCACTGATGTCTTCTTCGCCGCCAAGATGCAGGAGCAGAAGGAACGGCATCTCAAGTATGACGACACGGCACACAATCTCGAGCCCAACATCAAGGAGGGGCCGGGCGGATTGCGCGATATCCAGATGATCGGCTGGATCGCGAAGCGCTATTTCGGCACAGAGACGTTCCGCGCACTCATCGACCATGGCTTTCTGACGGAAGCTGAGTACAAGGCGCTCGTGCTCGGCGAGGAGCACCTCTGGAAAATCCGTTTCGCCCTGCATGTCCTGACCGGCCGCGAGGAGGACCGCATTCTGTTTGACTATCAGCGCACACTGGCTGACCAGTTCGGCTTCGAGACCGACGAAGCCAGCCTGAACGTCGAGAAGTTCATGCAGAAGTACTACCGCACCGTCACGCGATTGCAGCGCCTGAACGACATGCTGCTGCAGCACTTCGAGGAGACGATCCTGCTGAAAGACAGGCCCGGTCCGCCGTGTGTACTGAACAAGCGCTTCCAGACCATCAACGGTTATCTCGATGTCATCGACAAGCAGCTCTTCAGTCATCGCCCCGTCGCGATGCTCGAACTGTTTCTGCTCATGGCACAGCATCCCGGAGAAATACGTGGCGTGCGCGCCAGCACCATCCGCCTGATCTACCAGCACCTCAAGCTGATCGACAGGCGCTTTCGCAGTGATCACAAGGCCAGGCGCCTCTTTCTGGACATCCTGCGTCAGCCACGGGGCGTCACACATGTGCTGCGGCTCATGAACAGGTACGGCATCCTGGCCTACTATATCCCGGCATTCGCGAACATCGTCGGACGCATGCAGTACGACCTGTTCCATGTCTATACCGTGGACACGCATACACTCTTTCTTGTTCGCAACCTGCGCCGCTTCACCGTTGAGAAATACCGTCACGAGTTCCCACTCTGTTCGGAAGTGATGGAAGGCATCGGGCAACAGGAGCTGCTCATGATCGCCGCGCTGTTTCACGATATCGCCAAGGGGCGTGGCGGCGACCACTCGGAACTCGGGGCCGTGGATGCCCTCGGCTTCTGTCGCGAGCACAATCTCGCCGAGAAAGATGCCCAGCTCGTCGCCTGGGTCGTCAGGCATCATCTCGTGATGTCGATGACTGCACAGCGCAAGGATATCGAGGACCCGGCCGTCATCGCGGAATTCGCAGGCATTGTCGGCGACAAGCGCCATCTCGATTTCCTCTTCCTGCTGACCAATGCCGATATGCGCGCAACCAACCCGAAACGCTGGAACAGCTGGAAAGGGTCACTGCTCGACCAGCTCTACCGTGCCACGCGCCATGCACTGGAAAATCGCCAGGAGGAGATACGCTACATGCTCGAACAGATCGAGCAGAAACAGCAGCAGGCGCTGAAGGACCTGGAGACCCGCTGGCCGAGGGAGGAGATCATCGCCCTCTGGGCGACGCTGAGCAGCGACTATTTCCAGCAGAACTCCGCCGAGGAGATCATCTGGCATACCAATATGCTTTTCATGCATCCGCAGGAACGTCCGATCGTGCGCGTGCGACCCAATGCCTCGCACGGCGGCAGCGAGGTCCTCATTATTGATGAAGACCGTGATGACCTCTTCGCGATCACCACCTGGGTACTTGACCATCTTGGCCTCAATACCTTGCATGCACGCATTGAAACATCGGACACCAGGACGACGATCAACAGCTTCATCGTCCTCGAGGAGAATGGTGAGCCGATTGCCGAGGGGATGCGCATGCAGGAAGTACAACAGCGCCTGACGGACTCACTGGCGACGATCGACCGGATCCCGGCAGCCAGTACACGGCGCATCCCGCGCCAGTTGCGCCATTTTGACATCGACACAAGGATCAACTTCAGCCAGGACAGTGCCAATCACCGCACCGTGCTGCACCTCGAGACTGCAGACCGGCCGGGGCTGCTCGCGCTGATCGGGCTGGTCTTCAGCGAATGCAGCATCCGCCTCATGAACGCGAAAGTCGCCACGATCGGCGAACAGGTCGACGACAGTTTCTACATCCTCGACCGCAATGACAGGCAGATCGAGGACGAAGCGCAGCAGGACCGTATCAGAGCGCTCCTGCTGCACTATCTGCAGACAACCTACGAATAGCAACGGGCGCCAGGGCGCCCGTTGTGTCTGTTCCTGCGCCGGCCCTGCGGGCCCGGCGGTTATTCGAATGGATGACGCAGGACGATTGTCTCTTCGCGGTCGGGACCCGTGGAAATGATATCGATCGGCGTCTCGCAGAGTTCTTCAATCTTGCGCAGGTAGGCCTTGGCATTCTTTGGCAGGTCATCGTAGCGCTTCGCGCCGACAGTCGATTCCGACCACCCGGGCAGCTCGATGAAGACAGGACGGCACTGTTCGAAGCGGTCCGCACCGACTGGTGGCGTAGTGACCTGCTTGCCATCAAGTTCGTAGGCGACACAGATCTTCACGGTCTCCATGCCATCCATGACATCCAGCTTGGTGATGCACATGCCGGTCACGCTGTTGATTTCCAGCGAGCGTTTCAGGGCAACCGTATCGAGCCAGCCACAACGACGCTGACGGCCCGTTGTGGCGCCGAACTCGTGACCCTTTTCGCCGAGATGCTTGCCATCGTCATCAAAGAGTTCAGTCGGAAAGGGCCCTGCGCCGACACGCGTGGTGTACGCCTTCACGATCCCGAGAATGTAGTCGAAATCACGCGGCCCGACACCGCTGCCGGTTGCTGCACCGCCCGCCGTGGTATTCGAGGAG
This sequence comes from Gammaproteobacteria bacterium, assembly GCA_037385685.1. Taxonomy (GTDB): domain Bacteria; phylum Pseudomonadota; class Gammaproteobacteria; order Chromatiales; family Chromatiaceae; genus Sva-25. The sequence continues at coordinate 11,182 of JARRMW010000005.1, forward strand.
GTGACATAGGGATAGGTACCATGATCGATATCGAGCAGCGCCCCCTGGGCACCCTCGAACATGATGCTCTTACCGTCGCGACGCATCTGGTGCAGGATGCCGGGAATATCATCGATGAGCGCAAGCAACTCGTCCCGTTGTGCCATCACTTTGTCGAGCACCTGCTGGTAATCGACGGGCTCGACCTTGAAGTAGTTGACGAGCGCATGGTTGTGATACTCCATGACCTCGGCAAGGCGCGCCCTGAAGTGTTCTTCATCAACGAGCTCGCCGAGACGGATGCCGCGCCGGGAGACCTTGTCCTCGTAGGCCGGGCCGATACCGCGACCCGTCGTGCCGATGGCTTTTTTACCACGCGCCTGCTCGCGCGCCGCATCCAGAGCGACGTGGTATGGCAGGATCAACGGACAGGATTCGCTGATCCGCAAGCGGCTGCGTGCAGGCACACCGTTTTGCTCAAGCATGTTGAGCTCCTCGATCAGCGCGTCGGGAGACAGTACGACACCGTTGCCAATGAGGCAGAGCACATTCTCGCGCAGGATACCGGAGGGAATCAGGTGCAGAACGGTCTGCTTGCCATCGATGACCAGTGTATGCCCCGCGTTGTGTCCTCCCTGGAAACGCGCGACCGCATGCGCCTTGTCTGTCAACAGGTCGACGACCTTGCCTTTTCCCTCGTCGCCCCATTGTGTGCCGATGACGATTACATTCTTGCCCATGACTCAGATTCTCTATTGACTCGTTGATGTTGTTTATTCAGTTATTCCGGTCCACGACCCAGCCCTCACCCTGACGGCGAATCACGGCATCGCATTGCATGGCGGCCGCATCACCTGTCTGGCCGGGCAGCTCCCAGATGACACGCTTTCCCTCTGCACGCAGCGATTCGACGAGTTGCAGCAACTCGCGTTCATCTGTCCAGGGAGCCAGGATTGCATGACGCGCTGCCGGCGGCTCGCTGGCTGCTGCACGTACGAGCGTCTTCAGGTAGGCGCTGAAGCCGGTAGCCGGACGTGCCCTGCCGAAGGCCTTGCCGATGTCATTATAACGGCCGCCGCGGGCAATTTCGGTGCCCGTTCCCGGTGCGAACGCCGCGAACACCACGCCCGTCTGGTAATGGTAGGCACGCAGCTCCGCAAGATCATAGTGGATGGAGGCGTCCGGCATGCGCTTCTTGAACTCCAGAGCAACCTCTTCCAGGTAATCGATTGCCTGGTGTACCTCGTCGGACGCCTTCGCAAGCGTCTGGCGGGCCGTAGCAATGACAGTCTCATCACCATTCAGTGTCGCCAGTGACTCGAACATTTCAGCCATGGCCGGTTCAAGCGAAAAGTCCTTGATCAGGTCAGACAGGTCGGTGGCTGCCTTGCGCTGGAGTGCATCGAAGAGTGCCATCTCCTGCTGATGTGTGAGTTTGGCCTGCGTGACGAGCCCGCGGTAGATGCCGACATGGCCAAGGTCGAGGTGCTGGCTTTCGATACCGGCTGTGCGAATCGTCTCCTGCATGAGCTGCAGGATCTCGACATCGCTCGCTATCCCGTCATGACCAAAGAGCTCGGCACCGACCTGGAAGGGGTTGCGCGATCCATCGAGACTGTCAGCCCGCGTGCGCAGCACCGTGCCCATGTAGCAGAGACGCGTCGGCGTTTCACGCTTGAGCTTGTGCGCATCGATCCTGGCGACCTGGGGGGTCGTGTCGGCACGGATACCCATCATGCGTCCGGAGACCTGGTCTGTCAGCTTGAATGTCTGGGTATCGAGGTCGCTGCCTGTGCCTGTCAGCAGGGAGTCGAGATACTCGATAATCGGGGGATTGACGAATTCATATCCCCACAGGTCGTAGAGATCCAGCAATTTGCGCTTGATGCTCTCGACACGCTGCGCCTCCGGCGGGAGGAGCTCGTCAATATCGTCGGGCAGCAGCCAGTGGTTATTCGGTTTCATGCTCTCACTATCAACAGGATCACCAGCCCGGCAATCATACTCGCCAGGCCGACCTTGCGCAGCATGCTGTCATCCAGCTCGGAGATTTTCCTGATCGCGTCGCGGTATCGCGACGGCGCCAGGAACGGCATGATGCCCTCAAGCACCAGCACGAGCGCCAGCGCGGCGAAAAGATCCTGCATTACGTCGGTGTCAGTCCTGCTTCTGATTCAGAAAGCGGAAGAACTCCGAGTCCGGTTTCAGAACCATGACGTCGTCTCCCTTGCGGAACACTTCACGGTAGGCCGTCAGGCTGCGCCAGAATCCGTAAAAGTCCGGGTCCTGGTTGAACGCCGAGGCGTAAGTCTCGGCCGCGACGGCTTCACCCTCACCGCGAATTTTTTCCGCTTCGCCATAGGCACTGGAGAGAATCTCGGTCTTCTGGCGCTCAGCACCGGCGCGGAGAGTCACGGCCTGCTCGGTACCCTCTGCACGCAGTTCCGATGCAATCCTGTGTCGCTCGGTGCGCATTCTCTGGAAGATGGCATCACTGAGGTTCTTTGGAAAGTCGATTTGCTTGAGACGCACATCCACGATCTGGATACCCAGGTCGGCAGTTCCCTTACTGGCCTTGTCGGAGATGTTCTCCATGATCTGCGTACGTTCCCCGGAAACAACTTCCTGGATCGTCCGCTTGGCGAACTCGTCACGCAGCGCCGTGTTGATCCGCTCCGAGATGAGGTTTCCGGCCCGGATCATGTCGCCGCGGGTCGAACGGTAGAAGGTTTCTGCGCTGTTGATACGCCACTTGATGAAGGAGTCCACGACAACGAACTTCTTCTCGATGGTCAGGAACTGCTGCGGGCGCGAATCCTGGGTCTGGTAGCGACGATCAAAAACCAGGATCTGGTTCCAGAGCGGAATCTTGAAATGGATTCCCGGCTCGTAATCGCTCTCGGCAAGTTCGCCGAGACGGAGCTTGATCGCAGTCTCGTGCTCCTTCACGGTGAAGGTGAAGGCGAGGTAGGAGATGGCTGCAAGCAGCAGGACGACGATGATGACTGGTGCCTTGATATTCATTACCCTTCTCCTCAACGGCTCACTCTGCTGCGTTCGAGATTACGTCCCTGCCGCAGGTTCGGATTGTTCGAGGTGCGTTCCCCGGAGCCGGTGCCCCGGTCGAGAGCCGGCGGCTCACTGCCCCCGGAAGGCATGGCGCCACGATCCTTCATCATCCGGTCGAGCGGCAGATAGGTGAGATTGTTGTTGTTGTCGATATCGAGCAGGACCTTGCTGTTGCCGGCATAGACCTGTTCGATGGTTTCGAGATAGAGACGCTCCCGCGTGACCTCAGGCGCCTTGACGTACTCGCCATAGATCGACAGGAAACGCTGGGACTCACCCTCGGCTTCGGCGATGACACGCGCCTTGTAGGCCCGGGCATCTTCCTTGAGCTGCTCGGCTTCACCGCGTGCTTCCGGGATGATCTTGTTGGCATAGGCCTCGGCCTCGTTGACGAAACGCTCGCGGTCCTCGCGTGCCTTGATGACGTCGTCAAAAGCCTCCTTGACTTCCGGCGGTGCCTCGGCGTCCTGGATGTTCACCCTGACAACCTCGAGGCCTGTTTCGTAGAGACCGACCAGGTCGACAACCCGCTCCTGCACGGCAACGGCGATGGCATTCCGGTTTTCGGTGATGATGTCATCGAGGGTATTCTGACCGACGACCTCGCGCAGCGCGGATTCGGTCGAGCTGCGGATGGTCTCGCGCGGGTTGTGATCACGGAACAGGAAGTCCTCGGGGTTGTTGATGCGGTACTGCACGCTCAGCGAGACGGTGACGATGTTCTCGTCACTGGTGAGCATCTGCGCCTTGTGGTCGAATGAGCTCACGTCATCGACATTCACGAGCGTGTGCGACTCGAAAGGTTGCGGCAGGTGCCAGTTGGGGCCAGGCATGGTTACGCGCTTGAAGGCGCCGAAACGCGTCTCCACACCGCGCTCCGCGGGCCCGACGATGTAGAAGCCCTGGACAGCTGCATACAGGACCAGCAGCACCAGGATGACAATGCCGAGCAGGCCGCCCCCGGGAATGCCACTCTTCTGGCCACCGCCACTTCCATCACCGCCGGAAGGACCGCGTTTCTTGCCAAAGAGGCCACCGAATTTCTTCTGCAGATTCCTGATTACCTCGTCAAGGTCCGGGGGGCCATCCTGCTTGCCGCCGCCCCAGGGATCGCGTTTATCTCCACCCGGTTCATTCCAGGCCATAGGAAACTCCTGATTATTTAATTCGTCTCGATTCGTACTCGAATCGCGCAAAGGCGCAATTCTAGCCTGATATGCGCCTGATTAACACTGCAGGAAAACCTGCTTATTCCGCCCCGGCTGTAATACTCAGGGCCGTTTTCAGTTGCCTGAGGCTGTGACCCTGTATGCCCCGGATGATTCCCGCTGCAGGCTTTTCAGGGCATCGAACTCTTTCATGAGCTGTTCATAGCGTTTTCGCGACAGCGTGACATGCAGTTCCAGGCTGCCATCATCCCTGCAGCCCTCCTCTTCGACATGCCCCTCGCGGTAGAGCGCTGCACGCAGGGCGCCCTGGCCGGGTGAGAGCACGAGGTGCCCGCTGACCTGGTCCGCACCGACGAGTTCCTCGAGTACCTCCTGCAGCAGATCGAGCCCTGTCCCCTTCATGGCTGAAAGCCACACGCGGACTGGCTTGCCTTCTCCGTCACGCTCGACATGCGGTTCGACACCGTCGAGCTGATCGATCTTGTTGTACACCTCGAGGAGTGGTACCTCGTCAGCACCGATCTCCTCCAGAACGCCGCGCACTTCGGCAACCTGTCCGGCCATACCGGGGCTCGAGGCATCGATGACATGCAGCAGCAGGCTTGCATCGATGGACTCCTGCAAGGTCGACCGGAAGGCGGCAACCAGCTCGTGCGGCAGGCGCGAGATGAAGCCGACCGTGTCTGCCAGAACTACGCTGGTATTTCCCGGCAGCACCAGCTGGCGCAATGTCGGGTCGAGCGTCGCAAAGAGCTGGTCTTTAGCATAGACATGCGACTCGGTCAGCCGGTTGAAAAGCGTGGACTTTCCGGCGTTCGTGTAGCCAACAAGCGAGATTGTTGGCACTTCGGCCCGCCGGCGTGCCTTGCGCCCGAGTTCCCGGCGCGCATCGACCTTCCCAAGCCGTTTGCGGATGCGCGCGATGCGATGACCGATGAGGCGGCGGTCTGTCTCGAGCTGTGTCTCGCCCGGTCCGCGCAACCCGATGCCCCCTTTTTGGCGTTCGAGGTGGGTCCAGCCGCGCACAAGGCGCGTCGAGAGATGGCGCAGCTGGGCAAGCTCGACCTGTAACTTGCCCTCATGGGACTGCGCGCGCTGCGCAAAAATATCGAGGATCAGCCCTGTCCTGTCGAGTACACGGCATGACAGCGCCCGTTCGATGTTGCGTTCCTGTCCGGGAGAGAGCTCATGGTCGAAGATGACGAGTTCGCCCGATTCCGCCTCGAGAATCTCGCGAATCTCGTCGAGCTTGCCACTGCCGACGAAACTTTTCGGATCGGGTTGCGAGCGGCTGGCCGTGACAATGGCAACGGGCTCTGCACCGGCTGATTTGGCCAGTTCAGAAAATTCGGCAATCTCGCCCTCTTCCGGGCGGGATTCGAAAGCAACATGCACCAGCACTGCACGCTCACCGCCACTCGGGCGCTCAAATAACTCCACGGATTGCCTTCAGCCTGCGCGTGCCCTGTCTGGTGGGATGTCTGACACGGCAGACGCCTTCATCACGCTGCCGGGTAAGGAGATATCAGAAATTTCCGGGATCCTGCTTGCCGCTGTTGTCATCTGGAGAGGCAATGCGAACATTTCTGGAGGGCACGATGGTCGAGATCGCATGCTTGTAGACCATCTGGCTCACGGCATTTTTCAGCAGAACCACAAACTGGTCGAATGACTCGACCTGGCCCTGCAGCTTGATACCGTTGACAAGGTAGATTGAAACAGGTACCCGCTCTTTCCTGAGCGCATTGAGGAAAGGATCTTGTAGATTTTGCCCTTTTGACATGGTGTTCTCCGACTGATTTATTGTTTGTAAGTGTCGCTGCGGTCACTGTTTCCGCGACGTCCGCAGGTTTCCCTGCTTGAGGCAGGGCGCATGCCAGCGAATATTTACCGCGGCATCGGGACCTGCAAGTGTCCTAATTTAGCATAGGTTCAATGATCTGACCGGCATCTTTACCATTTTGTTTCAACCAGATAGCATTTTTTTCACGCCGCAGCCAGGTCATCTGGCGTTTGGCGAGCTGGCGCGTGGCAGTGATTCCAGTGCTGACCATCTCTTCGTACTTCAGGTCGCCGCGAATGTAGGCGAGCATCTGGCGGTAACCGACACTGCGCATGGAAGGAAGATCGGGTGTAAGGGCGTATTTTTCAAGCAGTTCACGAACTTCCTGTTCGAAACCAAGCTCGAGCATGCGTTCAAAGCGCAGTGCGATGCGCTCACGCAGCTCTTCCCGGCTCCAGGGTGACTGCACCAGCTTGATGGGGCGGTATGGCAGCGTCGATTCCGTTCGTTCCTGCTGCAGTTCGGTCATCGACTTGCCGGTCACCGCATGCACCTCGAGCGCACGCTGGATACGCTGCGGGTCGTTCGGATGAATGCGTCTGGCCGCTGCCGGATCGACGGCCGCGAGACGCGCGTGCATCGCCTGCCAGCCGATCTGCTGTGCCTCGTCGAGCAGCTGCTGCCGGATTGCTTCATCCGCCTGCGGCAGGTTCGAGAGCCCCTGCTCCAGCGCGCGGAAATAGAGCATGGTTCCGCCGGCCAGCAAGGGGATGCGCCCGGCTGCGGTGATGTCGGCCATTTCGCGCAGGGCGTCCGCGCGAAATCGTGCAGCGGAATAGGCCTCGGTCGGCGCGACGATATCGATCAGGCGGTGCGGCGCTTGCGCGAGTTCCTCGGCAGAAGGCTTGGCGGTACCGATATTCATGTCACGGTAGACAAGTGCGGAATCGACGCTAATGACGTCGACAGGCAACTGCCGGGCGAGTTCGATGGCGAGATCCGTCTTGCCCGAGGCCGTCGGCCCCATGATGAAAATGGCCGGTGGCAGCGGCTCCTCTATTGACCGCGACTGAACCATTTGTCCATGTCACCAAGCGACCAGACCATCCAGGTGGGACGGCCGTGGTTACACTGGTCGCTGCGCTCTGTGCGTTCCATGTCACGCAGCAGGCCATTCATTTCGTCGAGGGTCAGCTTGCGGTTGGCACGCACCGATCCGTGGCAGGCCATGGTCGAGAGGATCGCATTGATGTCGTCGCTGATACGGTTGCTGTTGCCATACATGGCGAAATCCGAGAGCAGATCGCGCAGCAGGCGCTCCGCATCTGCACCCTGCAGGTAGACAGGCATCGAACGCACGACAAGCGTGGACTCGCCCAGCCGGTCAATCTCCATACCAAGCCTGCCAAACCAGTCTCGCTGCTCGTCGGCCAGCTCTGCCTCGCGCGGGCTGACCTGCACCGAGACCGGAACCAGCAGAGGCTGGGACCTGAGCCGGTCATCCTGCAGCGCCGTTTTCATGCGCTCGTAGGTGATGCGCTCGTGTGCAGCATGCATATCGACGACCACAAGCCCGTCGGCATTCTGCGCCAGTATGTAGACCCCGTGAAGCTGTCCCAGCGCGAAGCCGAGTGGCGGCATCTCGCTCTGCACGCTCTCTTCGCCTGTCGAACCGGGTTCCGGTTCTGTCCGCAGCGGGGCTGGTTGCTGCATCCTGAAGGCGGTTTGCCAGGCGGATGGGCGTTCCCTGACGCCGAGACCCAGCGAACTCTGCAGTGCTGACGGTTGACGAAGCTGCGAAGCAGCTTGTGCGGCCTGCGGTTCGAGTTGCGGCACGCCGGCACTCTCACGCGGACGCGTCTCTGCCAGTACCTGGTGCAGCGTGCGGAAAATAAAATCATGTACCAGCCTGCCCTCGCGAAACCGCACCTCGTGCTTGGTCGGATGCACGTTGACATCCACCATCACCGGATCGAGTTCGAGATAGATAAGATAGGCAGGTTGCCGCCCGTGGTAGAGCACATCCTGGTAGGCCTGGCGCACGGCATGGGTGACCAGCTTGTCTCTCACCATGCGCCCGTTGACAAAGAAGTGCTGCATGTCCGCCTGGCTGCGAGAAAAGGAAGGCAGCCCGACCCAGCCCCAGAGCCTCAGCCCGGCCGCTTGCTGCTCGAACGCCAGGCTGTTGTCGACGAAGCCTTCCCCGAGCACGCGCGCAATGCGCTGCATGCGCCCCGTCTCGTTATCCGCCGTGTTGAGCTGCAAAACAGGCCGCTGGTTGTGCGCAAGGGTGAATGCGACATCGTAGCGCGCCAGTGCTATGCGCCGGACCAGCTGCTCGATGTGGCCAAACTCTGTCTTCTCGGTTTTCAGGAACTTGCGCCGTGCGGGGGTGTTGTAGAAGAGATCGCGGACATCGACCGTGGTCCCTTGCGGATGCGCGGCCGGTTTGAGTTCACCGTCCGGCGTGATCGCGTAACCCTGCCCTGCGCCGGCCGAGGTTGACGTCAGCGTGAGACGTGAAACCGAGCCGATGCTCGGCAAAGCCTCCCCGCGAAAACCCATACTTGCGATGCGCTCGAGCTCCTCGAGGCTTTGCAGCTTGCTCGTGGCATGGCGCGAGAGCGCCAGCGCGAGGTCATCGGGATGGATACCACTGCCGTCGTCACGTACCTGGATGCGCTTGACGCCTCCCTGCTCGACCAGGATCTCGATACGGCGTGCACCGGCATCGAGACTGTTCTCGGCCAGCTCCTTGATCACGGAGGCCGGACGCTCCACGACCTCGCCGGCAGCAATCTGGTTGACGAGGACCGTTGGTAGCGCACCAATACGACGCGGTTCTGGAGAGGAAGCAATCTCGGCAGTCATGCCGGCATTGTGCCAGCTCGACCGGATTAACGAAACGGCGAGAGGACGAGCGTCAGCTCTTGCCCGGGATTTTCAGCACCTGGCCGACTCGGATCAGGTTGGATTCCAGACTGTTGAGATTCTTCAGCTGTGCGAGACTGACCCGGTGTTTGGTTGCAATGGCGGAGAGTGTGTCTCCCGGAGCAATGACATACTGGCCTGCCGGCTGCACCTTGTCGCGTGATGCCAGCCAGGTTCCGGGGGGTGGCGAATTGTTGAAATAGGTGCGGATCCCCGTGAGGACGGCTTTTGCAATACGCTGCTGGTGTTTCGGGTCACGCAGTTTTTGCTCCTCCTCCGGATTCGAGATGAACGCTGTTTCGACGAGCATTGACGGGATATCCGGAGACTTGAGCACCATGAAGCGGGCTTTCTGGACATTGCGTGAATGCATTTTCCCGATCCGGCCGAGATTTCTCGCCGTCTGTTGGGCCACCTCGTGACTGACCTGCATGGTAGCGGCCTGGCTGAGGTCGAGCAGTACGGAAGCCAGCACGTTGTCCTTGTCATCGAGGCTCACGCCGCCGACAAGGTCGGCCTGGTTCTCGCTGTTGGCCAGCCAGCGTGCGGCCTCACTCGAGGCGCCCTTGTGGGAAAGCACGAACACCGACGAGCCGCGCGCACGCTTGTCACGGAAAGCATCGGCATGGATAGAGACAAAGAAGTCCGCGCGATGCTTGCGCGCTATCTGCATGCGCTTGCGCAGCGGGATGTAATAGTCACCCGTGCGCACGAGAACCCCCTTCATGCCGGGCTCTGCATCGACGAGCGCCTTGAGTTTTTTCGCAATCTGCAGCACGACCTTCTTCTCATAGGTGCCGCGGTAGCCGACAGCCCCGCTGTCCTCACCGCCATGGCCGGCATCGATGGCAATCACGATATCCCTGCCACGCACATCCTCCAGTGTCAGTATCGGCTTGTCGGACTTGTCTGGTACGGGTTTGCTGGTGGAGGGCGCGGAGACCACGGCTGGCGCAGGAGTATCGGCGGCCTCTGTATCATCCGGCGAGCTGGCATAGAGATCGAGAACCAGGCGGTGTCCGTAGGGGCCGTTGGGATCGAGCTGGAAGCTCTTGAGCTTGACATCGCTGCGCAAGCCGATCGACACCAGCACGTCCCCGTCGCGCGCGTCGCTTCGTATCGACTCAATGATTTTGTGCGACTTGAATTGTGGCATTTCGGCCTTCAGCGCACTCTGCTTCATGCGCAGGGAGACATGGTTCATGCCTTCGAAATCCATCACCTCGTATTCGACCGTGTTTGACATGTCGAACACCAGGCGCGTCCGGTCCGGGGCCGTCCAGCTGCGTACACCACTGATCTCGGCATCCGCAGTCACTTCAGCAGCCAGGAAAAGAAGGAGCAGCAATGCAAGCAAGCACTTTTTCATTGTTTTGCCCGTGCAAAAAATACAGCCTGAGAGAAATATTCTTATTTATTCAGTATATAGGATATATTTCTAGTGTCTACTTTAGAATTGTCAAGTGACAATTTTGTGCCAAGTTGCTGATTATGCACTACTGCTTGCCAACAGGTCATTTCAACCACAGGATAATGAACTAACGATTTGATTCAATTCAATAAAAAAGGCACGCCGCTGGCGTGCCTTTTCAAAATAGCTTGTCTGTCGGGCTTCAGGCGACCAGCAGTTCACGCTCTCCGGTGACCTCGCGAACCATCGGGAAGAGCTTCTCGCTTTCGCTCTGAATCCTGTCGAGCACGAGATTGAACATCTCCTCGGTCTCTTCTGCGAACGCGTCGTAATCGCCGATGCGCAACTCCTTGCCACGCTTGCTGCACCACTTTTTCAGGTAGGTCGAGAAAACCCGCTTGATCTCGTTTTCACCAGACATGAAATTGGCAGCCATGTTCCGTGCTTTGGGGTCGCTCTGGTTCAGCAACTTGCGATAGACATGCTTGTTCTGGAGCTCGAGATGCTCCTTGACGCGATCAACGAAGTCGAAAAAGAGATCACAGGTGACCTGGGCATCGCAGAGTCCGCGATCAGCCAGCAGAACGTTGAGTACGTTCGACAGCTCGGTAATCCGGTCGTTTTGTCTGTTCAGCTCTTCGTATGTCAACATGATGGTACTCCTTGGGATGGTAATGACGAATTGCGCTTCCCTTTCTACCTTCTACATAATGAATGCGAGTTGTTTTTGTTGCAGCCTGTTAATCGGCTGTTGTGATTGTCTCGCTTCTTTTCCGCATTCTACACACTGGCAAAAATCATTGTAAATGCCTGTTTGAACATTAGTTTTTTATGATATTGCCAGATACTCCAACTCCCAGCTCACCCCCTCGCTGTTCGCAAAACCGCATCATCCCGGAGCGGGCCGGTACTAGGGTGGTCTCCGGCTACGCAGCCGGAGCGCTTTCCGTTACACTGTCGGCCACCAGCAATTGACACCATACTGCAATGTCCCCAGAGCCGATTTATTGCGAACACAAACCCTCGCCGGCCAAGCTCGATGTCCTCGGCGCCTATGACTGGCCGATCTGGAAGAAAGAGGTTTCAACCTTTCCCTGGACCTACGCCGACCAGGAGACCTGCTACATTCTCAAGGGTCGCTTCATCGTGACGCCCGACGGCGGTCAGCCGCAGGAGTTCAGACGCGGAGACCTGATCACTTTCCCGAAGGGGATGTCCTGCACCTGGGAGATTCTCGAGGACGTCGAAAAGCACTACACCCTCGGCTGAGATGGGATCAGCCCCAGCCGCAGAACAGATCAGCAAGCACACGCCGATGATGCAGCAGTACCTGCGCATCAAGGCGGAGTATCCGCACATGCTGGTGTTCTACCGCATGGGGGATTTCTACGAGCTCTTCTACGGTGATGCCGAGAGAGCGGCGAAGCTGCTCGACATCACGCTGACGAAGCGCGGCAAGTCCAACGGCCAGCCGATTCCCATGGCCGGTATCCCCTACCACGCGGCCGAGAGTTACCTCGGCAAGCTCGTACGCGGTGGCGAATCGGTCGCGATCTGCGAGCAGATCGGCGATCCGGCGACCTCGAAGGGGCCGGTCGAGCGCAAGGTGGTGCGCATCGTCACGCCCGGCACGGTCACGGACGAAGCACTGCTCGAGGAGCGCCGCGACAACCTGCTCGCCGCGCTGTGGGAGCACAAGGACGGGTTCGGGCTGGCCGTGCTCGACATCAGCAGCGGGCGCTTCACCATCCAGCAGCCCGACAGCCGCGAGACCCTGCAAGGCGAGCTCGAACGCCTCAAGCCGGCGGAGCTGCTGCTGCCCGAGGAGCTGGGCAGTGACATCACCGGCGGAAACACAAGGGGAGTCACGCGCCGTCCCGGCTGGCATTTCGACGTCGACACAGCCACACACCTGCTGACAACCCATTTCGGCACACGCGATCTCTCTGGATTTGGCTGCAGCAACATGCCGCTGGCTATCAGCGCGGCCGGCGCCTTGCTGCAGTATGTGCAGGAGACCCAGCAGGCGGCACTGCCACACATCAGCGGCCTGGCAATCGAGCGCCACGACGAGGCCATCATCATCGATGCAGCGACACGCCGGAACCTCGAGATCGAACAATCCGGCTCCGGCGAGGCGAGCCATACACTGGCAGGGATTCTCGACAACACGGCAACCGTCATGGGCAGCCGCCTGCTACGCCGCTGGCTCAACCGCCCGCTGCGTGACAGAGCGCAGGTCAATGCGCGACTCGATGCCATCGAGGAGCTGCTCGAGACGGGGCTTTTCGTTTCCCTGTCGGAGATCCTTCGCGGTATCGGCGATATCGAGCGCATCATCGCACGCATCGCGCTGCGCAGCGCGCGTCCCAGGGACCTGTCGGTGCTGCGCGAGGCGCTCGGCCTGGTTCCCGAACTGCACCGACTGCTTGAGGGAACCGCGAGCCCGGCGCTTGCCGGACTGTGCGAACCGCTGCAGGGGCATCCGGAGCTGCATGCACTGCTGGTGAAAGCGATCATCGAGAATCCGCCCGTGCTGATCCGCGACGGCGGTGTCATCGCACAGGGCTACGATGCCGAGCTCGACGAACTGCGTAACCTGTCGCAGAACGCCGACCAGTTCCTGCTCGATCTCGAGCAGCGCGAGCGCGAGCGCACCGGCATCCAGACCCTCAAGGTGAGCTACAACCGCGTGCACGGCTACTACATCGAGATCAGCAAGCTGCACGCCGAGAGCGTCCCGGAGGAGTACGTTCGCCGCCAGACGCTCAAGAACAACGAACGCTATATCACACCCGAACTCAAGAAATTCGAGGACCAGGTGCTGAGCGCGCGAGAACGGGCGCTCGCGCGGGAGAAGCTGCTCTACGAGGAGCTGCTCGACAGGCTTGCCACAGACATAGCGGGTCTCAAGGAGACTGCCGAAGGCGTCGCCACGCTCGATCTTTTCAGCAACCATGCCGAGCGCGCGCAGACGCTGCGGCTCAATCGCCCGGAACTGGACGAGGAGGCCGGCATCCGGATCACAGCCGGCCGCCACCCGGTCGTGGAGCAGGTCTCGGATGCCCCGTTCGTTCCCAATGACACCCTGCTCGACGAGAGCACGCGCATGCTCATCATCACGGGGCCGAACATGGGGGGCAAGTCGACCTTCATGCGCCAGGCCGCCGTCATCGTGCTCATGGCGGCATCGGGCTCTTTCGTGCCGGCAGAAAGTGCACAGATCGGCCCGGTGGATCGCATCTTCTCGCGCATCGGGGCCTCGGATGATCTCGCCGGCGGTCGCTCGACCTTCATGGTCGAGATGGAGGAGACGGCCAACATTCTGCACAACGCGACGGAGCATTCTCTCGTCCTCATGGACGAGATCGGCCGCGGCACCAGCACCTTCGACGGACTGTCGCTCGCCTGGGCCTGCGCCCTTGAGCTGGCAAGCCGCATCCACGCCTTTACGCTCTTCGCAACCCACTATTTCGAGCTCACGACCCTGCCCGAGGAGCAGGCGGCGATCGCCAATGTGCACCTGGACGCGACCGAACACGGCGACTCCATCGTCTTCCTGCACAGTGTCAAGCCGGGACCTGCCAACCAGAGTTACGGCCTGCAAGTGGCACAGCTCGCCGGCGTGCCGCGACCCGTGATCAGCCGCGCACGAAAGCGCTTGCAGGAGCTCGAGCAGGCCGCGGTCGAACAGGCATCGAGCAACCAGCTGTCACTCTTCGTGAGCGACGCCTGCAAGCAGCAAGAGGCCGACCCGCTGCACGAGGCGTTCGACGAGATCGATCCTGACAGCCTGACGCCGCGCGAGGCGCTCGACCTGCTCTACAGGCTCAAGGAGATCAGCGGTGATAACGAATAGGCTCACTCTCTCGCTGCTGCTGTTCGTCCTGCTTTTCGCGATCGTGCAACTGTTGCAGCAGTCAGGGTTCGATCTGCGTCTGCTGTCGACGACACTGCACGATCACGCCTGGTACCGCCTCGTGACGGGACACCTGGTTCACACCAACTGGCCCCACATGCTCATGAACAGTGCCGCCCTGCTGATCACGCTGTTGCTGTTCCCGGTGGTTTACGGCAAAGCCCGGCTGCTGGGCAGCTGCGTGCTCTGGAACATGCTCTTTATCAGCTTCGGCATTCTGTTGCTGTTTCCGCAGATCGGCTGGTACGCCGGCTTTTCAGGCGTAGTGCACGGCCTGCTCATGACGGGTGCCTTGCTGAGCCTGCGCGAGCCGGTGTCGAAGCTCCTGTTGGTGCTGCTTGTCGCCAAGGTCGGGTGGGAACTCTGGTCCGGGGGCGACAGTGTCAGCACGGAGCTGATCGATGCGCCGGTGATCTACGAGGCCCATCTGCTCGGCCTGATGGCGGGAGCCCTTGCCGCGCTGCCGCTGCAACTCCTTTCAATGGTGCGTGAATCCCGGATAAGCGCGCCATGAGCGACAGCGGGATTCTCGCGTTCATTGAAAGACCGCTGCGACCCGCAAGGTCAGCGTCGCTGCCGGCGCCATGCTCTGCATGCAAGGGGATATCCTCAATAACTCCTGATTGTCGAGAGCGGTACCGGTGGAGTGAGAGTTCCGGGCGCCAGTGCCCGGAACTCACCGTTTCATTTTTTAGTCGAACAGGTGTTGATACCGAAAGGCAGATAGGCCGGACACCAGCCGATTAACGCCGTGAAGATTGGCACGATGCCGATGGCACCCCACCAGCTCTGGTAGTAGTAGCCAATGGCGATGATCACCAGGCCGAGAATGAGACGGATCGCACGATCCGCAGAACCGACATTTTTCATCTTTGATCTCCCGATTATGTCTCTGTGTGAAGAAGATAGCCCGGATCCCGGCGAGACTCTGTGACAGCGCTCACACGCTTTCAGGCATGAAAAAACCGGCGACTGCCGGTTTTTTCAGAGGTTCGACGGTCAGCCCTGTTTGCTCTTTCTGATCAGCTGCTTGAGCTTGTCTGCCGGGATATAGCCCGGGAGCAGTTCACCGTTCTCGAGCATGATGGCCGGCGTACCAGTGACACCCACCTCACGGCCCAGCGTGTAATGAGCCTGTACCGGGTTGTCGCAGGTCTGCGGGTCGACCGGGGAACCGTTCTTGGCCATCGTCAGGGAGCCTTTGCGGTCATCCGAGCACCAGACCGAGACCGCCTTGGCATAACTCGGGCTGCCGATACCGGCGCGCGGGAAGAAGAGATAACGCACGCGAATACCGGCATCGTTGTACTGATCCATTTCGTTGTGCAGCTTGACGCAGTAGGGGCAGTCGATGTCGGTGAAGACGGTGATGGTGTCCTCCAGGTCATCCTTGCCGAAGATGATCGTCTGGTCGTCTGTCACACCGGCCATGAGTTCGTTGCGCAGGGCGCTGCGGCTCGCCTCGGTAACATCGGTGACACCATTCTCGATGTTGTAGATGCTGCCCTGGATCAGATGCTTGCCGTCGTCCGTGGCGTAAATGACGTCCGAACCAACAATCACTTCGACGATACCGGAAATCGGTGTTGGTTTAATCGACTTGATCTCGAGTTGTCCAAGCACAGAGGTGATACGCTTTTTGAGTTCGTCGTCTGAGAGTGACTCAGCCGGTGCTGCCGCACTGAATAGCAGTAAACAGGCGGCCAGTGCCGCCATGAATATTTTCATCTTGATTTCCATCCTGACTGTACCGGGCAGAGTAATGACCCGGTTGAAAAACCTGAAGAAGGCGTGATTATGGCACAAATCGCGAACGGGGCTCTACGCCCTCGGGTGATGCTTTCGATAGAGCCCCTCGAGGCGTTCGCGCGCAACGTGGGTGTAGATCTGGGTCGTCGAGAGGTCGCTGTGGCCGAGCAGCATCTGAACGACACGCAGGTCGGCACCATGATTGACCAGATGCGTCGCGAAGGCGTGCCGCAGGGTATGCGGGGAGAGGTGTCCCCGGATGTCGGCAGTGGCTGCATGATGCTTGATGCGATACCAGAAAGCCTGCCGGGTCATGCCCTTTCCACGGCGTGTCGGAAAGAGCGCTTCGCAGGCCTGTCCTCTGAGCAGCTCGTCACGCGCTCCCCCGACGAAGCGCTGCAGCCAGTCGGCTGCTTCCTCGCCAAGCGGTACGAGTCGCTCCTTGCCTCCCTTGCCCGTGACGCGCACGACACCCTGGTTGAGACTGATCTGGTCTGGACGAAGGGTGACGAGTTCGGAGACCCGCAGGCCGGTAGCATAAAGCAGTTCAAACATTGTTCGGTCGCGGAAGCCTTCCGGTGTTGAGAGATCCGGTGCATCGAGAAGGCGCTCGACCTCGTCCTCGGTCAGGGACTTGGGCAATGGCCTCCCCTGTTTCGGCATCTCGATCTGCGCGGAGGGATCCTCGCTGCTCATGCCCTCGCGCACGAGCCACTGGTAAAACTGTCGCAGGGAGGAGAGCAGCCGCGCCGTGGAACGTGCGCTGCGCCCCTGCATGCCGAGTTCCGCGAGATAACCGAGCAGATCCTCCCGATGCGCCTGTCGCAACGAGCGACCGGTCTTCTCATGCAGCCATGTGTCTGTTTTGACAAGATCCGACTGGTAAGCAGCCAGTGTGTTGCGGCTCAGCCCTCGCTCCATCCAGAGCGCATCGGCGAATTGCTCGATGAGCGCCAGGTCACTCATGCAGGATAACCCTCGTGACGCAGCAGCCAGGCCTTCATGCGCGGCCAGTCCCCGTCGACTTCTCCCGAAAAGCCACCCGTACCCGACGCGGCGACGACCCTGTGGCACGGAGTCAACAGCGGGCAGGGATTGGCGCGACACGCCTGCCCCACGGCGCGCGGACCGCTGTGGAGTCGCCTGGCGATATCGCCATAGGTCAGTGCTTGACCCGGCCTGATGGAGCGCAGCTGCTTCCAGACCCGTTTCTGGAATGGCGTCCCCTTCTCATGCAGGGAGATCCCGTCGGGCCATTCTCCCGATTGAAAGTAGTCTTTCAGCGCCTTTGCGGCATCTGCAGCAACTCCCTCGCGCGGTATATGCTCGCGCCTTGCCTCGATGTTCAGGCGGATTCCGGTGATGGAGTCACCCTCGGCGACAATGCCGATGTAGCCGATGGGGCTCTTGATAATGGCGTCGAATTGTCTCATGTGTGCTTCCGGCCGGTCTCATCAGGGATGGTTGCAGAAAGCACCGGCTCAATCCAGTCGCAACTCGTCCTTCAGCGCGATCGGAGTAGGCAGTTTCTGCACGATCCACCAGGAAGAGGCGATAAAGGTGAAGAGGGTTGCAAACTGGATCAGGTAACCGGCGTGCTGGCTGATCACCCCTGCCTGCATGGCAACCACGGAGATCAGCAGCGAGAATTCGCTCATCTGGCCAAGCCGCACGCCGATATTCGCCGACCGCTTCTCCGACTCGCCGATCCGCCGCAACAGCCAGCGGAAGACCGGCGGCTTGCCGAGCATGGTCACGACGGCCAGAACGAGCGCCGGCATGATCACGGGAAGCGCCATGTCGAGCTCGACCTTGGCCCCAAGGGAGAAGAAAAAGAGCACGAGAAAGAAATCCCTGAGCGGTTTCAGGCTCTCCGACACGAAAAGCGCCACTGGCCCTGTTGCGAGCGAGACACCGGCGATGAAGGCGCCAATTTCCGCCGACAGGCCGGCCCATTGCGCAAGTTCCACCATCCCGAGGCACCAGCCGATGGCAGCGAGGAAAATGAACTCCTGGATGCGGTCGAATCTGCGGATCAGCGGAACGAGAACATAACGCGTGAAAAGCCAGGCGAAGAGCACGAGCAGCGGCAGCTTGAGCACCAGCAGCAGGGGCTCCCAGACACCGATGCCACCACCGGCACCGCCCTTGATGACAACAAGTAGCAGGATCGCCAGAAGATCCTGCAACAGCAGGATGCTGATGATCACCTCACCCGTGCGTCTGTGGTGCAACACCGACGTCGGCAGAAGCTTCAGCCCGATGATCGTGCTCGAGAAGGTCGTGACGGCACCGATTAACAGCGCCTCGACGAGGCTGAAACCAAAGAGCAGCGAAACCAGGAAACCCCCGAGGGCAAACAACAGGGAGCTCAGGATGGTCACGAGCACGGTTTTTCGCACCATGCGCAGCAATTCGTCGGGATTGAGATTCAGGCCGAGCAGGAAGAGCAGGAAAATGATGCCGATGTGCGATATCTGCTCAATGACCTGGGGCTGGTCGATCAGACCGAGCACCGACGGACCGAGCAGCACGCCAAGCACGACATAGGCGATCAGCAGCGACTGGCGCGCAAAGAGTGCCAGCGTGGCCATAATGGCCGCGCCCGTAAAGATCAGGAAAAATGTAAAGACGAGTGGATCGTTGCCCATACCGGTGCCGGAGGTCATTTTTCACCCATCTTAAAGAAAATTGATCTCCGGCACCCGAATTACCTGATTTATCGGGCGGATGCTTGTCGGCCATCAAGCTTTCTGATATAGATAGCGCCCCTGTTCAGGAGCAATTCAGAGGAGCGGCTTGATGGCTGCAAAGAAAAAGAGTGCGGCGAAGAAGAAAGTGGTAGCCAAAAAGAAGGTTGCCGCGAGTAAAAAGGCCGTTGCCAAGAAGAAGGTCACAGCAAAGAAAAAGGTTGTTGCCAAGAAAAAAGTCGCCGCGAAAAAGAAAGTCGCAAGAAAGACAGTCGCGCGCAAGAAAACAGCACCAGTCGCCGGCAGCCAGTCGCTGCTGAGCCACTTCGGTGTCGAGCCTTACAAGGAAAAGCGCGGCGAAGAGTACATGAACGCGAAGCAGGAAGAACACTTCCGCACAATCCTGAACGCCTGGAAAAAGGAGCTCATGGAGGAGGTTGACCGTACCGTTCACCACATGCAGGATGAGGCCGCCAATTTTCCGGACCCCAATGATCGGGCCACGCAGGAATCGGAGTTCAGCCTGGAACTGCGTACCCGCGACCGCGAGCGCAAGCTCATCAAGAAAATAAACTCGACTATCGACCGTCTGGATGCACACGATTACGGCTGGTGCGACTCCTGTGGTATCGAGATCGGCATCAGGCGGCTCGAGGCACGTCCGACGGCCGACCTCTGCATCGACTGCAAGACCCTTGAGGAAATCAAGGAAAAGCAGATGGCATGATTGCCTGTGCCGGAGACAGCGTTCTCCGGCACTCTCCTCTCCGCCATGATCTACCGCGGACGTTTCGCTCCATCGCCGACCGGCCTGCTTCATTTCGGCTCACTCGTCAGCGCCGTCGCCAGTTACCTTGACGCACGTCACCATGACGGCCTCTGGTTCGTCCGCATCGAGGACGTCGACAAGCCACGTGAAAAGCCGGGCTCGGCGAACAGCATACTCTCGGCGCTCGAAGCCTTCGGCATGCAGTGGGACGGAAAGGTGCTCTACCAGTCAGGGCGTCACGACGCCTACACAGACGCCATCGACCGGCTTCTGCACGAAGGCAGGGCCTTTCACTGCAGCTGCAGCAGGAAGCGGCTCGCAGAAGAGTCCAGCCCGGGCGAACAGGGCCTGATCTATCCGGGCACCTGTCGCGACGGCCATGACACCTCAGCGACGCAGTTGTCTGTTCGGCTGCTGACCGACAACACAACCGTGCATTTCGACGACAGGATACTTGGCCCCAGGACCCAGGAGATCGAGCGCGAGGTCGGCGATTTCGTGATTCGTCGTGCCGACGGTTTCCATGCCTACCAGTTGGCGGTTGTCGTCGATGATGCCTTCCAGCAGATCACGCATATCGTGCGCGGTGAAGACCTGCTCTTTTCAACGGCACGTCAGATCCGCCTGCAGCATGCTCTGGGCTACCCGACACCCTCTTATGCGCATCACCCGCTCGTCAGGGACGGCAGTGGCCACAAGCTCGGCAAGAGCACCTCGGCATGGCCTGTGGAAACAGAGGATCCGCTCGGGACACTCGGACGGGTCCTGGCTTTTCTGAAACAGGAGCCCGTGGAAGCCGATACAATTGACGGTTTCTGGCGACAGGCTGTCGCCGGATGGAAGATCGAGGCACTGCGGCATGCGTGACAAACCTGCAACCCCCTACGAACTGATCGGCGGCGAGGAGAAAGTGCGGGAACTCGTCAACCGTTTCTATGACCAGATGGATACGCTCGACGAGGTGAAAACCATCCGCAATCTGCATGCAAAGTCGCTGCGCGTCTCGCGCGAGAAGCTCTTCCTGTTCCTGTCGGGCTGGCTCGGGGGACCGGATCTCTATGTGCAGAAATACGGACACCCGATGCTGCGCCGCCGCCACCTCCCCTTTTCGATCGGCAAGGAGGAACGCGACCAGTGGATGCACTGCATGATCAGGGCCATGGAAGAGATGCAGTTGGATCCCGCGCTGCGTAATCACCTCGAGCAGGCATTCCTGAAAACCGCCGACCACATGCGCAACAGGCCGGAACAGGACGACGAGGGTGGTCTGAGAATCTTTCCGGGCCCGGCGCCGAAAGGCTGATCCCCCTTCCTTTCAGTCAACCGGACTGAAATAGCGCCGGAATGCCCGCGCCTTGTCGAGGCACTCCTGGTACTCCTCGTCGGGATCCGAGTCGGCGACGATCCCGCCGCCAACCCAGTAATGCGCCCTGTCACCGCGGCGCACCAGCGTGCGTATCACGATGCTGGTATCCATGTCGCCATTGAAGCCGATATAGCCGATGGCCCCGCAGTAGATTCCGCGCCGCGCAGGTTCGAGTTCCTCGATGATCTCCATCGCGCGGATCTTGGGCGCACCCGTGATCGACCCCCCCGGAAAGCAGGCACGGAGCAGGCTCAAGGCATCCTCGCCGTTGCGCAGCCGGCCGCTCACGGTACTCACCATGTGGTGCACGGTCGGGAAGCTCTCGACCTTGAAGAGATCACGCACGTCGATCGAGCCCGGCGCGCAGACACGTCCGAGGTCGTTGCGCAAGAGGTCAACGATCATGAGGTTCTCGGCGCGATCCTTGAGACTCTGCGACAGCTCGTGCTGCAGGTGCAGATCCTTGTCAGGATCTTCGCTGCGCGGACGGGTGCCCTTGATCGGTTCGGTCGTGACATGCCTTCCCTCGAGTTTCAGGAAACGTTCCGGTGAAAAGCTCAGGATCTCGAGCTTATCGAACCGCAGGAAGGCGCCAAAGGGCACCGGATTCAGCGCATGCATCTCACGGTACGCCTGCCAGCCATCACCCTCAACATATGCATCAAATCGTTGCGTATAGTTGACCTGGTAGCAGTCACCGTCACGAATCCATGCCTGGATACGCGCGAACTGACGGCGATACTCATCCCGGTCGATGCCGGCCTCGAAGCCGCCCGGAGCGCGGAGCGGCTCTGCCGCCGGATGCACGGGCAATTGATTCAGGCGCTGGAGCAACTCATGCCAGATCGCAGCGGTCTGTGACACCCTGCCATGCGCGACGAGCCACGCCTGCCGTTTCTCGTGATCGACGACCACAACCCAGTCGTAGATACCGATCATCATCTCCGGCAGCCCGTCGATGTCTTGTGCGAGCTCAGGCAGTTTCTCGATACGGCGTCCGAGGTCGTAGCCGAAATACCCGATTGCGCCGCCCTCGAAGGCCAGCGGCGTGAAATGACCGGCCGGCTCACCGAGTGCCTCGCGAACGAGCCAGAAAGGATCCTCGCGCGATTCCGAGACTTTTCCGTCCTCGAGGATCCGGGTGGTGTCATCCCGTGTGACGAGCTTCTTGCAGGGAGCAGCAGCGATGATGTCGCTCCTGCCGTTCAGGCGCTCGCCGCTGTCGAGAAAGACCGGCCAGTCGAGATCTTTCAGCGCATCGAAATAACGGCTACTTTCCTCGACATAGGGCAATGCCTCGAACCTCGGGAAAGGGGAGGCTCTCATGCCAGCCAGAGAATCAGCAGGTGCTGGCATCCAAGGGCAAAGAATCCGGCAATGAGGTCGTCGACCATGATGCCGAAACCACCCTTGACGCGGCGGTCAAACCAGCGGATAGGCCAGGGCTTGAGAATATCGAAAAGGCGGAAGAGCAGAAATCCGCTGAGGATCCACTGCCACTCAAAGGGAACGGCGATCATGGTGACGAGAAAGCCGACGATTTCGTCCCAGACGATGCCGCTGTGATCATGCACCCCGAGATCGCGGCTGCAGCGCTCGCAGACAACAACACCCGCGAGGAACATCAGGGCCGTTAGAAGCAGATAGACCGGTAGAGAAACAGGGCTGAAGAGCATGAAAAACGGGATGCCGACGAGGGTCCCGAAGGTGCCCGGAGCAACAGGTGCGAGACCGCTGCCGAAACCGAACGCCAGCAGATGCGACGGTTTTTTGAGATCGAGGCCGTCAGTCTTCATCCGCGAAATGGTCCCAGGCATGTCCCGGCCGGCGCATGATTCCCGCCTCGTCAACGAAACGCAGACCGGGATCCGACTCGATCCTCCCGATCCGTGTCACCTCGCAATCGAGCTCCGGCAGCACAGCCCGCAGCGCCTCCTCCCGCGAGGGTGGTACGGTGAAGAGCAGCTCGTAGTCGTCTCCGGCCGTGAGCGGCAGTTGCCAGTCGTCATACCGCTGCATGAAAGCCTGTGTCTCCTGCATCAGCGGCAGGCGTTCGAGTTCAACGATTGCACCGCAACCGCTCGCATCGAGAACATGCTGCAGGTCACCTGCAAGACCATCCGAGAGATCGATGCAGGCCGATGCAATGCCTGCGAGGGAACGACCGGTCCCGACACGCGGCTCGGGCTGCTCGAGACGCCTGCGCAAGCTGTCGGGAACCTCTTCATCACCAGCCAGCAACTGCTTGAGCGCAGCACCTGCGCCGCCAAGCGAACCGGTTACGTAAAGAGCCTCCCCCGGGCGCGCACCACTGCGCAGCAGCGCCCTGCCGGGCTCGACCAGGCCATGTGCCTGCAGCGTGAAAGCCATCGGCCCGCGCGTGGTATCGCCGCCAACGAGCTGCACGGCATGCTGCCGGGCCAGTGTCGAAAAACCCTCCATGAAGGCATCAAGCCAGGACTCGTCGATGCCAGGGAGCGTTACAGCGAGCGTGGCCCAGGCCGGTTCTGCACCCATGGCAGCCAGATCACTGAGGTTGACGGCCAGCACCTTCCAGCCGAGCCGCCACGGATCCGTCCCGGGCAGGAAATGACGCCCCGCAACGAGGGTGTCCATGGTAACGACAAGCTGCCTGCCAGGCGGAATATCGAGCAGGGCGCAGTCATCACCACACCCCAGAGAAACATCCGCCCGCATGACAGCGGGCGAAGCAAAGAAGTTGTCGATCAGCGAGAACTCACCACCCGTCATGAAGCTGTCTTTTCAAACGGCCGCAGGGTCTTTCCAAGCTTGTCGAGGACGCCATTGACGTAGCGATGTCCCTGCTCTGCACCAAACACCTTGGCAAGCTCGACAGCTTCATTGATCACGACCCGATAGGGAACCTCCGGGTGCATCGCCAGTTCATAGACGCCGAGGCGGAGTACCGCACGTTCTACCGGATCCACCTTTTCGACGTCACGATCGAGCAACGGCTGCAGGTGCCCGTCGAGTGTATCGACGTTCTTCGCCACGCCGGTCAGGAGGTCGCGAAAATAACCGACATCAAACCTGCCCGTGTCCTGGTCGACGAGAAACTGGTTGATGATCTCCCCGAGATCATCACCGGTCATCTGCCATTGGTAGAGCGCCTGCAATGCGTGACGGCGTGCCTGGTGGCGTTTTTTTGACATGGGACGCTTCAGATCTGGCGCAGCAGGTTGACCATTTCGATAGCGGATGCCGCGGCCTCACCGCCCTTGTTGCCCGCCTTGGTGCCGGCACGCTCGATGGCCTGCTCGATGGTATCGACTGTCAGGACCCCGAACGCGATCGGGACACCGTGTTTCAGCATGACCTGGGACATACCCTTCACGCACTCGCCGGCAACATACTCGAAATGTGGTGTACCACCGCGAATAACGGCGCCAAGCGCAACGATGGCGTCATAGCCACCCTTTTCGGCGACCTTTTCGAGTACCAGCGGCATCTCAAACGCCCCCGGCAGTCGCACAACCGTGATGTCGTCATCACTGGCGCCATGGCGCTTCAGCGTATCGATCGCACCCGCCTCGAGGCTGTCGACGACGAAGCTGTTCCAGCGCGAAACCACGATACAGAATTTTGCACCACTGACTGTCAGCGCCCCTTCAATTGTTTTCATACTCATCTCCCGGTTCAGTCGTGATCAACGAACTCCACGACTTCAAGATTAAACCCGTGAAGGCCATGCAGGTTGATCGGTGCACTCATGACGCGCATCCTGCCGACCCCGACATCATTCAGGATCTGTGCGCCGGCGCCAAGTGTTCTGCGCTCGCGCCGCTGATCCTGTGGCCGCCGGTCGCGACCGGCGATGCGTTCAATATGGCTGACGAAATCGCGGCCGGTGTCGTGATTGCGAAGGACGACAATCACCCCCTCACCGGCATCGCTGATCTGCTTCATGGCGCTTCGCAGCGGCCAGCCGCAACCTTCCACTTCCGCGTCGAAAAGGTCGCAGATGGAGTTCTGCACATGCACGCGCACGAGCGTTGGCCTGTCCGGAGCCGGATTGCCTTTCACCAGCGCAACATGGACCTCCCGGTCAATCGTATCCTCGTAGGCGATTGCGCGATATTCACCATAGGCAGTCGGCATGGTGCATTCGTTGACGCGCATGACGGTCTTTTCATTCTTGATGCGATACTGGATAAGGTCTTCGATGGTACCGATCTTGAGACCGTGCTGTTCCGCGAAGACCTCGAGATCAGGACGGCGAGCCATGCTGCCGTCCTCGTTGAGGATCTCGACGATGACAGCAGCCGGGCTGAAACCGGCCATGCGCGCCAGGTCGCAGCCCGCTTCGGTATGGCCGGCGCGCACGAGAGTACCACCAGGCTGGGCCATCAGGGGGAAGATATGGCCGGGCTGGACGATGTCCTGCGGGCGAGCATTCTCGGCGACGGCTGCCTGGATCGTCGTGGAGCGGTCAGCCGCGGAGATACCTGTCGTGACGCCCTCGGCGGCCTCGATCGAGATGGTGAAATTGGTTGCCTGGACCTGTTCGTTGGTGTTGACCATGAGGGGCAGACGCAGCTGTTCGCAACGCTCGCGTGTCAGGGTCAGGCAGATCAGGCCCCGGCCATGGGTCGCCATGAAGTTGATCGCATCCGGCGTGACACAGTCGGCGGCCATGAGCAGATCGCCCTCGTTTTCGCGATCTTCGTCGTCCATGATGACGACCATCTTGCCCTGTCGCAGGTCCTCGATGATTTCTTCGATGGAATTGAGCGGCATCTCAAACAGAAATAAAAAAGCAAAGAGCGCTATTCTATCCCATGCGCTGAGTGGTTACACGGGGAAATCGGGATAACTGCGTGGCTCAGAGATGATATTCCCGACTGTGCCTGTGTACCGCCTCGATCATGGCTGCCGCGTGTTCCGGTGGAATCTCCGGGTGAATCCCGTGACCGAGGTTGAAGACATGACCGGGGCCCTTGCCAAAATCCGCGAGAATCTTCTGCACCTCTTTTTCGATCCGCTCCGGCGATGAGTAGAGCACGCACGGATCCATGTTGCCTTGCAGCGCCACGCGGTCGCCGACCTGTCGGCGTGCCTCGCCGATGTTGATCGTCCAGTCGAGCCCCAGCGCATCGGGTCCCGCATCGGCCATGGCGTCAAGCCACAGGGAACCGCCTTTCGTAAAGAGAATGCACGGGACACGGCGGCCATCGTGCTCCCTCGTGAGCCCGGCGATAATGCGCTGCATGTAGCCCAGCGAGAACTCGCGATAATCATCCGGTGTCAGTACGCCTCCCCAGGTATCGAACAGCATCACAGCCTGGGCCCCGGCCGCGATCTGGGCGTTGAGATAGAGGGTGACCGAATCGGCGAGCTTGTCCAGCAGCGCATGCATCAGCTCCGGCTTCTCGAACATCATGCCCTTGGAGAGTGAAAAGTTCTTGGTGCTGCCACCCTCGACCATGTAGGTGGCAAGCGTCCAGGGGCTACCCGAGAACCCGATCAGCGGGACACGGCCGTCAAGCTCGCGACGGATGGTGCGCACGGCATCCATGACATAGCCCAGATCGTCTTCCGGATCCGGCACCCCGATCGCGTCCACATCGGCCTGTGTACGCACCGGGCGTTCGAATTTCGGCCCCTCGCCCTCGCCGAAATAGAGCCCCAGTTGCATGGCGTCAGGAATTGTGAGGATGTCCGAGAACAGGATGGCAGCATCCAGCGGGAAACGCTCGAGCGGCTGGATTGTGACCTCGCAGGCAAGATCCGGGGTCTTGCAGAGCGTGAGGAAGTCACCCGCCTTGCTGCGCGTGGCCCTGTATTCCGGAAGATAGCGTCCCGCCTGGCGCATCATCCAGACAGGTGTCACGTCGACGGGCTCACGCATCAGTGCGCGCAGAAAACGATCATTTTTCAATTCACTCACGGTAAATTCCAGCTCACAGAGCGACAAATGCGCGCTATTCTAGCATTCCTCGTCAGCAGGCCACAGAGCAACCCCATGCCACCCGTTCGCAGCTTTGACAAACATCATCCGCTCATCCATGCGTCGGCATGGATCGATCCGACCGCCCTCGTGATCGGCGATGTCGTGCTGGGCGCGAACAGCAGCATCTGGCCTATGAGCGTGGTGCGTGGCGATGTCAACAGCATCCGGATCGGTAGTAACACCAACATTCAGGATGGTTCTGTGCTGCATGTCTCTCATCAAGGCGATTATGGAGAAGGCGCTGCACTGACGATCGGCGACGAAGTCACCGTTGGCCACAAGGTCATTCTGCATGCCTGTACCATCGGAAATCGCTGCCTGATCGGGATGGGGTCCGTCGTCATGGACAATGTGGTTGTCGGGGACGAAGTGATCCTCGGCGCCGGCTCGCTGGTGCCCGAGGGCAAGCACCTCGAAAGCGGCCATCTCTATCTCGGCCATCCTGCCGTCAGGAAACGGCCTCTGACAGAACGCGAGCGCAAGTGGCTGAAGTATTCTGCCGGCCATTACGTCAGGCTTATGCAACAGCACCGGACATCTCTCGAAAGCGGATGATTCACTGGCCACCGGCCTTCCAGATCGCCTCCGAATCAGCCCCGCAATGATCCTGCTTCATGGTTTTCCCTGAGTGGTAGCCTTCCTGACAGAGGGCAACGCGTTTAGTAACTTATCGCAAAAAGTTCAATGAAGGTGTGCAAATATCACAAAAATGTTGCAAAATCTGAAAATCCCTGACTAGCGGACTGACAGGCAAGGATTGCCTAAGAGGTGAGAAAGACAACAAACACCGTCAGAGTGTATAACCAAACTGAGCGGGATCAAGATACCAAGATGGATAAACTACCACACATTGTGCTGCTTGAAGATGATCGTCCGACACTGGAGATGTACAACACCTACCTCTCCGAAACAGGCCTGAAAATTTCAACTGCAGATAGCTGCAGCCAGGCCAGGGAACTGCTGAAGAAGGGTGATGTCGATCTGGCTGTGATCGATCTCAACCTGCCTGACGGTGACGGCATCGAGCTTCTCAAGGAGATTCGCCATATCTCCACCATACCAGTCATCGTGGTCACCTCCCGCGAGGATGAGATCGACAAGATTGTCGGGCTCGAACTCGGAGCTGACGACTACCTTGTAAAGCCTGTCTCACCGAGAGAGTTGCGGCTCAGGGCCGGCAACATCATCAAGCGGTCGACCCAGTCGCATGAAATTGTCCAGAAAGAAGCCCTGAAGAGCTGTGCCGGAATTACGCTCGACATGGAGCAGCGGCAGGCCATCCTGAACGAAAATGAGTATATCGACCTGACCAACGGGGAATTCGAGCTTCTCAGCGCTCTTTTCGAGAATCCGGAACGTCCCATCTCACGCCAGTATCTGCTAGACAGGATCAGTGGCTACACCAGTGACTCACAGAGCCGATCAATCGATACACTGGTCTACCGCTTGCGCTCGAAATTGAGGCTGGAGGCAGGCAAGGTCATTCTGACCGTCCACGGATTCGGCTACAAACTCGTCTGCAACGGAAACAAATAAAGCTGCCTAGGCCAGCAGGCGATTGACCTGTTCCCTGTCCGGCGTGATCTGATGGATGACGGATTCGACGGGTCCGATGCAATCGGCAAAATTGCCCTGCTCGCACAACCGCTGTGTCTCCTTGAGCTTTGTCCGTGATGCAAGCAAACCGTAATTCGCACAGCTGCCAGCGAGCTTGTGTGCAAGATCAGAGGCCGCCTTGCTGTCCTTTTCCCTGATCAGTTGCAACAATTCCTGCAATCCTTTCTCGAGGTCGATAAAAAACATCTCGATCAGTTTCCAGACCTTTTCCTTGCCAACCACCTCGACCAGCTGGCTCAGCGCAGTAGGATCAAACGCAGTGGTATCCTCACCTCCCGGATTTTGACCCTCTCCGGCGCCACTCTCCAGCAGGCGAGCGATTTCGGCGGGTAACGCGGGGCGCTTCAGGACGCTGAGCATCCCTTTCTGCTTCGCCGCCTCGATCAGTTGCGAATCAGGTTCAGTGCTCAGACCAATCACCGGTGGAGCAAGCTGGCCGGGTTTGACAGAGTGATGCAGCGTCTCGTAAAGCTCGAAACCGCTCATGTCGGGCAGGTTGATATCCGTGAGAACAACATCGAATCTGTTGTCTGGCATCATGGCCAATGCCTCTTCGCCACTCTCCACACAGACGGGAAAATCGCCATTACGCACAAAGAGCTGATGCATCATTTCGCGGCTGAGGAAATCATCACCGACGATGAGTAATCGCATGAGACTAAACCCCGGAATATTCCGGCGCTGACAGCCGCAACCGGGACTCTGTTGTTCGAGAGGAAATCATCATTATTATTCTAACCCGACTCCTGTTGCAGGCGATGTTGATAAAAGGCAGTTGCTCATTCATCCCCGGACAACCGGAAGGTTCAAGCCACTTTCAGAGTTGTCCCGGCAAGCCGGGACGATCGCAACCAAGCACACACACACCCTTGAGAACCCTGGCCTGATGTTGTCCTTCCATGAGCAACTGCCGAGATAGAAGTCTATGCAAAGCACAACAACGGTTATTGACAATGCAGTAAACAAATCGTCACGCTACGAATTGTTTACAATCTGTTTTCAGACCGTTGAGAGTAACGACTCGAGATGCCCGCAGAACTCGATGAAAGACAGAAAAGGCTGGTCGCCCGGCAGGTCCGGCAGTGCATCAAAAGAGCCAGCGATGCACTTGGTTGCAGGCTGACACTGCCTGACATCCATTTCGATCTTCAGGGACGTGCAGCCGGCCAGTTCTGCCTCAGGCAGAACACCCTGCAGCTGCGCTTCAACAGCGCGCTGTTTAGCCGCTATTTCGATGAAAATCTCGCACAGACCGTGCCCCACGAGGTTGCCCACTACCTCGTCTATGTACTCTTCATGAAAACGCGTAAAAAGCGGGTGCGTCCGCACGGGCCGGAGTGGCAATCGATGATGCGCTTGCTGGGTGCAACGCCGGAGACACGCCACAGCTTCAGCCTTGATGGAATCCCCGTGCGCCGCGAACAGCGCTTTGCCTGGAACTGTGACTGCCGAACCCATTCGATTGCCAAGCGCACGCACCTCAGAATGCTGCGCGGCGAACAGCGCGTCTGCATCACTTGCGGGAGCCTGCTGCAATTCCCTGCTGACACCAGTGACTCTTGATCCGCCCGGCCCGGCGGATCGCGTATAATGGCGGGAATTTTTTTCGACGCTTTCCCGCCATGTCTAACACCGCAGCAGAACAGATCCGACAGCTCCTGCAAGAACGCATCCTGATCCTGGATGGTGCCATGGGCACCATGATCCAGAAGCACAAGCTCGAGGAGGCCGATTACCGCGGAGAGCGTTTCGCCGACTGGCATACGGATGTCAAGGGCAACAATGACCTGCTCGTGCTCACGCAACCGGAGGTGATCCGCGGCATTCACGAGGCCTATCTCGAGGTCGGCGCCGACATCATCGAAACCAACAGCTTCAATGCCACGCGCACTTCCCAGGCCGACTACGAGATGCAGGAGCTGGCCTACGAGATCAATGTCGAGGCTGCGAAACTCGCACGGGCGGCCGCTGACAAGTACAGCACACCGGACAAGCCACGCTTCGTCGCCGGCGGTCTCGGGCCAACGAGCAGAACCCTGTCCATCTCTCCGGATGTCAACGACCCCGGCTATCGCAATATCAACTTCGCCGAACTCGTCGATGTCTACATGGAATCGGTCCGTGGCCTGATAGAAGGCGGGGTTGACCTGTTACTGATCGAGACCATCTTTGACACGCTCAATGCCAAGGCTGCCATCTTTGCCTGCCAGCAGGTCTTTGAACAGGATGGCGTCGAGCTGCCTATCATGATCTCGGGCACCATCACTGATGAATCGGGCCGTACTCTCTCGGGCCAGACGACCGAGGCCTTTTACAACAGCCTGCGCCATGCGAATGCGCTCTCGTTCGGCCTCAACTGCGCGCTGGGTCCCGACAAGCTACGCCAGTACGTGGAGGAGATGTCACGCATCAGCGAGACATGGGTTTCAGCCTATCCCAATGCCGGCCTGCCAAACGAGTTCGGCGAGTATGACCTGGATGCCGACGCCATGGCCGAGCAGGTCTCGGAGTGGGCGGCATCGGGCTTCGTGAATATCGTCGGCGGCTGCTGTGGCTCGACACCAGAGCACATCAGAGCGATCGCCGAGGCAGTCGAAGGCAAACCTCCGCGCACGCCCCCGGTGATTCCAGTGGAGTGCCGCCTCTCCGGGCTGGAGCCGCTGAACATCGGCTCTGAGACTCTGTTCGTCAATGTTGGCGAGCGTGCCAATGTCACGGGCTCCGCGATTTTCAAGCGCCTGATCCTCAACGAAGAATACGAGGAGGCGCTCGACGTCTGCCGCACCCAGGTCGAGAACGGCGCGCAGATTGTCGATATCAACATGGACGAGGGTATGCTTGATGGCAAGGCCGCGATGGTGCGCTTCCTGAACCTCTGTTCTGCCGAGCCCGACATTGCCCGCGTCCCCTTCATGATCGACTCCTCGAAGTGGGAGATCATCGAGGCCGGGCTGCAGTGCGTGCAGGGCAAGGCGATCGTCAATTCCATCTCGTTGAAAGAGGGCGAGGAGGCATTCATCGAGCACGCGCGCCTCTGCCGCCGCTACGGTGCCGCGATCATTGTCATGGCCTTCGACGAGGAGGGCCAGGCCGACACGAAAGAACGCAAGGTCGAGATCTGCTCACGCGCATACAGGATTCTCACAGAGCAGGTCGGTTTCCCGCCCGAGGACATCATTTTCGATCCGAACATCTTCGCCGTGGCAACAGGCATCGAGGAGCACAACAACTACGGTGTCGATTTCATCGAGGCGACGCGCGAAATCAAGCAAACCCTGCCGCACGCCATGATCTCGGGCGGCGTCTCCAATGTCTCCTTCTCGTTTCGCGGTAACAACCCCGTGCGCGAGGCAATCCACGCGGTCTTTCTCTACCACGCCATCCACGCCGGCATGGACATGGGCATCGTCAACGCAGGCCAGCTTGCCGTCTATGACGAACTGCCGGAAGAGCTGCGAAAGGCCGTCGAGGACGTGGTGCTCAACCGCCGCCCCGATGCCGGTGACAGGCTTGTCGAAATCGCGCCGAACTACATGGGTGACGGTACCGGCGGTGCGAAACAGGAAAGCCCGGAATGGCGCGAATGGACTGTGGAGAAGCGTCTCGAGCACTCGCTCGTCAAGGGCATCACCGAATATATCGAGGATGATACGGCGGAAGCGCTCGAAAAGCTTGGCCGCCCGATTCTCGTGATCGAGGGACCGCTCATGGATGGCATGAACGTGGTCGGGGATCTCTTCGGTGACGGCAAGATGTTTCTGCCGCAGGTCGTCAAGTCTGCGCGTGTCATGAAGAAGTCCGTCGCCTGGCTCGAACCCTATCTCGAAGCCGAGAAGGCCGGCTGCGATGTCGAGACCAAGGGCAAGATCCTCATGGCGACCGTCAAGGGTGACGTGCATGATATCGGCAAGAACATCGTCGGCGTTGTGCTCCAGTGCAACAACTACGAAGTCATCGACCTGGGTGTCATGGTGCCGGCCGAGAGGATTCTCGAAACGGCGCGCGAACACAAGGTCGATATCATCGGCCTGTCGGGACTCATCACGCCGTCGCTCGACGAAATGGTGCATGTCGCGAAGGAGATGAAACGCCAGGGCTTCACGATCCCGCTGATGATCGGCGGCGCGACAACCTCCAAAGCACATACGGCCGTCAAGATCGAACCGCAATATGAGCATGGCGCCATCTATGTCGCCGATGCCTCGCGCGCTGTCGGTGTCGCCTCGACACTGCTCTCTAAAGAGCACAAGCCGGCCTTCATGGCCGGGGTTCGCGAGGAGTACGAGGAGGTGCGCGTGCGTCGTGCCGGCAAGGACGAGGCCCGTAACCTGGTACCGATCAGCGATGCGCGCGCCAACCCGACGCCAATTGACTGGTCGGGTTACATTGCAAGCGCCCCGGCGAAACCCGGCATCACGGTGCTGGACGTGCCGATTGCCGAGCTTGTCGACACCATCGACTGGACCTTCTTCTTCCACGCCTGGCAACTCAAGGGCCGCTTCCCGAAGATCCTCGACGATGCCGAGAAAGGCGAAGAGGCACGCAAGCTCTACGACGACGCGCGCGCCATGCTTGACAAAATCCTGGAAGAAGGCTGGCTCAAGGCGAAAGCCGTCGTCGGCCTGTTCCCGGCCAACAGCGCCGGCGACGATGTCGTGCTCTACACGGACGAGAGCCGCAACAAGACCCTGACCACCCTGCACTTCCTGCGCAAACAGGGAAAGCAGCCGTCAGGCAAGTACAATGAGTGCCTGTCCGACTTCATCGCACCGGCATCGGCCGGCCCCGACTATATCGGCGGCTTCGCCTGCACGGCCGGCATCGGCATCGACGACAAGATCACCGAATTCGAGAAGGACCACGACGATTACAGTTCGCTGATGCTGAAGGCGCTGGCCGATCGTCTTGCCGAATCACTGGCCGAGTGGCTGCACAAAAAAGTCAGGAGAGAACTCTGGGGCTACGCCGCCGACGAGCAACTCGACAACGAGGCCCTGATCGCCGAGCAGTACCGGGGCATCCGCCCGGCTATGGGCTATCCGGCAAGCCCGGACCACACCGAAAAGGATCTGCTGTGGGAGCTGCTCGACGCCAAGGCAAACACCGGCATCTGGCTGACCGAATCAAAGGCGATGGTTCCGACCGCCGCCGTCAGCGGTCTCTACTTCGCCCACCCCGAGGCGCGCTACTTCGCCGTCGGCAAGCTCAATCGCGACCAGGTCGCCGATTACGCGGAAAGAAAAGGCATGACGCGTGCAGAGATGGAGCGGTGGCTGGCACCGAACCTCGCTTACGATCCGGAGTGATCCTGTAGCAACGCCAACAAAAAAGCGGCCATCAGGCCGCTTTTTTCATCAGGGCATGCCTGAGGCTGACTAGCCGGCGTAACTCAGGAGCAGTGCGCCCTTGAGCTTGCCGAAGACCTGACGCTTGTCCTGCGGGCGAATGGCGAAGCAGCCGTTGCTGCGTCCACCGGATTCGACGTAGGAAGCAGTGTGGACGATGACGTCACGGCCCCCGAGACGCGTTGGCAGGCCGACCTTGCGGTTGCCGGACTCGAGACCCTCGATCGGCAGGTAGTCGTAGCCCTTGGTGCGGGTGCGCCCCTCTTTGAAACCGACCTTGAAAAAACCCTGCGATGTCTTGTTGGATCCGACAACGTTGCTGACGGTGTGGACACGTCCGCCGACGGGTCCGGAACGGCGGCCATGGGCAACCTGGTAGGACTTCACGTTTCCGGACTTGAGATCAATGATATGCAGCCGGCGCGTCAGGGCTGTCTGGGTGTAATCGGCAATCGCCATGTGCTTGCTGCTGAGTTCGCGGCTGTAGCGGTTGTCCTCGTAATACTTGAACGCTTTCTGCAGCGCACCCTTGTTGACCTTGCCGGACTGAAGGATACGTGCATAGACGCGAGCCAGTGCCTTGTCACGTGGTTTCCAGCCGCTGATCATTGGCGTGGAGTGCTTGCTGCGGGACTTTTCCGTTTTGGCAACGGTTTTCTTGCCATCCTCTTTGCCATTCTTCTTCATGGCTACCTTGATGGTTCCGCCTGTGTGATCCGTCACAGCGTAGTCGCCGTTCTCCTCCTGGACGGCCAGAATCTGCTTTTTGCTGCCCTTGTACTCGATGGACTCGATGGTGGAACCTGACTTGTCCAGGTTGATGACAAGACGGTCGCCTTTCCTGAGTTCCTTGTTGTAGTCAATGTAGGGATCGAGAATGGAACGCAGCTTGACGGTTTGAGCAGTTGTCAGCCCGGCCTCGCGGGCCGCTGTAAAGAGAGAGTAATCAATGGTTGCTTCCAGGCGTCTCTTGTCACCCTTATCAGCACTGACTCTGGAGGCCGTCTCAACCGGTTTGCTGCCGGCATTCCCCTTCGGTCCTTCTTTGCGCCCTGCTGTTTCAGCGGGGCTTGCGGTCTGCGTTTTCGCCAGAACGGAGCGCGACTCGAGGAGCTTGCCGCTGTCGTCGCGGACTTCATAAAAGTCCGGGTTGTCATCCGAGCGCGTAATGAGAAGATGCTTCCTCACACCGTTGAACTCGATGCGATACAGCTGGCTGGCATCCTCGTCACCCTCTCCCGATTCGGGATCGAGCTGGACCGTCAGTTCGTCACCCTTGCGCAGTTCACGTGAAAAATCGAGGTGAGGCTTGAGCAGCCTGG
Source organism: Gammaproteobacteria bacterium (assembly GCA_037385685.1). Classification (GTDB taxonomy): domain Bacteria; phylum Pseudomonadota; class Gammaproteobacteria; order Chromatiales; family Chromatiaceae; genus Sva-25. The sequence continues at coordinate 46,272 of JARRMW010000005.1, forward strand.
TCAGTCTGGCGACCTGATTCGGGCTGAGTCCGGCATTCACGGCTGTCGAGTAGATCGATGAGTCGACGTGTCCAGTCAGGGTACGCATGTCGGTGACGGTGTCATCCGACGCCTTCTCCGGCTCGTCGGAAACAGGAGCGGTCTGGACGACTTCCTGCGCTTGTGACGGATCAGTCTCTCCGGCAAGCTGCTGTTCGACAGCCTCGATCTCGGCAAGAGCGTCAGCGTCACTGGCTGCTTCGGGCTCGAGCAGTTCGACGTTATCCCCGAGATTCAGTGCATCGGCAATCTCGCGGATTTCCTGTTCACTCAGGCCCGTAACCTGCTCATCGCTGTAACCATCGGGAAACAGTGATTCCGGGTCAGGAGTGATGATCGTGATGGGTTCGGCAGATCTTGTGGGAGTGGTCTTGTCGGGCACGAATGCATAGACAGCAACCGTCAGCAGGCACATCAGTGCAAAAACGAAAAATCGACGCATAAACTCCCCAACATTCGATCTTCAATTTAATAATTATCCTCGAAGTTTGCCAGACATTCCAAGAGTTGAGTATAGGTACTAACCCTAACCCTATGACTTATCATGAATTCCTGGTTTCGAGGCGGATCTGTTAGTAAAAGAAGACCACAGCTCTCCCGCATAGTTCAGAATTTGTTCACACTTGTCTGCGGAATGCCCGAAAGTCTCCGGGCCGGGTCACAGCAAACCGTCAAGTCATTCGCTCAGGTGGCCGGTCGTCCGCGTGGCGACAGGATGACCTCGAAGCCGGGTTCGGGTGATTCAGGAATCAGGCGCGCGAGCAGCAGCGAGCCGAACGCAAGGACTGCGCCAGTGAGGAAAACCGCGGCAGGCGATATGACCCAGACAAGCCCGAGGAGCGCGGGTAACCCGACAGCTGCGATGTGGTTGATCGAAAAGGCAACGCCTGCTGTAGGTGCCAGGTCGGCCGGATCAGCGATCTTCTGCAGGTAGGTCTTGATGGCAATCGCCATCGTAAAGAAGAGATGGTCCAGAATATAGAGCACAACAGCGATCCAGGCCGTTTCAACAAACGCGTAGGCTGCGAAAACACCGATCAGGCCGATATACTCGAACGTCAGTGCCTTGCGCTCTCCCCACTTGCCGATGAGGCGCCCGATTTTCGGTGCGAACGCCATGTTCAGGACGCCGTTGACGAGAAACATCGCTGCAATTGCTGCTGCGTCGAAACCGAACTTCTCGACCATGAGAAAGCCCGCAAAGACAATAAAGATCTGGCGTCGCGCGCCGGCCATGAAAGTCAGGGCATAGTAGAGCCAGTAACGTCTTCGCATGAGCAGATGCTTGCGTTGCTCGACAGGTTGCCGGTAGCGCGGAAACAGCAGCCATGCTGCAAGGCCGATCAGGGCCGCTGCTCCACCGCCAGCCAGGTAGACACTCTCCATGGAAAAACCGAACCAGTCGAGCATCAGGTAGACCATGCCATAGGTCAGGAGCGCCGCGAATGAACCGATCGCGATCATGCGCCCGAGATTGTGCGCTGCCGTCTCCTTTTTGAGCCACTGCAGCGACAGCGACTGGTTGACGGTCTCGAGATAGTGGAACCCGACCGACATGATCACGGTCGTCACATAGAGGCCAAGCACGCCCGGAAACATGCCCGTGATGGCGACACCGATGCCGAGCACGATCAGCGAGACCACGGCCAGTGTCTGCTCCCGCACGAGTAACAGCACGAAGACGACTGTGAAAGCGAGGAAGCCCGGGATCTCGCGCAGGCTCTGCAGGATACCGATCTCGACACCCGTAAAACCGGCGCGTTCGATCACAAAGTTGTTCAGCAACGCCTGCCAGCTGCGGAATGCCAGCGGCATGGCCGCCGCCAGCAGAAAAAGGAATAGCTCGGGACGTTCGACGAGTCGTTGGCGCAACCACTGCACCGGTCAGCGCCTCGCGATATCGGCGAGTCTGCCGCGTGTGAGTGCGAGCAGATCCTTCGCCGCCAGTTCGATCTCCAGCCCGCGTTTGCCGGCGCTGACATTGATCGTGTCAAAACCGGCAGCAGAGCTGTCGAGAAAGGTCCTCAGCTGCTTCTTCTGCCCCAGCGGGCTGATGCCGCCGACGATATAGCCGGTAACACGTTCGGCCATCGCCGGATCGGCCATCCTGCACTTCTTGACGCCGGCAGCCGATGCGATCGCCTTGAGATCGAGTTGCAAATCGACAGGCACAATGCCGACGGCCAGGTCGCCGCTGCCGGCAAGCTCCACCAGCAGTGTCTTGAACACACGTGCCGGCTCGATGCCGAGCGCCTCGGCGGCTTCCAGCCCGTAGGAGTCGGCATTCGGGTCGTGGTCGTATTCGTGGACCCTGAACGGGATTTTCGCCTTCTCGGCAGCCTTGATCGCAGGCGTCATGCTGGCGGTTCTCTATCCGGAAAAGAGGCGGCCAATAATAGGCTGTTCAGCGTATTCCTGCAATAAATCACTGTTTTGAATAAGGAAATAACAATTCACGGGAACTATAACCAAGTAATTCAGTCAGAATTTATGAACATTAGTCAATACTAATACTGGAGGTCGTAATGACTGGTTTGATTCCCAACTTCCCCTACAACGGTGTCGTCACTGTCAACCGTGTGATCCTGAAAGAGGAATACAGTGTCGATGATCTGCAGGAACGTGTCGCGGAACTCTGCGAAAACGTCAAAACGTATCACTCCGAGACCGGCTTTGTCGGTGGCTTCGTCGCCATGAACAGTGGTGACATCTCCAACGAAGGCTCCACGATCGGCCAGGCAGTCGAGTCGGAGCTCAAGGACAGGGAGGCGCTGATCGTCACTTTCTGGAACAGCATGGAGGACCACGAGCAGTCACACCGCTCGGAGACGTTCCAGCCGCTCTTCAGGCGCGTACTGGAGTTGTGCGAGAACGGTAACGAGGAGCTTGCCTACGAGATGCTCTGGTCTGGCAAGGCCTACTCGGAAGAGGAAGCAAAAGCCGCGCAGGAGGCCAAGGCGAGATACGCGGCATGATTCCGGGATCAGTGTCCGGATGACAACGGGGCTCGAAAGAGCCCCTTTTTCATGACGCGGCGGCATTGATCAGGCAGGCATCGAGTGACAAGATGCACAGCATGAATCACGGAATTTCGCCATGAAGCCGCTTCTTATCTTCCACGGCGGTTGCCAGGATGGTTTTGGTGCCGCCTGGGCCGTGTGGAAAAGGCACGCTGACGACTTTGACTACTACCCGGGCATTCACCGGGAACCGCCGCCGGATGTGAGCGGGCGCGACCTCGTGCTCGCCGATTTCGCCTACCCCCTTGACGTCATGCGGCGCCTGATTGCAGACGCGGACAGCGTCACCATCATCGATCATCATGTCAGCGCCGCCAGGGAGCTGCAGCCGCTACTCGACGCAGGGGAGATGGACGGCATCTTCGACATGGAGAAATCGGGCGCCATGCTCACATGGGAGTGGTTTCATGCCGGAGAACCGCCACCACGACTGCTGGAATACATCCAGGACCGTGATCTCTACCGCTTCGCCCTGCCGGACAGCCGCGCAATCAGCTCGGCACTCTTCTCCTGGCCACAGGACTTCGAAACCTGGGATCGCCTGATGACCGGCGATCTGGAACAGCTGCGCCTCGACGGCATCGCCATCGAACGCAAGCATCAACGTGATATCCGCGCGCTGATCAAGTCCGGGACGAGACGCATGCTGCTTCATGGTCACGAGGTTCCGGTTCTTAACGTGCCCTTCACCATGGCCTCGGATGCCGGCAACCTGCTGGCACAGGACGAGCCCTTCGCGGTCTGTTACTGGGACGACAGGAATGGTCGCGTCTTTAGCCTGCGTTCGGTAGCGCAGGGCGTTGACGTCTCGGAAATCGCCAGATCTTTCGGCGGCGGCGGACACCGACAGGCGGCCGGCTTCAGCCTGTCATTCGAGGAAGCTGATCGACTCTTCAGTGAGCATTCCTGAACTCTCGGTCGTTATAAACAGCCGTTATCAATGGTCCGCAGGGTCATCAGGCCCTGCGCAGTGTCAATAGCGGTGGTTGTTGCAGGACCTTGCGGGTCCCGAGCACACCGGAGAGTCCAACGATGAGGATACCGGCAAGGATTCCCGCCAGTGGAATCCAGGGATTGAAACTGTAATCAAACTTGAAGACCTGCTCTGCAAAAAGCCAGGCCAGCGAAGTCGCAGCGATACCGGCAAGCAGGCCGGCCAGCGCACCGAGGGTCACAAACTCGGCCACGAGCCCGCGCATCAGGGTTCCACGCTGTGCACCAAGTGTCCTGAGTATCGCGCTCTCGTAGCGGCGCTCGTCCTGGGTCGACTGGATGGCCGCGAGCAATACCGCGATACCTGCCATGAGCGTAAAGAGGAAGATAAACTCAACTGCCAGCGAGACTCTGTCCATGATCGTTCTCACGCGGGTCATGAGGGCACCCACATCGATGATGGTGACATTGGGATAGGCTTTGACCAGCTCACCCAGTTGTCCTTTCTGCTGCTGGTCGAGATAGATACTCGTGACCCAGCTTGCCGGGTATTGATCGAGCAGGCCCGGTGGTAAAACCGTGAAGAAGTTGACATTGAATGAATCCCAGTCAACCTTGCGCAGGTTGGTCACCTGCAATGGAACTTCGGTCCCGTTGATGTCGAAAGTGACATTGTCATGCATGCCGATACGCAGTGATTCGCCTATACCCTCCTCCAGCGAGAGCAGTGGCTGCCCGTTTTGCTCACTGCTCCACCACTGCCCCTCGATGACATGGCTCGCAGCCGGCAGATCGCCGGACCAGGAGAGATTGAATTCCCGTGTCAGCAGGTGCTTCGCGCGTTCACTCTCGTAATCATCGGTAGAGATCGCCCTGCCGTTTATCTTCGTCAATCGGGCGCGCACCATCGGGTAGATACGTGTCTCCACTCCCTGGCCGGCGAAGAATTCGTTAATGCCTTCGACCTGGTCATTCTGGATGTTGATCAGGAAATGGTTCGGTGCGTCCTCGGGAAGACTTCGCTGCCAGTCATCGAGCAGATCGTTCCTCACAGTCGAGAGCAGCAGCAACACCATGATGCCAAGTCCGAAAGCCACAATCTGCATGACAGAACCGGAGGGACGGCGTGCGATATTGGCGAGACCGAAGCGCCAGGCGACACCAACGCTGCCACGAATGGAATTCAGGGAGGCGATCAGCAGGCGGGCGCAAACCGCGAGCAACAGGAGGGTCAGCACGATCCCGGAAAGCATGTAGACAACAAGCTCGGGATCCTGTGTCTGCCAGTAGAGCAGCACACCCATGCTGACAAGAACCCCCAGCGTGAAGAGCCAGCTGCTTGCTCCGGTCCCGGCGATATCCTTGCGCAGGACGCGCAAGGGCGGGACACGCTTGAGCGCCAGCAGGGGTGGCATGGCAAATCCAAGCAGCAGGATGATCCCGGTCACGTAACCCAGCAGCAAGGGTTTCAGGGATGGCTGTGGCAGTGCCGTGAGCAACAGCTGGTCCATGATTTGCGCAATCACGATCTGGGCAAAATAACCCAGCAGTACGCCAAGTGTGCTCGCGAGCAGTGCAAGCCACAGCATCTCGAGCAGGAAGAGCAGACTGATGCTGTTCTGGGTTGCTCCCATGCAGCGCATGATGGCGCTGGTGTCCAGGTGACGCTGTGAGAAGCGGCGCGCAGCCGTGGCAACAGCAACACCCGCCAGCAAAACGCTGACCAGTGCAGCCAGACCCAGAAATGATCGGGCTCGTTCGAGGGCATTGCGTAATTCCGGCCTGCCGCCTTCCACGGTCAACAGGCGCTCGCCCTCTCGCGGATTGCGATCTAGCCAGTCTGCATAGTCTCGAATGCGCGCAGGCTCACCACCAAGCAGCAGGTGATACCTGATGAGCGAGCCTGTCTGGACCAGGCCGGTGGCGGCCAGATCCTCGATGTTGAAAAGTAATCTCGGCGCAACACTGAAGAAATCGCCACCCCGATCAGGTTCGTAGGTCAGGATGTGTGTCAGCGTGAGGGTGACTTCACCCAGCGTCACCCTGTCACCCGGCAAAATCCCGAGTTCCTGGAACAGTTTCGGCTCGGCCCAGGCTTCCCCGGGGGCCGGCACCGTCTCGACCTGGTATTCCTCACCAAAAAGGGCGTCGCTGATACTCAGAGCGCCACGAAGCGGATAGTGTTCACTGACAGCCTTGGCCTCGACGAGTTTCGGCTGGTCTCCGGCAATGATGACGCTTCGGAAACTGGTGGTTTCAGCAATCTCGAGGCCAAGCGCTTCAGCCCTGTCGCTCCTGTCGCCGGCCACAGGGCTTGCCGAGGAGACGACAAGATCAGCAGCAATCAGCTCCGACGCCTGCTGATCCATGCCCTGCTGGACCCGGTCAATGAAAAAGCCGACGGAAGTGACGCTGGTCACAGCGATGACCAGTGCGATGGCAAGAATACGCAACTCTCCGCCGCGCCAGTCCCGCCAGAGCATGCGGGTGGACATGGCAAACAGATTCTTCATCGACTGCTTTCCCGGATGCATCGCTTCAGTCGGCCTGGCCATTGACCAGCTTTCCGCCATCGAGCAGCAGCCTGCGATCACAGTGCGAGGCCAGTTGCTCGTCATGGGTGGCCATGATCAGGGTCGTGCCCTGCTCGCGGTTGATTTCGAACAGCAGCTCGATGATCCGCCTGCCGGTCTTCTGGTCGAGGTTTCCGGTCGGCTCATCGGCAAACAGCAGTTTCGGACGTGCCGCAAAAGCGCGCGCGATGGCACAGCGCTGCTGCTCGCCACCGGACAGCTGGTTGGGGTAATGATTGAGACGCTTGCCGAGGCCGACACGCTCCAGCAAGGCGCTTGCAACCTGTCGCGCCTGCGACTCACCAGCCAGCTCCAGCGGCATCATGACATTCTCGAGGGCCGTCAGGCCGTTCAGAAGCTGGAAACTCTGGAACACGAAACCGACACGGCCTGCTCGCAGCAATGCCCGTCCGTCCTCGTCGAGTGTGCCAAGTTCCGTGCCGTCAATCGCGATGCTGCCACTGGTCGGAACATCGAGGCCCGCCAGCAGTCCAAGCAGCGTGGTCTTGCCGGACCCGGACGCACCCAGAATCGCCACCGAGGTTCCTGCAGCAATCGAAAAGTTGATACCATCAAGCAGCACCAGTTCACCCTCACCGGTGATGACGCACTTGCCAAGGCCGATCGCCTGCACAAAATTTTCGGACCCGTTATCAGTCATGTCTCTTCACAAATTCCTGTTAATGATCGTGCTCCTGGGACTCATCGCCCCGACCACGGCTTCTGCTCGACAGGTCATCCTGGTTCTGGGCGACAGCATCAGCTCCGCGTATGGTATCGACAAGGAGCAAGGCTGGGTGGCGCTATTGCAACAACGGCTTGACAGCCAGTACCCGGGCTGGCAAGTCATCAATGCCAGCGTGAGCGGCGACACCACGCGTACGGGGCTGAAACGGCTCGCTCCTGCTCTCGATGCACACCGCCCCGCGATCCTGATCGTCGAACTCGGCGGTAACGACGGCCTGCGCGGGCTCCCATTCTCGGAAATCCGCGAGAGCCTCTCAGGCATTGTCGAAACGGCCAGGCAGAGCGATGTGCAGGTACTGCTTGCGGGCATCCGCCTGCCACCGAACTATGGTGAAGCCTACAACAGCATCTTCACCGGCATCTACAGTGAAGTTGCAGGGAAATATGACATATCACTGGTGCCGCAACTCATGTACCAGGTCGCGGAGAAGAGTGAACTCATGCAGGAAGACGGTATTCACCCGACGGCCGAGGCGCAGCCACAGCTGCTCGACAACATCTGGGTCGAGCTCGAGCCCATGCTGGAGTCAGTGAGCCAGGCGAAAGCGGGGGATTAACTATAAAGAATGCATAACATGAACCACGAAGAACACATAGGACACGAAGGTTTCGAGGGATTGATTATCCCCGGATGCTCTCCCGGCGTTCCTCAACCTCTTTGTGGTTGATCATCATAACCGAGCATTCACCACGAACAGTAGCGGGGACACGAAGCTGGTCGGGGCTGATGATCGTCAGATCGATACACCTGGCATTCTTCGTGTTCTTTGTGTTCTTCGTGGTTGCATTTCATGTTTGAAAAGGAAGACCTGCCGAAACTCGCCACCATGCAGATGCCCTTTGGCAAATACAAGGGACGCGTGCTGATCGACCTGCCGGAGCCCTACCTGCTGTGGTTCGCGGGCAAGGGTTTTCCGAACGGTGAACTGGGGCGCCTGATGCAGCTGACGCTGGAGATCAAGATCAACGGCCTGGAGAGCTTGATTCAACCATTTCGAGAATCATCCTGATTGGAAAGAGGGGACGCAGAGGGCTCGGAGATCCGCAGAGTGCGCAGGGTTTTCCTGTTTGTCATTGCGAAGGAGCGCAGCGACTGTGGCAATCTCTCACTTGAAATTGGCGCCGGTCAGAACCTGCGAAGCGGAGAACCGACATCCAGCGTAAGATTTCGGCTTCCCGCCTTCGCGGCAATGACGGTATCAGTATGCGCAAACCGTCCGAAGTAAAAACCTGCTGTGCCGCCAGGCCCATGCAGATCATTACCGGACAATCCCAAAATCCTTTGCGTTCTTTGTGGTTTTCCGCGTCCTTTGCGTCCGGTTTTCAGCCTTTGTTCCCCTGATCGATCTTTGTCCAGGAGTCGCGCAAGGTCACAACGCGGTTGAATACGAGCCTGTCAGTGATCTCCGGATCACGGCAGAAATAGCCCTCGCGCTCAAACTGGAAACGCTCGCCGGGTTCTGCCGCGGCAAGCATCGGTTCGACGAACGCCTCCCTGACGACGAGCGACTCGGGATTGATGTGCTCTTTCCAGTGTTCCACTTCCCTGTCGGCATCCGGCGCCGGATGATTGAAGAGCCGGTCATAGAGGCGAATTTCTGCTGGCACGCCTGACTCTGCAGAGACCCAGTGAATGACACCGCGGACTTTGCGATCCGGCGGATTGACGCCGAGGGTGTCGGGATCGTAACTGCAACGCAGCTCGCTTATCTCTCCATTTGCGTCTCTGACAACCTCGTCGGCACGAATCACATAGCTGTTGCGCAAGCGTACCTCGTCACCAAGCACGAGCCGCTTGTACTTGCGGTTCGCCTCTTCGCGGAAATCCTCGCGATCGATATAAACCTCTCGGGTCATATGAATCGTTCGTGTTCCCATGCTCTCGTTCTTGGGGTGATTGGATGCCGTCAGCTCCTCGCTGTGTCCTTCCGGCCAGTTGCTGATCGTGATCTTCAGGGGATCGATGACAGCCATGCGACGTTCCGCGTTCGCATCCAGGTCCTCGCGAATGCAGCTTTCGAGCACACCCATCTCGATGCTGTTGTCAGCCTTGGTCACTCCGATACGACGTGCAAACTCGCGAATCGAAGCAGGCGTATAGCCGCGGCGGCGCAGGCCTGCGATCGTCGGCATGCGCGGATCATCCCAGCCGTCGACGAGCTTGTCGGTCACAAGCTGCGTAAGCTTGCGCTTGCTCATGACGGTGTACTGCAGGTTGAGCCGCGCGAACTCGATCTGCCGGGGATGACAGCCAATGCTGATGTTGTCGAGGCACCAGTCATACAGCGGACGGTGATCTTCAAACTCGAGCGTGCAAAGCGAATGCGTGATGCCCTCGATCGCATCCGAGATCGGATGCGTGAAGTCGTACATCGGGTAGAGGCACCAGGCGTCGCCTGTCTGGTGATGAATCAGGCCGCTGCGAATACGGTAGAGCACGGGGTCGCGCATGTTCATGTTCGGCGAGGCCATGTCGATCTTCGCCCGCAACACACGACTGCCGTCGGGAAACTCGCCGTCTCTCATGCGATGGAAAAGGTCGAGATTCTCCTCTACGCTGCGCTTGCGGTATGGACTCTCCTTGCCGGGCTCAGTCAACGTACCGCGATAGGCGCGCATCTCCTCGGGCGTCAGTTCACAGACATAAGCCAGGCCATTCTCGATGAGTTCGACGGCATAACCGTAGAGCTGTTCGAAATAGTCCGAGGCGAAATAGAGATTGTCCCAGTGATAACCAAGCCATTCGACATCCTTCTTGATCGCCTCGACGAACTCTTCCTCTTCCTTCTGCGGGTTGGTGTCATCAAAACGCAGGTTGCAGACACCCTCGTAATCCTCGGCGATGCTGAAGTTGAGCACGATCGACTTTGCATGGCCGATATGCAGGTAGCCGTTAGGCTCCGGAGGGAAGCGGGTCGCGATTTTCGTATGCTTGCCGCTTGCCAGGTCGGACTCGATGATCTGGCGGATAAAGTTGGTTTTAGTCTCTTCCATTGTCAGGCTGCCGATTCGATAAAACTGATGGCCATGTCGATACGTCGCAGGCAGGCCTCCCTGCCAATGAGCCAGAGCGTCAGGTCCAGGTCAGGAGAAGGCGCACCGCCCGTCACAGCGATCCGCAGTGGCATGGCTACCTTGCCGAACCCGACGCCGAGCTCTTCAACGGTCGCAGCGACAGCCGCATGCAGAGGTTCGCGCTGCCATTCTTGCAGGGCAGCGAGCTGCGCAGAAACCGCACGCAGGGCCTCTGCAGCCTCGCCTCTGAATGCCTTTTTCGCCGCCGCCGGATCAAACTCTTCGAAGTCCTCGTAGTAGAAAGTGCTGATCTCGGCAAGTTCAGTGAGTGTCCTCGCCCGTTCGCGTTGTGCCTCGCAGACTGCAACCAGGTGATCACCGACCTCGACATCGATCCCGCGCTCCTGAAGATGCGGAGCAAGCAGTATCGCGAGATGCTGCAGGTCACATTCCTTGATGTACTGCTGGTTGATCCACTGCAGTTTCTCGGTATTGAAACTCGATGGCGCACGATTGACGTCCTTGAGATCGAACAGCCTGATCATTTCCTCGGTGCTGAAGAGCTCCTGGTCACCGTAAGACCAGCCGAGACGGACAAGGTAGTTCAGCAACGCCTCCGGCAGGTAACCCTCCTCGCGATACTGGATCACGCTGACTGCGCCGTGGCGCTTGGAGAGGCGCGCACCATCGTCTCCGAGAATCATGGGGACATGGGCGTACTCGGGCACCGGTAACCCGAGTGCCTGCAGCAGATTGATCTGCCGCGGCGTATTGTTGAGATGGTCATCGCCACGGATCACATGCGTAATTTCCATGTCCGCATCATCGATGACAACCGTCAGGTTATAGGTGGGCGATCCATCCGTACGGCGAATAATCAGGTCATCGAGCTCGCTGTTGCTGAATCGCACCTCTCCGCGGATGTGATCCTGAAAAACGACATCGCCGCTTTCTGGATTGCGAAAGCGAATAACATGTGGCTCGTCCGCCGATATCTGCCTGTTGCGGCAGTGGCCGTCATAGCGCGGCTTCTGCTTGTTCTGCATCTGCTCTTCACGCAATGCCTCGAGGCGCTCCCGTGAACAGTTGCAGCGGTAGGCAAGCCCGTTCTCCATGAGCGTCTCGATAGCAGCATCATAGTGTGCAAACCGTTCCGTCTGGTAGAAGGGTCCCTGGTCATAATCGAGATCAAGCCATTCCATCCCCTGCAGGATGGCATTGACCGATTCCTTGGTGGAACGTTCGAGGTCTGTATCCTCGATGCGCAGAACAAACTGGCCGCCATGCTTTTTCGCATAGAGCCAGGAGAAAAGGGCGGTACGTGCTCCGCCAACGTGCAGGAAACCCGTCGGGCTCGGGGCAAATCTGGTACGGACTGTCATGGTGTTCCATGGAAAATTCTGAAGCGGTTATTCTAGCAAAGAGAAAGGCGGCCTGATGGCCGCCTTTCTGCATCTGCCGGGATAATTTCACGGTTCAGTTCTCGAGGATGGTCACACCGATTTCATCTCGCAGCTTCGCGATATAGCTGTCAAATGTCATGCGCCCTCGCGATGCCGCGATTTCCTGGCGAACCTTGTCACGCTCTGCCTGGTCAATGGCAGCCGGGTCGGCATCCTTCACAGCGTACAGGCCGACAATTGCATAGCTGCCGGAGGCAAGCTCGACTGTATCCCAGCCCACGGCACCCTCTGCAGGCGCAGTCATGGCGAAAACCTTCTGCCTGACTTCTGCCGGCACTCCCTCTTCCTCGCGCCCGATCTCTTTCTCTTTTTCGACGCTGAAACCGGCCTCTTCGGCGACTGCCTCGGGAGTCATGCCACCCTCGATCTTCTCGAGTAATTCACCGGCCTTGTCAGCGACAAGGTTACTGCGCTTCTCTGTTTCCAGAATGCCGCGAATGACGCTACTCACCTCGTCCAGCGGCTTGATGGTCTGAGGCTCGTAATCAATGACGCGGGCCACGATGTAGTCATCGACCGAGAGTTCGATGATATCGCTGTTGAAGCGACTCTCGAGTGCATCAGGCGAGAAAACCGTGTTGATGATTTTCGGGTTGCTGAGTTGACCGATGCCGTCAGTCTTCGGGACCCAGTCACTCTGCCGCAGTTCGAGGCCAAGCGCCTCGGCCGCAGGATTGAGGCTGTCCGGCGTTGCATAGGCGAGATTGCCGAGCTGGTCATACTTGTCGGCAAAGAGTACCTCAGCCTCCTGGCGTTTCAGTTCACTGGCAATCTGGTCCCTGACTTCCTCGAAGGGTTGCAGTTCGCCACCCTCGATTGCGGTGACCTGAATGATGTGATAACCGAACCGAGAGCGCACGGGCTCGCTGATTTGGTCTTTCTCCAGGCTGAAGGCGGCATCCTCGAAAGGCTTCACCATGATGCCACGCTTGACGAGACCAAGGTCACCACCTTTTACCGCGGATCCCGTGTCCTCGGAAAATGCTGTTGCCAGCTCTGCAAAATCCCCTCCTGCATTGAGCTCGCTCAGGATGCGTTCTGCCTCTTTCCTTGCATCCTCATCGCTGCGGTTGGTATCGACCTTGATGAGAATATGGCGTATGCCGCGCTGCTCCTCGCTGATGAACTGCTTCTGCTGCTCGGGATCGTCATAGAAGGCACGAACCTCCTCTTCATCGACAGTCACTGTATCTGCGATGCTGTCGAGATTCAGCTCGACATATTCCAGGCGCACTTGCTCGGGTTTCGGGAACTGCTCCTGGTTGGCGTTGTAGTATTCTTCAATCTCTGCGTCGGTAATCGCAGGAATCTCCTGCACACTGGCGGCATCAACAGTGACCCAGCTCGCGATACGCTTCTGGTTTCTGAGTCTCAGCAAGGCATCGATCTCTGCGTCCGTCACAGGTTCGGTATCAGACACAGCACTGCGCAAAATCTCGCTCCCGAGGCTGGCACGGATCTGTTCCTCGAAGGCCCTCGAGGAGCGGCCACTCATGCTCAGCGCCTGCTTGTAGGCTTCCGGATCAAATTGGCCATTACGCTGGAACGCCTGCATGCTACTGATTTCCTCGGAAACCATCTGATCACCGGCACGAATCCGCAGATCTGCTGTTTTCTGATTCAGCAACTCCTCATTGATCAGTGAATCCAGTACCTGGGCGCGCAGAATCTCATCAGTAAAGATATCCGGCAGTCTTCCGCCAAACTGCTGGGTGAGCCTGGTGCGGTAGTTATTCACGTTGATGTCGAGCGCACGCTGGGTAATCTCGACGTCACCGACTTTTGCAACAGCCGGTTCGCTGCCACCGCCGGTGTATTCGTGAATGCCCCAGAGGGCGAAAGGAATACTGATGAGTATGACGATGACATAGGCTATCCAGCCCTGAGCTTTATCGCGTATTGTTAGCAACATGGTGCTTCTCTTTCATGTCGTCTGGTTGTGTATTGTTCACTGCCGGTCTCGTCGGCATAAAAAAGGGGCATCCAGTCAATGGATGCCCCGTTCGTATATGGCGGAGTGGACGGGACTCGAACCCGCGACCCCCGGCGTGACAGGCCGGTATTCTAACCAACTGAACTACCACTCCTGATAGTGGTGGGTGCTGAGGGGATCGAACCCCCGACCCGAGAGCGTATGCACAAGGCAACTGCCTCCCCGTCGTGAGGCGCGCTAGTTTACAGCATCCTTGAGTGCTTTGCCAGCTTTGAATGCCGGATTTTTGGAGGCCTTGATCTTGATGGTTTCGCCGGTGCGGGGGTTGCGGCCTTCACGTGCTGCACGCTCACGCACGGAGAATGTTCCAAAGCCTACGAGGGAAACAGTGTCACCCTTTTTCAGTGCATCGGTAATGGCATCAGTCATGCCGTCGAGCGCCCTGCCTGCTGCCGCTTTCGAAATATCTGCTGCATCAGCAATTGCGTCGATCAGTTCACTTTTATTCATTTGGTATTTCCTCTTTAGTACTGCCGATGTGACTCGCCACATCTGTTCATCATTTTATTGGTGGTGCTGCCTGTCAAATGAGCACTCCAGCACTTGCTGCATTCCACAGTAGAGGGCGATTACACACACTGGGAATAAGGGTGTCAAGCGTCATTGCCGGCAATTTATGGGCCCCTTCGCGCGCATCTCTCCAGCAGTAGTACCCAGGGGCTTGATTCAGTGGAGAATTCAACCGGAGTCCTGCTTATCTGATTTTTTTCAAAAGGATGGAATTCCTTCCATGGAATGCCACTGCCTGCCGCCATCAATGCTTGACGACACCGCTCTTCTTGCTGCTGCGGCGCTTTGAAGCCCGCGGCTTTGCTGCCGAAGCTTCCTCGGACTCATCGCCCGGCTGAGGCATATGCGTCAAGGCCAGATCGAGTACTTCGTCGATCCATTTGACGCTCTTGATTTCAAGCCCTTCCTTGACGTTATCAGGGATCTCTGCAAGGTCCTTCTCGTTTTCCTGCGGGATCACAACCGTTTTGATGCCGCCACGCAAGGCTGCAAGCAGCTTCTCCTTCAGGCCACCAATAGGAAGGACCTCACCACGCAGCGTGATCTCGCCGGTCATGGCAACATCGGCACGGACAGGGATTCCCGTCAGGGCAGAAACAAGTGCTGTGCACATCCCGATACCGGCACTTGGGCCATCCTTCGGCGTTGCACCCTCCGGAACGTGAATGTGGGCTTCCTGCTTGGTATAGAAATCAGGTGCGATACCGAGTGTTTCAGCACGGCTCCTGACGACTGTCATGGCCGCATGGATGGACTCCTTCATGACGTCGCCAAGCTGGCCTGTTAACGTCATACCGCCCTTGCCAGGCACGAGTGCAGCCTCGATACGAAGCAGTTCGCCGCCGACTTCCGTCCAGGCAAGCCCGGTGACCTGACCAACCTGGTCCTGCTCGTCGGCCACACCGAAGCTGAAGCGCCTGACGCCGAGATACCTGTCGATCTCCTTAGGCGTGACACGTATGGTTTTGGCCTTGCTCTTCTTGAGCAATACATCCTTCACAACCTTGCGGCAGATCTTGGCAATTTCGCGCTCGAGGTTACGCACACCTGCCTCGCGAGTGTAGTAACGAACGATGTCGCGGATCGCTTCCTCGGTGATCTCGAGCTCTTTTTCCTTGAGACCGTTGTTCTCCTTCTGCTTTGGTACCAGGTACCGCATGGCAATGTTCGTTTTCTCGTCCTCCGTATATCCGGACAGACGGATCACCTCCATCCGGTCGAGTAGAGCGGGAGGAATGTTCATGGTGTTCGCCGTCGCTACGAACATGATCTCGGAGAGATCCACGTCAACCTCCAGGTAGTGGTCCTGGAAGGTATGGTTCTGCTCGGGATCAAGCACCTCAAGCAAGGCCGAGGCCGGGTCGCCACGGAAATCCATGGCCATCTTGTCGATCTCGTCGAGCAGGAAGAGCGGGTTGCGCGTTTCGATGCGGCTGAGGTTCTGGACAATCTTCCCTGGCAGTGCACCGATATAGGTACGGCGGTGTCCACGGATTTCGGCCTCGTCACGCACACCGCCAAGGGCCATGCGCACGAACTTGCGCCCTGTCGCCTTGGCGATGGACTGGCCAAGCGAAGTCTTGCCGACGCCGGGTGGTCCAACGAGGCACAGAATCGGCCCCTTGAGCTTGCGGACACGCTGCTGCACAGCGAGGTATTCGAGAATGCGTTCCTTGACCTTTTCGAGGCCATAGTGATCGGCATCGAGCACGCCTTCGGCTCGGCCGATGTTGTTGTTCACACGCGAGCGTTTCTTCCAGGGCACGCTGACCAGAGTGTCGATGTAATTGCGCACCACGGTCGCTTCTGCCGACATTGGTGACATCATCTTGAGCTTGTTGAGCTCGGTCACGGCCTTTTCCCGGGCCTCTTTCGGCATACCGGCTTTCTCGATGCGCTCCGAGAGTTCCTCGATCTCGTTGGGCGCATCTTCCATCTCGCCGAGCTCTTTCTGAATGGCTTTCATTTGCTCATTCAGATAGTACTCGCGCTGGTTCTTCTCCATCTGCTGCTTGACGCGTCCACGGATGCGTTTCTCAAGCTGCAGAACATCGTTCTCCTCTTCCATCTGTCCCATGAGATGCTCGAGGCGTTGCTGCACATCGGCGACCTCCAGCACACGCTGCTTCTCGTCGAGCTTCAGGGACATGTGTGCTGCCATGGTGTCAGCCAGCCGGCTCGCGTCATCGATGCTGGCGAGCGACGTCAGCACCTCGGGCGGAACCTTCTTGTTGAGCTTGACGTACTGGTCAAACATCGAAATTGCAGAGCGCATGAGCACGTCAGTCTCGCGTTCGCCAAGCGTCATGGTTTCTTCCATGCGCTGCGGGGAACTGCGGTAGAAATCTTCTGTTTCGACAAACTTGCCGACATGCACACGATAGGCACCTTCAACGAGGACCTTCACAGTACCGTCAGGAAGCTTCAGTAGCTGGAGGATATTCGCCAGAGTGCCGATTTCGTACATTTCGTCGGGACCCGGATCGTCGACATCTGCGCTGCGTTGTGCAACGAGCAGGATCGGCTGGTCATTCTGGGTAGCATGGTCGAGCGCTCGAATCGATTTCTCGCGGCCCACGAAAAGCGGGATCACCATGTGGGGGTAGACGACGACATCGCGCAGCGGCAGTACGGCAACATCCGCTGGTAATTCGACATGACCGCCCTTGGATTTGTGTTTTGCCATGAAGCACTCTCTTTAGTTGAGCCCCGGCAAACATTGCCGGGGCCAGGTAAGAAGGATTGGATGCATCGCGCAGTTAGGTTGCGATGCCTTTACTTGCTCAGTCAGAGACAGCGAGTTGCTGGTCGCCGCCTTCGATGATGATATAGGGGTCGGTGTCGCCGGATACAACCGTCTCATCGACAACTACTTTGGAAACATCATCCATAGAGGGGAGGTCATACATGGTGTCGAGCAGGATTTGCTCGAGAATCGTGCGCAGGCCGCGAGCACCTGTCTTGCGCGCCATGGCCTTGCGGGCAATGGCATAGAGCGCGTCCTCGCGTATCTCGAGTTCCGCACCTTCCATTTCGAAAAGGCGGGCATACTGCTTGGTCAGGGCATTCCTTGGCTCGGTCAAAATCCGGACAAGCGCCTCTTCGTCAAGCTCCTCGAGTGTGGCAACAACAGGTAGACGACCGACAAATTCCGGTATGAGTCCGTACTTGATGAGATCCTCGGACTCGACATTGGCGAAGATCTCGCCGAGATTTCTCTCCTCGTCCTTGCTGCGCACCTCGGCTGAAAAGCCGATGCCGCCCTTCTCGGAACGATCACGGATAACTTTCTCGAGACCGGCAAAAGCGCCGCCGACGATGAAGAGAATGTTGCCCGTGTTCACCTGCAAAAACTCCTGCTGGGGATGCTTGCGTCCGCCTTGCGGAGGGACAGAGGCGACAGTACCTTCGATCAGTTTCAGCAAAGCCTGCTGGACACCCTCGCCAGAGACATCGCGGGTAATGGACGGGTTGTCAGATTTGCGCGATATCTTGTCGATCTCGTCGATGTAGACAATGCCACGCTGCGCCTTCTCGACATCGTAGTCGCATTTCTGCAGCAGCTTCTGAATGATGTTCTCGACATCCTCTCCAACGTAGCCCGCCTCGGTCAGCGTCGTGGCGTCAGCGATCGTAAAGGGGACATCGAGCAGACGCGCCAGCGTTTCAGCCAGGAGGGTCTTGCCCGAGCCGGTTGGCCCGATAAGCAGGATGTTGCTCTTGGAGATCTCAACGTCATCCTTGTGACTCGCCGCAGAAGCGATCTCAAGGCGCTTGTAGTGGTTGTATACAGCAACCGACAGCACCTTCTTGGCGCGTTGCTGGCCGATAACATACTCGTCCAGCGATTGCTTGATCTCGTGTGGCCTCGGCAGCTCCTTGCGGCCTTCGGTCGTGGCCCCCTGGATCTCCTCGCGAATGATGTCATTGCAGAGCTCGACACACTCGTCACAGATAAAGACCGATGGGCCAGCGATAAGCTTGCGCACTTCGTGCTGGCTCTTTCCGCAGAAAGAGCAATAGAGAAGCTTGTCATCGCCGGAGTTCTGTTTATCGTCGCTCATGCATGATTCCCTGAATCGAGTCTGGTACTGTCTTTCGCCTTAAAAATAATCATATCGGATTGCCGGAATATGGCAAGCACCGCTCTACCGCGTTTGAGATGCGGAATTGATTCAAAACAAGTCTTTGAAAAAATGCGCTGATGATGCACTCAGGCAGGACGGTGCGAGAGAACCTCGTCGATCAGACCGTACTCTTTGGAGGTTTCGGCACTCATGAAGTTGTCACGCTCGGTATCCTCGCCGATCTTTTCGAGCGGCTGCCCTGTGTGGTGCGCGAGGATGCCATTGAGCTTCTCGCGGATCAGCAGGATCTCGCGGGCATGGATCTCGATATCCGAGGCCTGCCCCTGGAACCCACCAAGCGGCTGGTGAATCATGGTGCGCGAGTTCGGCAGACAGTATCGCTTGCCCTTTTCACCTGCGGCCAGCAGAACAGCCCCCATACTCGCGGCCTGGCCGATACACATGGTGCTGACATGCGGACGAATGAACTGCATGGTGTCATAAATCGCAAGACCCGCCGTGACCGAACCGCCCGGCGAGTTGATGTAGATATGAATGTCCTTGTCCGGGTTCTCGGATTCGAGGAACAGTAACTGCGCGACAATGAGGTTCGCCATGTGATCCTCGATCGGGCCGACGATAAAAATCACGCGCTCCTTGAGGAGACGGGAGTAAATATCATAGGCACGCTCGCCGCGGGAAGTCTGCTCTACGACCATGGGAATCAGGCCGATATTGCTGACATCCTGCGCCCCGTTGCTGATCTGGTCACGCATCTGCTGCTTCTCCTGTTGTCGGGCTGTCAAGCCAGCTCCTGGAAAGATGATTGCTGGTCGACAACGTTAACCTGACTGGTAATCCAGTCAACCACCTGGTCTTCAAGGACAAGATTCCTTACCGGGTTGAGTCGTTCGTTGTCAGCGTAATACCAGTCTCTGAGTTCCTGCGGACTTTCGTAGGATGCCGCAAAGTCGTCAACCGTGGAACGTACGCGCTCCTCGTCCACCTCGATCTTCTGCTCGTCAACGATCGCCGCGACGAGCATACCGAGCTTGACACGTCGCTCGGCCTGTTCCTTGAAAATATCAAGCGGCAGATCGACACTGCTCTGTCCCTGCATCTGCTGCTTTGTCTCCTCCTTGAGACGTTGCGCTTCGGAATCAATCATGGCCTGGGGAACCGTGAAATCATTGTTCTCGAGAAGCAGGTCCATGACCTTCTCCTTGTTCCTCGACCTGAGTTTCTGTCTCAGCTCACGCTCCATGTTCTCACGGATATCGGCCTTGAATTTCTCGAGGCCGCCTTCCTCAACACCATAGGCTTTGGCGAACTCTTCATCCAGTTCAGGCAGGACCGGTTCTGCCACCTCGTTCACAGTGATCTCGAAGGTCGCTGGCTTGCCGGCCAGGTGCGCTGCCTGGTAGTCATCCGGGAAATCGAGATGAACAGTGCGCTCATCACCGGCACTCGCACCGAGCAGCCCTTGTTCGAAACCTTCAATCATGCGGCCGGCACCCAGTTCGATCGGTACGTTCTGAGCAGAACCGCCCTCGAATTCCTCGCCATCGACCTTGCCGACGAAACTGACGGTGACCTGGTCGCCATCCCGGGCCGCACGCTCGACCTTGTTCCATGTCACACGCTGTTTGCGCAATTTTTCAAGCATCTCCTCGACATCGGCATCAGAGACCTCGGCCGTCATGCGCTCGAGCGTTGCGCCTGAGAGATCGTTGAGTGTGACCTCCGGTACGACCTCGAATTCAGCGACATAGCTGAAACCGTTGTCATCATCCTTGACCTCGATCCTTGGCTCGCCGGCAGGGTTGAGTTTTTCCCCGGTTGCAGCCTCGTAGAAAGTCGACTGAATGAGTTCGCCGTATGCCTCCTGGCGCGCGTGATCACCGAAGCGCTGCCTGACGACCTTGAGCGGGACCTTGCCCGGGCGGAATCCATCAAGACGCACCTGCCTGGCAATCGTGCGCAGCTTGTTGTCGACGATCTCGTTGACTTTTTCTGCCGGCAGCTGGACGGTCATCTTGCGCTGCAGGCCCTCGAGTGTTTCTACGGAAACTTGCATGAAAATCTCTCCGGCAGACAGGCTGCCAACATCTCAATCAATCGTGTTTGGTATCGGGTACTGGTGCGAAAGGAGAGACTCGAACTCTCACGGGTTACCCCACTGGAACCTAAATCCAGCGCGTCTACCAATTCCGCCACTTTCGCAAAAGGTCGCACATTATAGCGAAAAAACCGACTGATTAAATCGGAAACAGCTGTTTTTTCAGGGAATCAAATGACTTTCGAGAAACGTCCGCCGGCGCTGTCGCCAAGGTAGGCATCGAAAACCATGCAGATGTTCCTGATCAGGAATCGCCCTTTGGGTGCAATCTCGATGTGTCTGTCGTCAAGCGACAGCAGGCCATCCTGCGCCATGGCATCCAGCCGCTCCAGTTCACGGGCAAAGTGGTCGTGAAAATCGATCTTCCACTCTTCGCCAAGCTGCTGCATATCAAGCCGGAAGTGGCAAATCAGGCGCGTGATGACCTCCCGGCGCAAGCGGTCTTCACGGGTCAGCTCGAGACCCCGCTGTATCGGCAGGCGCCCTGCATCGATGGCGGCGTAGTAATCGTTGATGTCGCGCAGATTCTGACTGTAGGTCGGACCAACCATACCGATGGAGGTCATGCCGAGTCCGACAAGGTCACAGTGACTGTGGGTCGAATAGCCCTGAAAATTACGGTAGAGCGTACCGTCACGCTGGGCTTGTGCGAGCTCGTCGTCGGGACGCGCGAAATGATCCATCCCGATGAAGAGATAGCCGGCATTGGCCAGTGTCTCCGCCACCATCTGCAGGATGTCGAGTTTTTCGGATGCCGCCGGAAGGTCTTCCTCATTGATGCGCCGCTGCGGCTTGAACATCTTCGGCAAGTGCGCGTAGTTGAAGACCGACAACCTGTCCGGCTGCGCCTCGAGAACGGCCTCGAGTGTCTTGCGGAAACTCTCGACGTTCTGGAATGGCAAGCCGTAGATCAGGTCGACACTGACGGAACGAAAGCCCTCGTCACGCGCCGCGAAGAGCACATCCTCTGTAATCTGGCGGGACTGGATGCGGTTGACCGCCTGCTGTACGCGCTCGTCGTAATCCTGCACACCAAGGCTCATGCGGTTGAAACCGATGTTGCGCAAGAGGCGGACAGTCTCCCGGTCCGCCTCGCGCGGGTCGATCTCGATGGAATACTCCCCGGTATCGTCATCGCGCAGACGGAAATGCTCGCCCGTGACACGCATCAGCTCGGTCATTTGCTCTGCATTCAGGAAGGTCGGCGTGCCGCCGCCCCAGTGCAACTGGTCGACCGGGCGGCTCGTGTCGAATAGCTCGCCCTGCATCGCGATCTCCCTGAAAAGTCGTCCGAGGTACTCTTCCGACTTGCCGCGATCCTTCGTTGCTATCTTGTTACAGGCACAGTAGAAACAGACCGTGTCGCAGAAAGGGATATGAAAATAGAGCGACAGGGGATTGCGGCTCGCGTTGGATTCGAGCGCTGTCTTGCGGTACTCCTCTTCACCGAACTCATCGGTGAACTGGACCGCCGTCGGGTAGGAGGTGTAACGCGGCCCGCTCTGGTCGTACTTGCCGATCAGGTCAAGATCGAAAACAAGACGCTGGTCACTGGATTCACTCATCGCTATCACTATCCTGCCCCTTGCGACGGGGCTCGCTGATCTGTTTCGGCTGCGTGCCGGGGCATGCCGACATGCTGTTCAACTGCCGTGCAGCCGGAAGAGACATTGCTGGACTCACTGCATCCCGGCCAATTGTTCGCGGGTCAGCAGAAAGACACCATCCCCGCCGTGCTCGAAATCGAGCCATGTGAAAGGGTAATCCGGGAAGCGCTCCAGCAGAAGTTCCGCCGATGCACCCACCTCGACAATCATGATACCTCCCGGCGCGAGGTAACTCCCGGCCTGCGCGAGAATTCTCGCAACGATATCCATGCCGTCCTCTCCTGCCTCGAGGCCGATCCGCGGCTCGTGACGATACTCCGCCGGCAGGCTGTTGTACTCGTCCCGGCTGACATACGGAGGATTGGACAGGATCAGGTCGTAAGTTCGATCAACGGGTACCTCGTCGAAGAGGTCCGAATGGATGATCGCAACACGCTCCTCGAGATGATGCTTTTCAACATTACGGCGTGCAATCTGCAGCGCTTCCGGCGAGATGTCGACCAGGTCGACCTCGGCGTCAGGAAACTGCACGGCAGCGGCGATACCGATGCAGCCACTCCCCGTGCAAAGGTCGAGGATGCTGCCAACCTGGTCGTCGTCGACCCAGGGGGTGAAATGATTGAGAATCAGTTCTGCGAAGGGTGACCGTGGCACGAGGACATCGCGGGTGATGTCAAACTCGAGTCCTGCAAACCACGCCTTGCCGGTCAGGTAAGGGGCCGGGATTCGGCTGTTAATGCGTTTCTCGAACAGCGACAGAATGCCATGCTTTTCACTCTGCGTGATCCGGCAGTCGAGATAGTCTTCGGGCAGGGAATAGTCGAGATGACAGGCATGCAGTACGAGTTGCATGGCCTCGTCGAGCGCGTTGTCAGTGCCATGTCCGAAGACCAGTCCGTGACGTCCGAACTCGCTCGCACCCCAGCGCACCATGTCACGCAGGGTTATCAGACCATCGGCAGGGTGCGCCCTCTTGTCCTGCTCTTTCATTTCTCTACTCACGACAGCTTTCAACCAAGCCCGCGATCGAGTGCCGCGATCAGGTCCTCGACATTCTCGAGCCCCGCGGATATGCGCACGAGACCCGGCGTGATGCCTGACCTGGCCTTCTCTTCCTCGCTGACACGGCCATGTGTCGTGGTCGCCGGGTGCGTGATGGTGGTTTTCGTATCGCCGAGGTTCGCCGTGATCGACATCAGTCCCTGGCGGTCGATAAGATTCCAGGCCGCTTCCTTGCCGCCCTTGAGTTCGAACGAGAGAATGCCGCCGGGTCCCTGCTGCTGTTCAAGCACGAGGGAACGCTGCGGGTGGGATGCAAGCCCGGGGTAATGCACGCCTTCAATGGCAGGCTGCTCGATAAGCCATTCGGCAATCGCCTGTGCATTGCTGCAATGGCGCTGCATCCGCAGCTCGAGTGTCTCGAGGCCCTTCAGAAAAACCCAGGCATTAAAAGGACTCATGGTCGGCCCCGTCGTGCGCAGGACCCCGAAGACCGCCTCACCAACCGTCTTGCTGTCACCGATGACAGCGCCGCCGACGCAACGCCCCTGGCCGTCCAGGTACTTGGTCGCGGAATGGATGATGATATCGGCACCGAGATCCAGCGGCCGCTGCAAGGCCGGCGTGCAGAAACAGTTATCGACCACCAGCAACGCATCGTGGCGCTGTGCCAGATCGGCAAGCGTGCGAATATCGCCGAGCTGTGTGAGCGGGTTGGATGGCGTCTCCAGAAAGAGCAACCGCGTGTTGGGCTGCATCGCCTCTTCCCAGGCTGCAGGGTCATCGAGATCGACGAAGGTCGTTTCGATGCCGAAACGCGGCAAATAGTTCGTGAAGAGTACTGTCGTCGTGCCGAAGATGCTGCGCGAGCTGACGATATGATCACCCTGCTTCAGCAAGCCGAGACAGACTGCAAGGATCGCGGCCATGCCGGAAGCGGTCGCGACACAGGACTCGCCGCCCTCCATCGCTGCAAGTCGCTGCTCGAAGCAACGTACCGTCGGATTGGTGAAGCGCGAATAGATATTGCCGGGCTCTTCGCCGGAGAAACGTGCTGCCGCTTCTGAAGCAGAGCCGAAAACAAAACTCGAGGTCGGAAAAATGGGTTCGGAGTGCTCACCCTCCGGAGAAGGCTCATGCCCGGTGCGGATCGCCGTCGTGGCACTTCCCCACTGCTGTTCGTCGTTCATCGTCATTACCCTGAATCTGCCCGTTCGTTGCGACATGGGCATACCCTTGGTCAATGAACCGCAGGCACCCCCCGCTTTAGCTGTTTTTTGAAAACCCGGCGGGTTTTCAAGCGCCCGCAATCTGAGACTGTCAAATCGGCGCTGCCCGGTCGGCACCGGGCCGCTGAAAGTATGCCTTTGGCCGGTGATTGTCAAGCAAGGCGGGGACAGTGCGGCCGGGCTCAACGGCGATGAAGTCACCACCAAGGGACATCGCGACGAGCGGCTCT
>JARRMW010000006.1:0-61927 GCA_037385685.1 Gammaproteobacteria bacterium
GTCTCGACCTCCATGAAACCATGGCCATTGAGATAGTTGCGGAGGAACTGGACCACCCTCGTGCGGATACGAAACGTCTCGCGCGACGTCTCGTTCATGATCAGGTCCAGGTAGCGCATGCGGTAGCGCTGCTCCTGATCTGTCAGTCCATGGAACTTCTCCGGTAGCGGGCGCAACGACTTGGTCAGTAACACCACTGAGTCACAGCGTACGGAAAGTTCACCCTTGTTGGTCTTGGTGAGCATCCCCTCGGCACCGATGATATCGCCGACATCCCAGCCTTTCTTGAAAGTGCTGTAGGCCTCCTCTCCGATCGCATCGCGGGCGATGTAGAGCTGGATACCCCCTGACATGTCCTGCAGGTTTGCAAAGCTCGCCTTGCCCATGATGCGCCGGCTCATCAATCGGCCGGCAACCTTGACACGCAGACCCAGCTCCTCGAGCTCTTCCTTCGTGCGCGATTCATACTCTATACGCAACTCGCCGGCAACCACGTCACGGCGGAAATCGTTAGGAAAGGCCTCTCCGGATTCGCGCAGCGAAGAGAGGACACTGCGGCGCTGGGCAATCAGCTTGTTTTCGTCCAGTTGCTCGTCAGACATTAATGCAGGAGTCTTGTCGAAAAGGTGGCAATTATACAGGCTCGGGAGACTTTCGGCAGGATCCTCGTGCCAGCCTGTCCCGTGCAGCAGAAACGCAGGATTGCGGCGGTTTCAGGAAAAAGGCCCGCTACTGCGGGCCTCGTGTGCTCATTCAGGGGTTTGCGTATCAGGTCACTTTCACCTGCATGACTTCCTCGCCATCCGGATCGGTGATGTGTACTGCACAGGCAATACAGGGATCAAAGCTGTGGATGGTACGAAGAATCTCGATCGGTTGCTTCGGATCGTGCAAGGCATGGCCCGCCAGTGCTGCCTCATAGGGGCCGGGCTGCCCCTCGACGTCACGCGGACCGGCATTCCAGGTACTGGGTACCACGGCCTGGTAGTTGTCGATTTTCTCATCCTTGATGACGATCCAGTGAGCCAGCCCGCCACGCGGTGCTTCCATGTAACCGACACCCCTGGCCTCCTTCGGCCAGGATGAGGGCTCCCACAAGGTTTCATTGAAGGTCCTGGTGTCACCGGCCTTGATATTGCCGACCAGGTTGTCCTTCCAGGTCTGCATGGCATCAACGATTACCTTGGTCTCGAGCGTACGCGCCGCGGTCCGTCCCAGTGTCGAGAAGAGCGCGTCGACCGGCACATCGAGTGTACGCAAAGTCATGTCGACCAGCTCTTTGGTCTGCTCATGGCCGCTTGCATAGAGCATTAGCACACGTGCCAGCGGCCCGACCTCCATCGGCTTGCCTTTCCAGCGTGGCGACTTGAGCCAGGAATAGGACTCCTCGACATCGAGCTGGTCATAGGGAGGCTTCGGCCCCGTGTAATTGAGGTTTGTCTCGCCGTCGTAAGGATGAAGCCCCTTCTCCTTGCCACCACTGTAGTCATACCAGGAGTGTGCAACATACTCCTCGATCTCGTCGGCACTGTTCAGATCGACGGGATGAATGGTGCTGAGATCGCGATTCAGGATGACACCAGACGGGATCAGGTACGAGGAAGGATCGTCCATGCCCTTTTCGGGCATATCACCGAAACACATGAAATTCCCGATTCCCTCGCCCTGCGCGCCCCACTCTTTGTAAAAACCGGCGATGGCGAGTGTGTCAGGCACATAGACCTGCTCGACGAAGACTTTCATCTTGTCGATCACTTCCTGGACCTGGGCGAGACGCTTCGCATTGATGGCAGAATCGGAATTCATGTCGATTGGACAGGGAACACCACCGACCAGAAAGTTCGGATGCGGGTTCTTGCCACCGAAAATGGCATGCAGCTTGACGACATCACGCTGCCAGCTCAGCGCTTCGAGGTAGTGCGCGACAGCCATGAGATTCGCCTCCGGAGGCAGCTTGTAGGCAGGGTGGCCCCAGTAGCCGTTGGCGAAAATACCGAGCTGCCCGGCCTCGACGAACTCCTTGAGCTTTTTCCGGGTATCCGCGAAATAGCCTGCCGAGGATTTCGGCCAGTGGGGAGAGACGGTTTGGGCGAGTTCCGATGTCGCTTTTGGATCGGCATTCAGAGCAGAGACCACGTCGACCCAGTCGAGAGCATGCAAATGATAGAAGTGCATGACGTGATCATGCACATACTGTGCGGCAATCATGAGGTTGCGGATCAGCTGCGCGTTTGGCGGAACCTTGTAATTGAGGGCATCCTCGACTGAACGCACCGAGGCGATGCCGTGGACCAGTGTGCAGACGCCACAAATACGCTGTGCGAATGCCCAGGCATCGCGTGGATCGCGCCCCTTCAGGATCAGTTCGATACCTCGCACCATGGTGCCGGACGAGTAGGCCTGGCCTATACGGTCGCCGTCCATCTGCGCCTCGATACGCAGGTGGCCCTCGATACGGGTAATAGGATCAACAACAACGCGATCTGTCATGATGTTTCTCTCTCGCGGGTTTCAAGATAGTCAGAGAGTATATGGTATTGCTTGCCGCTTTCACTCTCGGCTCCGTCTCCTGCATTGATTGCAGCACTCGTACGTGCCATGCGGCTGCTCATTTCCAGTCACCATCAGCACCACAACGCGTGTAGGTGTCTACCATGATGGACTTTGCCAGCTTGCGGCTCACCTCGAGTTCCTCTTCCGTTGCCTCGCTGCTGGATGCAACATCCACTATCCGGCGCAAACGCTGGTCGTCCGCCAGGGGCGCGACACTCTCGACGAATTTGGCGCCGACAATTCTTGCATCGACCGCCTCGAGTTTCAGGAGCGCTTCCCTGAAGGTAGCATCGTTGCTGATATCGGCCATGGTCATTCCTCCTTGCCGGATTTTTCAGTGACAAGATGTTCTGCCAGCATCTCGGTCAGACCGAGGACGGGGATATCCATCTCGTTTTCCTCGAGCCCCTCCTCGAGTGCGATACGGCAATTGGCACACGCCGTAACGAGCGCGTCGACCTTGAGTTCATCAAGTTGCTTTTTCTTGCGATTAAAGGACGTCAGCTTGAGCTCGTGCGCATCCTCGTTCGCACTGACACCACCACCGGCCCCGCAACACCAGTTCATGGTGCCATGATCTTTCATTTCGACAAAGTCGCTGGCAACCATTTGCAGCAGATTGCGTGGCTGCTCGATAACGCCTCCACGGCGAACAAGCTGGCAGGGATCGTGAAAGGTCATACGCGACGCCTCGCTGCCCTCGGTCTTCAACAGCCCCTGTTCGCGTAACTCGTCAAGGACTTCGAGGATATGCTGCACCTTGAAATTGAACGGTCGGCCGACAAGGTTCGCACCCTCCCAGCGGATCGCTGTATAGGCGTGACCGCACTCCGGGCTGATGACCGTCTTGACCTTGAGTTTCTCCGCCGCATCGACGATGCGCTGCACGAGCACGCGTGCGATGTCGCTTGCACCAATCTGGATGCCTGCATTGGTTGCCTCGAATGCCTCTGAGGAGATCGTCCAGCTCTTGCCGGCCTGATTCATAATTTTGGCGACAGCCTGGAGGTACTCGGGATAATTCATGATCTCCATGGATGACATCAGCACCAGGTACTCGGCACCCTCGGCATCCATCGGAATCTCGAAACCGAGATCTTTCTCTGCGTGTTTGACCTGGGCCTCGACAGCCTTGATGGTGACCCCCATCGGGCTTCCGATCTCGACTGCGCGCGTCGAGGCACCGATGAGCCCCTCGGGGGCATAGCCGGCTGCCGACATCCCCTCGCGCATCTTGCGAATCATGTAGACGATATCGTTACCCACCGGACATACCATGGAGCAGCGCCCGCAGAGACTGCAGGAATTGTAGACAAGCTCCTGCCACTCCTCGAGCTCCTCGGCTGTAATCTTCTTCGATAGCCCGACAAGTTTCTTCAAACGGCCGACGAGCGTGTACTCCTGTTCCCAGAGACGTCGCATCGGCTCGAGCTTGTGAATGGGCACATAGCGCGGGTCGCCGGTTTCCGTATGAAACAGGCAGGCATCTGCGCACATGCCACAGTGAACACAGCTGCTGAAGAAGGATGCGATCGGTGCGTCGATCTGCTCCCTGAGGGCATTGATGCCCCGTTCCAAGCTCGGCTTGCTCATACCTTGACCCCCTTCTCGCCGGCCATAGAGCCTGTATACCAGCGCGAGACAAAAAGCGTAAACGCATGCATCAATTTGGTGAATGGAAACAGGATCATCAGGAGTTCCACGGAAAGGATATGAAACGCCAGCATCCATGTATACGGAATAAAGAGATGATGATAAGCCAGGTAACCGGTCAGCAACGGCAGGAATGTCAAGGTCCACACCAGGTGATCATGCCCGGTTGAGAGCAAGCGCAGGACCGGTTTGGTCAACCGTTGCCACATCAGGGCCAGCAGGGCAATCATGGAGATCACGGTAAAAAAGTCGACAACCGGATTCGGCAAGCCGGGCCAGGAGAGACCCGTCAACGCATCGAAGAGCTGGATATGTGGCACAAACAGAAAGAGTGTAACGAACAGCCCGATGTGGAAGATGTACCCGGCCACGATCGTGAAAATCGAGCGCCGCATGGTCTCGGAATCTGCCGGCAGGAAACGTGTTGCAACGGTGCGAAATCCTGCACCAGTGCCACTGGCACGTTTCGCGGAAAGGTTTTTCTTGCGCCCCATCATGAAGATCTCGAAAAAGCGCAGGATGATTCCGAAAGCGAAGATCACGGTCGCGATCTGCAGACCGGGGCCACGCACCCAGAGAAGAAATTCGGGCTCTGCGCACGTTTCTTTTTCATCTGGTTGACCACGCCGACAGCAAGACCGGCACCGGCACCGACAGCAGCCGCAATACCTGCGGCACGATGCACATCAAGGATTGGTTCGGAGAGTGCCCGGTAGAAACCACCCATATCCCAGAAATTGGGCTCCGAGCAACCGAGACAGCCATGACCGGACTCGATCGGGAAACTTGTCCCCTGGTTCCACTTCACGGTCGCGCAGGCGTTGTAGGTAACGGGCCCCTTGCAACCGAGCTTGTAAAGACACCAGCCGGCCTTTGCGCCCTCGTCATCGAAAGTTTCAGCGAACTGGCCGCGCTCGTAGAAGGGCCGTCGATAACAGCGATCATGAATGTTCTGGCCGAAGAAGGCCTTCGGGCGGCCCAGTTCATCGAGCTCGGGAATAGTTCCGAGCGTGAGGTAGTGCAGGAAGACACCGGTGATAACAACAGGAATTGGCGGGCAACCCGGAACATTGATGATCGGCTTGTCCGTGATGATGTCACTGACCGAGGCCGCCCCCGTCGGGTTGGGATTCGCGTGTGGCAGACCACCGAAAGCCGCACAACTTCCTACGGAAACAATCGCCGCAGCACCCTTGGCAGTCTCTTTGAGCATGTCGAGGTTACTGATACCCGCGATGGTGGAGTAACCGGGATTATCGAGCGGAATGGAGCCGTCAACGACAAGCAGGTAATTACCATAATTCTCTTTCATCGCTTCTTCGCGCGCATGCTCGGCGGCATCACCGGACGCTGCCTGCAGCGTATGGTGATAATCGAGCGAGATCGCGTCGAAGATCAACCCCTCGACAGTCGGTGTATGGGAGCGCGTGAGCGATTCGGTGCAACCGGTGCACTCCTGGAACGAGAGCCAGATGACTGAAGGTCTCCTTGCCTTTTCCAGGGCACTGGCGATGGCCGGAACCATGGACGGTGGTAGCGCCATCATCGACGCAGTGGTCGTGCAGAATTTCAGAAATCCTCTGCGACTGACCCCCCTGCTCTTGAGTATCTCGATCAGTGACTTGTCATTCGCCATCGTTCAGCCTCTTGTGTCAATGTTCAGCGTGTTTCAAGAAGTGCTTCCATTTCATCCAGACCATATTCGATGTCCTGATCCTGCGATTCGAGAATCGCCGGAATACGGCAGATTTCAATATAACGCCCGAGAATCTCCTCCTCGGCGTTGAAGTGTGTGACGAGCCAGACGCCGGTGATTCCTGTCTCGACAATCTCGGAAGGCCCGAGCGCATCGATACTGGCACGCACTTCGCCTTTGCCGAGCTTCTTCTCGATTTGCGCCTCTTCTCCGGGCGCCAGGGGTAAAGCACGCAAATCAATAACAGTGACTTCACCGGTATCGAGAAGTCGCCGCAATGCGTGGAAAATCTCATGCATCAGTGGTTGGACGTTGCCTGTGAATGGCTCGCTTGTGACTTCGACCGGGAATGTCATGCCGCCACCTCCGTTTGCCAGAGCTCGAGCAGCTCGCAGACCTTCTGCACAGCAGCGGGAATGGCCGCTGCCACCTGATCTGTTGGTTCTTCACCCCAGTCAACCGAGGCGGGCTGAATGCCAACAAGCGCCCGCTGTCCGGGCAGTGTCTGTGTCAGGCGTGCAATGTCGAACAGGTCCAGAAGCCCGACCTCGTGCACGCTGCGTTTGCAGGACCCGAGGAAATTGTCCATCTCGTCACCGATGAAGCAGCGAACCGTCCCCGGCACTTCGCCGAGCTGCGCCGCATCGATAACAACCAGTCGATCACTTGTTTCTATCTCTGTTGCGAGGGTAAAACTCAGGGTGCCGCCATCAATCAGAGAGAGCGCGTCATCTTCGGGCAAGCGTGCCTTGAGTGCGTTCAGAACATGGATACCGATACCCTCGTCACGCAAGAGGCTGTTACCGATACCGAGTATTATTGTTTTCATGGAACTAATTTAGCTAATGCGCTATCCGGCGGATAGGGCAAAGAGGGAATGAATTGATCAACATCAATCCAGGTCAAGTCCGCCCTGGCTCTTGTCAGCCGGTATTGCTCGCGTAGATCGCCTCGACAAGACCAGCATGGTATTCGAGCACCTTCTGCCGTTTGACCTTGAGTGTCGGCGTCAGCAGGTCATTGTCGATTGTCCAGGGTTCGGCGAGAAGAGCGATTTTCCTGATCTTCGCATAGCCAGGAAAATCCTTGAGAGCGCGCTTGATGCGTTTGTTCGCATCCCGGATGACCTCGGATTTCTGCAGCTCCTCGTAGCTGTAAGGTACACCCGGCGCATAAACACTCCAGAAAAGCTCGTTGACCACGATGAGTGCTGACAGATAGGGACGGCCCTCACCGATCACCATCACCTGTTCGAACATCGCGTCCATCGCGATTTCCGCCTCCATGTCACCAGGCGGGATCTTTTCGCCGTTGGAAAGGACGAGAATGTCCTTGATACGCCCGGTGATGTAGACATGACCACGCTCGTCGATACGCGCCACGTCACCGGTATGCAACCAGCCGTCCGGATCAAGAATCTCGGCCGTCGCCTTGTGGTTGTTCCAGTAGCCGAGCATCACCCCGGGGCTTCTTGCCATGAGCTCGTCATTCTCGCCCAGGCCGAGTTCGACACCGCGTAACGGAATGCCGACACTTTCGGGGATATTGCTCCTGAAAGTATTGAAAGTCAGGGCCGGGCTCGTCTCGGTCAATCCATAGCCTTGCAGCATCGGGATCCCGAGACCAATGAAAACCCGCGCGACCGCTGGCGGCAGGGCCGCACCACCGAGCACCGCGAGGCGCAGCTGACCACCGAGTTTGTCGCGGATCTTGCGACCGACGAGCCTGTCGAGTAACGGCTGCACAAGCAGCGACGGCCCCCAGGAGGCGCGCCCCTGCTCATGCTCGAATTTCTTCCATCCGGTCGAAACTGCCTTGTCGAATAGCATCTTCCTGATCTTTGGACCTTTCGAGAGCTGCTCATGCAGCTTGCCATAGACTTTCTCGAACACGCGTGGCACCGAGATGATGATGGTCGGCTTCTGGGTAGCAAGGTCATCTGCAAGCTGGATGGTCGAGCGCGAATAGATAACACAGGAACCCGTCATCATCGGGATGTAGTAGCCGACTGTGCGCTCGAGTGTGTGCGACAGAGGAAGGAAGGAGAGGAATTTGTCCTGCCGGTATACATTGATCATCGTCAGACCGGAATGCGCCACGAAGAGGATATTGGCATGACTCAGCATAACGCCCTTTGGCCTGCCCGTCGTGCCCGAGGTGTAGACGATAGTTGCAAGCCCGTTGCCGCGCCTGGATGGACGCGGCACGTAAGCACCCTCGCGAAGCCAGCGTGACACCGACCTGACCCGGCTGTCATTACGCAGGAATTTTTCGGTATCGGCACTCTCCTCGAGCAACAGCACGCGCTGCAATGGCCCTTCCGGATCGATGACGGGGGCCAGTCGCTTCCATCGTCCTGTATCCTGGATCAGCATCAGACGGATGCTGGCATCGTCGACAATGTAGGCAACGTTATCAGGACGGTCATCTGTGTACAGCGGCACCACGACAAGCCCGAGTGAGAGCGCGGCCTGCTCGAACATGACCCACTGCGGGCAGTTCCTGAGCTGGATGCCGACACGCTCGCCGGCCTTCAGCCCCTCCTCGCGCAGGGCAGACTGCCATCGTCCGACCTCTTTGCGCATCTCGTCCCAGGTCCATGACTCCCAGGACTTGCCATGGCGGTCATAGGCGCGGTAGGCCTCTTCGCCGGGCGATCTGCGCGAACGTTCTGCAAACAGGCCATCGAGCGTGCCCGCCTGCTCTTCGGTAATGAGATCTTCATTCCACTGGCTCAATGACGGCTCCTCCGGATGATCTTGGTCGTTATTATTTGTAGAATCGTATCACTATTTATCAGCCTCACAGACGCCCATGCAGATACTCCTGAACGGTGAGACCCGCGAAATCGCACCGGATGCAACCCTTGAAATGCTCATCGCCGAACTCGATCTCGGCGAGAAGCGGTTTGCCGTTGAAATCAACGAAGAGCTGGTGCCACGCTCGACATTCGCCGTACATAGCCTTGCAGAAGGCGACCGCGTCGAGATCGTGACAGCGATTGGTGGCGGCTGAACAGCAAACCACCAACCTGCCGCTACCGCATCCCGACAGCGTTTCCGTTACAATTCCCGCCTTCACAGTTACTGATCCCCGACAACACCATGAGCGCACAAGACACTTTCACCGTCGCCGGACGCACTTTCACATCCCGCCTGCTGGTCGGGACAGGGAAATACAAGGACATGGACGAAACCCGCGATGCCATCGAGGCGAGCGGTGCAGAAATCGTCACCATCGCTGTCCGCCGTACCAACATCGGTCAGAATGAGGGCGAGCCCAATATCCTCGATGTCCTGTCACCCGACAGATATACGATCCTGCCAAACACTGCCGGCTGTTATGACGCCAAAACAGCTGTCCGTACCTGCCGTCTCGCACGCGAGCTGCTCGACGGACACAATCTCGTGAAGCTCGAGGTACTCGGAGACGAGCAGACACTCTTTCCGGATGTCATTCAGACCTTGCAAGCCGCTGAAGAACTTGTCAGGGATGATTTTGACGTCATGGTCTACACCAATGACGACCCCATCGTGGCCAGGCAACTCGAGGAGATCGGCTGCGCGGCCGTCATGCCACTTGCCGCACCTATCGGCTCGGGACTGGGTATCCGGAATCCACTCAACATTCTCACGATTGTCGAGAATGCCAATGTGCCGATTCTCGTCGACGCCGGCGTTGGCACGGCTTCCGATGCAGCACGGGCGATGGAACTGGGTTGTGACGGAGTACTCATGAACACGGCCATCGCCGCCGCCAGAAATCCAATCCTCATGGCATCAGCCATGAAAAAAGGCATCGAGGCGGGGCGTGAAGCCTATCTGGCCGGACGCATGCCGGCCAGGCGTTTCGCATCGGCCTCTTCACCGGTCGAAGGTTACTTCTTTTGAGTGGCGAGCCTCCCCGCGTTTCACTGATATGGGCCATGGCGCGTAACCGCGTCATCGGCCGGGACAACAGCCTGCCCTGGCACCTGCCTGCAGACCTGCAACATTTCAAGGAATTGACACTCGGAAAGCCCATCATCATGGGCCGCAAGACCTGGGAATCACTACCGGGCCTGCTGCCGGGCCGCAGGCACATTGTCGTGACGCGCCGGCAGAATTATGTCGCGGAAGGCGCCGAGACCGCGGCCGATCTGGATGCAGCCATTGCACTTGCCGGCGATGTCGACGAGATCATGATTGTCGGCGGTGCAACCCTTTATGCTGAAGCGCTGCCAATCGCCGGCAGGCTCTACATGACACTGGTCGATGCAGATGTCGACGGTGATGCCTTCTTTCCGGCATTTGACATGGCTGCATGGCACGTCATCGATGAGTCCTCGGCACCGGCCGATGAGAAAAACCGCTATGGGCTCAGCTTCCTGACGCTTGAAAGAGCTTCCTGATT
The DNA here is from genome assembly GCA_037385685.1 of Gammaproteobacteria bacterium. Taxonomy (GTDB): domain Bacteria; phylum Pseudomonadota; class Gammaproteobacteria; order Chromatiales; family Chromatiaceae; genus Sva-25. The sequence goes on from JARRMW010000006.1 coordinate 10,295, forward strand.
GCTACCACGAAGAGCACAAAGGTTTTGTATTCGCGTTGCCGGCAGGAGCGATTGAACCGTCCTGGCATGACTCTCACACGGCAAAGACACGAATGCGGCTTCCCTGTCCTCACATCAACGACACTGTCCGGAAAACAGCGAGCTTGATGAAATAACAAAGTCAACTCCGGAATTCGCGTAACCGACCGGGACCGCCAGCTGATATATCTTCGTGTTCTTCGCGATGAACCTGCTCAACCGATCTCGGCAAGCAGCCGCTCGATCATGCCCTGCGCCTGGCCGGCGTAACCACCGCCAAAGAGATTCAGGTGATTCAGGATATGGTAGAGGTTATAGAGGGTTTTCCTGACGGCATAGCCACTGTCAACCGGCCAGACTGCATCGTAGGCCTCATAGAAAAACGGACCGAATCCGCCAAACAGTTCTGTCATGGCAAGATCTGCCTCCCGGTCACCGTAGTAAACCGCCGGGTCGAAGATCACCGGGTCACCGTCATCAGCATAACCGATGTTACCGCCCCAGAGATCGCCATGCAGGAGTGACGGCACCGGATCATGATCGAGCAACCGGTCAAAGCAACCCAGCAGTTTCTCACCTTTCGTCTGCAAGGCACCGCCATGACCGTTGCGTGCAGCAAGCTGCAGCTGGAATCCGAGCCGCCGGTCGCGCCAGAATGAAACCCAGTCATTCATCCAGCCATTCGGCTGCGGTGTCGAACCGATTGTATTCTCCATTCGCCAGCCGAAGGCATCGACCTGCTTGCGATGCATGAGCGCGAGCTGTTCACCCGCAAGCCGCGCATTGCTGCGACCACCCATGGAGATATACTCCATCACGAACCAGGCGCTCCCGTCGCTTGCCCCCGTACAGACAGGCTCCGGGACTCGAATCGCACCGGCTGCCCGCATCTCATCGAGACCTGCCGCCTCCGCCTCGAACATCGAAAGCCTCGACGCAGCGTTGAGCTTGACGAAAAACGAACGCTTGCCGTCACTGAGCAGGACCGCCTGATTGATGCAGCCGCCGCCCATCGATCGACTATCACGCACCTTGAATGCCTGGCCTGTTGCTCTTTCGACAGCTGCCTCGACTGACTGCCACTTCATGAACGTCACGCTGTCAGTAGGAAAGACGTTCGTGCAGCGGGCTTGTACGCGGGAAGTGCGCGCGCAGGAATTCCATCTGGTCGGCCAGCACGTTGCGGCCTTGCAGGTAAATGTACTCGGCGTGTGTCGGTGTAAAAGGAATGGCGAGTAATTCCATGCCGGCCTGCTCGGGGGTGCGTCCTGCCTTGTGATTGTTACAGCGAACACACGCCGTCACCACATTGTTCCAGTGATCCGCGCCTCCCTGGCTCAGGGGCGTGACATGATCCCGGGAGAGATCCCGGCGTGAGAAGTGGTTGCCGCAATAGAGGCACAGGTTATTGTCACGGCGGAATAGCGTGTGGTTGTTGAGCGGCGGGATGTAGTCCTTGCGCATTTTCTGGATCGCGTGGCTGTTGCCATGGGTCGCGATGATCGAATGCACCTGTACGACACTTTGCTGACGCGTTAAAGCGTTGATCCCGCCATGAATGTGGAATAGCGGGTTGCCGGCCACGTAGGCGATCTGCTCGAGAAAATGGAAGCGAACGGCTGACCGGTAATCGATCCACTCGAGCGGCATGCCGGCCGTGTCGGTTCTCAGAATCTGCTGTCCAAGAGCTGTGATCACACCCTTTCCTCGTTCCGGATGAGATGCTTTCAGAGATGTCCCGGATGTTATTCTTGTCGTGCTTCAGAATCTCTCTGAAAAGCAGGTTGGCATCAGTATACAGGGAACCGTCGGTAGCTCAAGCGTGCTGCAAACGGCGTCTCAAGAGCGGAATCCGGAACAGCATGAGCAGCAGGAAAATCACGAGATAGAGTCCTGGCTCCCGGTAGTCGGCTTTCACGAGCCAGATGAAGTGCAGGATGGCGAGCAGTGCCGACGCATAGACAAGGCGATGCAGACTGATCCAGCGCTTGCCAAGCCGGCGCACCATCCCTTTTGTCGAGGTCATGGCAAGGGGCACGAGGATCATCAAGGCAGCAAAACCAAGCGTAATATAGGGACGCTTGAGGATATCCGCGATAATTTCAGACCAGAGGAATGCCTGGTCGATCCAGAGATAGATGGCGAAATGCACCAGTGCATAAAAGAAGGCGAATAGACCGAGCATACGCCTGTAGCGGATGAGCCAGGACATGCCAGTGAGTATACGGAGCGGCGTAACCGCGAGAGAGATCAGCAGAAAGCGTAGTGCCCAGTCGCCTGTATCGTGCGTAAGCGCCTCGACCGGGTTGGCGCCCAGGTCGTTATTGACCGCACGCAGTACAAGCAGGCTGAGTGGCAGCAGGCAGGTCAGGAAAATGACCGGCTTTGACCAGCGTATGCGCTGTTGCAGAGACGGCATGTCCCGGCTCAGAAATGTTTTCGAAGATCCATCCCGGCATAGAGATCTGCAACCTCCTCGCCATATCCGTTGAAGAGCTGCGTTTTCTCCTTGCCGGCAAAAAGCCCCGCACCGATGACCCGGTGATATTTCTGGCTCCAGCGCGGGTGATCGACCTCCGGGTTGACGTTGGAATAGAAACCGTATTCACGCGGGTTCTGCATGTTCCAGGTGGCCTCCGGTTCACGCTTCGTAAAACTGATGCGAACAATGGACTTGATGCTCTTGAAACCGTATTTCCAGGGTACGACAAGCCGCAAGGGGGCACCATTCTGGTTGGGTAACACCTCGCCGTACAGACCTGTCGCCATCAGAGTCAGCGGATGCATCGCCTCGTCAATACGCAGGCCTTCCCGGTATGGCCAATCGAGCACCGGCAGGCGCTGCCCCGGCATCTGCTCGGAGTCATTCAGTGTCTGGAAAGCGACATACTTTGCGCCGGATGTCGGCTTGAAGCGTTTCAGCAAGTCTGCGAGCGGCACACCGACCCAGGGAATGACCATCGACCAGGCCTCCACACAGCGGAAGCGGTAGATACGTTCCTCCTGAGCAAAACCGGAGAGGATGTCCTCGATACCAATCTCGCCCGGTGCCTCGCATTCACCATCGACAACGACCGTCCAGGGCCGGGTTTTCAGCGTACCGGCATTGCGGTGCGGGTCGGACTTGCCGGTACCGAACTCGTAGAAGTTGTTATACGTCGTGATGTGCTCGTATTCCGTGATTGCTTCCGGCGGCCGGTAGCCGGTTTCGCGGATGTCCGGAATCTTCTCAAGTTTGCCCGGCCCGCGCTGGATGGAGGCTTCGCCGATACCAGCGCGCACAAGACCCAGCCCGGCGAACGCGCTGACGCCGGCCTTCAGAAACTGGCGCCGCTTGAGGTAGGCAGACTGGCTGGTAATCTCCGATTGCTTGATATCGGACGCTCTTTTGATCTTGACGAGCATTACGGGCTCCTTCGTGCGTCATTCATTGCAGTTTAGACACAAAACAGCCCGGATTTCTTGCAAAACCGCGTGAAAAACAGGTCAAAAGCCCCACATCAGAGGCCGAGAACATCCTGCATGTCATAGAGGCCTGCCGGCTGGTCCATGAGCCAGTGTGCGGCCCTCGCCGCACCCCTGGCAAAGGTCATCCGGCTCGAGGCCTTGTGAACAATTTCAATACGCTCACCCTCTGTGGCGAACCAGACGCTGTGCTCGCCAACAACATCGCCGGCGCGGATTGTCTCGAAACCGATCGTCTTCGGATCACGCTCACCGGTGATCCCCTCGCGACCATAGACAGCAACCTCGCCGAGATCACGACCGAGTACTCCGGCAACCACCTCTCCCATGCGCAGCGCTGTACCTGATGGCGCATCAACCTTGTGCCTGTGATGTGCCTCGACGATTTCGATATCGTAGTCCTCGCCGATAACCTGCGCGGTCAGGGCCAGCAGCTTGAGGCAGAGATTGACACCAACGCTCATGTTGGGCGCAAAAACGATGCCGTTGGCCGCAGCAACCCCGGCGATGCGCGCCTTGCCTGCATCGTCGAAACCTGTGGTCCCGATCACGAGTCGCTTGCCATGCTGCGCACACACATCGAGATGGTAGAGCGTCGCAGCGGGCGCCGTGAAATCGATAACCACGTCGAAATCCCCGGCAACCTTCGCCAGATCGTCTGTGAGTGTTACACCAAGTTTCCCGACACCGGCCAGTTCGCCGGCATCGGCACCCAGAAGGCTCGAACCCGCGCGCTCGGTCGCGGCGCCCAGGGTCAGTGAATCATGTAGCATGACCGCCTCGATCAGTGTTTTGCCCATGCGGCCTGCCGCGCCGACAACTGCTACTCGTGTCATTTAGAGGTTACCGAATCATGAAAAATCAGCAAGCTATGGTAACAGAACACCGGTCATTTTCCGGTTTATTCGGGAAAACCGCCGACGTAGAATAGTCATGAAAATTCACGAGGAAAACTCATGCCTTACTTCGTCTACAACATCCAGGAAAGCCCGAAGAAACTCGAGCATCTCGAAACTTTCGCCAAATACCGCGAGGCCAAGGAATTCGTCAAGGCAAAGCGCGCGGAAAGCGGTGATATCGAGAGCATCAGAATGATTTTCGCGCGTAATGACGTGGAGGCCGAAAAACTCCTCAAAACACCCCGCGAGGAGAGGGTTATCGGCGAGGATTGAGCCGTTTCGCTCGTCCTCACTTCAGTAATCAGAACACCTCGGCCAGCCAGCGCCGCAACCTCAGGCCTGGCGTCGTGGTGTAACCGACTTCGACAAAGCGGACCTCCCCCTGGCCGTCAATCACGAAAGTCGTCGGCACCCCCTTCACACCCCAGCGATTGCTGATCTCCCCGGTCTCATCGTTGATCACAGCAAGTTTCAGGCCTTCCTGCTCAAGATAGTCGCTGATCTCTTCATCCGTCCCGGATGACATGGCCACGGTGATGACGGGAAACTCTTCTGACAGCGTCGCGATGTTGCCATCCTGCAGCTTGCAGACAGGACACCAGGAGGCCCAGAAATAGACCAGGAGAGGTTCACCCGGCGTGCTGGGCAAGACATAGCTCTCACCATTCAGCGTATTACCCGAGAGCATGGGTGCAGGACCGGATACAGCATCACGCGTGCGCCAGCTGTTGATACCGATAATGAGGGCGATAACGAGCAACGCCTCGAGGAGATAACGCCCGAACGGCCGTTTTTTTGCCTGTTTCATGTGTCGTGGATCGCCTTGCGTCTGCGAATGATATCGTTCTCTTCAGGTGCAGTTGTGCCTGACCAGGGTCTCTAAAACCGTCATCAGATGTCATGGAACCCGACTTCCATGCCCACTTTCGCAGAAAAGCGCTGCTTTGCACTACCACGGTTGACCGAGATCTCGACGAGCCCGAGTGAGTTCTCGTACCAGAATGGCATCCCGGGTGCCACGTCTCCGAAGCAACCTGCATGATCGAGACGGGATCCCGCAAACAGCAGTTGCTGCCCGGGATTCATTTTGTCGGCACGCATGCCGGTCATGAGATTCCCGTAGTGGTCGATATAGACGATACGAGCAAGGTCTTCGGTGCAGTGGTTGACTGAGAGTCTGTCGATGGGCTCGAGCGCCACAAAGCGGGCAGTAGCCAGTTTTCCAGCGACAGGAGCGAAAAGGTCCCGTCCGTGGAATGTTGCCGACATCCGGGCGGGACGGTAGTTGATGCTGTACAACCTGGCCGCCGGATCATGACTGATCAGCGGTGCAAAGAGGCCGTTATCAGGCCCTACGAACCAGTGGTCTCCGCTCTGTACAACAACTGGCTGACGTTCGCCACCGACACCCGGATCGATGACAGCCAGAAAAACACCTGGACCCATGTGTCCAGCGAGTGCAGAGAGCAGATACCCTGCCTCTGCCGGAGCGAATGCAGGCGCATCTGTCACAAGATGAATGACCCTGATATCCGGATCAGCGTGAAAGAGTCGCTCCTCGACCTGCCCGAGATAAGGCCCCGTATTACCGAAATCCGTGAATGTGAAGACTGGTAATGGTTGCATGGCGCTATCCTGCCGGCCACACGGAAGAGACAGCCACCCTCAGCAGCCCCGCGCTAGTCTGCGTACCAGCTGATCTCGACGTTTTGTCTTCCCCACTGAAGCGCCTTGCGGCGATCCGTGCCCATGTAGATATCGATTTTATTCGACCAGCGACTGGGCATCCTGTCGAGTACGCGGTAGGTTCCCGGAAGCCCCTTGATCCTGACGCGTGTGTTGCGCGTAAGCCCCATGGCGAGGAGGTCACTGGATACGGCGATGGCCTTCATACCGGGTTCCAGGGTATCTCCCCAGGCAGCCTCGTTAGGTCGCGAATCAGTCTGCCCCGGCAAGGAGTTGTAAGCTGTTGCCGTCACCCTGCGCGTGCGAAGTTCGCCCTCACCGCTGAAGCGCTCGTCGAAATCGACATCTGCTTGCTGTCCGGCATGGACGCTCTTGCCTGATGGTGCATCATCGCGCACCGCTGCATCACGACCGGCACAGGCCTGAAGCAGGATAGCAATCAGCAGCAACACCGTAAGCCTGGCACTCAATCTGAAATCCATCGTTGGTTCAGTGTCTTGCGATGAAAAAACCGCTAAATAATACCCCGAAACCGGCTGTTGCACCATTGGATCCTTGAATGATTGCGATTCTCAATGCTGTGCTGAACCACCAAATGCACGGGCCCGGAAGTGTCGTGCGTGCGTGTGAAGGCCAGGACTTCAGTCGTTCTCACCCAGTTCGGGGTCCCAGCCCTTTTCACGCGCTCTTTTAACGGCTTCATCATAGATACGCTTGTGCCTTTCCCCGAGATCCCCGGGCAGGTTCGAGACCATGTGACCATACTTTTCCCACTCCCTGTGGACAGTCTCATAGAGGCCATTAATGCGCTGCACCGACCATCCCTCGCAGGTCTCTGTCTCGGGCAGCAGGCCAAAAACCCAGGCATCGCGGATGATGTTTCCAGTCGGGTTCATCGCGCCAAGAGGATCCTTGTCGATCCCCATGTAAGTCTTGTTTCTCATGCCAGTCTGTCTGCGATTCGATTCATTGGCGAAGTTTATCAAAAGGAACTCTCTGTCATGGACTGCGAAGTTCCAGCACCCTTGCCTCTTGTCCGCTAACACGCCAGCGCAGGTCGAAATCCTCGAGGTGGAATCCGTACTCCCCCTCTTCGCCGCTCTTGTAGGCTGGACGCGGGTCTGTCTCGATACAGGCAATGATGAGTTCGCGAAGACGAACGCCATCATGGCGGGCCTGCAGTTGCTCTTCGGCTCGCTGTGAAAAGGTCACCCGCAGTCTTGCAGCAGGCGGGCCTGCCGCAAAGCCGTCTTTCGCATCGGCCAGCGCATCCGAGTAGGGAATATAGGGCTTGATATCAAGAATCGGCGTACCATCCAGCAGATCGACGCCTGACACATCAAGGCTCGTCTCGTGCACCTGCTCCAGCCTGACAGCAGAGAGGCCGATCGGATTTGGCCGAAAAGGAGAGCGGCTGGCGAAAACACCGACCTTCCTGTTTCCGCCCAGGCGGGGCGGTCTCACAAGCGGCTTCCACTCCCCTTCCGGTACGGCATGGAACGTCCAGATCAGCCAGACATGCGAAAAGCCCTCGAGCCCGCTGAAGACGCCGGGCTTGTTGAAAGGTGACAGCAATTCAACCCAGCCTGTCGCGCTCTCGACCAGCCCCGCCTGGCGCGGAATGCCAAATTTCTCCCTGAACGGCGTGTGGATGATGGCGACAGGTCTCATGCCGTGAAGATAGCAAAGGTAGCCATGGTGAGTGCGAGAGTCACCAGCCTTGCAGGCCGGCCGATGTAGCTAGGGGAGCACGTGGGCCATGGCCAGCACGAAAACCAGCGCACTGGAAGACAGTCCGATTGTGAAGATGGTATAGGAGAGTCGCAGCCAACCGAATTTGATGCTCAGCCCATATCCAAGCCCATAGATATGGCGCGCTATGTGGCTGTGGATCGTTTCCACGTCTTTGAGAACGCGCTTCATTTCCTGGACATAGTCTTCAGGATCCATGTGTACATAATGCTTGAAGTAGATGATGCTCGACTTGTCATTCCTAAGGTCTTCGATTGTATCGACGTCGGGAAGATTCACCTTCGGCTTGACGGCCATGACAGCACAGCCGATAGACAGTATTGCCGTCAGCAGGATCATCGAGAACGGATAGATCAGCGACGGCTCGCTCTGCATAACAAAGCCTCCCGCCGTCACGATCACCGTCAGGATGAAGCCGTTGACGGAGATCATGATGTTTGCCTTGTTGTCGGCGATGGAGGTGAGATCGAGATTGCTTCTGACGGCGTTGCGGAAAAGCGTCTCGGTACTGCGCGCGGCGCTTTTTTCTTTTTCCTTCTCCTTTTTCTTCTTGCCTGCCTTGCCACCCTCTTGTGTCAGCAAGTCAGCAGACGTCATGAGTACCTCTTCCGGTGGAAGCTGTATCTCATCCTCATCGTGCATCGAATATGATTTTCGGGTCAAGTCAAAACGCCCTTATGAATAATGAACTGATTTGAACTGATTTGAACAGATGCGAGCAGTTTGGACAAGCATGAAGAGCGAGGGCCGGCCACCAGGCCGGCCTGCCCGGGTCTCGCTTTACTGCGGTTCGATGAGTGGACGCGCCTGCTTGAGGTAGACGGCGCGTTCGCCCGTATTCTCCTCGTCGACTTTGAACTCGAGATCGAGTGCAAAGTTATTATCGCCATTCATGATCTTCTGAAAATGCAGTTGCGCCCTGTTGCAGAGCCAGGTCAGATCACGCAACTCCTCGTCGCTCATGACGTTACCAATGCTTGCTGACTTGAGTTCGTCAGCCGAAAGCACGCTCGTGCCGTCTGCCGAAAGATTGGAACGACGCACGATGGTGATCCTGTACTGTGACTTGTCCAGTGGCGCATCCCCGTTGAACTCGACGAGAATCTGCTCTGCCAGCGCGCCGTCTTCCGGGTTGGCGACACTGTAGGTGTTTCCGCGCTGCGCCTCGATGGAGATCGCCGGCCCCTTCGCCAAGTCATAGATGTCCTTGGTGACGATGACGCCATCGACCTTCTCGTCGGGATAGTTCGGGTTGACCTGGATGCCCATGTAGACATCCTTGTGCGGAATACCGAAATAGGCGCGCTCGTCGAAGGCACGCTGGTTCCAGACCGATGCCCAGACCGTAGCAAGCGTGTCCTTGATCTCCTTGATCTTGCCCTTGCGGCTGCGCTCCTCCCCGTTCTTCTTGCGCGGCTTGTAACCCTTGGAATCGTAGAGTCCTGCACCATTGAAGTTGGGCAGGTCCTCGGAATTTGTCGAGCTGCGCAGCTTCATTGCGTGTTTGCTGCCGTCAGGCAGAAGGAAGCTATCAAAGGTATCGATGAGTTCATTGAGGAATTGCTCGTTGAACCAGGCATCCTTGTCGAAAAAGAGTTCGCGCAACTCCCGCAACTGGTCCGCGCGGTATTTGCCCGCATCCACCTGCTGCATCTTCGGATCGGCAAGGATGGAAGCAATCTTGTCATGAATCGGCGGGTTGTTCTGAATGAACTCGTAGTAGTAGAAGAACGGAATACCCATGCCCTCGCGGACTACGGTTCGTTCCGGCGTGTTGAGAAGGTTCGCGAGCTCGGCGTAGTTGGCAGCCTTGGAACCGACATCCTTGAAATTCTTCCAGCTCATGCTGCGTGTCGGCAGCACCTTCCTTGTGTCGAGATCGGCAACGAGCTCGATGGTCGCCGGCCTGAAGGTCATATCGGTCGGATCCACCTCGCCGAGACAGTTGCGGCGGCAGAGTTTCTCGACCTCACCCTCGAGCCCTGCTGCGGCAAGGTTGTCCGTATCGACCTTCCTGAAGACAACCGTACCGCTCGAGGCTTCGGCCTTCATATAGACACAGTTGTCATTCTCGAATCCCTTGAGGAAGTCGTTCTGCCAGTTGCCGAGACCCTGGCCGCTGACATCGAGATTCGGTGTGCCGCGGTTCTTGGATTTAATCTGGATATGCCCCAGGCGCGGCTGTTTGGCAAGGGTGATGGTGCCGGCAACCGTAGTGAGATCGGTCGGTATTGATTCGAACACGGGAATCTGTGCACGGGAAAGCGCTTCGTCGTTCTTCTGTTCGAGATCCTCGCGCGTCATGAAGGCAAGGCGGCCACAGGTCATGCCGCTATTGAGAACCTTGATTCCGCTGCGGGCTGCATCGGTGTCGCCGGCAGTCTGCGTAGTAAGGGAATGAGGATAGGTATCGAGCAGGAAGAAGAGCGTAGAGGCACCTTCCGATGTCTTGATGGTGTTATCACCGAAGTACTCGATTTTCTGCTTCGATTTTTTGTCAGGCTGGACGGCTTCCCACAGGGCGAGCGTATCGGCAAACACTGTGTTGACATTACCGATGACACTCCCGAGGAGGTCCTGTTCATCGAGTGCTGCGAGTGCACCGCCGAACCCCCCGGCCTCCCCTGTGGCCTTTAGCATGCTGTCACGCTGTGCCAGCGTGAGCAGCCCTTCGGCATACATGACATTCAGCAAGGACTGGATCATCGCGACGGGCTGCATCTTGTGCTTGCTCTTGCTCCAGACGCCTATCGCATTGCTGCCCATTTTGACGACCGGGAAAATCTGGACCTTCTCGCGCTTGTCGAGCTTCAGCATGTCGAGGTTCTCACGCAAGGCAGCGAGCTTCTCCGAGAAGGCCAGCATGAGTGCCGGAGCATCCGGGGTGCTCTCGAGTCGCCTGATGATGTCGAGCATCTCTTCCTGGCCCGGGATCCTGGCAGCTTCGCGACCAATTTTCTTCCATGAGATTTCAAAATATTTCTTCAGCTTGCTGCGTACGGTTAACAGGAAAACTTCCCTGCTCGCACCAAAATCGCGATTGTAGGTCGGATGAATCTCGCTCAGGTAGTCGTCGAGCATCGGGATCACATCCGGCGTGAGCTGGTTGTGAATCCTGTTGCGAATCTTGTACAGGGTGTCGATCTTTTCCCTGTGAGCAGGCTTTATCCTCCCCTGGTCGTCGGAATAGTAGCTTTTCAGGTAGTCATACGAGACGGCGATTTTCTGCCTGACTTCCTCGAGCTCCGCGGAGGCCAGCAATGGGCTCTTCTGGGCCAGCAGGTAGAGTGGAAGATAATCCATCTCATCCTGCATGAAATTCAGGTAGAAGCTCATGAATTCGCGTGCGTATTTCTCCTCGAACTCGGACCCCGCAATTCCCCGGTAGTAAAACCCCCGGGTCAGTTGCGTCTCGGGAAACTGGTCGATGTAGTGCTTCTCGACAACCCAGTTGAGCACCATCTGCCTGGCTTCCGGAAAAGCCACATCGCCGACGGCGTAGAGCTTCTCCATGGGCATGTCGTGGTTTGCCGACGGGTCCTTGTAGACAAAGTCGTTGAAGAGCTCATAGAGGTTCGGGCTGAAAAGATTCCCTGTATAGAGACCGTACTTGTCAGCCAGCTCGGTTGCAGGCTCATTGCGCAACGCCGCCTGGAAAACGAGCTCTCCTTCGGGCATGCGCCCGCTACGTACTGTGGTCCGGTTGTGCTTTCCCTGCAGCACGTTGAGTCCGAATGCGCCCTTGTTCGACTGGTTTATCTGGTCGAACAGCGCACGGGCTTCCCTGAGCTGATCGCCTTGCGGAACCTTGGCCTGAGCAATGGCCGTGAACGAGAGCAGAAGAACAGCGCCAAGTCGCGCCACGGTTTTGACGGATACATATTTCATGATCAGTTACTTGCCAGTACTTTCAGGAGCTGGTTCTTTTCGTTGAGGAATGCCTCTTCACCACAGGCCTCCTTGTCAGAGAAAGGTGCACAGCCACGTACGCGTCCGAAGAGACGGACGAACTGCTTCGACGGACTGCTGTTGGGCATGGCCTTCTGTCCTTCCTTGCTGATCATGAAATTGCCACCGGTCTGGATTTTCAACGGACGGTAGAACTGGATCTTGTCGCGTTCGTAGGTCTGCTCGTAGTAAGGAAAATCACCCTCGATGACTTTGGAGATTGCGCGTTTTTTCCGGAAATCCTCTTTCGTGAAATACGAAACGCCCGGATCATGGATAGTGATGCCCTGCTCACCATAGGTGAAGACATCCTTCGCGCCAAGCAGGTTCTGGTAAAACTTCTCGGTACCGCGTACATCGACTTCCAGATTGGCGCCCTCGCGCTTGCCGGCCCAGCTGGTCCCCTTGGCATTGTAGGAGATGTAGTAGGTCACACCCATGACCTCGGGCTGGCCATCCCCGTTGATATCAAAGAGATCGAAATCCTTCGGGTCGTTGCCGTGATAGTAGACCTGGGTCGCCCGGGTATTCTCGACCGGAAAGATATTCCTGATCTCCCACACGTGCCCCGCCGACATCCTGTTGCAGCCGTGAGAGACGCGGCCGCGCTTGACCGCCCAGAAATGTGCATGGTGCTCGGGGATACTGAGTGACTCCTTGACCGACTTGGGTACAGCGGCGAAACGTACGGCAGGATTATGGAACCCATTGCCGAGTCCCTCGTAGTCCATTTTCGGAATCATGCCGTAGTAGAACTCGCTGCGCATGTTGTCGATCTCGTGGTATTTCCTGGAAAGGAACTGCCAGAGACCGGGGGTCGCATAGGTGTTGATGACATTCCCGTGCCTGTCACGCGTACTGCTCTTGATGGAGCCGATCGGATAGATACCGGTAAATTCATGGTAAGTCAGCCTGCAAGCACCGCCTTCCCTGCAATCGAGTGCCGGTACGAGCTGTCCCTCGCCATTGACCACATTGAAATCATACTTGCCGCCGGTTACAGAACGGAAAAGGTCAGCCGTTTTGGCAAGCAATGCGGGATCGGAGTAATCCTGGCCGCCGACGATGGCTGCAAGGACGTCGACAAGAAGCTCTTCGGAGGTGTCAGACAACTCGATGGCATTGACCCGGCCAAAGAGCAGATCATTGGTCAGCACCAGGGCATCGTTCGGGTTGTCGGCGATCTTTTTCGTGATTGCTTCTCCGGATGCATCCTCACCGACAAAGGCTTTTGCAGCAGGCAGCCACTTGTCGAACTCGACCTTCAGGTCAAAATCCATCGGGAAGACACGTTCGGGGTTCAATGTCTTCAGCAAATCCAGCGACTTGCGGTAGAGAGCTACCCTGTCGATGACATCAGGCTTCTGTGCTTTGAGATCGGAGACGGTTTGCGCGATGCTGTAGACAGGCGAATTGACAATGTCGATGAAGTACCGGGCCTGGGGTGCAACTGCATTACCCTTCTTGTTTTCCATGTCGATATCGATCCAGCCTTCATCAAGCATCTGCTGGTAGAAGCCGGCCCTGGCAACAAGATCAAAGGGATAGTCATAAAGTGTCTGCTCATCCAGGATCAGCGTCACGCGCCCCTGGTTGCCGCGCGAGACACGGACATGGATTCTCGCCGGGTTTTCGACGCGTGGCGCGAAACCTGTGTAGAAACTCAGGTAGACATTCCCTTTCAGGGCATTGACGGGCAACCAGGAGGCTCCCCACATCGGAATCTTTTCGTTATATTCATCGATAGTCTGGATAGTCGATGCACTCACACCGGACGCAAGCAGAGCGGAAAGCAAAAGCAGGGCGGGGAATTTGAAATGCATGCGTTTATGCATGGGGCTGCTCCATGATCAGTGTACTTGAGACCGGAACTGACCAAATGAGCCAACCGGAAAGCGAAATTATGTTGCACCGGCACTAGTGAGTCTAGTGCCGGCTACACTGTTCCGGTTCAGAGGATGTGTTTGCGAAAGAGACCGCCAGCGAGCAGCGCGACATGCTCGTTCGAAGCCTTGTTTGTCAGGAGGGCCATACCGTACTGGGTGCCGTTGTGCTTGAACACCACAACCTGGTGACGGACATTCACGCGAAAGGGTGTTCCATCAGGATTCTTGCTCGCACCGGTTTCCGGATGGACCGTGGTACCACTGTAAGTTCCCGTCTTGCCACCAAGATAAAGATCGCCCGGCAGGTACTTGTCGGCCTTCCTGCCTCCTGTGCGGCAGGTATGCATGACTTTCCACAGAACCTCGGCACCATCGTACCTGTTCCAGTAGGTGTCATGCAGAAACTCGCCGAGCTCGCTCGCAGTCAGCTCGTTGCCGTGAATCTTGCCCAGATAGCCCTGGAAACCCCGCGTCCGATTGTAGCCCATATTACTGGTGAACTCGGTGATCTTGCGCCGTCCTTCGTCAGCATTCCCATCGCCGATCATTCGTTGCAGGTCAAGCCAGGCGACATTGCTTGAGACGGAAATCATCTCGGCAAGTTTCTGCAATTCACGGTCGCTGAGGTCGCCATCACGCTCTGCAAGCAGTGTTGCACCAACAAAGATTTTCGAGACCGAAGCGCCAAACATTTTCATGTCTGCACTGAGGCTCTGATCGATGACCTTCCCGGTATCGAGATTCCGTAATACCCACTGGACAGGGGCATCATCGAGGGTCTTGCCTTCCTCGTAGAGAGTTTCAAACTCCTTCTGCTTTCGTTTCGAGAACGCAGCTCCGCGCCCTGTGACCAGTGAGAGCTTGCGCCCCTTCACCGAGAGATGATCAAGGCGTTTCCCGTTTGGTAAATCCAGAAATTCCCGGCCAGCATCAGGTGAAGGCAACGGGGCATTCTCGTACTGGATCTTCTGAAAGAAATTTGGCGCCTGACCATCGTCTTTTGCAACGGCCGCCAAAGACGTGAAAAGAGCAACAGCAAAAACCGTTTTTCGCATCGCTTTACCTTGATTTTGTTACAACATATCCAATCTTTGACAGCAAAGATGTCAAAATAGTTTCAGGTTGCAAGATTTTACCGTTGAAATTCAATACCCTATTCGCATGAAACAACTGTGAAAGATTAGTTTTAACTATAATGAAGATACTCTCTTACTGCCGCCTCTGTAGCAACCGGAACTCCTGAAACCGGGGCTGGCCGTTATCTACATTCGTGCGCAAGCGCTCCGGAAGATCATAGTAAAAGAGTTAAAAGAGCAGACTCCATCAGTACTTGATGTGTCTGCTGGAATTGATAGGATTGCTTGCAAGGACTCCGAAAAAGACCTGTCCCCTGTCAACATGGCCAGCTTCCCCACGAGGAGAATCAGGTGTCATCGATCGAGCAGAATCTGGATACGAGCAAACCCGCAGCCCCGGCAGTTCTTCGGGAACTTGCCGATCTGGCCGGTATAACCTTCAACGGCAATGCCCCCTGGGATATCCGTGTACACGATACGGATGTCTACCAACACCTGCTCACCACCGGTTCTCTCGGGTTTGGCGAGGATTACATGAACGGACTCTGGGACTGTTATGCCCTGGACGAATTCTTCGAGAGAGTCATGCGTGTCCGCCTGGACATGAAAATCATGGGAATGCAAAAACTGCGTCTTCTCATCACCATTCTGCGATCGCGCCTGCTGAACCTCCAGTCTCACGAAAGAGCCTTCCAGGTAGGCGAAGAGCATTACGATACAGGCAATGACATTTTCGAGGCGATGCTCGATCCAACCATGAGTTACTCGTGCGGTTATTGGGAAAAGGCCAGTACGCTCGAGGAAGCACAAATCGCAAAGCTCGACATGATCTGCCGGAAGCTCCGGCTCGCAGAGGGGGAGAAGGTCCTCGAGATCGGTTGCGGATGGGGCGGTTTCGCGCGCTATGCCGCGGAAAATTACGGCGTCGAAATCCTCGGCGTCACCGTCTCCAGAGAGCAGCAAGAACTCGCGATCGAGCATTGCCGCGGCCTACCGGTTACCATCGAACTCATGGATTACCGTAATATCACAGGACAATTCGACAAGGCCGTCTCCATTGGCATGTTTGAACATGTCGGCACGAAAAACTACCCGACCTACTTTCATACCGTGCTCGACGCCTTGAAGGACGAAGGTCTCTTTCTGCTACATACCATCGGCTCAAATTTGACGGTATCCACGGTCGACCCCTGGATTGACAAGTACATCTTTCCGAATGGCAAGCTGCCATCGGCCAGGGAGATCACCACAGCGGCTGAAGGCGTCTTCCTCATCGAGGACTGGCACAACTTCGGTCAGGATTATGACCGCACCCTCATGGCATGGTGGGATAATTTCGACAGGGCCTGGCCACAACTTCGTGGCCGCTACAATGAACGCTTCTACCGCATGTGGAAGTACTATCTGCTTTCCTGTGCCGGCATGTTTCGGGCCAGACAGGCCCAGCTCTGGCAACTCGTGCTCAGCAAGCCGCAACGCAAACAAATCTACCGCTCCCTGCGCTGACAGAAAAAAACCCCGGAAGAACAAGTCGACCGGGGTGTGGCTATGCTTGGTTAGCTTTGGTTGAGACAACCATCCTGGCTATCCCGGACATCCGTGAAAAATCCTCTGTTGCCATCGACCTGCATGTCAGGCCCAGCGCATCCATATCTTCCTTGCAACGTGTTCTAACTATAGGCTCTTAATTCTTGTTTGTTAAGCAGAATATGTAGCAATACCGTGTAGGAAAAATCTGACAAGCCTGCAGGACATTGGCATCTTCAGGGTCGAACATGACAGAGATCAGATAGTGCCCCCAATCTCGCCCGATACTCTCAACCCCGTGGTAACCGATCCTGGTCATGCGGGACGGGGCATAAAAAAACCCGGCAGGAATACCGGCCGGGTAGTGGCTGTGCTTGGTTAGCTTGGTTGAGACAATCATCCGATGTCTCTGTCGTCATGCATCCCTTGAAGAGATACCTGCGTCACTGCATCCTCGACGACATGGTTGTAATTTAGCCCTTGAGGGGTCTCACCTGTATCGGCAAACGCCAGTTCCCCGTGTAGGATTTTTCTGACATTTGCGTCCTGATATAAAGCGGCTGCCCGATCGGGACCAGTTCCGGTAGTCAAAGGTATCTAAGGTAAACATAAAACGAACTAATCAGAATGGTCAGCAGCATCAATGGAAATGCGATCAGCATAAAGGGCAGAAACCGGATTGGATGACCCGCGCGTTCAGCGAACCCTGCAACAATCAGATTTGCACTCGCACCTATCAGGCTGCCATTCCCCCCCAGGCAGGAGCCAAGCGCCAGCGACCACCAGAGTGGTGTCAGTGATTCCTGGTCACTGATCATACTCCCCATGTTCTCGATGAGAGGGATCATGGTTGCGACGAACGGGATATTGTCGACCAGTGCGGAGACGACAGCGGAAACCCAGAGAATCGTGATCGTGGTGACTGCCATGTCACCGCCCGTCAGTCCGATGACATAATGCGCAACAAGCTCAAGCAGGCCCGTCGATTCAACTCCGTAGACGACGATAAAGAGCCCGATAAAGAAGAAAATCGTGATCCACTCCACATCAGCCAGCGTTCGATCGACTTCCTTGCTTTGCTCGCTCGCTTTTCTCGGAAAATTGGTAATCAGCAGAAGCAGGGATGCACCGAACATGGCGATCGTCGCAGGCTGGTAGCCAAGATCATGACCGAGAATGAAGCCAGCAATGACCAGCGCAAGTACACCCAGGGATTGCCAAAGCAGGTGCTTGTCCTTGATCGCGTCTGATTCTTCATAACGCATGACTTTCAGGCGACGTTCCGGTGTTGTTTGAAGCTTACGGCCCCACAAGAGATAAAAAGGGATCAGCAACATGGGCAGGATCAGCAGGACAATAGGCCCGAGGTTGAACAGGAAATCATTGAAGCCGAGCCCCACAGCCGAGCCGATCATGATGTTGGGTGGATCACCAATGAGTGTTGCCGCCCCGCCGACATTGGAGGCAAAGATCTCGGTAAAGAGGTAGGGATATGGGCTCACTTTGAGTTCGTCTGCGATCAGCAGTGTAACGGGTGCAATCAGCAGTACCGTTGTCACATTATCCAGCAGGGCAGAAAGTACCGCCGTGACAAGTACGAGCATGACGAGTATGCCCCATGGCCTTGCATCGACTCGCTTCGCCGACCAGATTGCCACATACTGGAATACGCCGGACTTGCGTGTGATGGAAACGATGATCATCATGCCCGTCAGAAGACCGAGGGTGTTGAAGTCGACTCCCCGGACCGCAGCTTCCTGTGTCAGCACCCCACCCAGAATCATGAGCGCGGCAGCAGCCATGGCAACTATGGCCCGGTTAACCCGCTCGGTCATGATCAGGATGTAGGTCAAAAGAAACAGTCCGCCTGCAAACCACATCGGATCAAGGCCGAAAATGACCTCTGGAATGGGCTCAGTTCCCGGCGTCATTTTTCCCTCCCTCTGCAAGGACCTTCTGACCAAGATCCCAGTAGGAGATCACGCCAACCAGCTTGCCTGTCTCCGGGTCAACCACGGGAAGGCTCGCCTTGGTGCGATAGAGAATCAGTACAGCCTCGAGCAATGGCGTATCAGGACCGACAGTTTCGACATCCTCCTTGTCCATGCAAAGCGCAATCTCCTTGTCGCTGTTTTCACAATAACGCCTGTAGAGATCGGTCAGTGTCTCACGCGCGAAATTCACGCTTTCAAGGCCATTCTCCATGATTGCCGCATGAGGCAGGACAAGCCGCAGAAGACAGTTCACCCCAAACACCCCGACAAAGCGACCGTCATCATCCACAACGGGAATACGCCTGTAGCGGTTGTCCATGACATATTGCGCAGCTGTGCGGATAGGGTCGTCCGGATGCAGGACGGTCGGATGGGGATCCATGATGGACCTTGCGCTCATCAATATCACTCCTGGGTTTTCGTTCTTTTGACCAGTCTGTTGTCGGGTAACAGACCGTGGCTGTCATCGTCTCTGGCCAACACTATCGCAAGAATGAACAAGAATGAGCCCCGGGGCCATGCTTTTTTTCCGCATCAGAAGTTCCTCTGACAGAGATCAAGCCTTCAATACAGGGGTTGTTCAAAAATCCTCCACATGACACACCCGGCTTCTGAATCTGCTAACTTAGAGAAAAGAGACAAATATCCCTGGAAAATTCCATGTCCACAAAGACCTTTCTCTTCGCCACCTTCCTTGCGGGCACCCTGCTCATCATCCCGGCGGTTGAAAGAGCACAGAAGGTTTCACTTCTGCAGGTCATGCTCGAAACGGCCATTCCATCCTCGCAAGCACAGCAGTACGGGTATCCTCCACCGCCACCCGTTTACGATCCTGCACCGGATCGCCGTCCATATGTGAATCCGTGGATCGAGATGCGTCGTATGGAACGGGAGATGCAGCGCCGGCAGTGGCAGATGGATCGCGAAATGGCACAAATGGAAAGGGAGATGCAACAGGAGCAGGAAAGTAGCGGGATAGCGATCGAAGAGAGCTTCAGCTCGCCTCGCATCCGCATCGAGGAAAACGATGATCAATTCATTGTCACAGCCTTCATACCGGGTGCTGACGGAAAGACAATCGAGATCGAACAGCGCGGCAATCGCCTGCGCATTGCCGCCATGCGGAAAGTCGAGAAGCGCGAAACCGCCGACGGCAAACGCGTGCAGGCCAGCTTTTCGAGTCGTTACCAGCGCATCCTGACACTGCCGGGGCCAGTCAGACAGGGAGGAATGCAAACAGAATTCAGCGACGACGTGCTGACGATCCGTATACCCAAAGCAGAATCATGAATAGCGCCCGCGGCACAAGCGTCATCCTGACCTCCCTGTTCGAACTGGTGGTCCCCCTCGGGCGATGACCAGGGCGATTCTCTGGCTGAGGCGCGACCTGCGACTCGATGACAACCCGGCGCTGCAGGCCGCAACGCAGGAGTGCAAGGAGCTGATCCCGCTCTACATCTGCAATGTAGCTGAAGAGGCACCCTGGTCTCCCGGAGCAGCCAGCCGCTGGTGGCTGCATCACAGTCTGGAGACGCTTGACGGGGAACTGCGAAAACGCGGATCCCGACTCGTCATCAGGCAGGGGGACTCACTGGCCGTCCTGCAACAACTCGCCAGGGAAGAAGGCATCACACATCTCTTCTGGAACCGCCTGTACGAACCTGTCAGCATCGAGCGTGACAGCAAAATCAAGGCGACCCTGTCCGAATCAGGCATTCGATGCATGAGCTTCAACGGCTCGCTGTTGTTCGAGCCCTGGGAGATCCAGACCGGCCAGAAAACTCCTTACAAGGTCTTCACAGCTTTCTGGAAGGCTTGTCTGAAAACCGGGCTACCACGGCTCGAGCGACAACCTGCGCCTTCTTCGCTTCCCCCGATCCCAAGAGGCATCGAGTCCGGCGCACTCGATAGCTTGCAATTGTTGCCGTCAATTCCCTGGGACAGGGGTTTCTATGACTCCTGGAAACCGGGATCGACACCCGCCTTGCACCAGCTGGACGGATTCATCGAGAAGGCGATCGGGAAATACAACAGCGCCCGCGACCTTCCCGGATCCCGCGGCACCTCGTGTCTCTCCCCGCATCTTCATTTCGGGGAAATCAGTCCACTTCAGGTCCTCGAGAGCGTGCGCAACATGACCGGGTTCGAGGAAAGCATGGCGTCGACCGGAGAGAATGTCTACGTCAAGCAACTCGGCTGGCGTGACTTTGCTCACCATCTTCTCTTCCACTTTCCGCAGACAGCGGATAATCCCATGGACACCCGCTTCAGAGATTATCCGTGGAACTGGAAAGAGGACGCTGCCGACTTGCTTTCAGCCTGGCAGCAAGGCCGCACCGGCTTCCCGATTGTCGATGCCGGCATGCGCGAACTCTGGCACACAGGCTGGATGCATAACCGCGTACGCATGATCGTTGCCTCGCTGCTGACGAAAAACCTGGGTATTCACTGGCTCGAAGGTGCGCGCTGGTTCTGGGATACCCTCGTCGACGCGGATCTGGCCAACAACAGCATGGGATGGCAATGGACAGCAGGCTGCGGCGCCGATGCCGCGCCTTTTTTTCGCATCTTCAACCCCGTCAGCCAGAGCGAGCGCTTCGATCCGCGGGGAGTCTACATCCGCAAATGGGTACCAGAACTGGCGAAACTGCCGGACAAGGCACTCCATGCCCCGTGGATGCAGAAAGCCGAACTCCTCAGCCATGCAGGCATCCGCCTTGGCGACGACTACCCCTTTCCTGTCGTCGATCTCAAAGAGACGCGCGAACGTGCACTCGAGCAGTGGAGTCAGATCAAATAAGTGTCTTGCGCGGAAGCGTGCGCCAGGCCAGAAGATAAAGCATCACTGCGCACAGCATGACACCGGTAAAGCCAATCTCCATGCCAAGCAGGACGGCCAGAATGGCGCTGAGCACGGAGGCACAACCATTGATTCCCCATGCCCATGGCAACAGTTCCGGAGCATTGCGTGATGTTGACGTCAATCCGACAGGAAAGGGCATACCCATCACAAAGGCGATCGGGATCGAGAGCAGAATCGCCATGAGGATGCGCAACGCTGTCGGCAGTGCCATCAGATGCTCGATCAGCCAGGCGTGTGAAAACAGGTAAACCAGCGTGACAAGAAGAATAGAGAGCACGGACCAGCGAAGCAACACCCCCGGATCAAGACCCTTGCTTTCCACGAACCAATGCACCGTCAGGCTGCCAAGGCCCGAAAAGACCAGGAACACGCTCAATGTCACAGCAACGGCATAGAGAGGCTGGCCGATAACCAGCGTCAGCATTTCGATGAATGAGAGTTCAATAAAGAGAAAGGCGAGGCCGATCGCGGTGAAGTAGGTAAAGACCCGGAATCGCAGATGTCCGTCTGAACGCAGCTTGCGCCGCAAGAAAAACAGCGGCGCGAGAATCAGGAGCAATGCGGCGACAACTGCCTGAAGCAATGTCGCTACCAGCGTCGGGTAGCCCGCACCAATCATCGCGATACCCGAGCGTCCGGGAAGCGCGAGAAAGGTTGACAGGCTGTTCCATCGAAAATGATCATCGAAATAGGGATTCACGTCCCTCACAGGTTCGATATCGTACTGGTAACTCTCCATGTAATCTTTCCCCTGACCGGAGAGCACCGCCTTTGCCGCCGTGTAGAAAAAAGGTCTCGGAAGCAGCTGGTAGCGGTTGACTTCATCTTCAGAAATGCCGGGAAGCCAGGCAAGGTCAAAGTTCCTGCTCTCGGAAAAGCGTCGAATAGCGGTGGTTTCCTCGCTATTGAGCTCTCCATGCTTGACCATCAGCGTTGCCGTATTCCAGCTGCGTATCCAGGCGAGGCGATTCTCCGGTGAGGCGACACCGGACTCCCGCAGCGCTTCGACCATCGCGCTGAACAGCCTCAGGTTTCCTTTTGGCGGGGTATCAGTCCAGAGGGTGATAGAGAGATAGCCTCCGGGCGCGAGGAGTGCGAGATAGCTCTTCAATGCCTCCACGGTCAGGTCGAAATTGGCGGAAAAGGCATAGACACCTGCCGCACCACCACTGGATGCGCCCGGAACACCGATCACGACCAGGTCATACGGCTGGTCTGCAGTCGCAGCCCACGCCCGGGCAGTCGTGTTGTGCAGCTCAACACGACCCCGGAGTTGCTGCCAGCCGGAGTAGCCGGAGAAGGTTTCAGAGACCAGGCGCGTGAGCTGGCTGTCCGGTTCGACGGCATCGATATGCCGGCTGTCGAACGCCGCGGCCTGCAGGATGTCTGCTCCTGTTCCGGCATTGAGAACCAGTACCCGCTCGAACTGCCTGCCGAGCAGGAAAGGCAAGGCAGAACTCATGTAGGCCATGTAACCGGGCGATGATTGCGCGGAATGACGATCGATCGTCGTCATTGCATCACCATCGGAAAAAACTGCCAGCTGATCGGAGGGACCCTCCGGGCTTTGGAGGCTCAGGCCAGGAGCATTGCGAAAAGGCACCAGCCTGTTCTCGACAACATCGATGCGCGAAACCGGGCCCGAGTGGCTCTCGACAAGCCGGGCTCCGTCAATGCGCAGGGTCTGAACAAGCCCCTTGTAATCCGATAGCCGCAACTCCAGCCAGGAGCCCGGTAATAGCAGGATGCCGCTGGCGACAAGAGCCAGTGCCAGAGCTGCAGCCAGCTGTCGTCCTGTCTGCCGGAGCACGAAAACCCCCGCCAGGAGACCGGCAAAAGCCAGAAGCCTCAGCACGGTTGGTGGCTCGAAAACGGTGAGCAACAGCATGATACCGATGGCGCCTGCCCCCGCGCCGATCAGGTCTGCGCTGTAGATACGTGCAATTTGCAGATCGAATCGCAACATCGTCAGTGCGATGGTGTTCGCGACGAACAGGAATGGCAGGGACAGGAAAAGATAGGTCAGCAACAATCGCAGCCACTGCGATGAATCCCAGAGTATTTCCAGCGCATTGAAGGGAAGACGCTGGATGATGACAAAAACGCCGACAGAAGAGATCCCGTAAAGCAGGATGTTCAGAAAGAAGACTCCGGTGAAATGGCGCAGGCAGAATGAACGGAACAGCATGATGAGACTGCCGCTGACACCGTAGCCAAGCAGCGCAAGACTGATGACCATAAATGCGAAGTGATGCCAGTGGATAATTGAAAACAGTCTGACGAGCAGGACCTCGTAGGCCAGGGCTGATGCCGAGAGAAGAAAGATTGCAACAAGCGGTGGCGCGTGCCTGGTGGTTGTCACTGGTGCCCGCCGGTAAAGGGTACGAAGATCACCGGGATCAGCTGACGTGTTGTTACCCTGCCGTCGGGATCCTTCTCGACGATTGTCAGGTACTGGGTCTGGAAGCGTGTTCCGACCGGGATCACCATGCGTCCTCCGGGTTTCAGCTGTCGGACGAGTGGCGGGGGAATGTGGCTGATCGCTGCTGTCACGATGATACTGTCGAATGGCGCCTCCTCCGGCCAGCCGTTGTAACCATCCGCAGCACGGATCGAGATATTTTCGTAACCGAGGCGTTGCAAGCGCTGGCGCGATTCGCTGGCCAGTTCTGCGATGATCTCCATGCTGTAGACCTGTGAAACGAGACGAGAGAGGACCGCAGCCTGGTAGCCGGATCCTGTGCCGATCTCGAGCACCCTTTGGCCGGGCTGCGGCTGAAGCAGGTCCGTCATCAGGGCAACAATGTAAGGCTGCGAAATCGTTTGACCACGTCCTATCGGCAAGGGACGGTTTTCGTAGGCCTTGCTGCGCTGGCTTTCCGGCACGAACTCGTGACGCGGCACAGTCGCCATGGCGTCCATGACGCGCCGGTCAAAGCTCCCCCTGTTGATGAGTTCAGCTGTATCCCGCACGTCCTTCTCGATCCCGGCGATCATACCGGCGCGCTCGTCAGACCATGGATCAGAAACATCGCCACCTTGCGCAAAGCCGGTGGCCACGGGTGCACTACAGAAGATCAGAATAAGGAAAAGCGTTGATTTTTTCATTACATGATGTCCTCTCTTATTTGTACCTTGCGCCCTGCCAGGGTTTCAACGGGAAAGAGTAAGGACAGGCACATTGATGCTCTCCCGAGAGTCCCGGTCGCAGCCATCTCACCGGTAAGAGTACTCCTCGACGCAGATGTCGGTACCCTGTTGACAGTAACATGCAGCAAGCGGTGCACTGCTGGCGTCCCTGGAAAAAATCCTGTACTCGAGGTCGCTGCCTGCTTGCGGTATTGACAGGTCCCCGGGACGGACCATGAATTGTCCGCCACTGTCGACCGTAAGCCGCTAGACACCCTGCTCGAACCAATCAACAGGGACAATCGCGGCAACACGTCCTCCATCACTTCTGAGTATCTCGCCTGCCATCGATGGATAGACATCAATACAGGGATTTCCTGCATCTGCCTGCGGTGCAGCAAGCAACAACAGGATGCCAGATAGCAGTGCCCGGTTGACGGACCCGGACGACCAATGGGCAACGCGCAGATTCATTGCATATCTCATGAAACAAGAGCGTAATTTATTGTGACTCGTACCTGCCGCTGTTTCGAGGCAGCCTGGTCTGTTCATGTCGCTAGCCAGCGTATTAGCGAAATCACCAGTAACATGAGAAGCAAAATCAGGCCGATCGTAATACCAAGATGGATCATGACCCTGTTCATGACTGACAGATCATCCCTGACATCACGGGTTAACTCGTAGAACACCTCGACATCGACCGGGTTGGCAACCACATGGTCCGGGTTCTCGAGCAGCGCCCTTGCTTCATCTTCCTGGCTGTCTATATAGACCCAAAGGGTTTGCCCGCGCGTGACGAGAGGTGTCAGCATGCGTCCAGTGTCATCACTCTGGATTATTGCGGGGATACCATTGGCTTCGAGCAGGTCCCTGACTGCAACAAGCTCACCGTGACGCATGCTTCGAGTGAGAAGTTTCACTTGCCGAGGCCCGGCTGTAATGGATGATGCTTTGATTCCTCTATGGCTGGACTGCTCCCCAGCGTTCCATGAGATAGCATAGACAATCCTGTTCGATCACACGATGATCGCTCGTCAGCATCGATGGCATCACCGGAACCCTGTTTTTCAACAATCCGTCTTCATTGAGGAAGAAGCGTTCAGCGACACTGTTGCCATTTTCGCTGATCACCTCGAGAGGCAAAGTGCCGCTTGAAATTTTCGCCCAGGCGGTGCCTTCAGGCAGTTCGCAGAAATTGAAGCGCTCAAGCTCGCTGTAAAAGCTGATCGTCCGCGTATCGTCCTCAAAATCAAAGCCCACATCTTTTGGCACCTTGACTGTTGCCACCGTGTGGAAGAGATCTATCTCCTCGTGATGTAGCGGCTCCCCTGACAGTTCACTGAGATGCAGGCAGGCATCAACGAATTGCCTGGTGCGCTCGATACCCGCCTCGTCACCGACCTTGCCGGCCTCTATCGTGACAGCGGGACAATATTGCGCCATGGCAAGAGACTGGACGCCGGCCGGGCGGATGAAATAAATCACCAGCCGGCTGAACAGCAGGGCAAGACGCAGAAATCGGTTATCGATGACATTGACACATCCGTAGTGCGGATTGATACCTGTATTGTTATGGATATCGATGCTGGCAAAGAGGTTGCGCTGAATCACGCTATCGATAACAAGCTGCATCATGGCGGCTTCGGGATTGTCCGTCAGCTCACCACCCGGCCAGACACGGTTATAGTCGGGTTGCCCGTCCAGTCGCCGCAAGCCGGCTTTCGCTGCGGCAACATTACCAATAAAGAGCGACATGTTACGCGGCAGCGGCTTGTCACCACCGCCGGCATCATACTCCTTCAGCAATCGCCGGACCGCCTCCCAGCCGGTTGGTTCATTGCCATGCAGCAGTGCCGAGACAAAGAGCGTGTCGCCACGGCGTCCATCGAGGTGAATCAGTGTTGGTCCGTCGAGGATATTCGCAAGCCGGCTGGCTTCGAGATCGAGCAAGCCCTCAGGGATACCGTTGATGATGGTCAGCATCTGTAAATCCGGTTCAGCATATCTCTGGATGTCAGTCATTGAATCACTTTGCGATGTTCCGATGATGGTGCAGATAACGCAATGCCAGACAGTATCGAATCCTCAGGAAATTCATACACACAAAACGCAGAGCGATTGATTGAAGAAGGGTGCCGCGGCGCACCCGCCGCTTTGGAGAATCATCCGTCCGGGCGGCAACCAATACCTGGTTCCAGATTGGGTCACGAGCACGGTCAACACTACTTCATCAAGGTTAAAACAATTAGATCTTCCAGGTATGCACCGGCTTGCCGGAGGCCTGGTTCTCGGCATACTCCAGCACTAGTCCGCGCCAGTCCGGTCCATGCTTCGCAACCCACTCGCGCTGCCATTTTGCGCCAGTCTGCCGCGTCAACAATCGTTGCTCGATTATATGAAGACAGGCGTCTGCCTCGTCATGATCGACATCAAGTGATGACAGACCCTTGCGTGCAAGAGGCAACAATTCCTGCAGGATGAGTCTACGAAGACCTGTTTCCTTGCCGTCGAGCCACTCGACGGGGGCATCCATGCCTGACTTCGCAGCAGCGTAGAAGTTATGCCTGCTGACAATATGTGGAATACGCTGTTCGATATTGTCGTACTGCATCAGAGCAGTAATCAGGCCGAAGAAAAAGGCAGCATTGGCAATCTCGTCTGCGTGCGTCGGGCCTGCAGCGATGCTTCTATGCTCGATGCGGATATGCGGCTTGCCGTTGGCGCTGAATCCGATCAGGGGCCGCGTCCATCGCCACAGGGTACCGTTGTGCAAGCGCAGATGAGCAAACTCCTCCGGCCGTGTGTCACTGACTGTCGGCAGCAAAACCGGGTAGCGTCGAGAGTTAGCGTCGAAAACCTCGTGAATTCCGCCTGACGCATAACGGACACCAAAAGTGACACGACGGGAATAGTCAGAACCGCCAACTGAGACAGCCTGCTCGAACAGGGGAATTCGCGTCTCTTCCCAAAGCTGCTTGCCGAAGAGAAAGGGGGAATTGGTGCTGATGGCGACCATGGGAGCGGAGATGATTTTCGACAGATTGTAATATCGCGTCGCCTGTCGTGCGTCGATCTTCATGTGCAGCTGAAAAGAGGTTGTAGCAGCCTCCATCATGACATCCTCATGCTGCAGCTTGAGACTGTCGCGGCCCTCGATATCGAGTTCGATCGGGCGTCCCTCCCTGAGTCGCAGGACCTGGTTATTGAGTGCCTGGTAACGTTTGAGCTGTGACATGTTCTCGAGACAGAGGTCGTCGCGCCGGACCGTCGGCAAGGTACCAATGGCGATCAGGTTCAGCCCCATGTGACCGGCGGTCTCGATGCATCTGCCCCATCGCGCCTCGAGATCAGATTGCATCTGCGACAGGGCATGTCCGGTCAGTTTTCGAGGGGGGCCGTTAAGCTCGATGTTGAAGAGCGCAAGTTCTGCGACAACCTCCGGATCACCCAGCAACTCCAGAAAACGGTCGTTGGATGGACTCGGCCTGCCCTCCGCATCCGTCAACCAGGCCTCGAGCTCGTAACCCGCAACCGGTTCCGACTGGTCGAAGGCGTTGTCGGACAGCATCTGCCTGAGTAGATCGGTCTCCTCCTGCAGTCGCCGGGAGAACTCGTCGAAATCACCCTGGCTGAAATTGCTGCTCGTGATTTCCTGCCCCATCTGCCCTGCTCCAGTCCGGTTTCAGAGATAGCGCGTGATCAGACCCATACCCGCTTGATGCACAGGCAGTTTCAGGCGGATTTCATAGCCACCGCCAGGCACCTCGTCCATGCGATGCCCCTGCATATCCTCGATGTACTCGAGATTGAACCTGTGATTGCTGGCAGGCGTGAGAAGTTCGAGTTCGTCGCCTATGCGAAACTTGTTTTTTGCGATGACACTGACGAGACCATTGTTCCCCTGCTCCGGCAACACTTCGGCGACAAACTGCTGCTGCATGCTTTTGGAGACGCCGGCACGATAATTCTGCAGCTCGCTGCTCTCATGGCGCTGGTAGAAACCGTCTGTATAGCCGCGGTTGGCCAGCCCCTCGAGTGCATAGAGCAACTCCGGATTGAACGACTCCCCTGCAACAGCATCATCGATAGCACGCCTGTAGACCTGTGCAGTCCGAGCCGTGTAGTAATGCGACTTTGTGCGACCCTCGATCTTGAGACAGTCGATACCGATCTCGACGAGCCGTTGTACATGCTCTACAGCGCGCAGATCCTTCGAGTTCATGATGTAGGTGCCCATTTCGTCCTCCATGATCGGCATGAGCTCACCAGGCCTGCCACGCTCCTCGATGTAGTAGACCTCGTCAGCTTTCGGATGACGCTGGATGGTATCAATCGAGACCTCTGGCGGCTGCTCGATCTCGCCGATGTTGTATTCCCAGCGACAGGCATTGGTGCAGGTACCCTGATTGGCATCACGGTGATTGAAATAGCCGGAAAGCAGGCAGCGACCGGAATAGGCGATGCAGAGCGCACCGTGCACGAACACCTCGAGCTCCATGTCCGGGCACTGCTGGCGGATCTCGGCAATCTCGTCGAGCGACAACTCGCGCGAGAGAATGACGCGCGAGACACCCGCGTTCTGCCAGAATCGAACACCCGCAGCATTGGTCGTGTTGGCCTGCACCGAGAGGTGAATCGGCATCTCCGGCCACTGCTCTCGCACGAGCAGGATCAGGCCGGGATCGGCCATGATCAGGGCATCAGGCCCCATCTCGATGACCGGACGGATGTCGTCGATAAAAGTCCTGAGCTTGGCACCGTGCGGCATGGCATTCGTTGCGACAAAGAACTGCTTGCCCTGTGCATGGGCTTCCTCGATCCCCGTGCGGAGGTTTTCCTCGAGAAAGTCATTATTGCGCACGCGCAGGCTGTAGCGAGGCATGCCGGCATAGACGGCATCTGCGCCGTAGGCGAAGGCATAGCGCATGTTGCGAATGGTACCAGCGGGTGAGAGCAATTCGGGCTTTTTCATGGCTCTATTCTAGCTGCTGAAGCGTCGGCTGGATATGCAGCCGTCCCGGGGGAGCGAGACGGTTTTCAGCGCTCGATTCTGTAAATCAGGTCTGCGCCGGTTTCAGTCCCCGTCTCCGCCTCGACGCGCAGGTTCTTGTTGATACGGTACTCGATCGCGACTGTCTGGAAATCCTCGACCAGTCCGATCATGTACTTCAGGTAGAGATTCTCGCCGATGCGTTTGCCGAGCTGCAGCTCGCTCTTCTGGAACCCCTCGCTTGTCGAGATCGATGCGTCAATACCCAGCCCTGCTCCAAGATTGCTGAGAAAACCGCTGCCTCCCTCGACGCCAAGTGTCTTGGCCATACTCATAAGTATGGCGCCATCACCAGAGGAGGCGCCCTCGAGACTGCGGCCCAGAAGCAGGTAGCTGAACGCCTCGGTATCACTCATGGGCGGGTTCGAGAAAACGCTCGACGTCGGACGCACAAGCGTACCGCTGACATTCATACCGACAGTGACCTCGTCGACATCCCGAACAATCCGGAAATCAATCCCCGGGTTATCCAGAGGACCGTTGAAGACCAATCGACCTCTCTCGATCACCAGAGTCTGGCCGAAAAGATTATATGTCCCGTCATTGATCGTCAGGAAACCATCTGTCACGAGACTCTGCTTGACCTGGAGAGTGCGGAACTCCCCTGTAAGCCTGGCGTCGAGACCATAGCCGGAGAAGGTCACCTTGTCACCGAGCACCACCTTGAGGCGCGGCTCAAAACCGAGTCCTTCGCCGGGTGGGGGCGGCCGGGTCCCGCCCTTGCCGAGAATGATGACATCATCCGTCTCGGTGACTGCCGATTCAGGAAGGGTCGAAAGCCGGATCGCTGCTTCCGGAATCAGCAGGGTTCCGCTCATGATCACCTTTTCCTGGTTGGCCTCGATGAGAATATCGGGTGCGACCTGCACCTTGATTTCGTGGCTGTCGAGCAGCTGCAGTTGCGATCCCTTGATTTCGAGTCGTGTCGACCAGCTCACGCCCTCGAACACCATTGTCCCCTTGGTCGTCAGCGTGCCCTCACCGGCTTTAAGACTGCCATCAATATCGAACCTGTTATCTGCAACACTCTTCACGGTGAGTGTGATGTCATCCAGCGTCTCACCGGTGCGATCGATCTTGAGCTGGCCATCCTGAAGGCGGGCATCGACCCTGATGACAGGGGCAGCGAGCTCACCGGAAAGCTGCCCATCAGCCGTGAGCTTGCCCTGGAGCAGCGTGGCCTCGGGGATGAATTCGTCCAGCCAGGTGAGGTCAGGAGCACTTGCTTTCAGTGCAGCGTCGATAGTGTGCTTCCCGTCCTCCGGCGAAAGCAGGAGGTCGCCTCTGGCGTCCACCTCGGCATAGCCCGGAAGTGTCACACCTCCGGAGAAATTCAGCTTATCGTTTTCAAAAAGGGCGTCGAGCTGCCCTGCGTCGTAATTGAACGTTCGCGCCTCTCCCGTCTCTCCTGACAGGGTCATGTTGCCGGCGGACCAGGCGACTTTCGCTTTCGCTGACGGCAATTCGCCGGTCTGCTCGAGGTCATAGTCAAAACCGATGGTCCCCCTGAGCCGAACAGATTCGGGAAGCAGTGAATCGAGCATGGCCAGCTGCAGGTTCGTTCCCTTGCCGGCAGAGCGAATCCCTGTGTCAATGTCCCACTCAACACTCGTGCACGCATTGGCTTCCGCATTTTTCAGGCAGAGCTCACCTGTCCTGACCTGGCTTGCTGATGCCGTGAGATCAACGGGTGCGTCGAGTGACCACTGACCAGTGTGCTCTTCCCTGATATCCAGTTGGTCCATGCTTCCTTGCCAGCGTTCTTCGCTCCAGCCACCGGAGAGCGCTGTCTCAACAGAGGCGATATCATGGACAACCCTCAAGCTGAGAGTATGTTTTTGAAGGCTTCCGCTGGCACTGAACCCGGCCTCCTGTATCAACTGCCCTGCGAGGTCGAGACGCTTGATGCCCCCCTCTCCGGAAACCAGCTCGCCCTCGGTCGAGAAATCAAGTTTGATGTGTTCAAGTGCATAATCGCCAAAGGCAAGTTTTTCTCCATCGATCTCGGCTGTCAGCAAGGGTTTCTCAAGGTTGCCCTCGAGCGTGCCACTGGCAACGAGATTCCCGTCAGCACCGGGCATCAACTGGTCGAGACGATCAGCCTTGAGCTCGAACACGAGATCGAACACCTCGGCAACCTGGCCATTGGCCTGCAGCCTGTTGTCGCCAGCCGAAACAAGCAGTTCGCTGATATTGACCGTCTTGCCATCAAGCGACGCTGCACCTTCCGCGCTGAGCGGGTATTCATTGACGACCCCCTGAATCTCGTGCAAGGCAATCTCCACGCGAGGCTGGCCCTCCACGAGTTGTCCTCTGGAAGAGAGATCACCACTCACTGTGACCGGATATTCCGGATAGAAGCGGCTACTGCTGAGCTCTCGCAAGGTGACATCAGCTTTCCAGGCGAGCACCTCCTGCCACTGCAGTTCGCCGGTAATCTCTACCTCGCCGTTGTCTCCTTCAAGTCGCGCAGATTCCACCTCAAGCCCTGCGAGACTGCCAGAGGCGGAGATTGACAGGTTGTTGCGACCTGATTGCTCTGAATCGTTCGAAACGTCGGCTGAAATCAGGTACTCCTGCAAGTTTCCGGAGAGATTCATCGCAGCCTGCACCTCTCCGAGGAGGGGATCTGTCACATCGACACTTGTCTCAAGATCGAAAGCGACAGGCTCGGTCAGACCGAGATCTCCCGAAAGCTTCAGGGCAATGGCACGATCCTCGAGTTGCGCATTCAGCGAGAGCAGAATGTCACTGACATCGCTCCCTGAAACCTTGCCCGAGAGATTGATCTGGTCAGCGGTATACTGCTGTCCGTCCAGACTGAGCTCAAGCAGCGACACGTTGAGCTTCTCGAGCACCAGATCGACGGGCAGACTGAACCCACCGGGTTCCTCACCCTGTTCCGCTTCCTTCTGCTCGGCAGTGCGCAGATCCATGGCCAGCTTCTCGAGACCGAGCTGCAGTATTCTGATCTCTCCTCGCAAGAGCCCGGAAAAATCGCTCTCGATCAAGAGCTCTGTTGCCTCGACTGTGGCGATATCGTCTTGCCAGTGAAAGCGCTCGATCCTGTACTCCTTCAGTAATATGCCATCCGGATTTTCGATCGTCAGCTGCGGCAGATAGTGCATCGCGATCTGCTCGAGTTTGCGCGAGCCATTTTCGGTGAAGAGCAGCCAGTAGAGGCCTGCAAAAAGCACGACAAGCAACAGCAGTAACGACCACAGGACTGTTTTGACGACCTTTCGCATGTTCAGAAATCCGGGCCTATGCTGAGGTGGAGATGAGGGTCACTGAAATCATCAGTCGGCCAGGCAACATCGACTCGCACCGGCCCGATCGGGGAACGCCAGCGCGCGCCAAAACCGACCCCCGTCTGGAGATCCATGTTCTGCCAGTCATTGAAGGCATTACCTGTATCCACAAAGAGCGCGGCACCCCACGGATCTTTGATCATGTACTCGTATTCGAGGCTCGCGATGAAGAGATGTCTGCCGCCAATCACGGTACCAGCGTTGTTCTTTGGTCCGAGAGATTCGTAACCGTAACCACGCACGGAGTTATCGCCACCAGCGAAGAATCGCAGCGATTTAGGGAGCAGGTTGACGTCATCGATCATCGTTGAACCCAGCTCCGAACGCACAATCAGGCGTCCTTTCTCTCCCGCAGGCTGAATCAGCTTCGCATACATGGTCGCCTGCAAAAAGTCACTGCTGCTGATGAAACCCTCATAGGCCCCCTCCAGACCAGCCCTCAGTAACCAGCCCTTGCGTGTAAAAATCGGGTTATCGGCCACGCTTTTCTGTACCCGTACTCCGGCGATCAGAAACTGGGTCTCGAGCAGCGGTTCACCGGAGGCCTTGGTCCTGTCATTCAGATATCTCAGCGAGACGATCTGGTCCCAGCCGGATGAATTCAAACGGTGGTACGCAGCTCCCAGTTCGAAGGATTCACTGTCGATATCATCGCCATACTCATTGCTGATGTTGAAGAAATAACGCATGTATTCATCGAGCCGCTTTTTTGCCGGGACGATGTAGCTGATATTTCCGAGAATCTCGATCTGGGAAATGTTGAGCGTTGACGTAATTCTTGAACCCTTGCTGTCAAGCCATCGGCGCTCATAGTCTACACCTGCCCTGAAGCCGGTATCCGTGCCATACCCGATGCGCCCCCTGTAGAGTGATTTCTTGGCCGGTTCAGCCGTAATCTCGACAGGCACGTGCAGATTCTTTGCCAGCTTGTATCTGGCTCTGACACGAACGTTTCCGTAGTAACCCGCAGACTGGATGAGTTGCTGTTGCTCGACCAGGGCATCGGTCGAAAAGGCGTCACCTTCCTTGATCAGAATGTACTTTTGGATATAGTCGGAATTCAGCACAGATTGTTCAACGCTGACTTTGCCGAATCGGTAACGACTACCCGTCTCCATAACCAGATGAATATCAGCCACCCCGCTCGCAGGGTCCACAACGATTTCGTGGCGTGTGAAGAATGAGTCGAGATACCCCATGCTGCTGGCGTAGTTTTCTAGCTCGCTCTTGTATGAGGCATATTTATCGTGCCGCAAAGGCTCGCCTGGAGTGTAGGGCGGAGAGGCAAGGAGTTTGCGAAAACCGGGTTCCTCGCGCCCCTCTCCATTGACACTGATCTCCTGCTTCCTGACCACGACGGGCTTGCCCTGGGTAACCTGCACAGCCAGTTCCCAGCAATTTTCTGTACGGCGCAGATCAGTGCTGAATCCCGCAGAATAGTAGCCCAGGGCGCGGAGTGCGCTCTCGATCTTCGGGTTTGCGGCTGCCTGGAATTTCTCGGCTTCATCACGCGATGCCGTGCACGCGGGTGTGAAGGAGGGCTTGAGCGCGAGAATATTCTCTTTGACTTCGTCCGAAGCGCCGGACACAGTGGTCCTGATCAGTTCCTCCTTCTCCTCGGCATGGGTGGAAATACCGAGGCAGAGGACAATCGGGATGAGTGCTCGCTTCAAAGAGCGATTGAATACAGGTCGCAGATTCATTATCAATGGATGGTCAACCTGCACAAACGCAATATGCAGGCAGAGGAACAGACCTCTCGCGGTAATAATAGTAGCTATTGTATTGAAGAACGGGTGATCACTCAGCCATTAATTTCGTGCCCCGGCAGGACGGAAAGCGGGATCATGACATCCTGCTCTCGATACGGACCCGTTTCACCATGCGTTCGTCACATTCGATGACTGAAAACCTGAGGCCCGCTTCGTCCACGCAACCGTCCTCTCGCGGAATGCGTTTCAACCGGTTGACGAGCAGCCCTCCGATGGTCACAAATTCCTTTGACGGCAGACTGAGGTTCAGCTGATCATTCAGGTCAAGTCGTCCATCCACTGACGATAACCCTGTTCCCGGTGCTTGAGTACAAACCAGGCATCAGGACATCAGAAGCCATGCTTTATGTCAGCTTTGCGGCCTAGCACAGTCAATGCCGGCATTATTCCTTCCGAGGCTTTCTTCAGAATGAAAACCGTGCAGCCACGTCTGGAAAGTACGGTTCCAGTATGTCATGTAGCCTTTGCCGGGTCGGTCGCTGCCTGGTGCATGTATACCACACGTTGCGGGAAGGGAATCTCGATATGTTCGTCACGGAAGGCGTCATC
Source organism: Gammaproteobacteria bacterium (assembly GCA_037385685.1). Classification (GTDB taxonomy): domain Bacteria; phylum Pseudomonadota; class Gammaproteobacteria; order Chromatiales; family Chromatiaceae; genus Sva-25. Next base: position 45,220 of record JARRMW010000006.1, read on the forward strand.
AATAGCGTAGCGCAGGTCGCTTTCGACAACGAGCCTGTAATCGACGTTTTTGATGAAACAGCGAAGCTCGAAAAGCAGCGAGCTGTCGGCAAAATCCCTGAAAAGAACGCGTGGTGGCACTATTCCGTGTTCGTTCTGAAGCACCTGGGGGTGGTCTTTCGCAACGCGAAGGATGATTTCTCTCACCTTTTTGGTATTACTGCCATAGGCAACACCGACCGGGATGATGATACGACCGATGCCATCCGTCAGAGTAAGGTTAACCACCTGGTTGCTCAGTAAATCGGAATTCGGCACCAGCACCTCGGCCCGGTCGAATGTCTCGATGATTGTCGAGCGGATGCGCACGTTTCGCACATAACCCTCCGTCGTGCCTACACGAATCCAGTCACCGGGACGTATCGGCCGTTCGAAAAGCAGGATGATGCCCGAGATAAAGTTGCTGACAATATTCTGCAGACCAAAACCGATACCGACTGACAGGGCACCGGCAATAATGGCGATATTACCGAGATCCAGCCCTGCTGCGCTTAACGAAACAAGAAAACCGATCGTGATAAGGACATAAGCCAGCAACGTAATAAATGACTGACGCGCACCGCGACTGGCCGGATCCCGTGTCACCAGCAAGTTGGTGGCGGTACGCTGCAAGAGACGCGCGATCATCCAGAACAGAAGGAAAATCACCAGTCCGAGAAAGAGTTTCGAGGGAACCAGCGAGATGTCACCGATCTCAAACGGCTGACTGAGCCTGTAGGTGAGACCAGCGGTATCACGGGGCGTCAGCTGCCAGAGTCGAAGGGCCAGAAGAAAGGAAGAAAGGGTGACGATAACAAGAATAACCACCCGCCGAAGGGAAAAGCGGTCGAACTCTGCATCAGTGGTATCAGCACCACCCTTGCTCATCGAAGGTGGACGCAGGGCGATGACCAGCGTCCTGTAGAAAAGCCATCCCAGGATCGCCACCATGAGAGTTCCGAACATTCCCCGTGAGAAGAAAATACCGAAATTCTGGTAACCGAGTATGTAGGCAAGCGGACCAGTCATGAACAGCGGGATCAGGGGCCAGCGCACGCCCCCGTAACGGGCTAATTCCGGATAAGTCGACAGGCTGAAAACGAGCCAGATCGCTGTTATAAGAAAAAACAGTCCCAGCAAGCTCCTGAAGGCAATCACAATGGTATTTTCGCTGTCCGGGAATGCATACGGGACCAGCATCATGACGAGGCTGAAGAGGGACAGAGTCCAGAAAATACGCAATGGCACACTTGCCGGGCAACGCTCCCGCTCGTTGCAAAGGGCGTAATCGATAAGAGGGGAAGTCAGCAGTGCAACTGCGATGACAAAAGAGTAGGCCCCGTATGCATTGCCGACCAGGGCCTGGGTTGTCCCGATAGCAACAAAGAGCATCACCCAGGGCAGGCGCCTGCCATACATGCCTGCCAGCCTGGCCCTGACCTTTAGCCTGGCGTCACCGATATTTCGCTGTTCGATATCCTTGAGCAGCCTGCCGACCACGACTCCGGCAGGCAAAAGCGCGATCAGCGACAGCAACATTCCCCAGAACCACCCGGCATGAAACCATCCAGTATCCTCAGCCAGGGAAGCCAGTTGCCTATTGAAATCGGCCGGGAATGACTTGAGTGCAGTCCAGGCCGGGATCGTCCTGCTGGTGAGCTGCTGGGAAATCTTGCCCTGTCGGAAGGAAGCAATCTTGTCGAGTTGCTCTTCAGCACCAACGAGTGCAAGGCGACAAATAGCCACCCGCTGATTCAGTTGTTTAGCCTCCTCCTCGAGTGTCTTGCGTTGCGCCTTGAGTTCAGGCGCCTCGTCTTCTGCCTTCTCGCCAAGTGCCTCGATCTTGGTCTTGTTGATCTGGACATCGTCTTCGAGCGAGGAGACGCATTCGTTTGCCAGTGCCTGGAGTTCGAAGAGCCGCGACCTGAGCCTCTCAGTCTCATCGAGAGGTGTTGTCTCCTTGTCCCAGGTCTTGATGGTTTCAGCTGCTTTCTGGAGTTCCTCCTCGGCATTCTGGATCGAGACCTCATCGGCTGCGTATACCGACCGGTGGAACGGCAGGAGAAGCACTAACAGGAGTACCAGGAGAAATTTCTGCATATGGAGTGAACGGATCGGCATCGAGGGATATATGCCAGGGTACTAAAACCAGAGAATAACTGATGAGAGCTTCAGGCAGCAATCAGACCGGATTTATCAGCTTGCAAGATTTTGGCTGGAAAGCCCGATAGACTGCTTCTTGTGTAATGCCGACAGGCAAGATTTTGGGCGTAATCATGAGGATGCAGAACCAAGTCGGGCAATACGGATAGAGGCCGGCGGATGGGAGTCGTAGAATGCCGAATAAAGAGGGTCAGGCGTCAGTGTGCTTGCATTTTTTCGGTAGAGATTCACGAGTGCACTCGCCAGTGATGCAGCATCCGCTTGCCCGGCAGCAAAGGCATCCGCTTCGAACTCGTGCCTGCGCGAATACCAGGCCATCACCGGGCTGATAAAAAAGGTGAAAACCGGAGCAACCAGCACGAATAGAAGCAAGGCCATGTAACTGGAAGGCTCGCTCACGCCAAGTCCGGTATAGAACCAGCCCTGCTGCATCAGCCAGGCGAGTAATGCAAATCCCGTAAAACTCATGGCAAGCGACAGAATCATCCCCTTGAGAATGTGACGTCGCTTGAAGTGTCCAAGTTCATGCGCGAGTACAGCCTCGATTTGTGCCGGCTTGAGCTGTTTAAGAAGGGTGTCGAAGAAGACAATGCGCTTTGTTTTGCCAAAACCCGTGAAATAGGCATTCCCATGAGTTGAACGGCGGGAACTATCCATGACATAGATGCCATCGGAACGAAAGCCTGTCCGCTCAAGCAGTGACTTTAACCTGTCCGCAACGTCCCCGTTCTCGAGGGGCTCGAATCGGTTGAATAACGGCGCAATAAATCTTGGAAAGGCCCAGTTCAGGGCAACAGAGAAGAGTGCTAAAGCTGCCCAACCCAAGAGCCACCAGTATCTCCCCGCAGCCTCCATGAACCAGAGAACCAGCAGCAGAAGTGGCAAACCGGTGAGGCTTAACACAAGGACTCCCTTCAACCTGTCCTTACAGAAAGTCGCAATATCCGAACGGTTAAAACCGAAACGTTCTTCAATGACGAAGGTTCTGTAGAGCGAAGCAGGTAGTCCAAAAACTGCCGTAATGAAAGCGACACTCGTAATAACCGCTGCTCCTGTCACTATCCCTGGCAATGCGAGCCCGGCCCAGAACCGGTCAATAGCATCGAGCGCTCCCCCAAGTGTCCACAAAATCAGCAGCAAGACAGAGAAGAGAAGCTCGACCCGTCCAAATCGAACTTTTGCATTTGTGTAGTCGGCTGCTTTCATGTGCTCTTCACTCGACACCCGACTTGCAAACTCCGGCGGTACAGTTTGTCTGTGTGCGGCAACATGCCGCTCCTGCCGATTTGATAGCCAGAATGACATACCAATCCATAAGACCAGGAAAGCCATAAATAAGAGTGTAAATGCGTTCATACAGACAGAGTTACCATAATTGACTCGAGCCCATGATGGACTGTAGAGGCAGAGGATTTTGAAGCAAAGGAACGGGAGAAACACCCTGCGATAGACCAGTTTTTGGGTGTATCCAGACCTTGATGACGCAAAAAGTACATCTCAGCGAATTTTCATAGGGGATAACCCGAATTTTTTTCATTTCACAAATGCGTGAAATTGTCAGCACATTGTCTCTTATCCACCTGATTTAACGATATATTCGGCATAATTTTCAGAAATCCCGACCATATTGTCGACAATTTAAAATGTGATAAAAATATTTTATGATCCAATAAGAACTATTGAGCGCTTTAATGCTTTAAATTACTGATTCTTCTACTAATATTCTTAATGAACCGGTTGTCATTTTTCCATAACAAACGGTCCTGGCAAAACAATCATTAGGGGATTTTACTTAATGTCACAACAGGTATCACCAGCGCAGAAAACATCCACGAACCACTCAAGCGGCACCAAGAGCTCGAGCAAGGATTCGCAAATCAAGCTGCCTGAAAACAAGAATATCAGGACCATTTTCGAGCCGGCTTCAAAGGTTGCCGTGCTCGGCTACAACTAGTCACGCCCATCCCGACCCCGGTCTCGAGGCGCAATCAGCGGATGCGCCTCAGACCACTGTTGCCAGTGTGCAGCTGGTTATCATCCCGCCCCGCCATCGAGTAAACAGCCCGGCCACGACAGCTTCGAAGGGGCGTCCAGCTTGTGTTATAAGTAATCAACAGACTTACAAAGTGATGGATTCACAGCATGTCAAAGAAAAAGCCTTCAGACTCATCCCGCAACCTTCCCGATCAAAGACTACGAGAAGCCGCATCTGAAATATTCGAGGATGTGGAGCATGCCAGTGACGAAATGATCCGGGAACTGCGCGAGGGCCTCGAATCGATCAGCAAAAGCATGTCAAATGCCGCAAAAGTCGCGCAGGAAACGTCGAAATCAGTCAGTGACAAAGTCCGCGAAATCGAATCAAAAGATGTCTTGCTGAAACTCATGGACGAGATCGAGGATATTTCGACAGGGCTCATGGACGGGGTCGGCAGACAGTTCAATGAACTCAGGGAACGGATAGAAGAATCCGGCGCCGAAAAGGCCAGGCATTCTGAGAAAAAGAAAAGCGGTAGAAAAAAAGCTGTCAGGCGAAAAAGCGCGACTGCAGGGAAAAAGACTGTGAGCAAAAAGAGCTAGGGATCACTCTACCCTCTCTACTCCTTATCCTTCTTCTGATCCATTATCTTGCCGGTTTGCAATCACGGCCGCATCGATGGTACGCCCGTCATGAGAGAGATGACTGCAGAAGCACTCAGCTTGGCGACTGGTGTAGTGACAAACTGTTCGAGTAGTATCGACAGATCTGAACGCCGGCCTCGCTATTAGACTATGTGCGGATATCACTGCAGCAACAACGCCAGCAGTTTGCTGTGCTCTCAGATAGTCCGGCAAAGCCGACATCAGGAGACGGACAACGCGAGGAAAGAGCCTGACAGGCAGTACCGGCAGGAGACAGGCTGTCAAGAATCAGCCGATCATCCGAAGACCGGGAATAAGACCGACTGCCTGTTGCTGATTATCAGGCAGGCGACTATCTTGCGGCCTTTTTCTTCGCGACTTTTTTCCTGGCGACCTTCTTCTTTGCAGCCGCTTTTTTCTTCACCGGAGCCTTTTTGACAGCCTTTTTCTTTGCCACTTTTTTCCTGGCGACCTTCTTCTTTGCAGCTGTCTTTTTCTTCACAGGAGCCTTTCTGGCAGCTTTTTTCTTCGCGACTTTCTTTTTAGCGGCCTTTTTCTTTGCCACTTTCTTCCTGGCAACTTTCTGCCTGACCGCCTTCTCGATCTCCTCTTCCGACTCCATGATATAGGCACGCAGGTCGTCGAACTTGTTTCCGATCACCTTGACCGAGGATTCTCCGAGCTCCATCACCTCGGAGAGCACCGACTTCAGTAGCTCCGCCGGCTTCTCGGCAGCGCTGCCGGCAACACCGGAAACCTTGTCAGACGCAACGGAGACAACTTTCTTTACTTCATCAAGCACTTCGCCTGCGGTTGATTCAAGCTGATCCACAATCCTTGCGACTGCAGCTTTCTCTTGCTGTACTGATTTCCTTTTCGCTTTTTTCTTCGCTGCCTTCTTTTTCGTTGCCATGCCACTCTCCCGTCTGGGTCGTTTGGGGAATCAATCTCCTGCCCGGAAAGTATCACGAACAGTTCTTCTCATTGGAAATATATGCTCTTTATGCGGAGCATGCCATGAAGGATATTTGACACATCTCATGCCATTGACAGTCGAACCGGCACTCAACCGATAAAAGACCAGGATTTTTCATTGAATGTGTTGTGAGAGGGACGCTTTGCTGCATGCATATCTGTCAGCCATGCCTCTCGAAATCATAGATCCAGCCTTTCCCGGCAGCGAGCTTTTCCAACTCGACCAGGACGAAAACGACAAGCGGCAGCAGAAAACAGATAAGCAGCTCGTGCATCTCGAGAGGCGAAGTCCGGAAGATATCGTTAAAGAACGGGACATAAATGACAATCAGCTGCATGGCGACTGTCAGCAGAATCGCAAGCAATAATTTCGGGTTGCTGAAAAAACCGATTGAAAGGAGCGATCTGGTCTCCGAACGAATGACGAGCGCATGAACGAGCTGTGAAAATGTCAGCACCGTAAAGACGATGGTCTGCCAGTTGTCCGATCCCCCATGCCATGCCCAGGCTTGCGCACCGAGCGACAGGCCACCGATCAGCAGGCCGACCCAGAGGATGTGCTGCCACATGCCATGAGCAAAGATACTCTCCATCGGCGGGCGCGGTGGCCGCTGCATGATGTCTTTTTCTTGAGGCTCAAGTGACATAGCCAGGCCCGGCAGCCCGTCCGTTACAAGGTTGATCCAGAGAATCTGTACCGGTACGAGAGGGAGTGGCAGACCTAAGAAGGGGGCAAGGAAAAGCGTCCAGACCTCACCGGCGTTGCTCGTCATCGTGTACTTGATGAACTTGCGGATATTGTCGAATATCCTGCGCCCCTCCCTGACTGCACGCACGATGCTCGCGAAGTTGTCATCCATGAGCACCATGTCGCTGGCCTCGCGCGCAACGTCAGTGCCCTTCTGCCCCATCGCGATGCCGATATTTGCCCGCTTCAGCGCAGGGGCATCGTTGACACCGTCACCGGTCATGGCGACATACTCGCCATGTGCCTGCAACGCCTTGACGATCTTGATCTTCTGCTCGGGTGAAACGCGTGCGAAAACCGAGATCTCCTTGACGAGCGCCGCCAGTTCATCATCATCGAGCTGTGCCATTTCAGCTCCCGTCATGACTCCGTCCGAGGCAATCTCGAGCCTCTCAGCGATCGCACGTGCAGTACCAGGATGATCGCCGGTGATCATGACAGGATGGATACCGGCGGTCCGGCAGTCCCTGACAGCCTGCAATGCCTCGGGACGCGGGGGATCGATCAGGCCGACCAGGCCGAGAAACTGCATGTCATGCTCGATTTCGGCGGGACGCAGCGTTTCGGGAACAGCATCGAAACGCTTGCAGGCAATCGCAAGCACACGATAACCCTGCGCCGCCATCCTCTCGGCCTGCATATGCAAATCATCAGAGAGCGGTATTTCAGTACCGTCAAGGCTCAACTGGCTGTTGCAGACGGGTATAACGGCCTCCGGCGCCCCCTTGGTGAAGGAAAGCACATGGCCATCATCGGCATGCAATGTCGTCATACGGCGGCGCTTTGCCTCGAACGGCAGTTCGGCGAGGCGAGGATGCGTCTCCTCCAGGTCATGCTTGATAAACTCGCCATCGAGCGCCCCGAGATAGAGAGCGATTTCGGTCGGGTCGCCAATTGCCCTGCCCTGCTGATCGAGGGTGACATCCGTACTCAAGGCCAGCGCTTTTCCAAGCAGCTGCCATAACAGAGCGGTGTTGTCCGTTTCGCTCAGACTGGAAGCATCAGTACCGGCAGCATGCAACACCTCGAGACGCATCTGGTTGGTCGTCAGGGTGCCGGTCTTGTCGGAACAGATCCAGGTCACGGAGCCCAGCGTCTCTACGGTCGGCAAACGCCGCATGAGAGCATTGTGCAAGCCCATTTTCTTCGCACCGAGCGCGAGGGCGATCGTGATGACGGCCGGCAGGGCTTCAGGGATCGCTGCAACAGCAAGGCTCACAGATGTCATTAGCATCAACAACAGCCCCTCTCCGCGCACGAGCCCGACAACGAAGACAACCAGCGCAATCAGAATGACGGCAGCGGCAAGTCGTTTGCTGAAACGTCCGAGACGCGCCTGCAACGGGGTGAGCTGTTTCTTATGCTCCCTGAGCAGTGAGGCAATGCGTCCGATTTCCGTTCTGTCACCGGTTGCAACTGCGATACCCAGCGCTCGCCCGCGAGTGACATTCGTCGCCTTGAAAGCGATGTTGGTGCGATCCGCTGCAAGCAGGTCCTGCTCATCGAGTTTTCCTGTCTGCTTGTCGACCGTCGTGGATTCGCCAGTTAACGCAGACTCGTCAATCTGGCAATCGACAGTCTCAAAGAGACGCAGGTCACAGGGCACCACGTTGCCGGCCTCGATGAGTACGATATCCCCGGGCACGACTTCTTCGGATGAGACAGTGTGAAAATGGCCTCCGCGGCGAACGCGCGCATCAGGCGCGGTCATTTTTTTCAGCGCAGCAACGGCCTGCTCGGCCTTGTACTCCTGAACCGCACCGATAATGGCATTGAGCAGCACGATTACGAGAATCACGATGGTGTCACTGATCTCTCCGATCGCACCGGCAATCACTGCGGCAGCCAGAAGCACGAGAATCATGACGTCCCTGAATTGCATCAGCAGCTTGTAAAGAAAGCCTGTCTGTTCACTCTCGCGGATACTGTTAGGGCCAAACAGGCGACGGCGCTCAGCGACCTCATCGCTGTCGAGACCATGCGCCGGGTTGACCCGCAGCAATACGGCCACCTGCTTGCTGCCGAGGGTATGAGGAGCTGCTGGATAATCAGCCGGAAGTGGCTGCTGGTCGTCGCCTTGTCCGGAAGTCATGAGCATGACGCCTGCCTGAATATGCTTTCCAGACTAGTGGCTTTCGATGGGAAACGGAAGTGATACCGGTCAATGACCGGCAAATTGCAGATCAGGCGAGATTTTCGTCGAGATAGTCGTTGACCGTCTGTTCGATCTTGCCCTTCAGGGGGGTCAGGAGCATGCTGAGCTTGATATCGACTTCGAGATCCTGCTTGCCAACGCTGATCTTGCCGCTGGCCCCGGACCGCTTGAAGCTCAGGTTATCCCCTTCCCAGTCGTAGTCAGCATCGAGTTTTTCGGAAAGCTCGTCTGCCAGTTTCTGGACTGCCTTGAGCACGTCATCATGCGCGAGCGAATGCTTTCGCTTGATTTTGATCGACGCCATCTCGAATAACCCCCCGTTGAATGCAAGCAAATGCAGGAATTATCAACGACAACCTGATTTCTGCAAGTTGCACAAATCGGCGATCACCTGGCGAAGGTACTCCGGATCACCAGTTCTCACCGTGATATGACCGACCTTGCGGCCAGGCCTCGGATCCTTGGCATAATCGTGCATGTGTGCGCCTCTGAGTTTCATCACCCTGTCCAGCCGCGGCACCTCTCCGATACAGTTGATCATCACCGAGAGCTCCAGGGACTCGGTAGAACCAAGCGCGAGTCCGTTTACAGCACGCAAGTGATTTTCGAACTGGCTGGTCTGCGCGCCCTCGATGGTCCAGTGCCCGGAGTTGTGAACTCGTGGCGCGAATTCATTGGCCAGCAGCCTATCTCCAAGCTGGAAAAACTCGAGCGCAAGCACGCCGACGTAATCGAGGTGCTCGAGCAGCCGTGTCGCATAATCCAGGGCAAGCGGCTTGAGAGGATCATGCGGCTTGCTGATTGCCAGCTTGAGTATGCCGTCAGCATGTACATTTTCTGTCAGAGACCAGGCTGCAATCTCCCCGTCACGTGCACGCACGATGATGTCGGAAACTTCGCGATCGAAAGGCACAAAAGCCTCGAGGATTGCCGGTACACCGCCGAGCCGTTGCCATGCTCCTGCCACATCGGCAGCTTCCTTGAGAACGACCTGGCCTTTTCCGTCATAACCCATGCGGCGGGTCTTGAGAACAGATGGCAGGCCGATCTTTTCTATGGCGCTCTCGAGTTCGGCCTGGCTGGAGACCGGCAGGAAATCGGCTGTATCGATCCCGAGCTCACGAAAGAGATTCTTTTCATCGAGTCTGTCCTGGGTTGCCTCAAGGGCCGATACCGGAGGATAGACAGGTACCTTTGAAGAGAGATAGCGCAGGCTCTCGAGCGGGACATTTTCGAATTCGTAGGTGACGACATCCACAGAAGCGGCAAGAGTATCGAGCAATTCGCGGTTATCGAAAGCACCGTGGAGATGACGGGCGACGGGTGCCGAGCAGGCATCGTCGGCAGGATCAAGAACCACGCAACGGATTCCCATGGGGTGTCCGGCCAGCGCAAGCATGCGTGCCAGCTGTCCACCGCCGAGAATCCCGACAACCATCAGGTGGCGACTCTCGGATCCGGACGCGAGAGCACGGCCTCGGTCTGTTGCTCGCGAAAACGGTCGAGTGCTTCGCGGGTTTCCGGGTACTTGTTGCCGAGAATCGCGGCCGCCAGCAGTGCAGCGTTGGCGGCGCCTGCCTTCCCGATCGCGAGTGTTCCAACCGGGATGCCGGCAGGCATCTGGGCTATCGACAGCAGCGAGTCCATGCCACTGAGGGCCTTCGACTGCACCGGAACACCAAGTACGGGCAGCGAGGTCTTGGCAGCCGTCATGCCTGGAAGATGCGCCGCTCCACCGGCCCCCGCGATAATCACCTCGATACCACGACCGGCCGCCTCCTCTGCATAGGCGAAAAGTTTGTCTGGCGTGCGGTGCGCGGAGACCACTTCGACCTCGTAGGGCACACCGAGCTCGGTCAGCTTGTCAGCCGCGTGCGACATGGTCTCCCAGTCGGAAACAGATCCCATGATGATGCCAACCAGTGGTTGCATGAGCTAGACCCTCGATTCGTTGATTGCCGGCCGTTTTCACCGGAGAAAAGGAGTAATCTTACCTAATCATGGGGATCCGGGCATCCCCCAATCAGCGTTTTACACAAGACGGCGGGGGTTCATTGCCGTCTCTCTCCAGCGCATCTTGAGAGCCCTCAGCGCGCAATTTGCCGAACGCCTTGCAAGCCGACATGCAGCCGAGTGGCACGACAAGCATGGTCAAGGGCACGGCGATGATCGGGCCAAACAGCAGAGAGATCGCCATCCCCTCGAAGATGGGATCGAAGAGTATTGCGACAGCACCTGCCATCATGGTCAGGTCGGTGACCCAGATTGGCCGCATCCGGATCTTTCCCGCATCCATGACGGCAGACTTGTAGTCAGCCCCACGATGCACCTCGTTGCGGGCAAAATCCACGAGCAAGATGGAATTACGCACCTCGATACCGGCAAGTGCGATGAAACCGATCATCGAGGTTGCCGTGAATTCGGCGTTCATGATCCAGTGCCCGGGAATAATGCCGATCAGTGTCAGGGGTATGGGCGCCATGATGATCGCCGGATGGATATAGTTGCCAAACTCCCACACCAGGAGAATGTATATCAGGACCAGCGCTGCCGCGAATGCGATACCCATATCGCGGAAGGTCTCATAAGTCACCACCCATTCACCGCTCCACTCAAAACCCGACCGGTCGTTACTCGGAGGTGGACCTGTGAGTGTCCCGCTGATAGCGATACCGTCAGGAGCAGTATAATCATTCAGGCTCTTCTCCACTGCCATCATGCCGTAGATGGGAGCACCCAGCTTGCCCTCCATTTCGCCGACGACATATTCCATTGGGCGGAGATCCTTGTGATAGATGACCGGATCCTCGTCCACGAGCTGAAATTCACCGAGTTCCGAAAGCGGGATCATGCTGCCATCTGCTGCCCGAATCGGCAGGACATAAAGCCTTGAAAGCAGTGCTCGCACATCCATTGGCAGCTGCATGACAATGTATGTGGGCTCCAGCTCGTGCTCTGTCTTGACGTCACCAATCCTGTAATTCCCCATGGCCATATCCAGATTCCTGTTGATCGCCTCGACACTGACCCCGTGCCGCGTCGCCTTCTCTGCATCGACTTCGAAATGCCAGCGCTTGTATGGCTGCGACATATAGGTATCAACATCGACCAGACCGGGGGCCTCCTTGAACATCTGCTCGAGATCACTTGCCACCTGCTGACGTATTTCCTGATCTGGCCCGTATACCTCGGCAACGACTGTCTGCAGGACCGGTGGGCCCGGGGGCATCTCAACGACTGCGATACGCGCATCCGCCCTTTCGGCGATCGGTGTTAAGAGTGCCCGGGCTGCCTCCGCAATCTCGTGACTGCTGCGATCCCGCTGATCCTTGTGAAGCAGCATGACCTGGATATCGCCCTCCCAGGGTTTCTCGCGCAGGTAGTAATGCCGGACCATGCCATTGAAATTGAAAGGCGATGCTGTTCCGGTATAGCTCTGAAGCGCCGTCACTTCGGGCAGCTTCTTCAGTTCTTCAACCAGCTCGCTCATGGTATTGACCATGTTTGGCAGCGAAGTCCCCTCAGGCATGTTGACGACAACGTTGAATTCCGGCTTGTTGTCAAAAGGCAGCATCTTGACGGCCACCGCTTTTGTGTAGAAAAGGGAGCCGGCAGAAAAGAAAGCGACAATGATCAGGGCAAGAAATAATTTTGCTGCCACGCCCCCCCTGATCAGCGAGGAGATAACCGGGGTATAGAGCCTGCTGATAAAATCCTGGATGTTTCTCTCACGGGTTTCGGCTCTGCGCAATGCAGAGAGTCTCGGACGCAGCTTGTAAGCAAACCAGGGAGTAAAAACAAATGCCGCGAACAGCGAAAAGAGCATTGCGACTGATCCGAACAGGGGTATGGGGAGCATGTATGGACCCATCATTCCGCTGACCAGGCCCATCGGGAGCAGCGCCGCCAGGACAGTCAATGTGGCGATAATCGTCGGGTTTCCGACCTCGCGTACGGCATCGATCGCTGTCTCCCGGGAGGTCTCTCCTCCATGCAACCATCGTCGGAAAATATTTTCCACCACGACCGTTGCATCATCGACAAGGATGCCGATCGAGAAAATCAGCGCGAACAAGCTGACGCGATTGATGGTATAGCCAAGCGCCCATGCTGACCAGACAGTGATCAGAATCACAACGGGGATGATGGTTGCGACAACGATTGCCGGCCGCGCCCCGATCGTAAGCCAGGAAAGCAATGTCACCGCAAGCGCAGCACCGATCAGTGATGAAAGAAGTTCATTGACCTTGTCGTTTGCCGTCTTGCCATAGTTCCGTGTAATGGTCACGTTCACATTGTGCGGTATGACAATACCCTTCAGGGATTCCAGCTTTTCGATGAGGTCATTTGCAACCGTGACGCCATTCGAGCCCTCTTTCTTTGCGATCGCGACGGTCACGGCAGGTGCCGCATCAGTAACAGGGATATCTTCCGAAGCCGCCGGACCACTGATATAGGTCACAAGGTTTCTTGTCTCCTGCGGTCCGCTGATAACCCGCGCAACATCCGCGATATAGACCGGGTTGCCGTAACGCGTGGCTATGACAAGTCGCCCCACCTCGTCTGCATTCCTCAGAAAACTGCCGGCAGTCACACTGTAACTGTATGAGCCCAGCTCGAACCCGCCGGATGATGACTCCATGTTTGCTGTTCGAACCGTTTCAGCAATCTGGTCAAGACTGATGTCATGTCCCGCCAACTCTTCGGGCATGACCTCTATGCGCACCTGGCTGCTCCTGCCACCGACAATAAAACCCTGGCCAGTGTTCTTAACCTCCTTGAGCCGTTGCAGGACATCGGTCGCCAGGGCTCGCAGGACACGATCATTCTCCTCTTCCGACCACAGGGTCACGGTCAGGATGGGCACGTCATCGATTCCTTTTGGCCGGACCAGTGGCATCGAGACACCGGGTGGAATCTTGTCCAGATTTGACTGGATCTTGTCATATACCTTCACGATCGAGGGGCCGGTTTCTTCACCCACCTCGAACCGAACTGTCACGATCCCCTGCTCGCGCTCGGAAGCAGAATAGATATGCTTGACACCGGGTATTTCGCTCATCATGCGCTCGAGCGGATCGATCGCAAGGCTCGCCACCTGGTTTGAAGATGCTCCCTCGTATCGAACGAAGATATCGATCATCGGCACTGAAATTTCCGGGTCCTCCTGGCGCGGAGTCATGAAGAGGCCAATCAACCCGATAAACAGGGAAGCACCCAGCAGCATCGGTGACAACGGGGAGGTAATGAAGATGCGGGCAAGATTACCGGCCAGTCCGAGTGAAGTAATCTGTTCATGCGGAATGGCAGGGTGATCCATCGCCGGTCGACGGGTACGCACACGTGTGGGGCGCTTCAGTGCCATGCCTGTACCCCGACTGTCAATCCACGGGCCATCATCCCTGGTGTTGATGTAACATCCTGCTCCGGGTTTTCAGAAAGGAAATCTGAAACCAGGTTGGAGGCTGTCTCTGCATTCCCCGGCAAAATGGCGCACCGGCAGAGTGCCGGACCGGACACTCGACTCCCGGTTGCCACAGCACAGGATGACATGCCGAAGCCCGGACAATGATGGCTCTTCGCAGCATGACCGGGGAAGGAAATCTTGTAATTGCCTGATCTCATACGCCCCCGTCATAATCCTGGAATACGGTTTATTCCGCTATTTTTTCGACACTCTCTCTACATAAAAAAATAGCAGGCAACCCGTCCGGATGAGCGCGGAGAGGGGGGTAAATTTGATTATTGTCAATTCCGACATCAATGTTTTGAACAGCAGGCCGGATTTGATTCACCAGTTATGCGAGCGCGTGCCTCAGCATGACGGATGATTTATGGTCATGATGAATGTGTGATTACTGAACGCTGTTCACAAGACGGCCGATCCCCTCGATTTCGATCTCGACGACATCGCCTTTCTTCAGAAAAATTTGTGGATCACGTGCGAAACCGACACCTGGCGGTGTGCCCGTCATGATGACGGTTCCCGGAAGCAATGTCGTGTCCTCGCTCAGAAAAGCAATGAGCTCGGCGACAGAAAAGATCATGTCCCCCGTGTTACCGGTTTGCATGACCTCGTTGTTGAGAATGCATCGTATAGCGAGGTTTTGCGGATCATCGATTTCATCCGCCGTTACCAGCACAGGCCCGAGCGGACAGAATCCGTCGAAACTCTTGCCACGTACCCATTGCCCGCCACCGCCGTGCTTCTGCCAGCGGCGCGCCGACACATCGTTGCCACAGGTATAGCCGAGTACATAGTCCAGCGCTTTGTCAGCTGGCACATCCCTCGCTCGCTTGCCAATCACCACGGCCAGCTCGGCCTCGTAATCAACTTCCGGTCCATGCCTGCAGGCTTTGGGCAACAAAATCGGTGCTCCCGGGTGATTCAGGGCGGTCGAGGCTTTCATGAAGACGACCGGGTTCTGCGGTATCTGCGCCCCCGTCTCTTCGGCATGTGCCCGGTAATTCAGCCCGATGCAGAAGATATTCTCGGGTGTCACCGGTGCAAGCCATGTCGTCGCCTCGACCTGTCGCTCTGTCTTCACGAGCCCCGAGAAAAGGTCGCCGGCCAGAACCTGCACCTGTCCCTTGCCGGCAGGCGTGCCGAGATACTCCTTGCCATCGGTAGCGATGATACGAACGATTTTCATTGCAGGCTCTCCTGAAAGCCGGATTGTTCCGTTTAGTGTGCCCTACGGGCGAAAAAAATTCTTCCCGGCACACGCAATAGTGACGCAGGGAACGCTCACGGGCAGCACCGCGGGCAGATGAGGGATAGGCGCAATATTGAGGCCCTGTTCAACTTCAGGCATGGCCATTCTCTTCAGTTACACAGATGCTTGCCGGTATCGAGTGTATGCCGGATCCTTGCTTGTGTTTCGGGACACCCGATGAGACGATGAAACCCGTCGCGCTCGCAACACAGGTACCGCTCCTCGTCCAGCCAGGCACCGGCCTCGACGGCCCCGCCACAGAGTGCGTTCGCCACCTCGCTGCCAATTCTCAGGTCATGGTCTGAAATGTTCCCGCCTTCGTGCATGTGGGTCATGGCAAGCCTGAAACTGGCGATCGCTTCGCGTCCGCCTGCACGGATCAGCATCTCTGGCGGCTGACGATAGCCCGCGGCATTGAGCACCCGGACTTCTGCGAGAGCAGCATGCAATACTTCACGGGTGTTCTTCACGATGACATCGCTTTCACGCAGAAACCCGTACTCCCTTGCCATCTCGGCACTCGTCGCCACCTTCCCCATGGCCACGATCTCGAAGAGGGGTTTCAGATGCGGGAAAAGATCGCCGTCACCGGCTTTCAGGCTCGCACGTCGCGCGAGTTCCATGCAGCCACTGCCAGCCGGGATCAACCCGACACCGGCCTCAACCAGGCCGATGTTGCTTTCAAGGGCTGCGACCGTGCGATCACACTGCATCATGAGCTCGCATCCGCCACCAAGTGCAAGTCCATGCACGGCCGCCACGACAGGAACTCCTGAATTTCGCATGCGGATACAACTCTGCTGGAAATGGCCGAGCAGCTCGTCGAGCGCATTGCTGTCTGGCTGCAATCCCCTGAGCGCAATCGGCATGAAGGCCTTGAGATCGGCTCCGGCACTGAACGGCCCATCCGGGTGCCACAGGACCATGCCCGCAAGTTGCTCCTCGGCAATGTCCACGGCCCTGTTGAGACTATCCAGCACCAGGGCGCCGATGATATGCATCTTTGTTTTGAAGCTCAGTACACCGATATCACCATCGGCAATCCAGAAACGCGCCGCCTCGTTCTCGAAAAGCACGTCCTGTTGCGAAGCGGGCTTCTTGACGCGAGGGCTATCTGTCATCTCTCTTCCTGGTAGCGGTATTAACAGGGGTTATTGTCTCTTTCGAAGTATGTCCGCATCCTCTCGGGCATACCAGTCAGGGCACAGGATTCCGGCCGGTCGCAAAGTAACAATCCCGCCATATTCATGTCCCTGCGGAAAAGTCTTCGCTTGCCTGGAAAATATCCGTCACCACATCCATGGACAACCG
>JARRMW010000007.1:0-103661 GCA_037385685.1 Gammaproteobacteria bacterium
TCCATTTCGCGCGGGCTTGGGCTCTCGCTGATCTCGTTTGCCAGGCCAATGAGCTTGTTGGTTTCGCCTGACATCGCCGAGACCACCACGACCACCTGGTTACCGGCGTCATGGTATCGCTTGACCCTGGCAGCAACCGCCTTGATCCGCTCGATGGAGCCAACAGAGGTGCCACCGTACTTTTGAACAATCAGTGCCATTTTTGTCCGTCGTATTCACAATGACGCCCGGTTTCTAGCGGGCGTGGCAGTCAGAAATCTCGCCAGTCCCGGGCTGTGCCGGGAACAAGGCGCGTAAGATACAATTTTTCGCTGCGGTGCAGCAAGCCGTTATGACGCCTGCCCTGCAATCCAGCTTTCGAGCACCCCGAGCGCATCGGGCAGGGCTGCCGGGTTGTTCCCGCCGGCCTGTGCCATGTCGGGACGCCCGCCTCCCCTGCCATCGACCTTCTCGGCGGCAAGTTTGACAAGATCACCGGCCTTGAAACGGTCGGTCAGGTCTTTGGTGACACCGGCCGCCAGGTTGACCTTGTCGTCGCTGCGTGTGCCGAGCAGGATCACGGCGCTGCCCAGCTTGCTCTTGAGCTGATCCATGGTGTCACGCAGGGTCTTCACATCGGCACCGGGCAGTTCGGCCGCAAGAACCTTCACGCCATTGATTTCGACGACTTGCGAGGCCAGGTCACTGCCCGCGGAGGCTGCCTGTTTTGCCTTGAGCTTCTCGAGTTCCTTTTCGAGTTCCCGGTGTTTGGCGAGGAGCTGTTCGAGCTTGACAGTGATGTCGTCCTTTCCTGCCTTGAGAAGACCGGCAACCGACTGCAGTTGCTGCTCCTCTGCCTCGACAAGCGCAAGCGCCTTTTCACCGGTCACGGCCTCGATACGGCGAACGCCGGAGGCAATACCTGTTTCCGAGAGAATCTTGAAAAGACCGATATCGCCCGCAGCACGGACATGGGTGCCACCACAGAGCTCGACCGAGAAATCACCGAGCCGCAGCACGCGGACATCGTCTGCATACTTTTCACCGAAGAGCGCCATCGCGCCCGAGGCCCTGGCCTGATCGAGCGGCATGACCTTTGTTTCTGCCGGATTATTTGCACGAATCTGGTTGTTCACGAGCTGCTCGATCTCGAGCAGCTGTTCCTTGCTGACCGGTTCAAAATGCGAAAAGTCGAAGCGCAGGCGCTCGGCATCAACAAGGGACCCCTTCTGCTGCACATGATCGCCCAGGATATGGCGCAGGGCAGCATGCATGAGATGCGTTGCAGAGTGGTTCAGCACTGTTGCCTGGCGCAGTGCCTTGTTGACGCGCGCATCGACACTGTCGCCAACAGCAAGCTTGCCGCTTTCGAGAACGCCTATATGTCCAAAGACATCGCCGCCCTGTTTCTGCGTATCCCTGACGGCGAATACACCGCCACCATGGGAGACCAGCAGCCCCCGGTCGCCGACCTGTCCACCGGATTCAGCATAGAAAGGCGTCGTATCGAGAATGATGATCGCCTGCTGGCCAGGTTCGATGGCATCGACCGCTTCACCATCGACATAGATCGCCTGGACACTGCCCTCGTCCTCGAGATGGTCATAACCAGTGAAGCAGGTCTCGCCCTCGAGCGTGACCTTGAAGCTCTGGTCCGCGCCAAACTGGCTTGCGGCGCGCGCGCGTTCGCGCTGCGCTTCCATCGCCTCGTCGAAACCCTGACTGTCGACACTGAGCTCACGCTCGCGCGCGATATCGGCTGTCAGGTCGAACGGAAAACCGTAGGTGTCGTAAAGCCTGAAAACCACCTCGCCGGGGATGGTTTCCCCATCCAGCGCAGCGATCTCCTCATCGAGTATCCTCATGCCCTGCTCGATGGTTTCCGCAAAGCGTTCTTCTTCAACGCGTAAGACCTTCTCGACCTGTGCGCGGTTCTTGCGCAGTTCCGGGTAGGCATCGCCCATGACCTCGTCGAGGGCGCCGACCAGCCTGTACATGAAGGGTTGCTTCTGGCCAAGCTGATAGCCATGACGGATTGCACGGCGGATGATGCGGCGCAGGACATACCCGCGCCCTTCATTGGATGGCATGACACCATCGACGATGAGGAAAGCTGCAGAACGGATGTGATCGGCAATGACGCGCAGGGACTTGGACTCGAGATCCGCGGCCCCGGTCGCTTCGGCTGCTGCCTTGATGAGATGCTGAAAGAGATCGATCTCGTAGTTTGAATGCACATGCTGCAGGACTGCAGCCAGCCGTTCGAGGCCCATGCCCGTATCAACCGAGGGTTTCGGCAAGGGTGTCATGGTGCCGTCAGCATCACGGTTGTACTGCATGAAGACGAGGTTCCAGATCTCGATATACCTGTCGCCGTCCTCTTCTGGCGTACCGGGCGGACCGCCCCAGACCTCCTCGCCGTGATCAAAAAAGATCTCCGTGCAGGGTCCGCATGGACCGGTATCGCCCATGGACCAGAAGTTGTCACTCTCGTAGCGCTTGCCACCCGGCTTGTCGCCGATGCGGGTAAAACGTGCCGGATCGATACCGACCTGGTTGAGCCAGATATCCGCAGCCTCGTCATCCTCCTTGTAGACAGTGACCCATAGCTGCTCCTTCGGCAGGCCAAGCGTGTCTGTCAGGAATTCCCACGCATACCTGATGGCATCTTCCTTGAAATAGTCGCCAAAGCTGAAGTTACCGAGCATCTCGAAGAAGGTGTGGTGTCGTGCTGTATAGCCGACATTTTCCAGGTCGTTGTGCTTGCCACCGGCGCGCACGCAGCGCTGGGAAGTGACGGCACGGTTGTAGGAACGTTTTTCCCGCCCTGTAAAGACATCCTTGAACTGGACCATGCCCGCATTCGTGAACAGGAGGGTCGGATCATTTCCCGGCACGAGCGGGCTCGAATCGACCACGCGGTGTCCGCGTTGCTCGAAAAAGTCGAGAAAAGCCTGTCTGATTTCGGCGCTGGTTTTCATCGAGTGGTCAAACTGTTGCGAAAAAGGGCAATGTTATGCGGGATGGCGGCGAATGTCACGCTGTGAGGCCGCGTAAAAGCAGTGATTTTTCGATCCTGGACCGGATTGCGCAGATGGCAGATGATGGCAGGAAAAAGCGGCACAGGAAACGCAGCATGTCAGCTGCTGCAGGCGTCAGTCGAAGAGGTAGTCCCGAATCAGGTACTCGGGATAACCGCGATACTCCAGATAGCGGGCGATTTTCGATTTCTCCTTGAAATCCTCCCCCTTGCTGTCGCCAAACTTGCGTCTCGCAGTCTGGATCATGAGATGGCGCCACTCATTCTCCCGGTGATCGACCCATTCGCTGATCATGGTGTCATTGATCCCGCGCTCCCGCAGCAGAGCGCGCATGCGCAGCGGCCCGAATCCCTTTCTCTTCAGCACATTGATGTACTGTTCCGTGAAACGTTCGTCGCTGAGGAGCCCCTGTTTTTCGAGGCTACGCAGTACTTCCTCGACAACAATGGGATCATAGTCCCGGGCCAGCAGTTTGCGCCGCAGCTCGAGGCGCGAATGCTCGCGGTCGGCAAGCAACCGGATGCCGTGTTGCTCGGCATCCCGTTGCTCGTTTTGTTCCGCCGCGGAATCGATCATCGTCAGCTTTGGAGCGCCTCTTCGAGGCCATCTTCACCCGCGGCATCGACTGCTTCAGTACTCGGGAAGACACTCGCACGAATACTGCCCTCGATTTCCGTGGCTACATCGGGATTCTCCTTGAGAAAGTTGCGGACATTCTCCTTGCCCTGGCCAATCTTGTCCCCCTTGTAGCTGTACCAGGAGCCGGATTTATCCACGATGCCGTGCTGTACACCGAGATCGATTATCTCGCCCTCACGCGAGATTCCCTCGCCATACATGATCTCGAAGTTGGCCTGTTTGAATGGTGGCGCAACCTTGTTCTTGACGACCTTGACGCGAGTCTCGTTACCCACAACCTCGTCACCACGCTTGATAGCACCTGTGCGGCGAATATCCATGCGCACAGAGGCATAGAACTTGAGAGCGTTACCGCCAGTGGTGGTTTCAGGGCTGCCGAACATCACGCCAATCTTCATGCGGATCTGGTTGATGAAGATCACGATGCAGTTGGAGCGCTTGATGTTGGCCGTGAGCTTGCGCAGTGCCTGCGACATCAGGCGTGCCTGCAGACCGACGTGGGAATCACCCATCTCGCCCTCGATCTCGGCGCGCGGGGTCAACGCGGCAACCGAATCCACGACAACAACATCGACGGCACCGGAACGCACGAGCATATCGGTGATCTCGAGCGCCTGCTCACCGGTATCGGGTTGTGAGACGAGGAGTTCATCCATGTTGACGCCGAGCTTTTCTGCATATTGCGGGTCGAGAGCATGTTCAGCATCGACGAAAGCCGCCGTGCCGCCTGTCTTCTGGGCTTCGGCGACGATATGCAGTGTCAGCGTTGTCTTGCCCGAAGACTCCGGGCCGTAGATCTCGATGACGCGCCCCTTCGGCACCCCACCAATCCCCAGTGCAATATCCAGCCCGAGTGAGCCGGTCGAAATCGCCTCCATATTACGCACGGCGCTGTTGTCGCCCATGCGCATGACCGAGCCCTTTCCAAACTGTTTCTCGATCTGTGACAGTGCGGCGCTAAGCGCCTTCTTGCGATTGTCGTCCATCTGTTTTTCCCCTCTGAATGGAAGTCGTTGTTCTCTACTTGTTCTCTAGTATGGCACAGCACCAGGCTCAAGTCATGAGTCCGGTGAAAAAATTTTATCCCCCGGACGAAGCCGCAATTTCAATGCTGTTGCTGTGCCCGGACGAGCGGGATCATGGTCTCGTTCTCCGCTGACACACGCTCCATGATAGAGCCGATGACATCTGTCATCTCCTGCTTGAAGGCTGTGTGCTCCTCCTCGTCTGCATCAACATGGCACCACTGCTTGATGTGGGAGCCGAAGCGCTTTTTCAGCGCCCTGGCACTGTCATGGAAAGCGGTGACGCGCTCGACAACCGAGGGCTCCGGGCTGTTGAGCAGATCTGTATAGAGACTCTTGTCCTCGAACATAAGGTGCATCCAGACCTTGTCGTAAAAGCGTGAAACCAGATCACAGACGTAGGGGTTGCCGCGCAGTTCGGGTTCCCGGACAAGCACGAGAAGCACCTGGCAAAGGTTGGCAATGTCCCTGTTCTGTTGCTCAAGTTCTTCGAGCGTGTACATGCGGTCTCTCCGGGTCAATCGTAGCGATAATGGATGATAACGCCAGCTGTCTCATTACGACAGAGGCTCATGTTGCTGTGTCTCACGGCCCGCCTCCCCGACCAGTTTCCACTGTGCAACTGTCTGGTAACGGGGAGTTCCGATGCCATCACGCGACCAGGCAAGACGGAATTCATCGACATGCCACTCCACGGGATCGATTGTCTCTGTCTCGACCGGCATCGAGCGTCGTGAGAGCGTGACATGCGGGCGGTAGGGTCGCGTTTCGGGAGTAAAATCACAAACCAGCGCACCCTCGTTCAGCGCCGAAACAAGCGCGGAGAGAGCCCCGGGTACCTCGCTTGCGCCTGCGAGGAGCACTTTCGGGCGACGCCAGTAATCAATGGTGTCAATGCGGATGTCAAATGGTGGCAGGCAGATCTGCGACGCCATGGTTTCCAGGCATGCCTGCTGATCACTCATGCCTATGAACACCAGTGTCATGTGAAGGTCGAACGCATGATGCCGATTTCCCCTGCGCACCCATGTGTCCTGCAAGGTAACGAGTTGCTTCCTGACATCATCAGGCGGGAAGATGCCAAAAAAGAGCCGTCTAGTCCTGGACAAGTTCGATCAACCCCTTCAGCGCAGCCTCGACTGCCTGGAAACGCACTGCTGTCCGGTCGCCCTCGAAATGGAAACGTTGAGCAGCTGCCTCACCATCCTCTTGCTGCCAGGCAATCCAGACAGTGCCACGCGGCTTGAAATGCGTCCCTCCACCGGGCCCCGCGATGCCGCTGATCGCCACCGCGAGATCACCATTGCCATGCTTGAGTGCGCCCGCCACCATCTCGCGCACGACGGCTCCGCTGACCGCGCCATGCTGTGACAGTGTCTGCGCGGAGACTCCGAGCATGCTCTGCTTGGCCTTGTTGCTGTAGGTGACAAATCCCTGCTCGAACCAGCGGCTCGAACCAGGCAGGTCTGTGCAGACCTTGGCGACCCAGCCACCCGTGCATGACTCGGCAGTCATCAGCATGTGATGCTGCGCAATGCAGTACTCTGACAGTCTGTCGGCAAGTTGCCTGAGCCTCTCTTCATCCATTGGACTGTTTTACCGGGCGAAGGAGCGCAGCACAAGCGGTAGGGTTTGCAGAAGGCGCTTCATGGCAGGCGATCTCAGAGAACGAGAGTCTCCCCCTCCGTAGCGAGTGCAACACTGCAGCGGCAACCCTGGTCGGCAACCCGTTGCCGGCTCTCTGCGAGGATTGCATCGAGCTCATCGTCGGTGCGCGAAGGATCATGGTGAAACAGCACGAGTTGCCCTGCATGGCAGTCACAGCCGAGCTGCAGAGCCTGGTCGATCGAGGTATGTCCCCAGCCACGCGCCTGTTCCAGTTCACCGGATGTATACATGGCGTCATGGATGAGCACATCGACTTCATTGAGAAAAGCTTTCCACTCAGCATAGGAGGTGGCCGGCTTGCCGGGTGGAAAGAGCTCGTTATCGGTCACATAGGCGAGGCTTCCGGATGCCGTGTTGATGCGGTATCCGGCACCACCTCCGGGATGGTTGGTTGGACAGGCGCGAATAACTGCATCCCCGATAACGATCTCGCCTCTCGCATCGAGCTCGAGTACGGAGATATCTGCCTGCAGATTATCTCCGGAAACAGGAAAGTGCGGATCGATCATCTGGTCCAGAACAGCCATCGCCTCGTTCCTGTCGAGACAGGCCGAGAGCAGCCTGATCTGCCTGCCCTCCTGGTAGATCGGACGAAAAAACGGCAGCCCCTGGATATGATCCCAGTGATGGTGACTGAAAAGCAGCGTCAGCGGTGCATCGCTATCTGCCAGCCGGTCACCAAGCCTGCGAATCCCCGTGCCGGCGTCGATGATGAGCTGGGTGCCATCATCGAGCTCGACATGCAGACACGACGTGTTCCCACCGTAGCGAACCGTCTCGATGCCCGGTGTTGCGATGGATCCGCGCACCCCGTAGAACGTCGCTCTCACATCTCAGCTCCCGGTTGAAAGTGAATCGCGCGCCAGCATCTGGCGCAAGGACGTCGACTCACCACATGGCTCAGTGAACATACAGATACCCGCTTGCCCTCTACAGAAGTCGCCGCCACTAACAACTTACTCCCAATCAAAGGTCGTAGCCACGCTCCTCGTGCATATGGATATCGAGACCCTGGATCTCCTGCTCTTCGGTGACACGCAATCCCGATGTCAGCAGCGATGTGACTTTCAGCAATACCCAGGTCATGACGGCGGTGAAGATGATGGTGGTGGCGATACCGACCAGCTGAACACTGACCTGCCCACCCATGGTCTCGATGCCGTCTGCGAATCCGAAACCGCTGAAAACACCGAGACTGGTCGCCGAGAAAACACCAGCGAGGAAAGTTCCCAGGATACCGCCAACGCCGTGAACCGGGAAAACATCGAGCGAGTCGTCGATCTTGAGTTTCTGCTTCAGCGTGATGGTTGCAAAGTAACAGATGCTGCCGGCGAGCAGACCGATCACAAGTGCGCCGGCCGGACCGACGAAACCGGAAGCCGGTGTAATGGTACCGAGCCCCGCGACCATGCCGGTTACGACACCGAGCACACTTGGCTTGCCGTACTTGATCCATTCGATGAGCATCCAGGTCATGGCACCGGTTGCTGCCGAGATATGGGTCACCAGCATCGCCATCGCAGCATCACCATTCGACGCCAGCGCGCTGCCGCCGTTGAAACCGAACCAGCCAACCCAGAGCATACCGGCCCCCGTGACCGTCATGGTCATGTTGTGCGGAGGCATTGCGGTGGTGCCGAAGCCCTTGCGGGGACCCAGGACGAGAGCGGCGACAAGGGCGGCAACGCCAGCCGTGATATGGACGACAGTGCCACCGGCAAAATCATAGAGCCCCATCTCACCCAGCCATCCTCCGCCCCAGACCCAGTGCGTGACGGGGACGTAAACGGCGAGCAGCCAGAGCGCGCTGAAAATCACCATGGATGAGAATTTCATGCGCTCTGCGAAGCCACCGATGATGAGAGCCGGCGTGATGATGGCAAACGTCATCTGGAACAGCATGAAGAGCGCTTCGGGGATGTCGCCGGACAGTGTTTCCCTGCCGACCCCGGACATGAATACCCTGCTGAAGTCACCGATCCAGGCGTTACCCTCACCAAAGGCGAGACTGTAGCCGACTAGGAGCCACAGGATGGTCACAATGCCCCCGATCGCAAAACACTGCATCAGCACTGACAGCACGTTCTTGGTCCTTACCAGGCCGCCATAGAAGAGCGCGAGCCCCGGCAGGGTCATGAACAGCACGAGTGCGGTGGATGTGAGGATCCAGGCGGTATTGGAACCGCTCAGGCCATCCTCGGCTGAAGCCACACCCGGCAAAAGCAGGATGCAGAGCAGCAGGTTCTTTAGCAGGATATGCATTGGATCTCCCCGAAGCGTGGTTTTTTATTTCATTTTGACAACGGATCAGGATTCTATAGCAGTTGGAACCGGGGCGCACCTCGCACCAGAATGAGAGAAACAGGGGGGACGAGATACGGAAGAAATAAAAACCAGCGTGCCGTAAGGGACGCTGGTCAACTGAGTCAAAGGGGAGTCACTTTACCGAATGCCCGACTTAATCGTTCAGGCTTTCAGTATTTAATATGACCAGGGGGTTGGTAAAAAGTTCTGCGGATAGAGATTTTTTTCCAAAAAACCTCAGGTAATCAATGAAGTAGAAGACCGGAAAAGCAGAAAGACTTGCAACTCATGCGTTTACAGTATTTTATGCATGTAGAATAACAGGCGTTGCCAGACTGATTGCCTGCTTGACTGCCGCCTCGATGAACGCGAGATTGCCCTCCAGACGCGTGTTCAGCAAGTTTCGCACATCCCTGGTGTAGTCGTAGAGCGTCCATCAGATTGCATGGCCACCTGCCTTCGTCGCCTGCACTCGCGGTTCGTGTTGATATTCCAGGCTGCAGACTCCTGATTCCTGCAACTGGCGAAAAGCATCCGCGATCATCTCCCTGATCCTGGAAGCCGAAAGTCGTAACCGACATTTGATGATGTCAGGCGCCCAGGCGCCCTGTGTCTAGGCCAGCAGAACCTCGATAATGCCGAGCAGATGGGCGATATGGATAACGACAACTCCACCGAGAATACGCGTGATCCAGGACTTGTCGAGATGCGGAATGAACAGCTGGTAGAAAACTATAAAAACAGGAATCAGCAGGTTGGCGACACGGAAGAAATGGAGTCTATCGCTGCTGCCCTCGCCTGCACTCAAGCGCTCCAGCCAACGGAAGTGCGGCCGGGGAAAAAACGATCAGCAGGAGATTCAGAATCAGGAGGATACGCGCAAACTCGCCGAGCCTGGCGAGTTGGTCTCGAGAATCTGCCAGAGCGTCTCGAGCATCAGGCTGTTTCGGGAAACAGCTTGCGCCAGATCCAGCTGCGTGGTTTGACCCGATCATTGAGAACATACTCCAGCGCGACCGGGTGCTGCAGCGTCCAGTTCATTCTCGACCTGACCGAGTAACGGCCGCACCACAGGATCTTGTCACCCATAGACAGCTCGATATCCCTGGCGGGCAAGAGTGTTTGGTTCGTCCCTTCGTCATCCTCATGAATCAGCAGGAGCGGGATCGCCGGAAGATAGCGGTCCCTCTCACGCGGGTTACGCATGAGGTCGCCCACGGTGATCGGCTGGCCATTCGATTCAAGCACTTCGAAGACTGCACATGCCTGATTCCTGTCTATCGTGAGCTCCCAGATGTCAGGGACTTCCTGGCTCGAGATCGCAATGATGCGGCTGACAAGTTCGCAAGCCCAGTCATCCCCCTCGGCCTTGGCAAGATCGATGAAATCCGGCAGCATCGGTGTGGCGAGCAGAATCCGGATACGGCTGGCGATAATCTGGTTTGGCTGCATGACCATGTTGGCATGCACAGCATCGACGATTGCCTGGTTACGGCGCTGGTTCTGGCGCAGGATCACGAACAGATCGGGGTTGATCTCCTTGGCTGTCATGACGATGGAGAGGTTATCGACATCGAGATCGGTGCCGGCAACGATTCCGACGGCTTCATCGACACCGGCTTCCATGAGCGTTTCTGCCTCGGTCCCCTTGCCCACGACACAACCTGCCTGCGGCGTTCCGGTCAGGTCTGGTGTCGCCTCGATGACGACAACGTCCAGCCCTTCCGAGGTGAGCTTATCGTAGACCGCCTTGCCAAACCGACCATAGCCACACAGGATCCACTTTCCATGTTGCGGAGGATAGACGGGCTCGGTCAGGGCGCCGTGGGAAACCCCGCTGAGCCATTCACGCAGGAGGTGGAGACCGGGCGATTGCAGGGCGACAGACAAATGCATCGCGAAGGTATCAAACGGATCCACGATGTAGTTCGTACCGAAGGACTCCATGTTCTTCTCGACTTCGGCGGAGTCTGCGCGACAGATCACGGTGCGCTCCGGATTCAGCAGCTTGCTGGTAATCGCGATCTTTAGGTTGGTCTCGTTGCTACTCGTCAGGGCAACGACACCTTCACAGTAGGGCAGCTGTAGGCCTGCAAGCTTGAGCACCTCGGGATCCGCCGAGTCACCCGCATACGCAGGGACCGACTCGCGCAGGTTCAATAGTGACAGCATCTGCACAGACTGCTGATCCTTGTCTACGACAACGACACGCTGATGCCTGTCAGTCAGCTCCGTGACCAGCTCTTTCCCGACATTGCCGTGACCATTGATAACGTAGAAAGGTTCTCTGAGGTTGTTGACCTTCTTCGCAAAGCGCCTCTCGGTGATGTAACGCTGAAAGGAATCACCCTGGATCAGTGAAAGAAGCGTACCAATTGCGTAGATCCAGGAGATGACCGTGGCATAGATGGTGACAATGACCCACATGCGTTGCGCATCGGTGAAGGTCCCGGGAAGTTCGCCGAAACCGATGGTCGTCGAAGTGTAGCTGACAAAGTAGAAAGCGTGGAAGAACCCCATATGCACCGGGTTTCCGTCAGCATCCTGGCCGGGAATCAGGACCAGGCCGAGTATCGAAATGGAATAGGCCAGCAGGAGCGTCAGCAACGGCTGACGCATGTTCCGGAAGACGAGGTAGATGATGCTATCCATGGGGATGCATACCGATGGTGGCTATCTGCGCAGCATCACGGTTTCTATGAGCAGCAGGATGACCGAGATGACATTCGCCATCAATGCTCCGGCAGACAGGGCAACGATCATCGCCATGGCCGAAGGTGTCATGCCTGTATCGGTCACGTTGACAACAAAAGCCCAGAGAATCGCCGCGACGATGAGTTGCAGCACTGCCACGAGGCTGGTCGAAAGCAGTACGGCACCAAGCTGGGTCCTGTCGCCGAATTTCAGGATGGTCGCGATCAGGTTGACAACGATGACTGCGAAGAACTCATAGACAGGATGATGCTGCGGATTATCGATATCGCCATAGACGAAACCGAAATTGAGCGTAAGTGACAGTACGATAAAGAAGCTGAAGACGACTTTTTCCGAATTCACGGTGACCCCCGGAATTTTTCATTTCTTCATAGTGTATACACTTCAGCTGTAAAACGCATCGAAGCAGGCCGAATAATGCTGTTTTATTCAGCCTGCTAGCAATGCGTCTTAAACCAGTGCCTGAAGCTTACTGGATAGTCGCCTCGGCAGCAGCAGCCAGCACGGGAGCCCGCAAGACATCGGTCAGCACTTCCCGCATTGCCTCGTGCTGTGACGGCAGCAAGAGATTGTAGAGCACCTCGGCGCGGATGAGGCTCACACCTTCGGCCGGAATGCTGTAAACAAGCTCGCGTATTTCGTTCGGTTTCAGACGCGTATCACCAAGCACCTGTGTTGCAACCGGTGGCGCCGACGGCTTGCCCTCCTCGTCACCGAGCTTGTACATGAACATCGCATCCGGATCCTCCTTTACGGGATGCGTTTCGAAGTTTTGCCAGAGCCTCTCCCCTTCTGCGTTGTAGGCCGTGACCTTTAGATAAACGTTCCGGAAAGGTGCTCCCGTCGGAAACTTGTGGGGTAGTTTGTTATGCAGGGTTATCCTGGCCTGGACGACGTCACCCTCGCTGACGGTCGCCATCATCATGACCAGCGCCTTGGAAACCATGTCCTTGTCATGACCACCACCGAGGCTATGGCTTGCAACCCCGTTGATGACCGGCATGTGGCATGACTGGCAAGTGGTGAATGCGTCACTGGCTACATACTCTGGCCCAGTCTGGCAAAGCGGAACACCTTTGGCATTGTTGCGCTGGTAATGGCAGCCGAGACAAAGATCGTTGGATTTCAGCACTCCCGGGTTCGGTTCCATCGGGAATGGGTGGAATGACGGCGTACCCGGATTCTCCGAATCGGCAGTGGGCAAGGTCGTGTAGACCTTGCCGGAAGCCCCCTGCAGATGCGTTGACGAAATCTCATACGCATCAGTGCCCAGTTGCAGCTTGCCGTCTGCATTTTTCGGCCCCTTGTAGTTTTTCAACAAGTGGCAGGTGATGCAGTTAACCCCCTCGTTGTAGGAGGCGATAGCCTGGAGGTTCGTTTTCTTGTCCATCGCAGCAGCCGGTGCGTGGCACTTCAGGCAAACCGGGTATTGGCCTTTCTTGTTGCGCAGCTCCTCCTGCAGCGGATCCCCCATCACCTTGCGATACATGAAACCGTGGATGGGATCCTTGAGTGCCGTACTCTTGGCATGCATCGAAACCGCCCACTGGTTGTAGATATCGAGATGACATGCCTTGCAGACTTCGGAGGTGACATGGTGCGGTGCCTGCGGCTTGGCACCCTGAACGGTAACAACTTGCTCGGGGGCAGCCTGGACAAAGGACACGACAGACAGCAGCAGTAAACAGACGAGAGTACGAATCATGATGGTCTCCTTTGGTTCTTTTGGTTCTTGTTTTTGGCAAATTCCCTTGCTTAAAACAGGGATATACACCTCTCTAAAAGCTAGCAGTTGGCGAGTGAATATCAACCGCAACGCCCACAGCGTTGATCAGGATCAACCGGCAGGATCCGGGCCCCTTGAAAGCGCTGTGTATCCCCTCTGTGAACTGGCATTAAAACATCGGTTTTTTCGAATAATAGATCTGTTTTTTTGAATTTTTTTGATGCATGGATACCGTCATTATTACTCCCAGGCCAGCGTCACGGTCTACCAATGACTTGCCGGCCTGGACTCACAGAAACAGTTTTTACAGGACAAACACAACATGATGCAGGATCTTCTGAAATCACTGACTGGCGGCAATAACTCCAAAGGCACCGGCAGCAGCGACATGCTCAGGGGCCTGGGTGACAACATGTCCCAGTTATCCGGAAAAATACCCGGTGGTCTGGTTGGCGGTGCGGCTGCGGGTGGACTCATGGCACTGCTCATGGGCAACAAGTCAGCGAGGAAGTTCGCAAGCAAGGCTGCAAGCTACGGTGGTGCAGCAGTACTTGGCGGACTCGCATTCAACGCGTATCGCAACTGGAAAGAAGAGCAAGGCAATACAGCAGCGCAAACAGGCCCTGCCGTCACAGCGGTTTCCGGCAGGGATGTGATCGATCCGCCGCAGTTACAACATCCCATCACCGAGCTAACCCTGATCAAAGCAATGATTGCAGCGGCAAAAGCCGACGGACACCTTGATCAGAAAGAGCAGAACCGACTCCATGATGTCGTCGAAAAGATGTCTCTGTCGGCAGAAACCAAGGGGGCCATCTTCGATTTGCTCCAGCGGGAGATTGGTATCGAGGAACTACTCGATGCATCTGCCAGCATGGAACAGAAATCCGAAGTCTATCTGGCCTCCTGTCTTGTGATCGATATCGACCATCCGGATGAACGGGATCACCTCGACAGGCTCGCCCGGGCGTTCGAACTGCCTGCCGGGCTTCCAGAGCAGCTCGAGAACGAGGCCAGGCAGGCCCTGCAATAGTGCCAGGTGCCCTGTATGAACAGAATACACATCAATGCACTCATGCACGGACCATCTGTCAGAAGAAATCAGCGTATGAGGGATCGGAAATCAATCCAGGTGTGAAGGACCCATAGTAGACCCCGCGAGGTGAAGCGGTCCGTGCCATGCAGGGCTGCTTCACCATTCAATTCACTCCCACCATCCCAGGTGATCTTCCGGGCTCCACACAGGAGCCCTTTTTTTATCATGCCAAATGCGACAACTCCCCGGAGGCATTCACCAGGCAAATTGCCCCGAATCAACCGGGAAGAAGGCCAGTGTTACGTCTCAAGCGAGTGCAAGAAGCGAAACTGGCACTGCACCCCGGAAGTGGTCACAAGAAGGGAAGGAAGCGCCCGCTGTTTGCGGCCACGGGATCAGGTCAGGCGAGCCGGAGAAGCGCCGGTTTCACGAGCCTGCTGCTTCATGAGCTCGACAATGGCATAGACGCCAAAATGACGACTGGGGCTGAGATTCTCCCTGAGCTGCAGCGCATCGAACAGCGACTCCAGGTCAAGCTCTTCAATCTCTTCCACAGTCAGGCCTGACATCAACTCGATCAGCACCGCGAGAATACCCTTGATAATGGCAGTATCACAGTCACCGGTGTAATCGATCTTGCGACTGCCAGGAGATTGGGCTGCATGCACCCATACCTGGCTCATGCAGCCTTTGACACGGTTGTCCTCGGTGCGGTAACGCTCATCAAGTGCAGGCAATTTCTCTCCGAGTTCGATCAGGTAGGCATAGCGTGAAGGCCAGTCTTCCAGAAACTCAAAATCCTCGATGAGTGCAGAGGTGAGCTTTTCAGCCGGGCTGGACATTGAAAGACTCTCCGCAGCCACACATATCCTTGACGTTTGGATTAATGAACTCGAATCCCTGGTTGAGGACATTGGAGGTGACGAAGTCAATCGTCATGCCATCGAGCAATGGAAGCGATGCCTTGTCAGTCACCACGCGAATGCCATGACTTTCGAAGACATGATCTTCTTCGCTGATTGCATCGGCATAGTCAACGGTGTAGGCGTAGCCTGTGCACCCGCTCTTTTTGGTGCCAACACGCAGACCTTCACCCTTGCCGCGTTTTGCAAGCTGCTGGCTGACATGAGAGGCAGCCGCTTCAGTCAGTTGTATAGCCATGGTTCTGGTACCTTCGTTTCATTAACTGGTTCACTGGTTATATTTCAGAGTATGCCGAGTTCGAGCTTTGCCTCGTCACTAATCATCTCCCTGTTCCAGGGCGGATCCCAGACAAGCTCGACCGTGCAATCGGTCACATCGGGAATAGCCTTCACAGCCTCCTCAACCATGCCGGGCATCGTGCCGGCAACCGGGCAGGCAGGTGCTGTCAGGGTCATCCTGATCAGAACACTGTTGTCACCGGTAATATCAATCGCATAAATCAGGCCGAGATCATGGATATTGACTGGTATCTCGGGATCATAGATCGTCCTGATTTGCGCGATGATCGCTTCCAGCATCGCCTCATCTCCATGCTGTGCGACTGATGGCCCGGGGTTTGTGATGTTGGTCATCTGATTCATGCCATCTCGCCCTGATTCGCGAGACGCTGCAGCACCATGCGCTTCGCATGATTGCGGATTGGCGTCTCGGATATACGCGAGACAACCTCGTTGGCAAAGGCTGTGCAGAGCATGCGTTCGGCTTCCGCTTTCGGGATGCCGCGTGACCTGAGGTAGAAAAGCATCTCGGGATCGAGTTCGCCAACCGTGGCTCCGTGACTGCACTTCACATCATCCGCGAAAATCTCGAGCTGTGGTTTGGTGTCAACCTCGGCCGAGCGAGACAACATGAGGTTCTCGTTGTTCAGTGCAGCCTCGGTCTTCTGTGCATCGCGAGCGACGAGGATCCTTCCGTCAAAGACAATTTTTCCATTGGAGCTGAGCAGCCCCTTGAAATGTTCGCGACTCGTACAGTTCGGCACCTCGTGGAGCACTTCCAGATGGACATCATTCAGCTGTTTGCTGCCCGCAAGGATCAGACCGTCAAGCTCGGCATGGGCATGTTCGCCGTTAAAGATGATTTGCGCGTCAGTCCGCGACCAGGCTCCACCCGACGCGAGGCTGACCTGTTGGTAATTACTACGCGCCTCCAGTCTCACTGTCAGGTGACTAAGATGCTGTGCAAGTTCGCTCTCTTCCTGAAGACGCGTGTGCAGCAGATCACTCTCTTCTGACAAGTGAATATCGATGACGGCATTGTTGAAATAGCTGCTCTTGCCAAGACTGGTATAGCGTTCGACGAGTTCGAGACTGGCATTGCTCTCAAGAACAACCAGATGGCGAGGGTTGTGAATCACAGGATCAGGCATACCAACTGTGATGTGGAGCAACTCGAGTCGGCGACGTTCACTACCCTGCTTGTTGACGTGGATGACAGCGCCATCTGACATCAGCGCATTGTTGAGTGTAAAGAAGAAGCGGCCTGACAAGTCGGCATGTCCGATTTGCCTCTTGAACCCGGATGGGAGCTTGCTGTCTCCTGCAAGTGTATGCAGTGTTATGCCGTTGCCTGTTTCCAAACAGGAGAGTCCGGGCGCATAGCGGCCATTGACAAAAACGATCCTGTCGCTCGTTTCACTTCCAGGGAGCAATAGCTCCTCGATATCACTCGGCGCGAGCGCTTCGAATGGTGCTTCTTCTGCATCCAGACTGAAAGCGGTCTTGTTGATAAATTCAATTGGCGTGTAGCGCCATGCCTCCATCTTGCGGTTGGGCAGTGGCATGTCACAAAACCATGATGCCGCTTCCTTTTTCAGGACACTCAGCCAGGGGTTCTCATCGCGACTCGTCTCTGCTGGCTGGTGATCAGAGACCAGTTGACGGATTAATGTACCTTCAGACTGATTCATTTCACGCCGCCTCGCTGTCGGTGATCCAGTTGTAGCCTTTCTTTTCGAGTTCAAGCGCAAGCGTCTTGTCACCCGACCTGATGATGCGCCCGTCGGCCAGTACATGCACGAAGTCAGGTTCGATATAGTCGAGAAGACGCTGGTAATGGGTGACGAGGATGATCGCGCGCTCTTCGCTGCGCACAGCATTGACACCTTCCGAGACTGTGCGCAACGCATCAATATCAAGGCCCGAGTCCGTCTCATCGAGGATCGCGAGGCGCGGCTCGAACAGTGTCAGCTGCAGAATCTCGTTACGCTTTTTCTCCCCTCCGGAGAAGCCGGCATTGACCTGCCGCTTGAGCAGTTCGGGTTTCATGGAGACGAGTTCCATCTTCTCCCGGACGAGCTTCATGAAAGCGACCGAGTCGAGCTCCTCCTCGCCACGGTTTCTACGCTGGGCATTGAGTGCTTCCTTGAGAAAGTGCGTATTGTTGACACCCGGAAGTTCGACAGGATACTGGAAGGCAAGGAAGACCCCGGCCGCGGCACGTTCCTCGGGTTCCAGCTCGAGCAGGTCATTGCCATCGAAGCTCACTGACCCGCCAGTCACATCCAGCCCTTCCCGCCCGGCGAGGATGTGCGCCAGGGAGCTCTTGCCGGAGCCATTCGGGCCCATAATGGCATGCACTTCACCCGCATTGACCTGCAGGTCGAGGCCCTTGAGGATCTCTTTTTCACCGGCGGCGGCTTTCAAATTCTCGATCGTAAGCATGTTTCGTCTCCTCATTCAGCCGACAGCGCCTTCAAGGCTGACGGAAAGTAGTTTCTGGGCTTCCACGGCAAATTCCATGGGCAGTTCATTGAAGATCTCCTTGCAGAACCCGTTCACGATCAGCGAGATCGCATCCTCCTCGGACAGGCCGCGACTCCTGCAGTAGAAAAGCTGGTCATCGCTGATCTTTGAAGTTGTGGCTTCATGTTCGAGCTTGGCAGAGGGGTTCTTGACCTCGATATATGGATAGGTATGCGCTCCGCACTTGTCACCGATCAGCAGTGAATCGCACTGGGTATAATTGCGGGCGTTCTCGGCCTTGCCGGCGATGCGGACAAGACCACGATAGGACTGTTGCCCTTCGGCAGCGGAGATGCCTTTAGAGATAATCGTGCTCGTGGTATTACGCCCGATATGAATCATCTTGGTGCCGGTATCAGCTTGCTGCCTGCCGCGCGTTACGGCAACCGAGTAGAACTCACCGACAGAATCATCGCCGCGAAGGATGCAGCTCGGGTACTTCCAGGTGATTGCAGAACCGGTTTCGACCTGCGTCCAGGAGATGTGAGAACGGTCCCCGCGGCAGTCGCCACGCTTGGTCACGAAGTTGTAGATACCGCCAACGCCGTGCTCGTCACCCGGATACCAGTTTTGCACCGTCGAGTACTTGATCTCGGCATCTTCCATGGCGATGAGCTCGACCACTGCTGCATGGAGCTGGTTCTCGTCTCGCATGGGCGCTGTGCACCCTTCGAGGTAACTGACATAGCTGTTGTCGTCTGCAATGATGAGGGTTCGCTCAAATTGCCCCGTGTTACTTGCATTGATGCGGAAGTAGGTCGAAAGCTCCATCGGGCAGCGCACGCCTTTCGGTATGTAGACGAAAGTTCCGTCGGTAAATACCGCTGCATTGAGTGCCGCATAGAAGTTGTCTGTGTGCGGTACGACGGATCCCAGGTATTCCCTGAGCAAATCGGGATATTCCTGCGCTGCCTCGGAAATGGAACAGAAGATCACACCTGCCTCTGCCAGTTGCTTTCTGAAAGTGGTCGCGACAGAAACGCTGTCGAATACGGCATCAACAGCAACGCCGGCCAGCGCCTTTTGCTCATCGAGAGGAATGCCAAGCTTCTCGTAGGTACGCAGCAGTTCCGGATCGACTTCATCGAGGCTTTTGGGCCCGTCCTTCTTCCTGGGTGCGGCGAAGTAGGAGATTTTCTGGAAATCGATGCGGGGGTGATGGACGGATGACCACTCCGGCGTCTCCATCTGTTGCCAGTGTGCAAATGCCTTCAATCGATATTCCAGTAGCCATTCAGGTTCCGACTTGCGCTCGGATATCTGGCGAATGACGTCTTCGTTCAAACCTGGCGGGATAATGTCTGTTTCAACATCGGTCACGAATCCGTGCTCGTAACCGCTCTCGACATAGCTCTTGATTTGTTCGGCTGTTGTGCTCATTGTGCAAATACCTAGCAATTTGGTCGGTTATTAGTATTGGCCAGTCAACCTTCACATTCAATCCAGTAAAAACTGTGGTTTCTTGTGCCCTGCTCCAGTCAGTAAACGAGACCTTGCCCTGAAGCCCATGACACTGCGTGTTAGCGGTGATTTCATGCATCCGGGCCCTGTTCACAGCAAGCGATCGTTTTAACCATGCCACTTGTTTGGTTATGAACGCGCCTGGTCAAAATCACACACCAGACGACTTCATTTATGAGAGCGGGTAATCCTGAGCCCAGGCATGTGTACCGCCACGTACCAGAAGGCACTGCGTAAGGCCTTCCGCATGCAGTTTCCTGGCGGCCTCGGCTGCCTTTTCGCCGTGGCGCGAAATCAGGTAAATGGGTTTGTCTCTCCCCGCCTTGTCACCAAGGCGACGGCGGATCTCTGTTCGACTGATACATTCACAGGGAATTGAAATTGCACCGACCGGATGCCCTTGCTCGAAGTCATAGGCCGGTCTGACGTCGATGAGGTGAAGTTGTCTTCCTCGTGTGAGCTGATCGTGAATTGCGTTGGGCAGCACTTCCGAAAGCGACTGGTGGTACATGGCAACTCCTCATGAGGTATGTGATGACATTCTGGATATGGGGACTGCATGATGACTGTGGAAGCTGTAAGTTGTTCGAATTCAGGTCAGTCATTCATCGAAATATCCGAAGTGGACCGTCAACAGGAATCCTTCTTTTCCCGGTTGATTCAGAAGATTACGAAGTACAAATTCCATCACGGACACTACAGACTCATACAGAATGGGCTGATGCATGATCAGGATAAGATTTTCTTCTTGTGCATCTCGCACAGCCCCTGGAGACTGCACACCAGCCAACATGCAAATCAAGACCAACACAGCGAGTTAACGATGGAACACAAGGTATCGCACGAGACGCAGTCATCTCACCCGGACACTGGAGCGAACCTGACTGCTGTGATGAAATGATGCTTTCCTTGCAGTCCCCAATGCGTAACAGGATCGCATAAGCCGCGATGCATAATCTGAACCTCAATCTCAAGCACCTGCGCTATTTCTGGGCCGTGGCAAGTCATGGCTCCATCGCGCGTGCCTCCGAGGCACTCTTTGTCACGCCGCAGACCATCAGCGGCCAGCTACGCGACCTCGAGGGACAGATCGGGGGAAAACTCTTTCGACGAGAAGGCCGCAACCTGATACTGACTGAAACGGGGAGAATGGTCTTCTCTTATGCCGATGAGATGTTCAGGCTTGGTGTAGAACTCCAGGATGTGCTTGCAGGCAAGACGCCCGGGGCAAGCATTACCCTGCGGGTCGGAGTTGCCATGATCGTGCCCAAGCTGCTTGCCTACAGAGTGCTGGAACCGATTCTTCAGATGCAGGAATCGGTCAGGCTGATCTGCAGCGAGGCGCCTCTCGTCGACCTGCTTGCCGACCTCTCCGTCCACAAACTCGACGCGGTCCTGGCAGACAGCCCGATCAATCCGACCCTGAATATCCGCGCCTATAACCACCTTCTGGGTGAATCCGGCGTGAGTTTCTTCTCCACACCCGATAAGGCGGATGAACTCCAGGCCGGCTTTCCTCACTCGCTGGATGGCATGACCATGCTCATGCCTTCCAGCGGCAGCAGCCTGCGCCGCGATCTCGACCAGTGGCTGGAAAGCAATAACATCAACCCTGTCGTCATTGCGGAGTTCGATGACAGGGCGCTGATGAAAGCGTTTGGCGAACGTGGAGCGGGCGTCTTCACCTCACCGACTGCGGTCGAAAAAGATGTTCTCGATAAGTACGGCGTCAGGATCATCGGGCGTACAGACGAACTCACCGAGCGTTACTACCTGATATCGGCAGAACGCCGTATCAAGAACCCGGCCGTCTCCGCCATCACGCAGGTAGCACGCGACATCCTGTTCCAGCAAGGCTGACAGGGCTTCGGATACCCTGTCACTTCTTCCTGTCATCTTTCCGGAGCTTGCGACTCTGAAGGTAGCTGACGCGCGCAACCAGCAAGATCAGGATGATGAGGATGCCGAATGGCCAGGGAATCCAGCCAAGCACGTATGCCGACAGTACCAGCGCCAGCAGCAATGCGAGAAGCAGAAGTGGCTTGTCGATGCGCATCTGGCGTTGTCATTCACCGACAATGACGGGTTCGAGTTTCCAGATCTCCTCGTTGTATTGCTGCATCGTGCGGTCAGTCGAGAAGAAACCGCTGCAAGCCGTGTTGAGGATACTCATGCGCGTCCAGGCATGCTTGTAGTGCCAGGCATCATTCACGCGCTGCTGGGCATCCACATAACTCCGGAAATCGGCAAGCGTCATCCACGGGTCGGAAGGACTTTTCAGTGAGTTGATGATGTTGTTGAAAATGCCGGGCTCACGCGCGTTGAAATAACCCGATTCAAGCAGACGAATGACAGCCTGCAGGTCGCCATCCTGGTCGATATATTGCTGGGGATTGTAGTGATGCCGCAGGTTTTGCACATCCTCCGCCCGCAAACCAAACAGGAAAAAGTTTTCCTCGCCAACCGCTTCCATGATCTCGATATTGGCGCCGTCATAGGTCCCGATCGTCAGGGCACCATTCATCATGAATTTCATGTTACCTGTGCCGGAAGCCTCCTTGCCGGCAGTCGAGATTTGCTCTGAAAGATCGGCTCCCGGCGCGATGACTTCCATGCTCGAAACCCGGTAGTTCGGAAAGAAGACAAGCTTGAGCTTCTCACCCACGTCCGGGTCATTGTTGACCATGTGCGCTACATTGTTGATGAGCTTGATAATGTCCTTGGCCATTGCATAACCGGGAGCAGCCTTGCCGCCGATGAGCACGCAGCGGTTGACCCAATTGTCGGTATCACCACGCTTGACCCTGTTGTAGAGATGGATCACGTGCAGGATATTGAGCAGCTGGCGCTTGTATTCATGGATGCGCTTGACCTGGACATCGAACAGGGAATCGATTGGAAAATCGATACCACACTCCTTCCGGACGAGCGCTGCGAGACGTTTCTTGTTCTCACGCTTGACCTCGCGCCATGCTTCGTGGAACTCGGTATGCAGCTCCTCATCGGCATAGGTCTTGAGCTCACTGATACGGGACAGGTCGTGAATCCAATCCTCTCCGAGACGGCTGCTGATAAGCCCTGTCATCATCGGATTGGCATGTGCGATCCATCGACGCGGCGTGACGCCGTTGGTCTTGTTATTAAACTTATGTGGCCAGAGCTCGTAAAAATCACGGAAGAGACCGTCAACCAGCAGCTGGGAATGAAGCGCTGCCACACCATTGATCGAGAAGCTGCCGACGATGGCAAGGTAGGCCATGCGCACGTAGCGCTCGCCATTCTCCTCGATAATCGACATGCGGCTCAAACGATCGGTATCGCCCGGCCATTTCATCGCAACCTTTTCCAGGAAACGTGCATTGATTTCGTAGATGATCTCGAGCAGGCGCGGTAGCAGCTGTTCGAACATGGCAACGGGCCACCTCTCGAGTGCTTCCGGAAGCAGGGTATGGTTGGTGTAGGCCATGCAAGTCGTTGTGATATGCCATGCATCTTCCCACTCGAGTTGTTTCTCATCGATAAGAATGCGCATGAGCTCGGCCACCGCGATCGTCGGGTGGGTATCGTTCATCTGAAAGACGTTGTCGCGCGAGAAGTGCTCGTAGTAGGGCCCACCTTCGGCGTATTCCCAGATACGAACCGCATCCTGCAAGCTGGCCGACGCGAGGAAATATTGCTGGCGCAGGCGCAACACCTTCCCGCTTTCGCTGGCGTCATTCGGATAGAGGACCATGGATATATGTTCAGCATCATTCTTTGCCGCAACTGCCTCCGTATAGGAGCCGGCATTGAATTCATCCAGGTTGAACTCGTCGGTCGTTGTCGCCTTCCATAACCGCAGGGTATTGACCGTCTTGTTCCGATAACCCGAGACAGGCACATCATAGGGAACGGCGAGGATGTCGTTGGTATCGATCCAGCGCACACGGTTCCTGCCTTTTTCATCCTTGTAGATCTCGGTATGGCCGCCAAAATGGATGCGCTGTGTATACTCGGGGCGCTCCAGCTCCCATGGGTTGCCATCCCGCAACCAGTGATCAGGCTCCTCAACCTGCCTGCCATTCCTGATCTCCTGGCGGAACATGCCGTACTCGTAGCGGATGCCATATCCGATGACGGGCAGTTGCAAGGTTGCACAGCTGTCAATGAAGCAGGCCGCAAGGCGCCCCAGACCACCATTGCCGAGCCCGGCGTCAGGTTCGTTCTCCATGATCTCCTCGGTATCGAGGAGCATGTCATGCAATGCGCGTTCTACCTCGGTCTCCAGCCCCATGTTGAGTATGTGGTTACCGAGGGAACGTCCAATCAGGAATTCCAGTGACATGTAGTAGGCTCGCCGCACCCCTGGTTCCTTGTACTCGATCCAGGTATCACGCCAGTCGGTGATCAGGCGGTCTCGCAATGTGTAGGCCATGGCGGCATACATGTAGTTGGGTGAACAGCCGAGAAAACGCCCCAGATGGCGATTGAGATAATGCAGAAAATCCGCCTGCAGCTCCTCCGGGTCGGACTTGAGTCGCTCGAGAGGCAGAAGACAGAGTTCGGAAGCTTTTGGTTCGTTCATGGATCTATCCAGTTCTTATGCGGCATGGCTGTTTTCATACAGCAAGATATATTCCAGCGCGCTCTTCTCCCAGCCAAAATCCTTCTCCATGGCCGTACGTTGCAACTGGTTCCAGATGCGTGGATTGGCATGCAGTTCAAGCGCACGGTCGATCGCCTCGAGCAGCCCTTGCGCAGTAGGTGTCTTCATCACGAAACCGGTGGCCGTTCTGTTTGCGATGTTGTCGTCGGTTGCGTCAACAACGGTATCTGCAAGCCCGCCCGTATTATTCACAACAGGCAGTGTTCCATAGAGCAGGCTGTACATCTGGTTCAGTCCACAGGGCTCAAAGCGCGAGGGCATCAGGAAGATATCGGCACCGGCCTCGAGCTGGTGAGCGACCTCCTCGGAGTAGCCGATATGGCTGAAAATGCGTTGTGAATGCTGTCGCGAGAGGTCCGTGATTCTGTTCTCCAGGTGGTGATGACCGGCACCCAGAAAGACGAAGTTTGCATTGGTGCGCTTGAGCAGCTCAGGAATGACCTCAAGGACGAGGTCAACGCCTTTCTGCTCCACGAGGCGGCTGACCATGCCCAGGAGAGGAGCAGAGAGCAGGCGGTCAGTGACGGTTGCGCAGAAGTGGCCCAGCAAGGCTGCCTTGTTGTTACGCTTGCCGGGATTACGTCTTTTCGCCGAGTAGTGCGCCGTCAGCCAGGTATCGGTCGAGGGATTCCAGACGGACGTATCGACACCGTTGAGGATGCCGTGCAACTTGTGTCTGTTGGCCTGCAGGATACCTTCCATGCCATAGCCGAAAGCCGGTGTACAGATCTCATCGGCATAGGTGGGGCTGACCGTGGTAATGACATCCGAGTAGACGAGGCCCGCCTTCAGCATGGAGAAACCGCCATAAAACTCGATACCTTCACCGGACCACCAGTGGCCCGGAAGCTTGAGCTGCATGAACTCGTCGTGGGAGAAGTGCCCGCCATAGGCAAGGTTGTGAATCGTGAAAATCATGCGCGGCGGATGTGTCTCCATCGCGAGCAGCGCCGGCACCAGCCCGGTCTGCCAGTCATGACTGTGGACGACATCGGCACGCCATCCGCTTTCGAGCACATCCATCGCAAGCATGGCAGCCGCTCTCGAGAAGACCGCATACCGCTCTGCATTGTCCGGCCAGTCGTATCCATCGGGATGCAGGTAAGGATTACCGGGGCGGTCGAACAGCTCGGCACAGTCGACGATCCACAGGCGCAGTTTGAAACCGGGATGGCTGGCGGAAAGAATACGCACATCATGCGTGCGCCCTGCGCCCTGCACAGTTAGCCACCCGGTGATCTGGATATCATCGAGCTGTGAGAGAATATCCCGGTAGCCTGGCAGCAACACCCGCACATCAAGGCCGAGCCCGCTGAGTGCATGCGGCAGGCTGTAAACGACATCGCCCAGCCCGCCGGTCTTCAGCAACGGGTAGGATTCGCTTGCCGTGAAGAGAACATTCATCAGCCAGCCTTCAGAAAGAGTGTCGCAAGAGGTGGCAGGGTGATTTCGATTGAGTGTTCAAAGCCCATCCAGGCGCTCTCCTCCACGGGAATATCACCGCCATTGCCACTGTTGGTTCCGCCATAGAAGGCTGAATCGGAATTCAGGATCTCGCGGTAGCTGCCTGCCTGCGGGACGCCAAGCCGGTAATGATGCCTGGGGATGGGCGTGAAATTGAGGATACAGAGAACAGCTTCTCCATCATCGCCATAGCGGATAAAGCTCAGTACGGACTGCTCGGTATCATGGCAGTCGATCCAGCGAAAGCCCTGTGGCTCGAAGTCATGACGGTGCAGTGACGGCTCGTCACAGTAGAGCCGGTTCAGATCACTCACGAGGCGACGGATACCCGCGTGCGCCTCGACCTGCAGCAGTGGCCAGTCCAGTGGTTGCGCCTGGTTCCACTCGTGCCACTGGCCGAGTTCCCCGCCCATGAAGAGCAGTTTCTTGCCAGGGTGTGCATACTGCCAGCAGTAGAAAAGCCTCAGATTCGCCATCTTCTGCCAGTAGTCCCCGGGCATCTTGCTCAGCATGCTGCGTTTCAGGTGCACGACCTCGTCATGTGACAGCGGCAACACGAAATTCTCTGTCCATGCGTAGAGCTGGCTGAAGGTCAGCAGGTTGTGATGATACTTGCGATGGACAGGGTCATTCTCGATGTAGGCAAGGCTGTCGTTCATCCAGCCCATGTTCCACTTCATGGTAAAGCCAAGCCCGCCGAGTTCGACCGGTCGCGAGACCATCGGCCAGGCAGTCGATTCCTCTGCGATTGTCAGCACGCCGGGAAAACGGCCGTGGACAACCTCGTTGAGCTCGCGCAGGAAAGCGATGGCATCGAGGTTTTCACGACCGCCAAACTGGTTCGGCAACCACTCGCCCTCCTTGCGGGAGTAATCGAGATAGAGCATCGACGCAACAGCATCGACCCGCAGCCCGTCGATATGGAATTCCTCGATCCAGTAGAGCGCATTGGCGATGAGAAAATTGCGGACCTCGTTGCGCCCGTAATCGAAAATCAGCGTACCCCAGTCCTGATGTTCCCCGCGACGCGGATCGGCATGTTCATAGACGGGTTCGCCCGTAAAACGCGCCAGGGCGAAATCGTCCCGCGGGAAATGAGCCGGGACCCAGTCGAGCATGACACCAATCCCGTGGGTGTGACACTGGTCGACGAAGTAGCGGAAATCGTCCGGCGTACCATAACGTGCAGTGGGCGCATAGTAACCGCTGACCTGGTAACCCCATGACTCGTCCAGCGGATGCTCCGCCACCGGCATGAGCTCCAGGTGTGTGTAGTGCATCTCCTGAAGGTAAGGTATCAGCCGATCGGCCAGTTCGCGCCAGTTCAGAAACCCCCCATCATCGTCACGCTGCCAGGAACCGGCATGCAACTCGTAGATTGCGACGGGCTCGTGTTGCCAGTCAAAGCTGCGGCGCCTCTCGAGCCATTTCTCATCCTGCCAGTCGAAACTGCTTCGGGATGGAGTGTGCGAGACTGTCTCTGGTCGCAAGCCCATCTGCCGGGCATAGGGATCGGTCTTGATCGCCAGCTGTCCTTCCCTGCCGAGAATTTCGAACTTGTAAGCATTGCCGGCATCAACTCCCGGAATGAAGAGTTCCCAGATTCCTGAAGCACCACGGCAGCGCATCGGGTGCCGTCGACCGTCCCAGGCATTGAAATCACCCACTACACTGACCCGCTGCACAGCGGGCGCCCAGACAGCAAAAAGCACGCCTTCGATATCATCGATTGTGTCCGGGTTTGCTCCGAGTATTTTCCAGATATGCTGGTGGCGTCCCTCGTTGAAGAGATGCATGTCAAGCTCGCCGATCTTCGGCGGGAAGGTATAAGGCGAGATGATCCTCACATCGCGGTCGGGGGTGCCTTTCTCGACATACCGCAGTTCGTAATGATCTGGGACACTGTCATCCTTGTCGATATATTCGAAAAAATCTGTACCCTCAATACGCTCCATCTCACCTCCGCCCGTCACGCTGACCGACTCGGCCGATGGCATGAGTGCACGGATGATGAAACCACCGCCCGGCAGAGGGTGCCTGCCAAGCAGCTCGAATGGATCATGATGCAGCCCGTCCTGCAGGCGCTTCAGACTCTCTGTCATGTCATACTCCGGCGCGTCCGGCTGTGAGCAGTCGTTCTCTCGTCTTCGCAACGAGCGCTGGTGTCAGCTGCTGCCAGTCAAAGCGCCATTTCCAGTTGTTTTCCACTGTGCCGGGCTGGTTCATACGAGCCTCTTCGCCAAGATGCAACAGATCCTGCATCGGCAGGACCGCCAGACACGCCTGTGTGTTGAGGGCAACGTCTATCAGGGTATCCACGACACTCTGCTCCGCGGACATACCGAGCACAGCGCGCACATTCTCCTGCACATCGGCATCGAGTGACAGATACCAGCCCAG
Organism: Gammaproteobacteria bacterium; assembly: GCA_037385685.1. Lineage (GTDB taxonomy): Bacteria > Pseudomonadota > Gammaproteobacteria > Chromatiales > Chromatiaceae > Sva-25. Next base: position 27,832 of record JARRMW010000007.1, read on the forward strand.
CGTCGTATTGTTGTCGTGCGTGCCTGTATAGACGACTGTATCGGTATGGATGTTCTTCGGCTTGTGCGGATTGTCATCGAATGCATCGAATCCAAACTGCAATACCGCCATGCCTGGCAAGCCGTATTTTTTCCTGAGGGCGACGACCTCCGGGGTGATGAAACCGAGATCCTCTGCAACCAGCGGCAATTCCCCGATGCGATTGCCAAGAGTTGAGAGAAGCAAATCGCCCGGGGTTTTCTGCCAGAAACCGTCGATCGCGGTCGGTGAGCTTTCCGGGATCATCCAGACAGCCTCGAGACCTCGGAAATGGTCGATACGGACGATATCAAAGATGTCGAAATGGTGTTCAAAACGCTGCATCCACCAGGCAAAATCATCCAGCTGCATCTGATCCCAGTCGAAGTGTGGATTACCCCAGCGCTGCCCTGTCTCGGAAAAATAGTCTGGCGGCACACCTGCGACATATTCCGGCCTGAGGTCGCCGTTGAGCAGAAAAAGGTCCGGATTGGCCCAGATGTCGGCACTGTCGTAGGCAATGAAGATCGGCATGTCACCAAACAGGAGAATACCGCGCTCCCTTGCATATTCGCGGATCTCTGCCCAGCGCCTGTGGAAGAGATACTGCTGCATGCAGACTTCTGCAATTTCAGCGGTATGTTCCGAGACAAATGATTCCAGCGCTTGCGGATCTCGCAGTCGCAGTTCATCGGGCCAGTCATACCAGGGAATTTCTGCCTGCTGCTGCCGGATGACCATGAAGGTTGCAAAATCGGAAAGCCAGTGTTGTTGAGTGCTTTTCCACTGCTCAAAATCCACACTGTCGACCATTGTGGTATCCATGTCCCCGAAGAGTGCCGGATTCATCGCAAAGGCAGAGAGGCACTGGTAGGGTGAGTTGTCTTCATGCGTGACCCCCAGAGGCAGCACCTGCCAGACACTGATGCCGGCGTCATGGAGCAGATCGAGCCATCGCTCGGCATCATGCCCAAGCCTCCCGGAAGGTAGCGAGGTTGGATGAAGCAGCACACCGGCACGGCGCTCCTGGAGAAAACGGGCTGACATCAGTTTCTGCGCATGGTGCCGGCATTCTCGGCACTCTTTGAGCCACCGGCCGAAACCGGCTCGTCAAGAACCGGCGGTTCGGGCAGGTGCAGTAGCCTGTACAGAGATCGCAGCTGACGCCGGAAAAGCTGCTCGAAATCGCTGACGCTTTCCGGAGAGTTGTAATCACCGAACCACCAGAACCAGTCGGAGCCCTCGCAAACTGCGAGCTGTTGAGTCGCCAGCCGCTCCTCTTCGGACGTGAGAACCTTGCGGTTGATCACGGCGTCATATGCCTGCTTCGCCTCGACGAGCAGTTCCCAGGCGCGATTTTTGTCCTTCTCGCCAATCCAGGTAGAAAAGGAACCATAGACCCAGCTTCCGGGGCAGAGTTTTTCCATCTCGCGCGTCTCTATATCGCTCTCGACGGCGCCGGAGAAACTCATGACATTGATGTCCGGGTCATCCACCAGCGCCTTGTAAAGGCCATCGAGAAAGTTCGCGCCATTGTCCGGGTAGTACTCCCAGGCATTTTCTCCATCAAGGATGACACTCACGACATGCTTGTCGGAATCCTCGTCGAGAAATGTACGGATGTTGCGCAGATGTTTGATGAAATCGACGACGGCGTCATCAGCATGCCAGTTGCTGTATTCGAAACCGATCAGGTCCGAGAGGCCGTCATCGCGAAAGAAGAGTTCGACGCGATTGTCTGCATGCGTGTAGGGCGAGAAGAGTCCCCGACGCGAGTGGACCTCGTCTTCGGCACGCCCTGATTTCTGACTGCTGTTGCGCCATACACCCTCCCCTGTCGCCGTCCAGGCGATGTCAAACTCGTCGAGCAGGTCCATGGCGTCATCACTGACTCCCCCTTCGGAAAGCCAGACGCCTTTCGGGCGCACACCAAGATGGTGCTCCATGAGTTCTATACCCTGCTGCATGTGCCAGCGGTTACGCTCCTTCCCGCCGGGGTATGACACTGTTTTCGGTGCCGGCGCATCCGGCAATGCACAGCGCATGTTTTCAAAATCATGCAACAAGGGCACGATCGGATGTCCATACGGAGTCATCGAGATCTCGATCTGGCCGGAAGCTGCCAGTGCACGATAGCGCGGAATCAGCCCGGCCAGGGTGTCGTGGATCAGGACGGCCAGCTGCTCCATATCGCCGCCGGAGAAGTGACGCCCCTTGTCCATGAGATACCGGATAAGTTCATGATTCCTGAGAGTGTGTCCGAACCAGACCAGGTGATACCAGACCAGGAGATCAACGAAATACTGCTCGTCCAGATAGGTCAGCATCTCCCTCGGCGAATGCTGTTCGCTGTAGTAGAGATTGAGATGATCGAACCAGTGAACCAGGTTGCGGAACTCCGGGTAGGGGTCGATGAGCAGAGGATGATGGCAGCGCTGGCAGGCACGGATGATTTCAACACGAGACTCTGCATCAGTTGGAATCGGTGTGGCACCGATCACATAGTTGAGCAGCGGGTCGAATGTAGGCTGACCTGACTCACGCCACAACTCGAGTTGCCTGACATAATCCTCGATTTGTTCCAGCAAGACAGGGGCGAAGTTGATGACACCGCGCATCTTCGGGTTATTCTCGAAATGCGCTGCCATGTCCGTGTAATCCTTGAGACCATGCAGATAGACCCAGGGAAGCCGGTACTCGCCGTCAATACCGTCGCGGTAATGCGGCTGATGCATGTGCCAGCAAAGAACGAGGTTCAGCTTTCCGGCGTCCACACGTAGTCCTCACCTTCCAGTGAATAGAGATTCTGGCCGAGCATGTTCGGGGTCACCAGGACGATGCCGTTGGGGGTGACATGGAAACGTTTCTTGTCCTCCTCCAGGTCCACACCGATCTGCATGCCATCGGGAATCATGCAACTCTTGTCGATGATGGCGCGCTTGATGATACAGTTCCTGCCGATCTGGACCTTGGGCAGAATCACACTGTCCTTGACGAGGCTGCCCTCCTCGACACGTGCCAGGAAAAAAAGCACGGAGCGCTTGACCCTGCCACCCGAGAGGATGCATCCGGCGGAGATCAATGAGTCGATCGCTTCCCCGCGGCGACCCTCGTCGTCAAAGATGAACTTTGCAGGTGGATGCTGCGTCTGGTACGTCCAGATCGGCCAGTCGCGTGCGTAGAGATTCAACTCGGGTTCCACCTCGCAGAGTTCCATGTTGGCCTGCCAGTAGGATTCCACCGTGCCAACATCACGCCAGTAAGCCTGGTCACCGTTCTCATTGCGGAACGGGTATGCAAGAGCCACCGAGTCAGCGATCTTCGACGGGATGATGTCCCTGCCGAAATCATGCGAGGACTTTTCCTTCTCGGCATCCTCGATCAGGGTGTTGTAAAGAAAACTGGTCGAGAAGACATAGATGCCCATCGACGCCAGTGCCATATCCGGATTACCCGGTACAGGATCCGGATCCTCCGGTTTTTCCGTAAACTTCGTGATGCGCAGGTTCTCGTCCACTGACATGACGCCGAATTCTTTGGCCTCGGCTCGCGGAACCTCGATGCAGCCAACGGTGAAATCAGCACCGGACTGCGCATGGTTCACAAGCATCTCGGAATAATCCATGGTGTAGATATGATCACCGCCGAGCACCATCACGTAGTCGGGACTGTGGATCTTGACGATGTCGAGGTTCTGGTAAAGCGCATCTGCAGTTCCCTGGTACCACTGCTTCTTGGCGGTCCGCTGCTGGGCAGGCAGGATCTCGACGAATTCCCCGATTTCAGGACGCATGAAGGACCAGGCACGTTGCAGATGTCGGATCAGTGAATGTGCCTTGTATTGCGTCAGGACACCGATGCGACGCAAGCCGGAGTTGACACAATTCGAGAGGGCGAAGTCGATGATGCGGTACTTGCCGCCAAACGGGACTGCCGGCTTGGCGCGCCAGCGCGTCAGACCCTTCAGGCGTGAGCCCTCTCCGCCCGCGAGAACCAGCACAAGCGTCGTGCGCGTCAACTCCGTGACGATCTTGGGCTCGACATAGTACTTGTGCATTTTCAGCTGTTCTTTGGTATCGATAACCATCCTAAATAATCCTCAATAAAACAACTCATTGACTGCGACCACCGCGCCTTTCAGCGCCAGCTGCTCATCGGTTACAAGAAAAACCGGCGTCTCCCGGACGAGATCCTGCATTGCTGCCCTGCGGGCTGCCTCCTCCATGAAACGCTCCGGTTCGAACCATGCTTTCAGCCTATTCGCCATGCCGCCAAAGAGATAGAGCCCCCCGAGAGGTCGATACATCAGGGCAACATTCCCGATCCAGGCCGCGTAGATATCCCAGAAAAGACGGATTGCGTGGCGTGCGGAGATATCCCTGCGTTCCGCTGCCGCTGTTACTGTCTCCGGCGTCTTGAGGACAGCGTGGTCCTGGCCACGCAGAAAGGCATCCAGCAGGACAAGCCCGTGTCCGGACAGCAGGGTTTCCCAGCTCACGCGCTCCATGCGCAAAGTCTCATGCAGATAGTTGCTCAGGCGAAGCTGCTGTTCATTTGCAGGTGCATAATCTGCGTGGCCCGCCTCGGTCGGATGGACAGCACGTCCAAGCAGGTGCGCGCATTTTCCCATCAACGCAAGACCAAGGCCTGTACCCGCACCCGTAATGACTGCAAGCCCGTCTTCTGCCACAGACACGTCATTCAGGCAGACAAGGTCCCCTTTTTCGAGAAGGCTAATCCCATGAGCTGCTGCCTGAAAGTCGTTTATGAGCAGCAGCTGATCAAGATCAAGTTGACGTTTCAGCCGCGGGACATCGATGGTCCACGGCAAGTTGGTAAGGTCGGCAACCTCGCCGTGAACAGGACCGGCAACTGCAAGGCCTGCCGCTGCGATGCGATAGCGATCCGGTTCAAGACGGGAAAGAAAATCCTTCAGTAGCGGGAAGGGGTCGCCGTACTGCTCGTTCAGATACTTCCTGGTTGACTCCTGCTGCCAGCCTCCGTTATCCGTATGAGTGAAAAGCGATACCCAGCTTTTGGTCCCGCCGATGTCGGCAACAAGAACGGCGTTGTTCATTGGCTCCTGTCTGCGCCCTGGTCAGTGCCTCTCTTCCGGCACCGTGCCATCGCGTCCTGTCATGCGCCTGTAATGGCTAATAAGGTTGTTTGTCGAAGCGTCATGGGTTGCAGTGAAACCCTGATCGTCGAACTCGCGGAGAATGGATCGCGCCAGCTGTTTGCCAAGCTCCACACCCCACTGATCGAATGAATTCAGGTTCCAGATGACACCCTGGACGAAAATCTTGTGTTCATACAATGCTATCAGCATCCCGAGGTTGCGGGGTGTCATTTTTCTCAGCAGGAGTGTATTTGTCGGCCTGTTGCCCTCGAAGACCATGTGATTGACACGATGCCCCGCTTCCTCGACGTTTTGCCCCGAATCCGCGATAGTCTCGCAGGTCTCTGCAAGGGTACGGCCCCGCATCAGTGCCTCGGTCTGGGAGAAGAAGTTCGACATCATGATGTCGTGGTGATGTTTGAGAGCTGAATGGGTCTCGGCCGTGGCAATGAAATCGGCAGGCACGAGCCTGCTGCCCTGATGCAGTAACTGATAGAAAGCATGCTGTCCGTTGATGCCGGTTGCACCCCAGAGAACCGGAGAAGTGGTCGTGATTACCGGCTGGCCGTCACGATCGATGGATTTGCCGTTGGACTCCATGTCGAGCTGCTGCAAATAGGCAGGCAGGGAACGCAGATAGTGATCGTATGGCAACACCGCGTGGCTCTCGGAGCCGAAGTAATTGTGATACCAGACACCCAGTAATGCGAGTACCACGGGCATGTTCTGCTCGAGAGGAGCGGCCATGAAGTGGCAATCCATGGCATGGGCGCCGTCAAGAAGCTCCGTAAACCGCTCTTCGCCGATAGCGATCATGATCGGCAAGCCAATTGCAGACCAGAGCGAGAAGCGTCCACCGACCCAGTCCCAGAAAACGAACATGTTGTCGGTATCGATCCCGAAAGCACGGACAGCTTCGCTGTTGGTCGAGACGGCGACGAAATGCTTCGCGATCTGCGATTCATCGCCACTCTGTGCAAGGAACCAATGACGAGCTGTCGAGGCATTGGTCATGGTCTCCTGCGTGGTGAAGGTCTTGGAAGCAACAATAAACAGCGTCGTCTCGGGATCGAGTGAACCTAGAATCTCCTCGCTAGCGATACCGTCAACATTGGAGAGAAAATGCAACCTCAGATCCGGTTGGATGTAGGGCTCGAGTGCTTCGCATACCATCTTCGGACCAAGATCGGATCCGCCGATACCAATGTTCACCACATCAGTGATGCGCTTGCCAGTGAAACCACGCCATTCCCCGGATCGAATCCTCGCGGCAAATGCGCCCATCCTGGCAATTTCCCGGTTAACGCCGGGCATCACGTCCTCGCCGTCAACCAGTACCGGGCTGCCACTTCTGTTCCGCAATGCCGTATGGAGGACTGCACGCTGCTCTGTGTTGTTAATCCTGTCGCCTCGAAACATCGCGAGTCGCATCTCGGGCAAGCCGGCAGCCTCGGCGAGCCGGGTGAGCAGTCTGATCGTCTCTGTAGTGATCCTGTTCTTGGAGTAGTCAAACAGCAGATCTCCGGTCTCGATGGAAAAGCGCTCAAACCGTTCCGGATCCGCCGCAAAGAGATCACGCATCTGCAGATGCCGGACCTCGTGATAGTGACGCATGAGGGCCTCGGCAGCCTTGCTCATCGCATCCCTGACAGCCGCCCCGTCCTGACCATTCTCCGCTCCCTCATCGCGCAGCTCTCCAGCTCCGGGGCTGATACCGCACCATTGCAGTGCATTTTGCGCCTGTTCGGGCATATTGATCTCCTCATTTTCTCTTGCATCCCGAAACTGCGCTGCAAACTCCGTGCCATCCTGGCGCACTGAAATGAAACAGCAGTGAGACACCTGCTGTGCAATGAACTGGAAGCGGGTGGCCGGCCCCTCGAACTGCCGGATGCTCCTCTCCTTTCACGGACGCGAAAATCAGGTTCAAATGGCGTGTCGTCTCCGACTCTTCTCATGAAAACCCTGTTAAACGGGGCGGAATTTTTTGACTATTCATCAAAATAGGTTATTAATTACTGATGGCCTGAACGAAATAACTATCAATGAGAAAGAGGCCTGACCACCAACCCGGAGGAAACCACCATGACAAAAAAGCGTGAAGAGACACGTAATGAGCACGGCGTGCAGAAGGGACGCCGTCAGTTTCTGAAAACAGCGGCAGCCACTGCCGGCGGTGCCGCAATCCTCGGCGCACCCTATATCGCCAATGCTGAGGCAGGCAAGACAACGACCTGGAAAGTCCAGACGTCCTGGCCAGGCGGAATCGGCCTCGAAATCTTCAAGGAGTGGTGCGACAGCATCATCGAGAAAACAGGCGGCGAGCTGGCTTTCCAGCCTTTCGGCGCAAAGGATGTCGTCGGTGAGTTCCAGCTCTTCGATGCCGTCAAGAACGGCGTTCTGGATGCCATGAACCCTTTCACCCTTTACTGGGCGGGACGTATGCCAGCTGCAGTCTTCCTGAGCTCCTACCCGTTGAGCATGCGGCAACCGGGCGAGTGGGACGTTTTCTACTACGGACTCGGCGGCCTTGAGCTGGCACGTGAACTGTTTGCCAAGCAGGGCATGTACTTTGTCGGTCCGATCCATCACGGCCCGAATATCATCCATTCCAAGGTACCGATCCGCTCGATCGACGACTTCCGTGGACGCAAGATGCGCCTTCCGGGCGGCATGGTCGCCGAACTCTTTCAGGCAGCTGGTGCGAAGACGACACTGCTACCGGGCTCGGAGATTTTTCCGGCGCTCGAGAAGGGCACTATCGATGTTGCCGATTACGTCGGTCCTGCTATCAACTATGCGCTCGGCTTTCACCAGGTTACCAAGTACATTTCCATGGGACCACCCGGCTTCATGTCCATCTACCAGCCGGTCGACCTCATGGATCTCACGGTTGGCATGGATTCATGGAACAAGCTGTCGGACAAGATGAAAGAGTTCGTCGAGATGGAAGTGCATGTCTACTCCGACATCCATCATGCAAAAATCCAGAAAGCCGACCAGGAAGCCTGGGCCAAGTTCACCGAGGCTGGTACCGAGATCACGCGCCTGTCGCAGGACGATGTCGAGGCCTTCACCGAGCTGGCCGTGCCGCTCTGGTTCAAGTGGGCCAACAAGGACAAGGATGCGGCGCGCGTCTTCAAGATCCAGCTCGACTACATGATGTCGGGTTCGCTTGGATACGTAACGCCTGACATGATCGAGGGAGAAACGCTCAATCTCTGAGCACAGGCATCCTTGACAGAAAAACGCGCGTAGTCGCAGGGAAGCGGCTGCGCGACGTACCGAATCACCTGCAAAGAGTGAAGCCCCATGCCTGAACTCTCCTTTGTCATGCCACACTGGCTCTACTGGTCCGGGCTGGTGCTGTTTCCACTCGTCGCCTGGTTCATCGTTCGGCGAACACGCGCGCGATCCGGATCAACCCAACCGCTCTCATTGACAGTCGGTTATTTCCTGCTTGTCGTGGGAGGCTTCGTCGGTTGTCACCGCCTCTATGTCAAGAGCAAGTGGGCAATCGCCTTTATTCTTGTTTTCGTCACCATTCTTTTCGCAAACATCGAGGTGCGGGAAGCACGCGACGGTCTCTCCTCAACCAATAATGCGGTCGCAATCGCCGAATCGAAAATCAAACGCGCCGAAAAGAATCTCGAGCGCGGCAGGAAAAATGCACAGGAAAAACTCGACCAGGCGCTCATCTCCATGGAAGAAGCGAAAGCCGAACTGGAAGTCGCTGAGGCTTTCTCGGGTCAATGGGAACGCTACTCGCGCATTCTCGCCATCAGCATGCTGCTGTTGCTGTTTGTCGACGCAGTCCTGATGCCCCGCCTCATACGCAGGCGCAACAGTATCGAGTCGCTGGACACAGCAGAACCCTTCGTCTGTCCTGCTCACGAACCCGAACATGATCCAGCGAGAGAGCCCTTTGTCTATAACCGGCTCATCGGTCGTATCAACGGCTTTGCCGGCGAGTTTGTCGCTTACTGGTCGATGATCGCTGTCTTCGTCTACTACTACGAGGTCATCGCGCGCTATGTTTTCAACTCGCCAACCAACTGGGCGCATGAGTCAATGTTCCTGATGTTCGGCATGCAGTACCTCCTGGCCGGGGGCTATACGCTCCGAGAGGGATCACACGTACGGGTTGACGTCATTTATACCCATCTCAGCGAGCGCAGCAAGGCCATCATGGACCTGATCACCTCTGTCTTCTTTTTCATCTTCGTGATCACGCTGCTCGTCACTGGCTGGATCTTCTTCCATGACTCCTTTGCCATCAAGGAGGTCTCGTTCACCGAGTGGGGCATCCAGTACTACCCGGTGAAGTTCGCACTACCTCTCGGTGCCGCACTGATCCTGCTGCAGGGTATCGCGGTCCTGTTGAAAGACATTCACTTTGTACTGCATCCGCCACCGGAACACCACGACGAGGCGGAGGAAGCGATGATACGTGCCGGAGGCAGCCATGGGGATTGAAATCGACATTTTCTGGCTCACGATCCTGATGTTCGGATCACTGGCCCTGCTGCTCATGGCGGGTCTGCCACTCTCGTTTGTCACCGGGGGACTTGCCTGCGTCTTCCTGTTCGTTTTCGGAGATGCGCAGATGCTGAACATCCTGCCGTCACGCATCTTCCCGCTCATGACCGATTACCAGCTGTCGGCCATCCCGCTGTTTATTTTCATGGCCTCGATGCTCGAGCGTGCCGGCATCATCGAGGAACTCTATGACATGGTCTACAAGCTGCTTGGCGGCCTGCGCGGTGGTCTCGCGATCTCGACAATCATCGCCTCGACGCTGCTGGCTGCCATGTGTGGTGTCATCGGTGCGACCGAGGTCACTATGGGGCTCATCGCGCTGCCCGCCATGGTAAGACGGAACTATCACCCGACCATCGCATGCGGATCGATTCTCGCCGGCGGCACGCTCGGCATCCTGATTCCACCCTCGATCCTCGCGATCCTCTTCGCGGTCGTCGCACAGCAATCGGTCGGTGAACTGTTCGTCGGTGCGGTGATTCCCGGCCTCATCCTCTCGGGGCTCTACATTCTCTTCGTAATCGTCTACACCACTTTCAAACCGGAGGCAGGCCCCCCGCTACCGGTGGAGGAACGCGTTTCGTTCAGCGAGAAGATGCGGCTGCTCAACAAGATGTTCGCGCCCATCGTACTGGTCATGCTCGTGCTCGGCATCATCTTCGCCGGCATCGCCACCCCGGTCGAGGCAGCCGGCGTCGGGTCGCCGCCATGCATCGACGCCTGAGCTGGGAAAACGTGCGTTCAGCAGCGATCACGACCCTCAAGGTCACCGGCATGGTGCTCTGGATCATCTTCGGTGCAACGCTCTTCGTGGGTTTTTATGTCGTCAATGGCGGACAGGAGTTCGTCAACGAGTCGCTCAATGGCCTCGGTCTCGGTCCCTACCAGATCCTGATCGTCATGATGTTTATCCTCATCATTCTCGGCATGTTCCTCGACTGGGTTGGCATCCTGCTGCTGGCCGTGCCGATTTTCGTCCCGCTGATGAAGACCATGCAGTTCGACGGCGTTTTCGGGTTACCGGGTGTCGCCCCGGAAGACGTCGCACTCTGGTTCGGCGTCGTCTACATGGTCAACATGCAGATGTCCTTCCTGAGCCCGCCTTTCGGCTACGCCCTCTTCTATCTCAAGAGCGTCGCCCCGCCAGGCATCACCATGGCGCAGATCTACAAGTCCTCGTTGCCTTTCCTCCTGCTGCAGGCAACTGGACTGGCGTTGTGCATCATCTTTCCCGATCTGGTACTTTGGCTGCCAAAACAGATTTATGGCTGACCCGGAACCGAATGATCGATTTCACACCTGTCATGGACGAAGAGGAGATCGCCACAGTCTCTGCGCTGGCAGACGAAATCTGGCGCGAACACTACCCGTCTATCATCAGTAACGAACAGATCGTCTACATGCTGGAGTGCTTCCAGAGCAAATCCGCAATCCGGAAGCAGATCGATGATGGTTATCACTATGCACTGATTCTTGTTGATAAGGAGCCGGCAGGGTATCTCTCTGTTCGCTTTGATCCTGCAGACAAAACACTCTTCATCAGCAAGATCTACCTGTGTCAGGGCATGCGCGGCAAGGGTGGCGGCTATGCGGCCAGCGAATACATCACAGGGCTCGCACAGGAGAAAGGCTGCAGCCGGATCTGGCTGACAGTCAACCGCATGAACAGAACCGCCATCAAAGCCTACCAGCGCTGGGGATTCAGCGTCACCGGTGAAGTCGTGGCCGATATCGGCGAAGGTTTCGTGATGGATGATTACCGCATGGAAAAGCAGCTGCCACAGGATGTTTCAGCCAGAAACTGACTGCCCTGCCGGCTATCGCTGCTGGAGTCACCTTTTCTGAAAAACAGAAGACCCGGAAAAGAAAAAACCCTGCGGCATGCAGCCGCAGGGTTTGAGGATTGGGGTGGATGATGGGACTTGAACCCACGACGACCGGAATCACAATCCGGGGCTCTACCAACTGAGCTACACCCACCATAGAAACGAACGGTGTGATGGCGCGCCCGGCAGGACTCGAACCTGCAACCCTCGGCTTAGAAGGCCGATGCTCTATCCGGTTGAGCTACGGGCGCATATTCTGCGATGACCTGCTGCTTGCCAATCTTCCCCGGCGCTTGCCGGAGGAATGATCTGGTCGGGGTAGAGAGATTCGAACTCCCGACATCCTGCTCCCAAAGCAGGCGCGCTACCAGACTGCGCTATACCCCGTATTACAGGCTTGGCCTGCAAGGGCGCAAATCATACGTCGTGCAAGCCCCTGCGTCAACTCGAGAGCCAGCCAATCAGCGGGAAGAGCCAACGGTTCTTGACTTCAAAATTGATCAGCAATCTAATGTGCCGTCTCTCTACAGCGCCCGTTCGAAAAAATCCATACATGTTCCTGAAACACAAGCTTTTCTTCAAGAATGCCGGGGCCACTGGACAATTGAGAGGGACTGAACAGGCTTCCCATTCCTGCACTGCTGTATGCTTGCAGTGCTGCCCTTTGCCCCCCACCGCCTGGCCATGAAGGAAAGCAATATCCGGCAGACAGCGAATCCGGCTGGTCCGGTCGGAATCTTCGACTCGGGTATCGGCGGGCTCTCCATCCTGCGTGAAATACGCAAGCTGATGCCATCAGAAGACCTCTGCTATGTTGCCGACTCGGCCTGGATGCCCTACGGGGAAAAACCGCGGGCAGTGGTGCGCGACCGATCCCTGAAAATCGCCAGATTCCTGGTCGAGAAGCAAGGCTGCAAGGCGATCGTCGTCGCCTGCAACACGGCAACGGCACTGGCCGTCGATCTGTTGCGCGAGGAACTTGAAGTCCCGGTGATCGCTATCGAGCCAGCGATCAAGCCTGCAGCAGAATGCACCATGAGCGGCGTCATCGGCGTCATGGCGACACCGGGCACGCTCTCCGGCGAGAAATTCGGCCACCTGGAAAGCCGCTTTTCGGGCGACAAACGGATTCTCTCGCGCCCCTGTCCTGGCCTTGCAAGAGAGATCGAAAGGGGCAAGCTGCACTCGATTCGCCTGCGCAAGCTGCTGACGCGGTTTGTTAAGCCATTTATCGAGGAAGGCGCGGATGTCATTGTGCTCGGCTGTACCCACTATCCACTCGTCAAACCGCTGATCGAGGAGATTGCGGGGCCTGGTGTACAACTCATCGACTCGGGTGAGGCCGTCGCACGGCAGCTTCTTCGCAAGCTGGATGAATCCGGGTTACGTTCCCCTTCCGCTTGCGAGGGTCGCCAGCACGTCTGGTGCAGCGGCAGGGTCGCCGGCTGCGCCTCGAGTCTCGCAATCCTCAGCGGCAAGCCCCTGCATGTCGAGGCGTTGCCAGTCTAGCCAGGGCTCGCACGCAGATTGCTCAGCGAGATACAAAACCCTGTGCTACGCCGGTCGATTAAGATAAATCAGGTATCAACCGGGCTGATTTGATGTAGACTAAAGCCTGAATCAACTCACCACAGTTACACCCCGAAGGTTGGTCAAGGGATGTCTTCCTGTAACAAAATCGGCCTTATTCTCGGATCAGCGCTGCTTCTGCTTATCATTCTTTACCTGCTGATCATCTGAGAACCCGGCGACCTGCATTTTGACGGCACCACTGACGGCGCCCGTCCCTGTTTTACACCACAGGTAGATCCTTCAACGCCTGGCTGGCAAGCAACTGCCGCCTGTCGATTTTTTTGATTCAACATGAAATCCTGTCATCGGTGTCCCGATTTCCCGGACCCGCTGCAAGACCGGCGAAGCCGACCAGGCCGGTCACAGACTGACCCTCTCCGGCCCTTCAGATATAATGGCTGACTGATTTTTCCTGAAAGCCATTACCCATGGACAAGACTTACAATCCACACAGCATCGAGCAGCGCTGGTACGAAACCTGGGAGAAAAACGGGTGGTTCGCCCCAGCCGACGAGGGAGATGGTGCCTACTGCATCATGATTCCGCCCCCGAATGTCACGGGCAGCCTGCACATGGGCCATGGCTTCAACAACACCATCATGGATACCCTGATCCGCTTCAACCGCATGCAGGGCCGTCGCACGCTCTGGCAACCGGGGACAGACCATGCCGGTATCGCGACCCAGATGGTCGTGGAGCGACAGCTCGAGGCCGAGGGCAAGTCTCGTCACGATCTGGGCCGCGAGGCATTCATCGATCGCATCTGGGAATGGAAAAAGGAATCCGGCGGAAATATCACGCGCCAGCTGCGTCGTCTCGGCTCCTCACTCGACTGGCAACACGAGCGCTTCACAATGGATGAGGGCCTTTCAGAGGCCGTCAAGGAGGTGTTCGTCCGGCTCTACGAGGAAGGACTGATCTATCGCGGCAAGCGCCTCGTCAACTGGGATCCCAAGCTGCATACGGCCGTCTCCGACCTTGAAGTGATATCGGAAGAGGAGCAGGGTCACATGTGGCATATGCGCTACCCGCTCTCCAATGGAACCGGCCATCTCGTTGTCTCGACCACACGACCGGAAACCATGCTCGGTGACTGTGCTGTTGCGGTAAATCCCGAAGACGAGCGCTACAAGCATCTCATCGGCGAACTGGTCGAACTGCCATTGACAGGCCGCAGGATTCCGATCATCGCCGACGAACATGCCGACCCGGAATTTGGTACCGGCTGCGTGAAGATTACACCGGCCCATGATTTCAACGACTACGCGGTCTGGCTGCGCCACCGTGACGAGACCGTGATCAGCCAGCAACCACACGGCGGGCTTATCAACATCCTTACTATCGATGCCGCAATCCGCGACAACGATAGTGATGAAGGCGAACTCATTCCCGCAGCCTATATCGGCATGGACCGCTACGAGGCGCGCAAGACAATCGTTGCAGACCTCGAGGCCGGCGGGCTGCTCGAGAAGATCGTCGACCACAAGCTCATGGTGCCGCGCGGCGACCGTTCCGGCACCGTTATCGAGCCCTACCTGACAGACCAGTGGTACGTGAAGATCGAGCCACTTGCAAAGCCCGCGATTGAGGCCGTCGAAACCGGCCGGATCCGTTTCGTACCGGACAACTGGAAGAACACCTACTTTGAATGGATGCGCAACATCCAGGACTGGTGCATCAGCCGCCAGATCTGGTGGGGACACCGGATTCCTGCGTGGTACGACACTCATGGAAATATCTATGTCGGCCGTTCCGAACAGGAGGTTCGAGAAAAACACGGCCTTGCGGCCGATTACCTGCTGCGCCAGGACGAGGATGTGCTGGATACCTGGTTCAGCTCCGCGCTCTGGCCTTTTTCAACGCTGGGCTGGCCGGACAAGACGGAGCGCCTGGATGCCTTCTACCCGACCAATGTACTGGTCACAGGTTTTGACATCATCTTCTTCTGGGTCGCCCGAATGATCATGATGGGACTGAAGTTCATGGATGAAGTCCCTTTCCATGAAGTCTATGTCCATGGCCTGGTGCGTGACGCCGAGGGTCAAAAGATGTCCAAGTCCAAAGGCAACGTGCTCGACCCGATTGACGTTATCGACGGCATCGACCTCGAATCACTCGTCGCCAAGCGCACACGTGGCATGATGCAGCCACAGCTCGCCGAGCGTATCGAGAAAATCACTCGCAAGAACTTCCCGGAAGGCATACCGGCCTACGGTACTGACGCACTACGCTTCACCTTCGCCGCACTGGCTGCCACCGGCCGTGATATCAAGCTGGATGCCGGTCGTATCGAGGGATACCGGAATTTCTGCAACAAGCTCTGGAATGCCGCACGTTATGTGCTCATGAATACCGAGGGCAAGGATTGCGGTGCCGCATCGGGGACCAGGGCCAGCAGCGACATGAAACTCTCGCTGGCTGACCGCTGGATCCGTTCGCGACTGCAGCAGACGATCAGCAATGTCACAGAGGCCATCGAGGGATACCGCTTCGATCACGCGGCACAGGCAATCTACGAGTTCACATGGAACGAGTACTGCGACTGGTACCTCGAACTCTCCAAGACCGTGCTGAACGATGAAAACAGTACCGAAGCTGCAAGGCGCGGGACGCGCAAGACACTCGTGACAGTGCTCGAGACACTGTTACGACTTGCCCATCCGGTCATTCCCTTCATCACCGAAGAGATCTGGCAACAGGTCGCCCCGCTTGCCGGCGTCAAGGGCAAGACGATCATGCAGCAGCCCTGGCCCATCGCCGAGGAGTCACTGCTGGATACCTATACAGAAGACGAAATGCGGTGGGTCATGCAGTTCATCCTCGGGATTCGCAAGATCAAGGGCGAGATGAATATCTCACCAGGCAAGCAGGTCCCTGTGCTGTTGTCACAGTGCACGCCGATTGACGAGCAGCGCGCCATCGATCACCGTGGCTATCTTGATTTTCTTGCACGCACGGAATCAATCAATGTGCTCTCCGAATCTGACGAAGAGCCCGAATCGGCGATTACCCTCGTCGGCGACATGCGTGTCCTGATTCCCATGGCAGGACTGATTGACAAGGAAGCGGAGATCAAGCGCCTCGAGAAAGAGATAGGCAGGTTCGACGGTGAGATCCAGCGTCTCGAGAAGAAGCTCTCGAACAGGGGATTTATCGACAAGGCGCCCGAAGCGGTCGTGCAAAAGGAGCGCGAAAAGCTTGTTGATGCCGAAAAGGCGCTGGCAAACCTGCAGGCGCAGATAATAAAAATCCGCCAGCTCTAGACAGCGATCCCGAGCACGACTCCGGGGCAGTCATGCCCCGTAAGCCGAGCCGCTATGGCGTCCTCGTATCAGCGCAATTTCACTGCCTGCACGTGCATCCAGTCGAAGTTCTTCTCACGGCCCAGGCTGACCCAGCCCTCTTTCTCCCAGCATTCCCACCACTTGTCGTATTCCGGGCGGGCAAAATGCGCCCTGCCCCGTCCCCAGCGCAATTTGTTATTGGAGGGATTGTAATCGAGAGCAATTCCCCAGGCGTGTGTCGATTTGCGGCTGCCACCGCGCATGGTGCGATTGTTGAAACAGCCTCCGTAGAGATCGAGATCAAGCTCTTTGATACCGTCGAGTCCATAGTGCGCCTTGACATTGGCAAGCACGCGCACAAGGCTGTCTGCCACTTTCCTGTTGCAGGTGATCCTGTTGACCTTGACACGCTGATCCCAGGCAAGACAATGTGGATAAGGGACTTGAATCGTAACAAGGTTGGTTCCGGGTCTGCCAAAAAAGGCAGTCATTGCTGCTCTCTTCTGGACCGGCCAGGCATGCGGATTGACATCGAGTGGCTCGGTATCACGCCATAGTGGTGGCATACTGCCGGTCTGTCTCAACTCCTTCAGAACAGAGAAGGCATAGTCGGTGACCTGCCCCCAATAGCCATCAACCTTGCCGGCATCGATGCCATGCTCATGGCAACAGAGTTGCAGGTACAGCGTACCAAGGCGCGTCCGGGGCCAGGATTTCCAGCCTTGAGGCAACCTCGATGCACGTTTCCCGAGTGCCTTCCTGAGGCAGGCCTCGGTTTCTGGTCCGGGGATGCCATCGACAGTCCCGATTCTGTATCCCTCGTCCTTCAGCAGGCCCTGCAAGACCTTGATCGTTGACCTTTTCTCCATATGGATCCCTCCTGTCTCCTTTGATGCGCTCCCTGTTGAATCCGGCGAACCGGATATCTGCCGATTCCAAAGCATGCATCGCCCGCAATGACGGCTTGCCGACGTTGGCCGGAAGTGGTTCCTTCCTCAAATGAAGTAAGCAGGCCCCACGCTGAATACACGCCCGGGATTGAAGGAAAACATAGACCATGAGGTCAGGGATGCAACCCTTAGAGCAAGATGGCTGTTATTATCATGGCTATTCCCAATAAAAAATGAGGTTGTATTTGATCGCGCGCAGCGATAGAGTGCATGCTATATTCTTTACTAATTTACTTGGTTTTTTGAAAACGACTGAACTGACAGGAGTAGTGTATGAGTGTTGAACTTCCAGAACGTGACGGCGACGGCTATCTCGTCAGCATGGACGACTGGACACCGGAAATCGGCAGGGCCATGGCAGAAGCCGACGGTATCGAGCTGGATGACGAAAAATGGGAACAGATCATGCAGGCACGCGAATATTACGAGCAGGAGAATGTCGTCCCTGCGATTCGTATCTTCGCCAAGCATATCAAACGTGACAAGAAGGATCTGTTCAAGCTCTGGACG
This sequence comes from Gammaproteobacteria bacterium, assembly GCA_037385685.1. Taxonomy (GTDB): domain Bacteria; phylum Pseudomonadota; class Gammaproteobacteria; order Chromatiales; family Chromatiaceae; genus Sva-25. Next base: position 45,650 of record JARRMW010000007.1, read on the forward strand.
ACAGGTCCGATGAAACCGATCACGAAGTACGGCGGGCTGCCCAAGCCAACCGGCTGCGTCTGACTCCACCAGACCGCCTGACCCACAAGCGCCGGTGCCAGTCACCGGCCTTTTTTTGTCCCGCCTTTTCCTCTGCATCTGGCCTCTCCAATAGTTGCCCGATGGACACAGAGAAGACCCGGTCAATCTCCGCGTTTGCTCCCTCGACATGCTGTGAAAACCCGGTCAGCCCGGCACCAGCGAGAGCTGTGTGCTGTGGGTCAGGGATGCAGCATTGGTGAGACCGCGGTGTTCAGAAAAGCGCGTGAAGAGTTTTCCGGCGGGATACCAGAGGCCCCCCTGGCAACCGAAATCATGCCCTCTGATGGACGGGCAAATGCAGGGGATCAGGCCTGCTTCTGGCCCAGCTGGAAGGCGGTTGAGGCACAGAGCCCGCCAATCTCGTTAAGTGCCTCGATATCCAGGATCTTGATACTCTTTCGCTCGGCTTCGAGAAGGCCTTTTTCCTGAAAGCGTGAGAATGTCCGGCTGACCGTCTCAACGGCAAGCCCAAGGAAACTTGCAATTTCTGCACGGGACATACTGAGATGGAACTCGTTTGCCGACAGGCCGCGTTGATGAAAACGGGTAGAAAGCGAGATCAGGAAGGCCGCTACGCGCTCCTCTGCCGAGTTGTTACCCAGCAGTGCGACCATGCCACAGTCGTTATGCACCTCGCGGCTCAGCAGGCGAAGTAGCTGGTGTTGAAGACTCGGTAACTCACTGCTAAGCCTTTCGAGATCCTCGAAAGGAACCTCGCAGGCAGCCGTGGTTTCCAGCACTGCTGCCGAGCAACTGTGAATCCCTGTATGAATCGCCTCGAGACCAATCAGCTCACCAGGCAAGAAAAACCCTACCACATGCTCGTTGCCATCCTTGTCTTCATAGTATGCCTTTACCGAGCCGGATTTGACGATATAGATTTGTGAAAAGGCCTCTCCCTGATTGTAGAGCATGTCACCCCGGTGGTAGGGCGTGTTGCGTGTGACGATCGCATTCAGCTTGTCGACATCGTTCTCAACAAGGCCTACAGGAAGACACAGGGATGCGAGGCCACAGCCTTTACAACTCGCACGGTCTTTCAGCAACGAGATGATGCTTGACTGGTTATTACTCATAACTGGTCGATGCTCTGTTTTGGTGAGTTACCTACGTGGTCGATTTTGGCCGATAATTCAAAAAATCTCAACGAGTTATGCCAAAAAGCCTCAACAACGGCAAAAACCCTGATAAAAGATTGGTTGATTCACATCAATGCAAACATGGCCCCTCGCGTACAAACTTTCACACTGGCAAAAAATTAGAAGCTGCTGAAGTGCTCATGTAGTGCGCCGGGGAGTCATTATTCGCGCATTCTGGACTGCTTCTGCACACATTCTTGCCGCAACCTTTCAAGTCCAATAGAGGTAACCGCAATGACAGACACAACCTATAACTATAAGGTGGTGCGACAGTTTGCCATTATGACGGTCGTCTGGGGAATCGTGGGCATGCTCGTGGGCGTCATTATCGCCGCACAGCTCGCATTTCCCCACTGCATACCAATGCTGTAATCTTTGCCTTCGGCGGATCGGCACTCTTCGCAACATCCTATTATGTCGTTCAGCGAACCTGCCAGACGCGGCTCTTCGGTAGCGGACTTGCTGCATTCACCTTCTGGGGCTGGAACCTGATCATTGTGCTGGCTGCCATCTCCCTGCCCCTGGGTTTCACCAGCGGCAAGGAATATGCGGAACTCGAGTGGCCGATCGACCTGTTGATCGCAGTCGTCTGGGTTTCCTATGCCGTCGTCTTCTTTGGCACCATCATGAAGCGCCGTGTCAAACATATCTATGTCGCAAACTGGTTCTACGGCGCCTTCATCCTGACGATCGCCCTTCTGCACATCGTCAACAGCGCAGCCATGCCGGTCACGCTGACAAAATCCTACAGCGCCTACCCGGGCGCCATCGATGCCATGGTCCAGTGGTGGTACGGACACAATGCTGTCGGCTTCTTCCTGACAGCCGGCTTCCTTGGCATGATGTACTATTTCGTACCCAAACAGGCTGGTCGACCGGTCTTCTCCTATCGTCTCTCTGTCGTGCATTTCTGGGCACTGATCTCGACCTACATGTGGGCCGGTCCTCACCACCTGCACTACACCGCCCTGCCCGACTGGACACAGTCCCTCGGCATGGTCTTCTCTCTGATCCTGCTGGCACCCTCCTGGGGCGGTATGATCAACGGCATGATGACCCTCTCGGGTGCATGGCACAAGCTGCGTGAAGATCCGATCCTGAAGTTCCTGATCGTCTCGCTCTCCTTCTACGGCATGTCCACCTTCGAAGGCCCGATGATGTCCATCAAGACCGTCAACGCGCTGTCTCACTACACTGACTGGACTGTCGGCCACGTCCACTCCGGCGCACTGGGCTGGGTAGCCCTGATCTCCATTGGCTCGATCTACGCACTGATTCCGCACCTGTTCGGCAAGAAGGGCATGTACTCCCAGCGCCTCATCGAAGTGCATTTCTGGATCGCGACGATCGGCGTTGTTCTCTACATCGCCGCCATGTGGATCGCCGGTGTCATGCAGGGTCTGATGTGGCGCGCAGTCAACAGTGACGGCACTCTTACCTACTCTTTCATCGAGTCGGTCGAGCGGACCTATCCGTTCTACAACATCCGTCTGCTGGGCGGTGCCATGTTCCTCTTCGGCATGTTCCTGATGGCCTACAACGTCTTCAAGACGGTCTCCGGTGCACAAGCCGCGGATGATGTCATTCCGGAACCGGAAGCGGCTCACTGATCAGGAGGATATGAACAATGTCACATGAAATCGTTGAAAAAAATACCGGCCTCATGGCCCTGCTGATCGTCCTGGTCGTCAGTGTCGGCGGCCTGGTCGAAATTGTCCCGCTCTTCGCGCTCACCGAGACGACAGAACCGGTCGAAGGTGTGGAGAAATACAGCGCACTGCGACTCGAAGGTCGCGACATCTATGTGCGTGAGGGTTGCTACAACTGCCACTCGCAGATGATTCGCCCCTTCCGCGCGGAAACCGAGCGCTACGGCCATTACTCCGTGGCGGGTGAGTTCGTCTACGACCATCCGTTCCAGTGGGGTTCCAAGCGTACCGGGCCGGACCTGGCACGCGTCGGCGGGCGTTACTCCGATGACTGGCACGAAGCGCACCTCTATAACCCGCGCGACGTCGTGCCAGAGTCGAACATGCCTTCTTTCCCGTGGTTGTTCGAAAACAAGCTGGATGGCGCAAATACGGCAGCAAAGATGGACGCGATGAACGTGGTCGTCGGCGCAACCTGCCCGAAATGCGACCTCTACTCCGATGAAGACAAAGCCAACGCCCAAAAGGCTGTTGCAGGCAAGACAGAAGCTGAAGCGCTGATTGCCTACCTGCAAGGCCTGGGCACAGCACTCAAGAGGTAAGCTGCGATGGATATCAATGATTTTCGCGCCTGGCACACCCTCGTACTGTTCCTGGCATTCATCGGGATCATCATCTGGGCCTACAGCAGGGGTCGCAAGAAGTCCTTTGACGAGGCTGCTCACCTGCCCTTTGAGGATGATCAAACCCATAACGCAACCATGAAGAAGGAGAACCTGTCATGACTACATTCTGGAGTGGTTGGATCATTGTTCTGACCGTCGGCAATATCCTTGCATGTGTCTGGCTGGTCTGGTGGACAATGCGTAAACGCAAGGATGAATCTGCATCCGGTGACGTCACCGGTCACACCTGGGACGGGGACCTGCAAGAGTACAACAACCCGTTGCCGCGCTGGTGGCTGTGGCTCTTCTACATCACGCTGGTCTTCGGCGGCATCTACCTCGCGCTCTACCCGGGTCTCGGCTCCTTTGCCGGCATCAAGGGCTGGACGCAGGAAAGTCAGTATGACGGCGAGATGGATGTGGCCGCGCAAACCTATGACCCGATCTTCGAAAAGTATGCTGCAGTCAGCATCGAAGATCTGGCCAAGGGCGGTGAATATGAAGAAGCCCTGGCGATGGGCAAGCGCATGTACCTCTCATACTGCTCGCAGTGCCATGGTTCAAGTGCGACGGGCGCCGTCGGCTATCCTAATCTGACGGACGGTGACTGGCTGTGGGGCGGCGAACCGGCCCGCATCAAGGAGAGTATCGTTCAGGGACGCAATGCTGTCATGCCACCGCACGCGGGCCGCATCGAGGGTGAGAAGCTCGACAACCTGGTTGCCTATGTCAGGAGCCTGAGCGGCATCAGTGTCGACACCGGCATGGCTGAAGCAGGCAAGACCGAGTATGCCTCCCTCGGCTGTATCGGCTGCCATGGCGTCGATGGCACAGGCAACACCATGCTTGGCGCGCCCAACCTCACGGACAATGTCTGGCTCTATGGCGCCAGTGAAGGTGTTATCAAGAAGACGATCCTGGAAGGCCGTAATGGCCAGATGCCTTCACAAAAGGCGTTCCTGGGCGAGGACAAGTCGCATATCATTGCGGCGTATGTCTATAGCCTTTCAGCCAAATAAGTGCTATCAATCGTGGGGCGAACCACAGGCGTGGTTCGCCCTTATTTTTGCCCCGAGGGATTGCGTTATGTCAAATGACACCCAAACACAAAACGAACATAATCTCCCCATCGTGCAGAGAATCGTCTCTGTATTATGGCCGTCCTTCCTGGTCGCATCGTTAGCAACGGTGCTGTTCTTCGTTGTATTTGATCCCCAGGAACTCGGCATGCTGGCCGGTCTTCCGGAACTGACCCGCACGGGCGGTTATACGATCGGCTTTTTCTTTTTCTGGATCATGGGTGCCATGGGCTGTGCCCTCACCTGCTACTTCAGGAAACCCTGTCCACCACGCATCAGGACGGACCAGACAGACTGAACTGACAACGCCCATTCTTTCAAGGCGAGAAGAGACGAGCGATGAGCACTGACAAACAACCAGCCTCCGCAAACGAGGCACCGGTCGAAGAAGAACTCTACAAGAAGCGCCAGAAGATCTACCCGCGCGAGGTACACGGCGTGTTTGCACTGCTGCGTAATCTGGCAATGGTCGCCCTGCTCGGTCTTTTCTATGGTCTTTGCTGGATCCAGTGGGATGGGCACCAGGCCGTTCTTTTTGACCTGCCTGCACGCAAATTCTATATTTTCGGATGGACCTTCTGGCCCCAGGATTTCTTTTTTCTGACGTTGCTGCTGATCATCTCGGCACTGTCGCTCTTCTTCTTCACGGCGCTCGCTGGCCGACTCTGGTGTGGCTACGCCTGCCCCCAGACAGTCTGGACCGAAATCTTTCTCTGGTTCGAGCGCAAGATCGAGGGATCGCGCCAGCAACAGATCAAGCTCGACCAGGCGCCCATGAACGCCAGGAAGCTCGGCATCAAGGCCTCAAAGCACGCGGTCTGGCTCACCTTCTCTCTCTGGACGGGCTTCACCTTCGTCGGCTACTTCACACCGATCAAGGAACTCTGGGATTCACTGCTCGCTTTCTCGCTTGGCCCCTGGGAGACCTTCTGGGTCCTCTTCTACGGCTTCGCCACCTACGGCAACGCCGGCTGGATGCGGGAACAGGTCTGCATCTACATGTGCCCCTATGCGCGTTTCCAGAGTGCCATGTTCGACAAGAACACGCTCATTATCTCCTACGATGAGAAACGCGGCGAACCACGCGGATCCCGCAGGCGCGGAACACGTCCTGAAGACAAGGGGGATTGCATCGATTGCGGACTCTGCGTGCAGGTCTGCCCGACCGGCATCGATATCCGTGAGGGGCTTCAATACCAGTGCATTGGCTGCGCTGCCTGCATCGATGTTTGCGACGACGTCATGGAAAAAATGGGATACGAGAAGGGCCTCGTAAAGTACACGACGGAAAACGCGCTCAACGGCAAGCATGTCCGCCTCATGCGCCCGCGCGTGATCCTCTACTCGTTGCTGCTGCTCCTGCTGACCGCCGGACTGATTTACGGCATTGCAACGCGGGTACCCCTCGAGGTCAACATCATCCGTGACCGCAATGCGCTGTTCAATACCACGAATGATGGCCTTGTCGAGAATGTCTACACGCTCAAGGTCATCAACATGGACTCGGAACCGCGGACATTCGATGTGAGTGTCACTGGCATCGAGGGGATGAAACTGCTGGGTGAAACCGAAGCCATCCGGGTCGAAACCGGTGCCGTCAAGGATGTGCTTGTGCGCGTCCATGCCGATCCGGCCAACCTGAAGACCCGCAGCAGCGAGATTGAATTCCACGTCGAGGCGCGCGACAATCCGGAGGCACAAACCAGTGAGAACGGTCGCTTTCTCGGCCCGGTATTGAAATAAAAATGCATACTCAACGCGAAGACACACTGCCATGGTACAGGCAATTCTGGCCCTGGTTCATCATCTCGATCCCGGCGCTGACCATTGTTGCCGCCATGATCACGATCACCATCGCCGTCAAGACTGACGACGGCCTCGTCGTTGACGATTACTACAAGGAAGGTCTCGCTATCAACGAGGACAAGCAGCGGGTCAAAAAGGCCGCCGCGCTGGAGATTTCCGCCGAACTCTCGCTCGATGAGAACGGGATGATCCAGGCACGACTCCCGGAAAAAGTTGCCGCACTGCCCTTCCTGATGCTGACACTGACCCACCCGGGTGATGCCAGCAAGGATCTCGAGTTACCGCTCGCGAATGTCGGAAATGCGCTCTTCACAAGCAAGGATCCGCTAACCGGCACCGGGACCAACTGGCACGTCGTCATTACCCCGCCGGATACCGACTGGAAACTCAACGGTCGCTGGCATCCCGATGCCATGAGTAGTATCCAGATCGCGCCCTCTACCTGACAATTGCTCCCATCAACAGTGCTATGATGCCTGCATTGATGCACAGGTATTGCACATGACAGGCAAACGCATTTCTCTTGTCCTTGGCAGTGGTGGCGCCCGCGGACTCGCCCACATCGGAGTGATTCGCTACCTCGAGGAACAGGGATACCACATTGAGTCCATCTCCGGTTCCTCGATGGGCGCACTCATCGGCGGGATTTATGCAACGGGCAAGCTCGAGGTCTATGCCGAGTGGGTCTCGGCTCTTGAAAAAATTGACATCCTGCGCCTGCTCGACATCAGTTTCTCGAATGGCGGTTTCCTTCGGGGTGACAAGGTGATCAGGGCACTCCAGGACCTGATCGGTGATCACCAGATCGAGGATCTGCCAATCGCCTTCACGGCTGTTGCGGCTGATCTCAAGCGCCAGCGCGAAGCATGGCTGAAATCAGGATCGCTCTTCGAAGCGATCCGTGCTTCCATCGCCATTCCAACGCTCTTCACCCCGGTCAAACACGACAACCGCCTGCTCGTTGACGGCGGGCTCGTCAACCCAGTCCCGATTGCACCGACAATCCGGGACGACACAGATCTGGCGATCGCTGTCGATGCGAGCGCAGCGGACGAAAGAAATATCGAACACAGCCATCGCAACAGGCCGGAGAAGGACAGCAGCTATCGCCAGCAGATCATGGAGTTTCTCGACAATATGAATCTGCTCCCGAAGATCGAAAGCAGGGAAGAAAAGGCGATGGATACCATAGAAATCCTGACCAATTCAATCGAGGTCATGCAGTCGATGATCAGTCGCTTCCAGCTCGCTGCAAACACCCCGGATATCCTCATCAAAATTCCGCAGAATATCGCCACTTTCTATGAATTTCACCACGCCGAGGAACTCATCGCCTTCGGTTACGAACGCGCCAGGGACACATTCGCCAATAGACAGTCTGACTAATCCTGATTATCCTGTTAGGTGTTTCTATTTGATTTCCGGGCCCTGCGCCCGCCCCGAACCTGATCGGAGTAACAATGACAGAGTCGAAAAACAGGCGGTTCATGCTGACTGCCATGGCCGTCGCATTGCTGGGCACAGCCGCGAGCGCGACCGCTGAAGATAGCTATACATTCAGACCGCTGAACGCAGAGCCTCTCGCGCAATACCCGGCACAGCCGCAAATGCCCATGCCGCCAGTCGGTCAGCGACCACCGGCGCCAATGATGCAAGGCCCGATGACCGGTGCGCCTTATGGTGCCCCACCCATGGGCGCCATGCCCTATGGACCCTCCGGCCCCGGACCAATGACAGGCCCCGCAAGATCAATGCCGCCAGCATACCCAGGCCAGATGCCGATGGCACCTGCAGGACCTATGGGACCGGCAGCACCTGTGCCGATGCCTCCCAGGGCACCAGCAGCACCTGCTCGCCCTGGTCCAATGACGCAGCAGGGTCCTGCAGCCGCTCCCGGATCAATGCCTCCGCCACCATCACGCGGTGCCATGCCACCACCACGTTATGGCAATGCACCTTACCAGAGGCGTAGCGGGCCCACATGGGGTGGCAGCCGCAATCCTTTCAATAATGGCCCGTGGGGAAACAAAAACCAGTCATGGCGGCCCGAGAGCTGGTTCAGCGACAGGCGTCCCCTCTTCGGCAAAAAAGGGCCGAGTGAATGGTTCGACCGGGATGACTACAAGGATGGCCTCGGGGATATGTGGGACGACCTGCTGAACGCGCCGGCCAACGCGGGCAAGATGCCCGGCGGCTGGTATGCCCCGACCATCAGTGTGCCAAACCCTGTCGATGTCGGCGACGAGTTCGAAAATGCCGCAACCGATATGCCGGGCGAAGCGCGCGAACAGCTCGAGAACTTCAGCTTCGACGGCCGCGACCTGCGCAACCCGGGTGGCCGTCCGCAGGGCGCTCCGAAGAAGAAGCCGGTCAGCATTGGCACGAAAGGCAACAAGGACGACGACAAGAAGGACGACGCGAAACCGAAATAATCACCGGCCACGGTGGATAGACGAACAAACCCCGCATCTGCGGGGTTTGTTTTTTGTCTGTAGCAATCCTTGCAAGCGAACTCAGGCATTCACCTGAATCAGGTACTGCTCGATCGATCAGGCCATCGACTGGTAGTAGTGATTCTGCGGATGCTTTGCCTCTGCGAAAAAGTACCAGCGTTCCATGATCAGCCCGAAGTACTGTAGAACGAATGCAGCAATGGGCAGCACTGGCGAATTGATGCTCCATGCAACCGCGAGCAGCGTCAGTGGCAGGATGAAGACAAGCAGCAGGAAGGAGATTTTCACGAATTTGAGAGTCGACTGGCTCTTGCCATGAAAAAACTCGCGGGTGTTGAAGGAGCCTCCCATGAAGCCCTGGGCTCTCTGTATAACGGTCGTGTGTCGTACACCAATCGCAGTCTGCGGGGTCGACTTGTGTTTGATCGTCGCATTGCGATAGAGCGAGGCGAGACGCGTGACCAGAGCCAGCAGCATGAAAATGACGGCCCATGTCCCGTAAAAGGTTACGAGCTCGACACCCTGGTAAGCAGAGAATGCTGCTGCCAGCAGGAAGCCGGAAGCGATACCGAGCAAGGTAAAGTTGGCGACCGTCAACCAGTGATGCCACTCTTCAATGAACTTCACACAACCGTAGATCATCGCGGTGCAGATAAACAGCACGAAGGCCATCATGCTGGCGATGACGCCGATGATTGTCGTCGGATCGATCTCGAAGTTCTGACCGATAACGAACAGCGTCTCGTTCCAGCCGAAGTAGTGACTGATTCCGTAAATGAAGACCAGGAACATGAAGGCAGGCAATGCAATGACTTCACGCGAGAGCCACGAGGTGCGCCACTGCGTGATGGAGCGCCAGGCACGCTCGGGGCGACCAAGATGGAAGAAAGACGCAAACAGACCAAGACCGAGCAGTACCAGCACGATGAAGCTGCCCAGTGCATAGAATGTGATGCTGTCCTGCGCAGGGATGAGGTTCACCATGGAATAGAACTGCCCCGTGAAAAGCGCAAGGAAGAGCCCCTGACCCGCGCCGATCAGGGTTGTGAGAAAGATAACTGAAAATGCGGGATGCATGATGTTCTCCGAATAACCTTGACCGATCAGAATGCGACGTCGTCGATTGCAGCACCCTCGTCTACCGGAACCTCGAGTTCCTCGAGCAGCGGGTTGTCGACACGATGCAACTCATCCTCGTGAATCTTGAGACTGGTCTTGCGGCGAGGCAGGTAGTGGTTGGCTGGCTTGGTACCCCATTCCGGCATCAACTGGTACCCCCCCTGCTCGCGGATCGCGACCGAAACCTCTGAATCCGGGTCATGCACATCGCCGAAGAGACGTGCGCTGGTTGGACAGGCAAGAACGCAGGCCGGCTTCCTTTCGGATGGCGGCAGACTTTCGTCACTGATGCGATCAATACAGAGAGTGCATTTCTTCATGACCTTCTGCTGCTCATCGATTTCGCGCGCACCATAAGGACATGCCCAGGAACAGTACTTGCAGCCAATGCACTTGTCGTAGTCGACAAGCACGACACCATTGTCCTTCCGCTTGTAGGAAGCGCCTGTCGGGCAGACAGGAACACATGGCGGCTCCTCGCAGTGCAGGCAGCTCTTGGGAAAGTGGATGGTTTCCGTCTTCGGGAATTCCCCAACCTCGTAGGTCTGGACACGATTGAAGAAGGTGCCTGTCGGGTCGGCATCATAGGGATTCTGGTCTACCATGGTGCCGGCCCAGCCGGACGTGTTCCACTCCTTGCAGGAGGTGACGCAGGCATGGCAGCCGACGCAGACGTTCAGATCAATAACCAGTGCGAGTTGTGACATCGTCTCTCCCTCAACCTGCTTTCTTCTTGCCGAGCATGCCCGCGAAATAGGCCTGCCATTTACCACGCCTTGCATCCTGGCCCGGCACTTTCCTTTGCGGCTTGAACTGCGGATAGCTCACTTCCGGTTCGTCGCTGTCTGCCTTGTAGATATTCACACGAACATCAAACCAGGCAGCCTGGCCCGTCACCGGATCAGAGTTGGAGATGTGCTTGCCGGATTCACACGGCGGCAGTTCTTCGGAGATCACGTGGTTCAGCAGGAAGCCCTTCTGTGACTCATTGGCCTTGTCCGACAGCCCCCAGGCCCCGGCTGCCTTGCCAATGGCATTCCATGTCCAGACGGTGCCGGGCTCGACCGCGTTGGAGTAGCGGCACATGCAACGGATTCGGCCATGGATCGACTCCGCCCACATCCAGTCACCATCTGCGATGCCGTTCGCCTCGGCTGTCTTCGGGTTGACGAACATGTAGTTGTGGGTGTGTATCTGGCGCAACCAGGCATTCTGTGAATCCCACGAGTGGTACATCGCCATTGGACGCTGTGTCAGCGCATTCAGCGGGTACTGGTTCGAGTTGACATGCCGGTTCTCGAGCGGTTCGTAATAGAAAGGCAACGGGTCGAAATAGGTCTCGACACGACGTCGCAGACGCTCGGGTGGCTGCTTGCCTGCGCGCTTGCCCTGGGCCGCGAGGCGGAACTTCTGAAGCACTTCCGAGTAGAGGTGGATAGTGATCGGTTCGGCGTAACGCGTCATGCCGTGACCGCGCGCCCACTCGAGATAGCCCCTGTTCCAGTTGCGCATGTACTGGTAGGACTTCGGCAGTTCAAAGTGGAAGAAGCAGCTGTTTTTCTGGTACATCTCCCACTGGCGCGGATTCGGCTCACCCTTGAATGATTTTGTGCCATCCTTGCCACGCCAGCCGGCAAGAAAGCCGATACCGGAACCAGGCGCCGTCTCGTAGTTGATGATGAAATCAGGATAATCACGATACTTGCGCGTACCGTCCTGGTTGGTGAAGGCCGGCAACTTGAGACGTGAGCCCAGTTCGACGATGACCTCCTGGAATGGCTTGCAGTCGCCCTTCGGCGCGACGACCGGGATGCGCACGGAGTCGACCGGTCCCTTGTACTGTGAGATCGGGCGATCGAGCAGCGACATGGCGTCATGACGCTCGAGGTAGGTCGTATCCGGCAGCACCAGGTCCGCGAATGCCACTGTTTCCGACTGGAAGGCATCGCAGACGATAATGAAGGGGATCTTGTATTCGCCATCCTCATCCTTGTCGACGAGCATCTCGCGCACCTTCGCGGTGTTCATCGAGGAGTTCCATGCCATATTCGCCATGAACAGCAACAGCGTATCGATCTTGTAGGGATCGCCCCGCCAGGCATTGGTGATGACGTTGTGCATCAGCCCATGGACAGAGAGCGGATGCTCCCAGGAGAAGGCCTTGTCGATGCGTACCGGCTCACCCTGTTCATCCACGAAGAGATCATCCGGATCGGCAGGCCAGCCAAGCGGCATACCATCGAGCGGTGTATTGGGCTGTACGCCTTCCGGGCCTTTCGGTGGCTTCGGGCACGGCGGAATCGGACGCGGGAATGGCGCCTTGTGGCGAAAGCCACCCGGGCGATCGATCGTGCCGAGCAGTGACATCAGGACACCGAGCGCACGAATCGCCTGAAAACCGTTGGAGTGTGCCGCGAGACCGCGCATCGCGTGGAAAGAGACCGGGTTACCCCTGACGGATTTGTGTTCGTTACCCCAGGCGTCGACCCAGGCTATCGGCAGTTCGATCTTCTGGTCACGTGCGGTGACGCCCATCTCGTGCGCCAGTCGACGGATCGTTTCGGCCGGGATACCTGTGATGCCTTCGGCCCACTCAGGAGTGTAATCCTCGACACGATCCTTGAGCAGCTGGAATGCGGGCGAGACGCGCACACCTTCGTCCATTTCGAACTCGCCGAGCAAGCGCGGATCTGCACCGGGCGTATGTGTACCGATGGGGCCGATCTCACGGTCCCACCAGAGCTTGTTTTCGGGATCGAAGCAGCCCTCCTCGACATGCATTTCGAAGCGCTTGAAGAGGCCAAAATCATCGGCTTCCTCGTCAATGACGACCAGCTCTGCTGCATTGGTGTACTGGGTGATGAATTCGCGGTCATAGAGGCCCTGCTCGATGATCTCACGGATGATTGCCAGCAGCAGCGCACCATCGGTACCCGGCTTGATGGGCACCCACTCGTCTGCGATCGCAGAGTAGCCGGTGCGCACCGGGTTGATGGAGATGAAGCGGCCGCCGTTGCGCTTGAACTTGGAGAGATGGATCTTCAGCGGATTGGAGTCATGATCCTCGGCCGTGCCGATCATGATAAAAAGCTTGGAACGGTCAAGATCCGGGCCACCGAACTCCCAGAAGGAGCCACCAATAGTGTAGATCAGGCCGGCAGCCATGTTGACAGAGCAGAAGCCGCCGTGGGCCGCATAGTTCGGAGTACCGTACTGCTTTGCGAACATGCCCGTCAGGGCCTGCATCTGGTCACGGCCGGTGAAGAGTGCGAATTTCTTCGGATCTGTCTCGCGCAGTGTCTGCAGGCGCTCGGCCATAATGTCGAAGGCCTGGTCCCACGAAATCTCCTCGAATTCGGACTCGCCACGTTCTGCGCCTTTTCTGCGCAGCAGGGGTTTTGTCAGTCGTGCCGGCGAGTATTGCTTCATAATGCCGGAAGCGCCCTTGGCACAGATCACGCCCTGGTTGTGCGGATGGTCAGGATTTCCCTCGATATGCCTTACTTCACCGTCCCTCAGGGTGACACGGATGCCGCAGCGACAGGCACACATGTAGCAGGTTGTATTCTTGACTTCCACATTGCCGAAATCACGATCTGAATGGCTTACTGGATCCAGCATAACTGCTTTAACCCTTTGTTTTCGTTAAAATGCCAAACAAGGCAATCAAACAATAAATTATAATATTAGTGTTTCCTAAAGTAAATTGAGATTACTAAAGTGTGGTTTGCAGACACCGCACCGAAACACTGCCAACTAACTGATTCTAATTGATTTTCGCAGAAATGACTGCTAACAGTCTGTCTGCATAAAGATTGTCACATGTCAGGTACCAGGAGTTTGCCAGGCGTCCCGGGTATCAGGGGAGCGGGCAGAAAAAAGGGCCCTGAAGAGGGCCCGAATTGCTGATCACATTTCTGGTACTACCTCTCGTCGCGAGAGTCGATCTTCCCTAGAGTCCAACGAGTTCTGCATGCAGTCCATGCGACGATACGGTTCGCAGCAGTTGCGCCGCCTTGATGTCCTCCGGATCAAAATCCACCAGCATGAGGTGGCGGGCGCGTTCGTTGACGCAGGCGCTGTACACGCCATCCATCGTTGAGAGTTCACGCTCGAGGTCCTGGATAGCGCTGTCTTCCAGTTCCTCGTCAATATGTATCAGGATATCGGAGCAGTGGTTGTACATGACATGTCTCCCGTCTTGATCACATCGTGTGGTCTCGCGAGACCGTATCAACAACCTTAGTCCAGACTCTCAGCTTTACAATCAGGGTTTTCCCGTATCCCCAGCCCACCAAACTCCGAGGCCCCGGCTGTTCACCCAAAGGGTCAGGCCAATGCAGCAGCTTGTCGTGATCAGGTAAACCAGGTTTTGTCTGGTAATAAAGGCCTCCCGGCTGAATACGGGACGATGTGGCTTGCTGCTCGCCCACTCTTTTCGGAGGCCAGCATCGCGATAAGCCACCATGAAAAAAAGAGGAAAAACGTCAGCGAACCGGAAAGTGCGCTCCAGATCCCGTGCGGAGCATGTTTGACAAAAAGTACAAGCCCGCCAACGGCAAAGAAAAGAAATGCCAGCCCCCTTATCAGCCTCTCCACGGCACCCTCTTTATAGCGCCGTGAGCGCGATCATTCGATGTCGCCGAGCGCTTCCAGCTCTTCCCAGCGTTCGAAAACCTGCTCGAGCTCGCTCTCTCTGATTGACAGCTGCTGTTTCAGGTCGGAGACCCGCTCGGCATTGTCACGGTAAAGCTCCGGATCAGCCAGTTGCGTGTGCAGCACCTCGATCTCGTTTTCAAGTCTCTCGATCGTCCCGGGAAGCTCATCGAGTTCACGCTGCAGCTTGTAACTGAGCTTGCCGACAGCAGCCTTTTGCCTTGGCTTCCTTGCCTGGGATTTTTCCGCGGTCGTTGTCGTCGCCTCGGACTCTCTCGCTGATTTCTCCCGCAGCCAGTCCGAGTAGCCGCCGGCACACTCGGTGATCACACCGCTGCCCTCGAAAACGAGTGTCGATGTCACGACAGCATCAATGAAGGAGCGATCATGGCTGACTAGCAAGAGTGTTCCCTGGTAGTCGATCAGCAGCTCCTCGAGCAGTTCGAGCGTCTCCACATCGAGATCGTTGGTGGGTTCGTCGAGCACGAGCAGATTCGCCGGTTTGGTGAAAAGCCTGGCAAGCAGCACCCGGTTGCGCTCACCACCGGAGAGGGCATTGAGCGGCTGCCGGATACGATCGGGCGTAAAGAGAAAATCCTGCAGGTAGGAGACGATATGGCGACTCTTGCCGTTGATCTCGACCTTGTCAGAACCTCCGCCGACATTGTCCTGAACGCTCTTGTCCATATCGAGCGAGGCGCGCAACTGGTCGAAATAGGCCACTTCGAGACCCGTACCCAGCCTGATGTGTCCAGAGGTCGGTTTGAGCCTCCCGAGCAGCAGGCCAAGCAGTGTCGACTTGCCACAGCCGTTTGGGCCAATGATGCCGATCTTGTCGCCGCGCAGAATGGTCGTACTGAAATCACGGATCAGTTCAGTATCGTCCCAGCGATAGCTGGCGTTCTCCAGCTCTGCAACGAGTTTGCCGGAACGCTCGGCCTCCTGCAGATTGATACGCGCTTCTCCCTGCCCCTTGCGCCTCTGCCTGTAAGCCTCGCGCATTGCCTGCAACTGGCGCACACGCCCCTCGTTGCGTGTGCGGCGTGCCTTGATGCCCTGCCGAATCCAGACCTCTTCCTGTGCGAGCTTTTTGTCGAAGCGCTCGTTCGCTTTTGCTTCGGCATGGGCGCGTTCCTCCCGGCGACGCAGGTAGTTCCTGTAGTCACCTGGCCAGTCTGTCAGCCTGCCACGGTCAAGCTCGATGATGCGCGTTGCGAGCCTCTGCATGAAAGCACGATCATGCGTAATAAAAAGAAGACTTCCGTTCCAGCTTGAGAGGAACCCCTCGAGCCAGTTGATGCTATCGATATCGAGGTGATTTGTCGGTTCGTCGAGCAGCAGCAATTGCGGTTCTCTGACCAGCTCACGTGCGAGCAGCACACGACGCTTGCGCCCCCCGGAGAGGGATTCGAAGCGCTCATCAGGATCGAGCGAGAGTTTCGAAAGCGTTGTTTCAACCTGTTGCTCGAAACGCCAGCCGCCGGCACTCTCAAGTTCATGCTGCGCCTTTGCCATGCGGTCGAGATTCTGTTCGGACGGATCCTGCATGACGGCTTGCGTGGCCGCATGGTAGGCGACAAGAAGTCCTGCGATATCCTCCAGTCCCGTGGCAACTATCTCGTAGATACTCCCGGCGAGGTCCGTGGGCACCTCTTGCGGAAGATAGGAGATGCCTGTGCCGAGGGAGACCTGGCGTTCACCCTCATCAGCCTGAACGAGACCCGCAATAATCCTGAGCAGGGTCGACTTGCCCTCCCCGTTACGCCCGATCAGGCTGATACGTTCGTTATCGCTGACAGTCAGGCTCACCTTGTCGAGAAGTGGTGGCCCGCTGTAGGAGTGAGAGATATCCCGAAGTGTCAGTAGTGTCGCCATCTAGCGAGGAAGGAAAGGAAAAACTGGGGGAATCATACAGAAAAAAGCGGGCTCATGAAGAGCCCGCAAATGGCATCAGCAGCCACTGGAGAGAGATTTTCACTTTCTATAGACAGCTATCGTTCCGGATTACTTGCAGGCAGGTGGGCAAATCCTTGTCGGTTCTTTATTTCACTGCGTGACGGGCTTTTTTGTTTTCGCACGACACGTCGGTCCCGGTCCTGAAAGCGGCGGGTGCGCCGCGGGCGCCCTGCTTTTCTCTGTTTTCCCATCGAAAAGCAGGTTGGATACGCGCCGCGCGTGCATACAAATCGAGACATCCCAAAGCAATTGAGAATAACGAGCCGTCGCGCAACGACAATAAAAAAGGCCTCACGCCCCGCGTAAAGCCCTTCGGTTTCAGCCGGAAAACGCGCTTTATGCCGCGTTTTCCGCGTCGAACTCCCTGTGATAGTCCATGACGCGCTGTACTTCATCTTTCGAACCCAGAACCACCGGCACGCGCTGGTGCAGCTTCTCGGGCTTGAGTTCCATGATGCGCTGGCGACCGGTGATCGACATCCCGCCTGCCTGTTCCACGATGAAGGACATCGGATTGGCCTCGTAGAGCAGGCGCAGCTTGCCCTCGACGCCTTTTGCCGTCATCTTGCTGTCGAGCGGGTACATAAAGACACCGCCACGGGTCAGGATGCGATGTACCTCAGCCACCATGGAAGCAATCCAGCGCATGTTGAAGTCCTCGCCACGCGGTCCTTCCGTTCCGTTGAGGCACTCGTCGATGTAGCGCCTGACCGGAGACTCCCAGAATCGCATGTTGGAAGTGTTGATGGCGAATTCGCGTGTTCTGGCAGGGATTTGCATGTTCGGATGCGTGAGAATGAACTCGCCGATGTCCTGATCGAGCGTGAAGCCGTTGACCCCGTTGCCAGTGGTCAGCACCATCATGGTCGACGGGCCATAGAGCGCATAGCCGGCCGCGACCTGCTCTGTCCCCGGTTGCAGGAAGGCCTCCTCGCGCGGATTCTGGCCATCGCCTTCTCCCGGACAACGCAGGATCGAGAAGATTGTGCCGACCGAGACATTGACATCCGTATTGGATGAACCATCCAGCGGGTCGAAGGTCAGCAGATACTTGCCGCGCGGGTAACTGCCAGGAATCGGGTAGATCTCGTCCATCTCCTCGGATGCCATCGCGGAGAGATGGCCAGCCCATTCGTTCGACTTGATAAAGACTTCGTTGGTGATGATGTCGAGCTTTTTCTGCGTCTCACCCTGCACGTTCTCACTGCCGGCACTGCCGAGAACACCGATCAGTTCACCCTTGTTGACGAGGTTCGATATCACCTTGCAGGCGGTTACGACATCATTCAGCAGCGATGTGAAATCTCCGGTCGCACCCTCTGTCTTGCGCTGTTCTTCAATGATGAACTGGGTGATGCTGGTACCGTTGTGCATTTGTTAGCCTTATGGATAAAAAAATTATTGAAAGTATAGTTGATTGGAATATTAGTAATAAGTGATATATCACAAACTGCCTGCCCTATAATGTTGACTGATTCGTTTTATTTCCGAGGCCGAGCCGCCAATGCTTCGCTTCCTACCAGGCATTATCCTGTTGCAGATCGCTACATTCGTGCTGGCATTTGCACTGTTCGACTCGCACTACAATGGCAACACGTTGTTCGCTCTCGGCTTCGTCTCTCTCATATTCGCCTGTTTCATCGCACTCTGGTTCTCCCTGATCGCGAAAGAAGCTCGCCAGGCGAATATCAATCGGGAACGACGCAACCATGCGAGGGAACGTGAAAAACTCCTGCTGGATGCAGAAAAACAGAAAGCGAAAATCATTGCAGAGAGCCAACGGGAAATCGAGCGCAAGACGGCACGAGCGCATGCCCGTGCAAACTTCCTGGCAGGTGCAGCATTCGCGGCAATTATCGCAGCAGGCGGCCTGCTGATCCTGACACAGTTCGTCACTGCCGGACTACTGATACTCGCCGCCGGTGGTGGTACGGTGCTTGGCTATACCGCACGGGCTCGCCAGGATCACTATCAGAAACGCAAGATGCTGCAGCAGGAAGAGCGAAAAACGTCGAGACTGCCGAAAGCTGAAGAAAGGCAGAAGAAGCTGTCCTCCAAGCGAAAGGGTCTCATGCCGGGAATCACCGGAACCAGGGCGGATTGAGCTCTGAAAAGTCACGCACCGTGGGCACGCCCGTGATGGATCGTTCACCATGCCTGCTGTCAGGAGCACTGATCCCGATCACGTAGCGAATGCCAAAGGCCCTCGCCGCATCGAGAACTGCCTGGCTGTCATCCATGAAAAGGGTCCGTGCAGGCTCGAACGGATGTTTTTCCAGCAGGCGTTCCCAGAATCCTCTCTCCTCTTTTGGCAAACCGAAGTCATGCGATGTCACGAGCGCATCGAAGTAGTGCCCCATCGGCACGCGCTCCAGCTTGAAGGCCAGTGTTCCCGGGTGGGCATTCGTGACAAGCGCGACGAACTTGTCGGATGCATGCAATGCCGACAGGAAGTGTTCGACATGGGGATGCATGGCGATCAGGTGCTCTGTCTCCTCTTTCAGCGTCAGGATATCCATGCCGAGCTCGCTGCCCCAGTAGTCGATGCAGTACCAGTCGAGCGTGCCCGCCTTGCTATGGTATTTCTGTTCGAGATGCTGTGACGCCTCCTCGAGGTCCCAGCCATGCTTCTCTGCATAGCGTCTCGGGACATGCTCAAGCCAGAAGTGGTTGTCGAAATAGAGATCAAGGAGCGTTCCGTCCATGTCGAGAAAGACGGTATCGATATTGTTCCAGTCGAGGCTGAGCGGTTGATCGGACATGGGTTTCTCTCTAGAGTGTGCGCTTGGTCAAGTTTGCCCGGAAAACCATGCCTTCCAAACCACGTATCCGCCTGGTCAGGACGATTGCCGAGAGTCGACTCTTTCGCATCGAGGAGATGCACCTGACCTTCAGCAACGGTGTTGAACGTATCTATGAACGCATGGTGGGTGAATACCCGGATTCGGTTATTATCGCGCCATTCCTGGATAATGACACCCTGCTGATGATTCGGGAATACTCGGCGGCGATCGAGGACTACGAATTGACGCTACCCAAGGGGCTGGTCGACACTGGTGAGGATTTTCTGCACGCCGCAAATCGTGAGCTGCAGGAGGAGATCGGTTACCGTGCGGAGACTCTCGACTACATTGCTCCTCTGACGATTGCTCCCGGTTACATCAACCATACAAGCCACTTGATTCGCGCAACAGGCCTGAGTGCCTCGAAACTTCCCGGCGATGAACCCGAGGCACTGGAAATCGTCCCATGCAGGATCAGTGATATCAACGCCATCATTGCACGCCGGGACGTGACTGATGCCCGCACGATCGCAACTCTTTACCTTGTATCAAACCCATGACTGACACAATCGACATCCATAGCCTGATTCAAACTGCACAAAAAGCCGGCGATGCCATCCTCGAGATCTACAGGCAGGACTTCGCGATCTACGAAAAACAGGATGCCTCCCCTCTGACGGAGGCCGACCTGGCGTCCCACCAAATCATCGTGGATGCACTCCGGCAGCTCACGCCGGATATTCCGGTCCTCTCCGAGGAAGATGCCGATATTCCGTTTACGCAACGCAGCCAGTGGTCGAGCTACTGGCTCATCGACCCGCTTGATGGCACCAGGGAATTCATCAAAAAGAATGATGAGTTCACGGTCAACATCGCCCTGGTGATGGAACACAGGGCACACATCGGCGTTGTGCATGTGCCTGCCACGGGAGTGACTTTCTTCGGGGAAGCAGGCAAAGGCGCCTTCAGGATCGAGAAAGGCGAAACTGTGCAGATCCATGCCACGCAACACGCCGGGACACCACTGCGCGTTGCAGGCAGCCGCTCGCATGCCGGCAGCTCATTGCAGACATTTCTCGAAAAAATCGGTGAACACGAGATCGTCTCGATGGGCAGTTCGCTGAAACTCTGCCTTGTGGCAGAGGGAAAGGCCGATATCTATCCGAGGCTCGGCCCAACGTCGGAATGGGACACCGCCGCAGCCCAGGCTGTTGTCGAGGCCGCCGGCGGCATGGTGACTGACACCAGTGGAAACCCTTTGCTCTATAACATGAAGGAATCCTTGCTGAATCCGCACTTCCTGGTTTTTGGTGATTCCAGCCGCGACTGGAGCAGCTATCTCTGAACAAACCCGGCTTGTGACACCTCGCCCGGGAGTCAGGGATGACTTACGGAAAGTTGTCTGCCAAAGCGGTGGTGAATTTGTCATAATCACCCCCCTGTATCAACAAGAAGAACCATAACAACATCCACCGGAGCGAGGACACATGAAAAAAGAGACTATCTCGATTCACGCGGGCTATGAAACCGACCCGACAACCAAATCAGTTGCAGTGCCGATCTACCAGACGGTCGCCTACGAATTCGATAACGCCCAGCACGGCGCCGACCTGTTCGATCTGGCCGTTCCCGGAAACATCTATACACGCATCATGAATCCCACCTGGGATGTGCTCGAGCAGCGTGTCGCCGCACTCGAGGGCGGGATTGCGGCGCTTGCAACCAGTGCCGGCAGTGCCGCGATCAACTACGCGATCCTGACTATTGCAGAAGCCGGCGACAACATTGTCGCCACGCCACAGCTTTACGGTGGCACCTATACCCTGTTCGCGCACATGCTGCCAAAACAGGGGATCGAGGTTCGCTTCGCCGACAGCGACAGCCCGGCCGATCTTGAGAAACTGATCGATGACAAGACCAGAGCGGTCTTTTGTGAATCCATCGGCAACCCGGCCGGCAACATCGTCGATCTGGAAGCCGTCACCGCCATGGCCCACAGTCACGGCGTGCCCGTCATCGTCGACAGCACGGTCGCGACGCCGGCCCTCATGAATCCGATCGACTATGGTGCCGACATCGTCGTGCATTCCCTGACGAAATACATGGGTGGCCACGGAACGACGCTGGGAGGCATTATTGTCGATTCGGGCAAGTTCCCGTGGGCCGAGCACAAGGAGCGCTTCCCGATGCTGAACAACCCGGAACCTTCCTACCATGGTGTCGTCTATACCGAGGCCTTCGGCCCGGCGGCCTTCATTGGCCGCGCGCGCACTGTGCCATTGCGCAACACAGGGTCGGCGCTGTCCCCGATGAGCGCTTTCCTGCTGCTCCAGGGAATCGAGACACTGACACTGCGCATGGAGCGCCACTGCGACAATGCCATGGCCGTTGCGCAGTATCTCAAGGATCATCCGAGCGTCGACTGGGTCAACTATGGCGGACTCGAGGGCGACCGGTACCATGATCTCGCGCAGAAATACTTCGACGGAAAGCCCTCCTCGCTCATGACCTTTGGTATCAAGGGTGGTTACGAGGCCGGTGTGAAGTTTTACGATGCACTCAAGATGATCAAGCGACTCGTCAATATCGGAGACGCGAAATCGCTCTCGTGTCACCCGGCATCAACGACACATCGCCAGCTGACGCCAGAGGAGCAGCACAAGGCTGGAGTCACACCCGAGATGATCCGCCTCTGCATCGGCATCGAGCATATCGATGACATCATCGCCGACCTCTCCCAGGCATTCGAGGCAGTCTGAACAGAACAACGCATGGGATGGCGACCAGTCTCGCCGGGCATGCAGAAGACGATTCAATGAACACCAAACGCCTGTTACACATCTCTCTTGCCATGATTCTCATGCCCGTACTGTTCGGTGCGGGTTACTTTTTTGCTGGACACTATTTCGATAACGAGCGCGACAGAATGATGCAATACACGGAAGATTGCGATCTCTCGCGTGGCCCTTGCACCCTCAGGGACGAGGAACTGTCACTGGAGGTGGAGTTCAAGGGCAGCTTACTCACCGGCGAGCTTCTTACCGTCTATGTCACGCCCGACAGGGAAGTTGACCATGTCACGATCGGATTCATCCAGGCTGACGAGAGTACACAGTCAAGCCCGCGTCCAGCACTCTACGATCCCTCCCTGGGTGTCTGGAAAAACGAGGTCATACTCGAGTCGGATGATCCGTCAGAAATCAACTGGGAGATCCTCATTGCCACGCGCGAAAACGGGCGCCACCATTTTGCACAGGTTCCGTTCAGAATGAACGACTGAGCACAATCGTCGTCGCCGTCAACCCTGTCTATACTTGTTGCAGGCAACTGACAGCATTCATGAACACAGCAAAGCCCAAACAGGTCTACTTCTTCGGTACCTGCCTGGTGGATCTCTTCTATCCCGAGGCTGGCCTGGCGGGTATGCGCCTCATCCAGCGGGAAGGCGTGGACGTGATCTTTCCGCAGGGACAGAGCTGTTGTGGCCAACCGGCATGGAACTCGGGTTATCGTGACGAGGCGCGTGACGTAGCCGCTGCGCAAATCGCACTCTTCACGAAAGAGATCCCGGTCGTCGTGCCATCCGCCTCCTGTGCAGGCATGATGCAAGAGCACTATCCTGCCCTGTTCCGCGATACTCCTCTGGAAACGTCAGCCATCGCCCTGTCGAAACGCATCGTCGAACTCACCGCCTTTCTTGTGGATGTGCTCGATATCCGGGTGGAGGATCTCGGCAACCCGCAAAAGGTTGCGATACACAGTTCCTGCTCGGCATTGCGCGAAATGCAGGTCGGCGACAGGATCGAAACCCTGGTTACGCGCCTGGAGAAGCTCGAGAAGGTCGAGCAGGCCTACAAGCGGGAATGCTGTGGCTTCGGCGGAACCTTTTCTGTCAAGCAACCGGAAATCTCGGGCGCCATGGTGGCCGACAAGACCGCCAGTATCCGCGAGAGCGGCGCCGACATCCTTGTCAGCCAGGACTGCGGCTGCCTCATGAACATTGCCGGTGCTTTCGAAAAGCAGGGCGAGGGGCCACGCTGCCTGCACATCGCCGAATTGCTCTGGGAGCGAACACATGCAGACGACTGATGCCGGCTTCGATATCCGCATTCGGGATGCACTTGGCAACGAACGCGTGCGCGGAAACTTCCGGCGCGCAATGGATGGACTCATGCAGCGGCGTCTGGATCTCTTCCCTGATCCGGAAGCAATGGAATCCTTGCGCCAGCATGGCATGTGCATCAAGGCATCTGCTCTGTCACGTCTGCCCGAGCTGCTCGAGGAACTCGAGGCAAAGCTGATCGCTAACGGCATCAGGGTACACTGGGCCGAGACCCCGCTCGAAGCCAATCAGATCGTGCTCGACATCATGCAGAGCCATGGGGCCACAAGCATGATCAAAGGCAAGTCGATGGTCTCCGAGGAGATGGGGCTCAATCATTTCCTCGAACAGCATGGAATCGACGTACTCGAGTCGGATCTCGGCGAGTTCATCCTGCAACTCGCCGGCGAGCCGCCGTCGCATATAGTCGCGCCTGCAATTCACAAGGACCGCTACCAGATTGCCGAACTCTTTCGCGAGAAGTTCCCGGATATTCCCTACTCCGAGGATATTGACGAACTCACACAGAGTGCACGTGCGATCCTGCGCGACCGGTTCGAGACTGCAGAAGTCGGGCTCTCGGGCGTAAACTTTGCGGTAGCAGAAACCGGTACTCTCTGCCTCGTCGAGAACGAGGGCAATGGTCGCATGAGTACGACTGTGCCACCCGTACATATCGCGGTCACCGGCATCGAGAAGGTCGTCGAGAAATTCGAGCAGATACCACCGCTGCTGACCCTGCTGACACGCTCGGCCACGGGCCAGCCTGTCACGACCTACTTCAACATGATCAGTTCGCCGCGCAAGCCGGGTGAAAAGGACGGGCCTGAAGAAGTCCACCTTGTGCTCCTCGACAACGGACGCTCCGGAATCTATAGCGATCCGGAACTGCTTGCGACGCTGCGCTGCATCCGCTGCGGTGCCTGCATGAACCACTGCCCTGTCTATACGCGTATCGGCGGGCATGCCTACGGCACGGTCTATCCGGGACCAATCGGTATCATCTTCGAACCACAGAAAGGCGGTCTCGACAAGTATGGTGCATTAACGACAGCGTCAAGCCTCTGCGGCGCCTGCGGCGAAGTCTGCCCTGTCCGCATTCCGATCCCGAATCTCATCAACAGGCTTCGCTACGAGGCACATCACAGCAATGGGGTGACACCGGGAAGTGGCAGCAAGCACAAGAGAAGCGAGGCATTGCTCTGGAAAGCCTGGTCCCTGCTCTATCGTAAACCACTGCTCTACCGGATGATGACCAAAGCCGCCACCCGGTTGCGCATGCTGGCACCGGGCAAGGCCGGCCCATGGACCCGATACCGTGTCGCGCCAAAACCGGCCGCGAGAAGCCTTCACGACCTGGCTCGCACACATGGAGTGGATAATGAGTAATGCCAGGCAAAAGATTCTTGCGAGACTGCGCGATGCACCTCGACCGGACATCACCTCCATCGGGGAAGGTGCCGTCGAATCCCCTGTCTGGGACCTCGACGAAAGAATTCGCCGCTTTACTGATCGCATGACGGCAGTGCGGGCAGAGGTCGTCGAGACATCCCCGAACACATGGATGCAGGCTCTTCAGGTTCTCTGTGAGAATAAAGGTGCTCGAAACCTGCTCTATTCAGCTGCATCCCCTTACGGTGAAGCGATCAGCCGTCAGCCCCCTGTTGCACACCCTGTCACGACTGACCTTGAACGTGGCAGATGGAAAACAGCACTCTTCCACGAAATCGATGCAGCGCTGACCACAACCCTGGGGGGGATCGCTGAAACCGGGACTCTGATGCTCTGGCCGGATACGCGCGAACCCCGCATGATGTCACTCGTGCCGCCAGTGCATATTGCCATTCTCGAAGCCGGCAAACTCTTCAACACATTCTCCGAGGCAGTTGCAGCCATGCAATGGCAAGATGGTATGCCGACCAACGCGTTGCTGATCTCCGGCCCCTCGAAATCTGCAGATATCGAGCAGACTCTGGCCTACGGTGTTCATGGACCGAAAGAACTCGTGGTATTGCTGATCAGGGACTGATTGCTACATACCTGGCATGAACAAGCCCGGGGCTTTCATCGGACACGGAAATGATTTGCCGCAATGACGGCTGCCGATCATTCAGGCTATGCTGATTTCTGATCTCATGTCGGAGACCGGAACAAGATGCAGGCCCACATCTTCTTCTTTCACCTGCTGCTGATCCTGCTGACAGCGCGGCTTTTTGCCGAGATTGCCTCTCGTCTGCGAATGCCCTCTGTCATCGGCGAAATCATGGCAGGCATCCTCATCGGGCCAAGCATTCTCGGGATTATCCAGCACGACGAAACCATCAAGCTGCTGGCAGAGATCGGCATCATCCTGCTGCTCTTCGAGGTCGGACTCAAGACGGATGCAAGACGATTGCTCGAGGCAGGCAGCAAGTCGACAGTCGTCGCAATCGGCGGATTTATCATGCCGTTTCTGCTGGGATTCCTTGTCGCCTATTACATGCTCGACATGGGACTGCTTGTCTCGCTGTTTGTCGGCGGCACCCTGACAGCCACAAGCATCGGGATCACGGTCCGGGTTCTTTCCGACCTCGGGAGGCAGCACCACCGGGAGGGACAAATCGTACTCGGTGCCGCCGTGCTCGACGATATTTTGGGCGTCCTGCTTCTGGCGCTGATCTATGAATTTTCCATCGGCGGTGGCATCAGCTTGCTCAATGCCAGCAAGGTACTGCTGTTCGTCACGATCTTCTTCATTCTGGCCCCGTTCGCGGCAATGCTGATGTCGAGGCTCATTCGCAAACTCGACAACATCAGCGAAACCCCCGGGCTGATTCCGACGACGATCGTGTCACTCGTGCTCTTTTTTGCCCTGCTGGCACATTACATTGGCGCACCGGAACTGCTGGGCGGATTTGCCGCAGGTCTCGCCCTGTCACGCCGTTTCTTTCTTCCATTCGGTGTCGCCATCAAGACTGATAAAAAGTTCGCAGGAGTGATCGAGCACCAGATGGCACCGATCATCAGCCTTTTCACACCTATCTTTTTCGTCTCGGTCGGGCTTTCCGTGAACCTCCAGGAGATCAACTGGGGCTCTGCCTTCGTCTGGGGACTGACAGGCACACTCCTGATCGCTGCCGCCGTTGGCAAGTTTGCGGGAGCTTTCCTGCTGCGTGAAAAATTGCCGCACAAGATCATGATCGGCCTGGCAATGATCCCGCGCGGCGAGGTCGGCATCGTCTTTGCCGAACTCGGAAGGGTCAGTGGCATCTGCTGTAACGAAGTCTATGCCAGCCTGATTCTCGTGATTCTGCTGACAACCATGCTGCCACCGTTTCTGATGCGCTGGATCTACCGCAGGTGGCCTCACTACTACGATGAGAAAAACCCGGGCAAAGGCAGTGCCTGAGAGATCTAGTGCTTCTTGCCGATGAGCTCGATCTGGTAGCCGTCCGGATCCTCCACGAATGCGATGATGGTCGTTCCGGCATTCATCGGCCCGGGCTCACGGATAATCTTGCCGCCACGTTGCCTGATTTTCCCGGCAGCGTCATGGACATCATCGACCTCCAGCGCAATATGACCGTATGCCTCCCCGAGATCGTAGCTGTCAACACCCCAGTTGTAGGTCAGCTCGATGACGGTATTCTCCGACTCGGGACCATAGCCGAGAAAAGCCAGCGTGAACTCGCCATCGGGATACTCCTTCTGGCGCAGCAGCTGCATCCCGAGCACGTCGCTGTAGAACCTGATTGAGCGGTCGAGATTGCCGACACGCAGCATGGTGTGAAGAATTCGCATGGATCGTTCTCCTTTATGGCCTGGGAAGAAAGACTCTCATTCTAGCGCAACCAGGCGATTGAACTTCCCCGGTGACAGTCGGAGAATGCGCGCATGAACAGAGAGATCACACCAGAGGAGCTGCAACAGGAAGCTCTTGCATTTCGCGCGGGTTGCACCAGTGTCATTCTGGCGACATCGGCTTTGGACGGTTTCCCGGATACCGGGTATGCGCCCTGCATTCTCGATGATCAGCTGCGTTGTCATGTGCTGATCAGCCGGCTGGCGCAGCACACGAAAAACCTTCTTGCCCATCCCGTCGCCAGCCTGATGTGGATCGAGGCCACTGACACGGCAAAAAACCCCTTCGCGCGCCGACGCCTCATCATGCGTTGCGGCGCCATGGCGGTTGAACCAGGCTCCACTGAACGGGACACTGTGATCGGCAAGATGCAGCGCACGCATGGCAACACAGTATCACTGCTGGCAAAGCTCGATGACTTCATCCTCTTTCGATTCGAGGCCCTCACCGGGAATTATGTGCGCGGCTTTGGACAGGCCTGGGCTGTTGAAGGCAATAGACTCGCAGCCCGGGAACGCCGAAAACGCTGAAGCAGGATGGGAACGGGAGAGAAACGGACCCGACCCTGAAAAATCCGAACCCTGCGTACCGAATGGTAAAACTGGTAAAATAGGATTGTTTTTCTATCTCCGGACCGTCCGCTGTGACCGATAACACCACTTCCCTGAGCTACCGAGATGCAGGCGTCGACATCGATGCAGGCAATGATTTGATCAAACGCATCGGCCCCCTGGTCAAAAAGACCTTTCGACCAGGCGTACTGACAGGACTTGGCGGCTTTGGCGGGCTCTTCGAATTGCCGGTCGGCAAGTATAGCGAGCCTGTGCTTGTCTCGGGCACCGACGGGGTCGGCACCAAGCTGAAGGTCGCAATGATGCTCGACAGGCATGACACCATCGGCATCGACCTGGTCGCCATGTGCGTCAATGACATTATTGTCGCAGGCGCCGAACCACTCTTCTTTCTCGACTATTTCGCCACCGGCAAGCTCAACGTCGATGCGGCCAGCGACATCATCGGTGGCATCGCGGAAGGCTGTCTTCAGGCAGGTGCGGCACTCATCGGCGGCGAAACAGCAGAAATGCCCGGGATGTACGAGGGTGAGGACTACGACCTGGCCGGTTTCGCAGTCGGTATCGCCGAGAAATCCAGGCTGCTGTCGCCGGAGAGGATCCGCCCGGGCGATGTTCTGCTGGGCCTGGCTTCTTCCGGCCCGCATTCAAACGGATACTCGCTGATCCGCCGCATTCTCGAGGTCTCAAAGGCTGACCTGTCGATGGATCTCGACGGTCGTACGCTCGGCGATGCACTCCTCGCACCGACTCGCATTTATGTGAAGCAGCTGCTGGAGCTCATGCAGCAGGTCGACGTCCACGGACTGGCCCATATCACGGGCGGCGGTCTCCCCGAGAACCTGCCACGCGTGCTCCCGGTCGATGTCGATGCGATTCTTGATCTCGACAGCTGGCAGTACCCTGCTGTCTTCCGGTGGTTGCAGGAGCAGGGCAATGTCGAGGAGAGCGAGATGCTCCGCACCTTCAACTGCGGTATCGGTATGGTGGTCTGCGTGCCCCTGGATCAGGCCGACGAGGCTGCGGGGCTGCTCGAAGCAGCGGGTGAGACCGTCTACCGCATCGGCCGCATCGAATCCGCAGAAGGCGAGCCGCTTGTGCGTTACGCCGAATCCTGATGCCGGATCGCACTGACCCGCTTCGCGTCGTTGTTCTGATCTCCGGCAACGGCAGCAACCTGCAGGCCATTATCGATGCCTCGAAAAATGATCCGGACCTCTACGAGGTCGTGGCCGTGATCAGCAATCGCGAGGATGCCTTTGGACTCGAGCGGGCCGACAGGGAGGGCATCTCCTCGGCCATCGTCGACCACAGAACCTACGACTCACGCGAGACCTACGACCACGCACTCATGCAGATCATCGATGCATTCGAACCGGAACTGGTTGTGCTCGCCGGCTTCATGCGCATCCTGACACCGGAGTTCGTGCGCCACTACGCGGGCCGCATGCTGAACATCCACCCTTCGCTGCTGCCGAAATACAAGGGACTGAATACCCACGAGCGCGCCATCGATGCCGGAGACAAGGTACACGGGTGCAGCGTCCATTTCGTGACTGAAACGCTCGACGACGGGCCGGTCGTCTTGCAGGCTGAAGTCCCGATCCTCGAGGATGACACTGCCGAAACCCTTGCCGACCGTGTGCACGTGCAGGAGCACATCATTTATCCGGAAGCCGTGCGTCGTTTCGCGCTGGGTGAATTGAAACCTGAATAGAGACCAGGGGGCGCAGAGATCGTGCCTGAAGATGTCGTCTGAAGGTGTCAGAGATCATTTTCCTGCGGAAAAAAATCTCTGACACCGAAGGATTTGGCTACCTGACCACGTTGGAGCCCGCACCGCGGGCGAATGGTCTCTAAGTGAAGGGGTCGGAGTCAGTCAATCTAGCATAGCAAGTGGCCAGCACACCGGTGGCCGGCTGACTTCGACCCCATATCCAGAGAGCGTCATCGCGAGGAGGCTGAAAGCCGACGTGGCGATCTCAAGCGGGACGCATTCTTCAGGATCGAGATTGCCACGGTCGCCATGCTCCCTCGCAATGACATTGCAGAGAATATTTCGCGCTTTGCGGTGAAGGTGTCAGAGATCATTTTCCTGCGGAAAATAATCTCTGACACCGAAGGATTTGGCTACCTGACCACGTGGGAGCCCGCACCGCGGGCGAATAGTCTCCAACACCAGGATCGCATCCCTGATGGAATCACGCCTTCGGCAGCGTCACGCCCTGCTGCCCCTGGTACTTGCCGCCACGATCCCTGTAGGAGGTCTCACAGACCTCGTCGGACTCGAAGAAAAGAAACTGTGCGACGCCCTCGTTGGCATAGATCTTCGCCGGCAAGGGCGTGGTATTGGAGAACTCCAGTGTGACGTGTCCTTCCCATTCAGGCTCGAGTGGTGTGACGTTCACGATGATGCCGCAGCGAGCATAGGTCGACTTGCCGAGGCAGACTGTCAGCACATTACGGGGAATACGGAAATACTCGACGGTTCGCGCAAGGGCGAATGAATTTGGCGGGATGATGCAGACATCGGACTTCACGTCGACGAAACTGTCATCATCAAAATTCTTCGGATCGACGATCGCTGAGTTAATGTTCGTGAAAATCTTGAACTCGTCAGCGCAGCGCACATCATAGCCGTAGCTCGATGTGCCGTAGGAGATGATCTTGCCATTGTCGTTTTCACGTACCTGGCCATGAATGAAAGGCTCGATCATTCCCTCACTCTCCGCCATGCGGCGAATCCACTTGTCTGACTTGATGCTCATTGCTTTCTTACACGCGAAAAAACTGACCGGATTTTACCTGCGTGGCCGGGCGATTGCCATTGCCAGGGTCGGAGCCAGTCTGCCACATAAGGGAGGGGGTCACAGAAAAACCCTGCTGTAAGACTCCGAGCCCGTGATAAGGGATGAGGAAAGTACTTGTGCAACAGACTGGCACAGGGAGTTCAACGCGCCGCACGCTGCCTTACAGCTTCGTAGAGTGCCACACCCGTGGCGACCGAGACATTAAGACTCTCGACACTCCCCATCATCGGCAGGCTTGCAAGCGCATCACAATTGTCGCGCGTCAGCCGGCGCATGCCTTTTTCCTCGCTGCCCATCACAATGGCGAGATGACCGTCCAGCTGCATATCCTGAAGGTTTGCATCCGCCTCTCCTGCCATGCCGACAATCCAGACACGATACTCTTCGGCGAGCATTTTCATGGTACGCGCCAGATTCGTCACCTGGATAAAGGGCACAGACTCTGCTGCACCACTGGCAACCTTGCAGGCGACCGGCGTGAGACCAACGCTGCGGTCTTTCGGCGCAATGACCAGATGGACACCTGCGGCATCGGCCGTGCGCAGGCATGCGCCGAGGTTATGCGGATCCTGCACGCCGTCGAGAATCAGCAGCAGTAGTGGACCTTCTGACCTGTCGAGAATCTCCGGGAGCTGTTTCTCGCCGATCGCGGCCGGAGCGACAGCCCTGACGACGATCCCCTGGTGATTGGTCCCACTGGCAATGCGGTCGAGTTCCTCTCGCGACGCCTGTTGGGGACGGATACCGGCGCGCTCCAGTTCGTGTAAAAGCTCCTTCAGGCGCTTGTCGCGGCGCTGCGCGTCAACCCAGGCTTCCCTGATGGAGTCAGCGCCATGGCGCAGAACATTGCGAACACTGTGGATACCGGCGACGATGCGAGGCTGGCTCACGTGCGGCGCTTGCTCCTGCTTTTGCTCTTGCCGCGCGCGCCGCTCTTGTCAGAAGTTTTACGTCCGCTACGAGCGTCATCCTTTCCGGAACGTGATCGTGACCGTGAGCGGGACTTTCGGCTTTTCGATGGAGCTTGCCCGGAAGAATCCTTCTTCCCGCTGCTATCTGCCAGTACGAAATCAATCTTGCGATCCTCGATATTGACGGCCGCAACACGAATTTTCAGTGGATCCCCAAGCCGGTAGGTGATGCCACTGCGATCGCCTGTCAGCCGGTGGCCGATCGGGTCGAAGTGGAAGTAGTCACGATCGAGTGCCGTGATATGCACGAGACCGTCGACGTAGATGTCGTCCAGCATGACGAACAGGCCAAAGGAGGTCACGCTGGTGATGATACCCGGATACTCCTCGCCCACCTTGTCATGCATGTACTCCGCCTTGAGTGTATCCATCGCATCGCGTGTCGCTTCATCAGCGCGTCGGGAAGTTGCAGAACAGTGTTCGGCCATCGTCTGCAGGTCCGCGACTCCGTATTCGAAATCGTGCGGCTTGCCTCCATTGACGAGATGCTTGAGGGCGCGATGTACGAGCAGGTCGGGATAGCGACGGATTGGCGAGGTGAAGTGAGTATAGGCTGAATAGGCCAGACCGAAATGGCCGATGTTTTCGGTACTGTAAACCGCCTGACTCATGGAACGCAGCAGCACGGTCTGGATCAGCTCGGCATCGGGACGCCCCTTTACCTCTGCCAGCAATTTCGAGTAATCAACAGCGGTGGGCTTGTCGCCCCCGCCGAGTGAAAGACCCAGCTCACCAAGAAACGCGCGGAGATCCTCGAGCTTCTCCAGCTGTGGCAGGTCATGGATGCGGTAGATCGACGGCATCTTGCGACGTTCGAAGAAACGGGCAGCCGCAACGTTTGCCGCAAGCATGCACTCCTCGATGATCCTGTGCGCGTCGTTGCGCATCACCGGCACGATATCTTCGATCTTGCCGTTGTCATCGAAGACGATCCGGGTTTCGGTCGTGTCAAAATCGATCGCACCACGCTCCCTGCGTGATGTCTCGAGCGCCTTGTAAAGTGCATAGAGATTCTCGAGATGCGGGACGACATGCGCGTACTGCTCGCGCAGAGCCTTGTCACCGTCGACCAGTATCTTCGCCACCTTGTTGTAGGTCAGTCGCGCACTGGAATGCATGACCCCCTCGTAGAATCGAGAGCGGGTCATCTTGCCCTGTCGATCGATATAGACCTCGGCAACCATGCAGAGGCGATCGACCTCCGGGTTGAGCGAGCAAAGGCCATTGGAGAGCACCTCCGGCAACATCGGGATGACACGGTCGGGAAAGTAGACCGAATTGCCGCGATTGCGCCCCTCGATATCAAGCGGTGTGCGCGGCTCGACATAGGCCGAGACATCCGCGATGGCCACGATGAGCTTCCACCCCTTGGGTGTCGGCTGACAATAGACGGCATCATCGAAGTCCCGCGCATCCTCGCCATCGATGGTGACAAGCGGGAGGTCGCGCAGGTCTGTCCGTCCTTCTTTCTGATGCTCGGGCACTTCCTCGGTGAATCCCTCGATCTGGCTCAGCACCTCGTCCGGCCATTCGACAGGGATCTCGTGGCTGCGGATTGCGACATCAGTCTCCATGCCGGGTGCGAGGTGAGCGCCGATGACCTCGACAACACGCCCGACAGCCTGGGTGCGGCGGCTCGGCTGGACCATGAGTTCCACGACAACGATGTCGCCCTCCTCGGCGCCGCCGAGTTCGCTGCCCGGAACGATGATTTCATGTGTGATGCGGCGATTGTCTGCTTCGACGAAGCCCACCTCGCCCTCGATGTGCAGCTTGCCGACAATACGCTCATGTGCTCGCTCGAGGACCTCGACGATCGTTCCTTCGCGCCGGCCCTTGTGATCGACGCCGGAAACGCGCACGACAATACGGTCACCGTGCATCACCTGGCGCATTTCGCGTGGCAGCAGGAAGAGATCTTCGCCTCCTTCGTCAGGAATCAGGAATCCGAAACCATCCTTGTGCCCCTGGACACGCCCTGCAATCAGTTCCTTGCTGTCAACAAGGCAATAACCGCCACGGCGGTTACGGATCAGCTGCCCGTCTCGTACCATTGCCTTGAGACGGAACTCGAGCGATTCGGCTTGCTGTTCATTGAGTTCGAGCTGAGAAGCAATTTCCGACGTACTGAGCGGACAGCCAACCCGCTGCACCGTCTCCATGATGTATTCCCGGCTTGGGATAGGATTGTCGTACTTCCGCGCCTCGCGCTCGTGGTAGGGATCCCTGGGAGCTCTTGATTTTCTGCGTTTTGCCACTTGTCTTGATTCCTCTGAATTTGGCGCACATTGTACGTTGACAAGCAGGAAATGTCGCTGTAGAGTTCGCGCTTCTTGACGGATAGGCTGGTTTACAGTCTTTCTGTCACGAATCAAAACAGCTCCGGGCTTCCCGGAATCAGCACTTGCCGAGGTGGCGGAATTGGTAGACGCGCTAGCTTCAGGTGCTAGTGGGCATTAGCTCGTGGAGGTTCAAGTCCTCTCCTCGGCACCATCTTTCCCTTGCGATTTCTTCCCAAACTAAGTCAACAAGTTTCAGCAATCCTTCTCGAAGGCGATCGCTGTGCGTCTTCCCGGTCCCTGATCTATAGTTTCCTGAATGTTGCCACCTGTCCAGCACAGGTCCGGCCTCGCATCTGACACTGTTTCCGGCAAGGAGAAGATCATGGCTCTTATGCTCAGATCCAGCGCCTACGCGCATGAAGATAGCATCCCTGCGCGCTTTACCTGCACGGGCGAGGATATCTCACCACCTCTCGAGTGGTCCGGTGTTCCCGAAGGCACGCGCTCTCTCGTCCTCATCATCGACGATCCGGATGCGCCCGACCCGAAGGCCCCGCGCATGACCTGGGTGCACTGGGTGCTTTACAACATTCCTCCGGAAGCCACCGCTCTGCCGGAAGATGCGAGTCGCAGCGGACTTCCGGCCGGCGCCATGCAAGGACTCAACGACTGGGACAAGGCCGTTTACGGCGGCCCCTGCCCGCCGATCGGGCGTCATCGCTATGTGCACAAGCTCTATGCACTGGATACGATTCTGGAAGGATTGGAAAGGCCCGTGAAAGCAGACATCGGGACTGCCATGCAGGGACACATCCTCGAAGAAACAAAACTGGTTGCAACATATCAAAAATAGCATGCCATGCAGATCAGGAAATTCCGGCTGCAGATGACCGACAAAAAGGATACACGCCTGCTACAGGAGATATTGAGCAGGAAGGGCGCCGGGTTTGGCACATCCGTGGACTGGGGTGGCGGTAACAGCCTGGCGCTGTCCTGGAGCTAGCCACTATAGAGCTACAATCATCAGACCAGATAGCATCCGCAATTACCCCCTCAGGAACTCACTGGCTGTGCGATAATTTTTTTATTTGAACTGATTGCATGAAACAACGGCTTTTCTCGTCATTACTGGTCGTTTTATTCCTCTCCGGATGTTCGGAGCAGTCTGAAGAGCAGGCACGCTACGCCAGGGAAAGCATGCAGATCCTTGACAAGGATTGCGTCAAACAGGCTCTCGAAGACCAGATGCAACAGGCAGCGGACTACTCTGCAGCACGCCTGAATGCACTCAGGGATGACTCCATGACGCCAAAAAACAGCGGAACAGGTAATGCGGAGATTTCTGGCGGGATACTGGACAATTGCACGAAGGATGTCGGAAGTGGCAGATAATCATCAGGCACAATTCTTCGCCTGAAAACCAGACTGAGCGCGTAACCATGGCGACAGTAACCCAGTGAAAACAAGCTCGACTCGCGGCCTCTTCTCGTGGGCGCTCTACGACTGGGCCAACAGTGCTTTTCCGACAGTCATCCTGACCTTCGTCTTCTCGGCCTATTTCACGCGCGCCGTTGCACCCGATGAGATTACCGGTTCGCAGGTATGGGGCACCGTGATCGGTGGTGGTGGATTGCTGGTTGCAATCCTCGGCCCGATACTGGGGGCTGCCTCCGACCAGACCGGCAGGCGCAAGCCCTGGATTCTCGCCTTTTCTCTGCTCTGCATCCTGAGCACCGCCCTGCTCTGGTTCATTTATCCTGATGAGAGGCTCCTGTGGTACGGGGCATTGCTGGCAGGTATCGGAACGCTCGGCCTGGAGCTGGCCATCATCTTCTATAACGCCATGCTTCCCGGGCTGGTTGAAGAAAAAAGGCTCGGCCGCTGGTCAGGTTGGGGCTGGGGGCTCGGCTATGCCGGGGGGCTGGTTTGCCTGGTTGCCGTGATGCTCCTGTTCGTCAACGAAGAGACGCGCATCGGATTTTTCGACACCGACTCTGCGGAGCACCTGCGCGCAAGCTTCGTCTTTGTTGCCATCTGGTATGCCCTTTTTGCATTACCGTTTTTCCTCTTCACTCCGGACACAAATAAAACCGGCAAGCCACTCAGCGCCGGCATCCGCGACGGACTCCTGCAGCTGCGCGATACCGTTCGGAACATCCGGGAATATGTTCACATCGTGCGTTTTCTAATTGCTCGCATATTCTATGTCGATGGTCTGGCGACGCTGTTCGCCTTCGGTGGCGTGTATGCTGCAGGCAGCTTTGATTTCGACGAGTCCGATATCCTCTTTTTCGGCATCGCCCTCAACATCACTGCAGGACTTGGCTCATTCGTCTTTTCCTGGCTGGATGACCATGTCGGCAGCCAGCGCACGATTCTCTACTCACTGGCCGGACTCATCTTTTCCGGCACGACCCTGCTGCTGGCCCATTCAGAGCTACTTTTCTGGATAGCAGGCCTGGTCCTCGGTATTTTCGTCGGTCCGGTCCAGGCAGCCAGCCGTTCCTACATGGCCCGGGTCGCCCCGCCTGCGATGGTGAACGAGATGTTCGGGCTCTATGCCTTTTCCGGCAAGGCGACATCCTTCGCCGGTCCACTGCTTGTCGGCTGGATTACATTTGCAACAGGTAGCCAGCGAATCGGCATGAGTGTAATCATTGTCATGTTCGTGATTGGTTTTCTGCTGATGCTGACCGTGCCGCGAGCCGTAGAATCAAAGCATAAGTCCTGATTCCATGAGCCATACCCGTAAAACAATGCACCCTGACTGACCATGTCAAAGCAGATCTTCAGACTCAGAAATGTTCCGGATGAGGAAGCCGAGGAAATCCGCTTGCTGCTCAGGGAACATGGCATCGAGTTTTACGAAACACCGGGAGGCAACTGGGGCATCTCCATGCCTGCTCTCTGGCTCAACGACGAGAACGAGCACAGGGTAGATGAAGCGAAGGCATTGATCGAGCAATACCAGGAAGATCGCACAGTGCGAATTCGCCGTGAGTACGAGGAACTCAGGCAACAGGGAAAACACCGGCGGTTGCGGGATGTATTTCGGGAAAGGCCCCTCGAATTCATCTTTTACCTGCTGATAGCCGCGCTGATCCTCTACCTTTCGACGAAACCTTTTCTGGACTTCGCACAGTAGACCCAAGCGGTCTGTCAGGCACACGCCTGAAACAGAAAAAATCCCGGAATCTGCCTTGCGCAATCGTCATGCGAGGCGCACACTTCCGCCGTCGCCAGATCCCCTGCGGCTCCGGGCCCTGACCCTTTGCGGCCTGCGATGGTGTGTGTTTTACCGAGACTCCCTGACATGCTGTCGAAATCCATAGCAGCCCGTGCTCTCCTGCTGGGACAGGGCATGGAGCTGCGACGCCTGATCTACATGCTGATCCTTTCCCGCGATCCGACGACCATCGATGTACACGGTGGTGGCCAGGCTGTGCTGTTCCGCTTTGGCGTGGCTGTGCTCTTCGATGTGCCAGAAAACGCAGAAAAGGCATTGCTGGCACAGCTCGAAGAATTCATCCATGATCCCTTCGAGTCACCGGCCGTGGAGGAACTCGACATCCGGCTCGTTCCCGACGCCGAGGAGCAGTTCCTGAACGGTGAACTGGTCCTGCAGCTGATGGACATACCGAGAGTCCAGGTTATTGCCGACATCCTCGCCAAGAGTGTCTTTCTTGATTACTACGAGCAGAAGGCGTCTGGTGCCTTCGAGCGTATCGAGCCCCTGGCCGAACGCATGCAATCGGGCGCCCGGCTGCCACGCCAGGCCAAGAAACTGATGTGCCATATCGGCGAGGTGCTGCTCGTCCAGCATCATATGGTCGGACGTGCACAGGTCGGCGAGAAACCTGATGTCCTCTGGGAAAACCCGAAACTTGATCGCCTCTGGAAGCGGCTCGAGAACGAGTACGAGATCGCGGAACGCCAGATTGCCCTCGAGCGCAAGCTCGAGATCCTGAACGGTACCGCCGAGACACTGCTCGGCATGTTGCAGGATCGCAGGACGCTGCGCGTCGAATGGTATATTGTGATCCTGATCGTTGTGGAAATTTTTCTGACGCTCTACGAGCTTTTTTTCAGGCACACAACGTGAACAAACCTACCGATTCGGGCAGTCTGGCTATTCGACCGGCCAACCCCGGAGACCTTGATGCGCTCGTCGCGCTCGAGACCGCCTGTTTCAGCAGCGATCGTATCTCGCGTCGTCAGTTCAACTATCTCCTGAAAAAAGGGAACGCCTCGATTCTCGTTGCCGAGCTTGACGGAAGGCTCGTCGGTGACCTCGTGCTGCTCTACTCGCGTGCCACATCTGTTGCGCGGCTCTACTCGATCGCCGTCACTGGAAATGTTCGCGGCAAGGGGATTGCGCGAAGCCTCATGCAGGCTGCCGAAAGAGAGGCATGGGATCACCAGCGCGCCTATCTGCGGCTCGAGGTTCGAAAGGATAATCATCCTGCGATCGGACTCTATCAATCACTTGGCTACCGACGCCTCGGCGAGCATCCGGACTATTACGACGACCACGTGGATGCGTGGCGCTTCGAGAAGTCACTGGGACCCGGCCTGCACCCTGAACTCGCCCCTGCCCCCTACTACGAACAGAGCCTCGAGTTCACCTGTGGCCCCGCCGCACTCATGATGGCATTCAAGACACTCGACCCGGCAATCGAAATGAATCGCCGACTCGAACTGCAGCTGTGGCGCGAAGCGACGACCATCTTCATGACCTCGGGGCACGGTGGCTGCGGACCCTACGGCCTTGCGCTGGCTGCTGCCCGGCGAGGCTTCCGTGTCGATCTGTATGTCACCGACGAAGGCATCCACATGATCGATTCGGTGCGCAGCTCGCAGAAGAAAGAGGTGATGCAACTCGTGCAGGAGGAGATGCAGGAAGAACTCCAATCACACGGTGTGCCGATGCACGGAACGCCTGTCAGTGCCGCTCAAATCGAGGAATCTCTGATGCACGGCGGGATCCCGCTGGTGCTGATCAGTTCCTGGCAGATCTACAACGCCAAGGCACCACACTGGGTCCTCGTGACAGGATTCGATGACAACTTCATCTATGTCAATGACCCGTTTGTCGATCATGACGAGGGAGAGAGCACCATGGATTCCATTCACATGCCGATCCAGAAAGAGAAATTCGAGAGCATGGCGCGCTACGGCCGCGTGGGGCTGCAGGCCATGGTCGTGCTCTATCCGCGCGAGGAGAACCGCGATGCCTGAACATCTGATCCTGGTTGAAAAAGCCGGCTACAGAAAGGGACTACTCGACGACTGGCCTGTCATTACTGCAGCCGAGTATCTCACCGAGCCAACCTGGCAGCAGAAGAAGGGACTGCGCATCGTCAACCTGTGCCGCTCGCAAAAGTATCTCGGCGAGGGCTACTACTGCTCCCTGCTCGCCGAGGCACGCAGTCACAAGATCATCCCGAGCGTGCGAACCTTGCAGGACCTGAGTCGCAAGTCACTCTATTCACTTGAGACCGAGGACATTGACAGACGCGTTCAGAAAATTCTCGGCAGACGTGACCGGCAGATAGAGACCACATCGTTCAGTGTAACAGTGATGTTCGGCTACACAACACCGCGCGAGTTACAGGGTCTGGCGCGCGAGCTGTTCGAACTTTTCCGCGCACCGCTCATGCGCGTGAGTTTCGAAAAAAAGGCCACCTGGCGCATTTCCGGTATCCGCGCCCTCGGGATCCAGGATATCGATATCGAAAAAGAGGAGGCATTCCGCGAGGCACTCGCAAGCTATCTCAGCAAGCGGTGGCGGGCACCCAAACAGAAACGTCTCGGCAAATACGACCTTGCGATCCTGCACAATCCGGACGAAAGGATGCCGCCGTCGAACCGCAAGGCGCTCGATAAATTTCTGCGCGCCGCTCACCGCCACGGCCTGGATGCCGAACTCATCACGCCACGCGATTTTGGCCGCCTTGCCGAATTCGATGCGCTCTTCATCCGCGAGACAACGGCCATCGATCATCACACCTACCGCTTTTCACGTAAGGCAGCAAGCGAGGGACTCGTCGTGATTGATGACCCGGACTCAATCCTGCGCTGCACGAACAAGATTTATCTGGCTGAACTGCTCAAGGCAAACCGCATTGCGACGCCGGACACAGTGATCGTGCGCATCGGCGGGCTTGATGAACTCGAAGAGCGTCTCGGCTACCCGATGGTACTCAAGGTACCCGACGGATCTTTCTCTCTTGGTGTCTACAAGGTCGAGAACCGTCAGCAACTCGACCAGGTGTCGCGGCGCCTCTTCAGGGATTCGGAGTTGCTGCTTGGCCAGGCCTATGCCTACACGGAATTCGACTGGCGGGTGGGTATCATCAACGGCGAGGCACTCTACGTTTGCCAGTACTTCATGACCAAGGGACACTGGCAGATCTACGATCACGGTAGTGGCGGTGAGGTCGAAGGTGACCACCGCACGCTGGCAGTCGCGGATGCACCACCGCATGTCGTTGAGATGGCACTGCGGGCGGCCAGCCTGATCGGAAACGGCCTCTATGGCGTTGACCTCAAGGAAACCGCCGATGGCATACTCGTCATCGAGGTCAATGACAACCCGAGTATCGAACACGGTGTCGAGGACCAGGTGATCGGTGATGCACTCTATGACAGGGTCATCAACAAATTTCTGATCCGCATCGAGAGCGTCAAACACCAGGCCGCGAAAAAGTAGCACTGTTTCTCCGGGCGGGCTTGATCCCCTCGAGCCTGATGGCGCAGACTGCAGAGACATCTCTTCGGGAGCCTGCGCATGCAATTCATCAACGGTATAACAATCCTGCTGATCTACCAGCTTGCAGGCGAGATCAGCGTGCGACTGCTCGGTATCCCGGTCCCGGGCCCCGTCCTCGGCATGCTCATGCTCTTCATCACACTGCTGTTGCGGGGCAAGGCAGGTGAATCACTGGACACGGCCTCGACGGGATTGCTGAGTCACCTTTCGCTGCTCTTCGTTCCGGCCGGTGTCGGCATGATGGTTCACTTCGAGCACATCGCGAGCGAGTGGGTGTCGATCACCGTTGCACTGCTGCTCAGCACGCTCGTGACGATGGCGGCTACCGCCGGCATCATGCTCGGTGTAACGCGACTGCTGGCACGGGAGCACAACGCGGATGGATAACGCCGATCTCTCGACGATCTGGGTCTACCTGTCAGAGTCTCCACTCGCCGGTCTGACGATCACCATGATTGCCTATAGCCTCGCCTACCGGCTCTACATCTCTGCCAACTCCCATCCGCTGCTGAATCCGGTCGTGACATCGGTCGGTATGCTGATTCTCTTTCTGCTCTTCACGGATACTCCCTACGATGCCTACTTCGAGGGCGGGCAGTTCGTGCACTTCCTGCTTGGCCCGGCCACCGTGGCACTCGCGGTGCCCCTCTACCAGCAGTTCTCGAAACTCCGCCGACTCTGGCTTCCGGTCACCATCGCGATGCTCTCCGGCGTCGCCATCGGCGGGCTGAGCTCGGTCGGACTTGCCGCCTTGCTTGGCGCCTCGCCGGTCACCCAGATGTCGCTGGCCCCCAAATCTGTGACCGCCCCGGTCGCCATGGGCATCTCGGAACAGATCGGTGGCCTGCCATCACTAACAGCCGTACTCGTGGTGCTGACAGGCATCCTTGGCGCAGTTCTCGGAACCCGGCTCTTCGACCTGCTGCGTATCCGTGATGACAGTGTCAGGGGGATCGCCATGGGTGTGACAGCCCACGGGATCGGAACCGCGCGTGCCTTCCAGGTCAGCAAGGAGATGGGAGCCTTCTCGGGACTGGCGATGGCACTGTCGGCATTTCTGACGGCAGTGATCCTGCCCTGGCTGCTCGGCCTGACCGGGTTTCTCGTAGAGTGAGCACCATTCCAGGGATGCGCTTGCCCTTCTTTCAGGTGTGCATATAACCCCTTGATTCATGGCTTGATAGTGAAGAGTCTCGCGGGCAGACTCGGCACATACTGTCGCGGAATCATGCAATGAAAAACAACCTGCGTGCATTCTCCCTGCTACTCCTGCTGGTCACGCCACTCCTGCGTGCCGGGCACGACGTCGAACTATCGACCCATCCCTCCCCCTACCTGCAAAGTCATGCCGATGACACTGTTCACTGGCGTGTCAACGATAGCCAGGCCATCAAGCAAGCACGTGAAGAGGGAAAGCTGATTTTTCTCTCGAGCGGTTATCAGAGCTGCTACTGGTGCTATCGCATGAAGCAGGACACTTTCAGCGACGACGATGCTGCCACGCTGATCAATGGCAACTTCCTCCCGGTTCTCATCGATCGCGAACTCGAAACTCGTCTGGATTCACAAATGCAGCTGATCCTGGCAGAGCAGCGTGGCGTCGGTGGCTGGCCCGCCAATGTCATCCTGACCCCAGAGGGCTATCCTGTCGCAAGCTTCAGTTATGCGGATCCTGACAGCCTGATACCCGGGTTGTCGGGGCTTCTCGGACGCTGGGATAGCGAACCGGAAAAGCTCGTCAGCGAAGGCAAGGCCGTGCTGGCAAGGCTCGAGCAGGAAAAAGAGGCATCCGAGAGGCTTCTGAATGACACCAGTCTCGCGGACCTGCTGCAACGCTTCCTGCAACAGGCCAATGCCGCCGCAGACATGACCAATGGCGGTTTCGGCGACAGCGAGAAATATCCCCACCTGCCGCAACTCCGGGCGCTGCTTGCACTGACCGCCGTCGTGCCGGACGCATCCCTGACCGGTTTTATCCAGACAACGCTCGATGCCATGCTGGAGAATGGTCTCAGAGACCAGCTGGGTGGCGGTTTTTTCCGCTATACCACTGACAGGCAGTGGCGCACGCCACACTACGAGCAGATGCTCCATACGCAGGCACTCGCCATTGCGGTCCTGATACGCGCAGGCGAGCAACTGGATACGGACTCATACAGCGATGCCGCGAACCGGACTCTACTGAACATGCTTCGGGCCTTTCGCCGCGACGATGGCCTTTTCCGCTCGTCGCTCTCTGCCGTCGGTCACGATGGCAAGGATGGCGGCCACTATCTCTGGCAACCATCCGAACTCGAGACACTTCTCGGGCAAGACTGGCAGGATCAGCTGGAAATCCTTATCAGCACACCTGATGGCATCCTTCCACGACTGGCGCCCGGGAGTCCGGAGAACGTCAGGACAAGACTCCTCCGCATACGCGAACAGCAAGCGCCGCCCACTGACGACAAGGCCTTGCTGGGCCTCAATGGACTTGTCCTGTCTGCACTCGCTGCGACCAGCTCGAATCCGCAAGCCAGGAAAGCCGGTAACGAACTTGCAGGGATACTCAACAGGGTCACGGAAAGCGGAAATCCCTCCCGTCTTCTTGATCGCAGTGATGCCGGACCGGCCGGGCTCGACGATCTCGTCTACGCGGCACGCGGGCTGCTTGACTGGTCACAGGCGAGCGGAGATGCGCGTTCCGCATCGAACGCTGGCACGCTGCTGCAGATGGCATATTCCCGCTACTACGACCGGACACATTGGCTCGAGGGTGATCTCGCCCCCCTGCCGGGCAGCAGCCGCGCGCTGCTGATTCAGGAC
The DNA here is from genome assembly GCA_037385685.1 of Gammaproteobacteria bacterium. Lineage (GTDB taxonomy): Bacteria > Pseudomonadota > Gammaproteobacteria > Chromatiales > Chromatiaceae > Sva-25. The sequence continues at coordinate 89,191 of JARRMW010000007.1, forward strand.
ACTCAGCTGCCCTCTCCGGCTGCGCTGTGGATTGACACGGCCTGGCGGCTCGCGGAGAGTTCGAAAGAGAAGCGACTTGGACGCCTCGCAGATACGATCAGCCTGGTCTGGCCACAGGCGCTCCATGACAACACTTTTTTCCATGCCACCTGGCTGGCCGCCATGATCGAGCGACGCGTGCGCCTTTACACCGCGACCAGCCCTGAAGGAGGACCAGGTCGATAATGTACAACGATCGCTACACACCCCTTTACGGCTGGCTCCTGCTGTTCGGGCTTCTGCTGTTTGGCGCTTTCCTGCTATGGCATTACGACCTGTTGCAACAGCTGCAGGAGCAGGACCAGACAAAACTCTCGATTATCATCCTGGTGTTCTTCGTTCTCACGACTCTCTATCTTGGCTGGTGCGCGTTACGCCTGTCGCAAGAGAACAGCCTCGCGGAACAGACAGAGTCAGATGCCGGAGGCTGGGCCGCTGACCACCTGCGGCTTATCAAACAGCTTCAGGAGAGCGGCGGCGATCTCGCGCAGGAACCGCTGCTGGCGCGCCTCGTGGAACAGGTTCACTCTGGTCATGGCTCGGGCTGGTTCATCTCGGACCTGCTTTTGCGACTCGGCCTCATCGGGACAGTGATCGGCTTCGTCATGATGCTCGGCTCTGTCTACAGCCTCGAAGGCGAAGGCGCCTATGCACTGAAAGAGCTGCTTGGCGAAATGGGTGGTGGCATGCAGGTGGCGCTCTACACCACTCTGACGGGGCTGGGCTCGGCGATCCTGCTCAGTATCCAGTGTCACTGGCTCGACCGGTGTGCCGACCGGCTCGTGAGCCGCATCATCGAACTCTCTGCGGTACGCCAGAACCAGTCCGGAAAGAATGGCTAGCCTCTACAGCCGTCACAGGAACGACAAGGGGCGTGCAGATCCCTTTATCGATCTGCTCTTCAACACACTGCTTGGCTTTACCTTCCTTTTTCTGGTCAGCCTGCTCTTCATCAATCCCAAGGCGAAACGCGGCAGCGTGGACATGGTGGCCGAGTACATCATCACGGCAACCTGGCCAAAAAACCTGGCTGACGACATTGATCTCTGGGTGCATGCACCCACGGGGCATACAGCCTCCTACCTTCAAAAAGAGGCCGGCTGGCTGCATCTCGACCGTGACGATCGCGGGGAACTGAACGACACGATCACCGTCGATGGCAAAGAGGTGCTGTACCCGATCAACCAGGAGATCATCACGATACGCTACCGCCAGGCGGGCGAATACATCGTCAACCTCTACTACTATGACAAGACCAGCAGTGATCCCGTGCCGGTCGAGGTCAAGGTCGACAGGGTCAATCCGACCCTCAAGACTGTCTTCGCACAGACTTTTGAACTCAATGCGCAGGACCAGGAGCTCACCGCGTTGCGTTTCTCCATCGACCGGGAAGGCAATGTCTTTGGTATCAACAGGCTGCCACTGCGACTGACTCCCTACAAGCTGGACCAGATGCCGTCATGGGTGGAGTGACGCTGACCCTTGCCTATATCCTGCCGCTGCTGCTGATTGTCTGGCTGTGGCTCGGAAGCGGTGCACCGACACGCATCAAGCTTCTCGTGACCCTGCTATTACCGCTTTTCTATCTGCTGCACTGGATCGGCATCGAGCAGACGCGCGGATGGCCCGCCAGCGCTCCGCCACCTGACCGCTTCGAAATGATCGCTGCGGATGTTATCGAGCCCGGCCGGCATGGCTACAGGGATGGCGTGATCCACCTGCTCATCCGCCACGGGGACTCTCCACAGCCACGCTTGCATGCAGTGCCGTACAGTCGCGAGCTGCACACCCTGCTGTTCGAGACCAGGGAACGTATTGCAAACGGCCGACCGCAGATCGGCATTCTGCGTGACAGCGGGCAGGCCGGGAACGGCGCACCTGTCGGCAACGGGCGCACCATCGAGTTCGTCGATGCCGGCAATCGTCGCCTGCTACCGCCGAAACTCTAGGGCCAAACCGGGACACCCATAGTGCACCGCACAATCACCGGGCATTGATTTCCTTCCATTTTTTCTTGTTGTACCCTCGATTGCACTCGTTATACTGCGCCCTCTGTTCAGGGCTACCGGTTCACCACTATGACAACATCATTCATCCCGCCGAAGCGTATTCTCATGGGCCCTGGCCCGTCCGACGTGAATCCGCAAATCCTCGAGGCCATGGCCCGTCCGACGATCGGACATCTCGATCCGCATTTCATCCAGATGATGGAAGAGCTCAAGGAGTTGCTGCAATACGCTTTCCAGACGAGCAACAGGCTGACCATGCCTGTTTCAGCACCCGGATCGGCCGGGATGGAAACCTGCTTCGCAAACCTCGTCGAACCGGAAGACGAAGTCATCGTCTGCCAGAACGGCGTCTTTGGCGGCCGCATGAAAGAGAATGTCATCCGTTGTGGCGGTACGCCGATCATGGTTGAGACCGAGTGGGGGCGCGCAGTTGACATCAATGCTGTCGAAGAGGCTCTCAAGGCCAACCCGAATGCGAAAATCCTTGCGTTCGTCCACGCAGAGACCTCGACAGGCGCCCAGTCAGACGCGCAGGCACTCACAGCACTCGCGCACGAGCATGACTGCCTCGTGATTGTCGACGCCGTCACTTCTCTCGGCGGATCGCCGTTACTCGTGGATGAGTGGGGCATCGATGCCATCTATTCCGGTAGCCAGAAATGCCTCTCCTGTACACCAGGCCTCTCTCCCGTTAGCTTCAACGAGCACGCCCTGGAGAAGGTGCGTAGCCGCCCGACCCCCGTGCAGAGCTGGTTCCTCGATCTCAATCTCGTCATGGCCTACTGGAACAGCGAGGACGGTGCCCGCAGTTACCATCACACGGCGCCAGTCAATGCGCTCTACGCCCTGCACGAGGCACTGCTTTTGCTCAAGCAGGAGGGTCTCGAAAATGCCTGGAAACGCCATATGGACAACCATATGATCCTGCGTGCCGGACTGGAGACCATGGGCATCGACTTCATCGTGCCAGAGGCGGAGCGTCTGCCCCAGCTCAATGCCATCTCGATTCCCGAAGGGATTGAAGATGTGGCTGTCCGTACCCATCTTCTGAATGAATACAATCTTGAGATCGGTGCAGGGCTTGGACCACTGGCCGGCAAGATCTGGCGGATCGGCCAGATGGGCTATGCCAGCAACCCGGAAAACATCCTGTTCTGCATCGACGCACTCGGAAATGTCCTGAATGAATTCGGTTACAACACCTCCGTCGACAAGGCTCTCGAAGCCGCCAGAGCTGTCCAGGCAGCAATCTGAATCATGACGCTTCCGCTGATCGTCGATCCGGAAGCCATCGTCCAGCGAGTCGATGACGACCAGCTCGTCATCGTCGATGTCGGCAAGCTGGCCCTGTATCAGCAGGCACATATTCCTGGCGCGCGTTTCCTCGACTACGGACACCTGGTTGCAAACAGCGGCAGGACACATGGATTGTTGCCTGACAGGAGTCATCTCGAAGCTCTCTTCTCCTCGCTGGGCATTGACCGGGAAACCCATGTGGTTGCTTGCGATGACGAGGGTGGCGGCAAGGCGGCGCGTCTGGTCTGGACCCTGAACTGCGCGGGACATGACAAGGCATCCCTGCTCAACGGGGGTTTGCATGCCTGGCTCAACGAAGGGTTCCCCCACACAGCAGAGACGGGGACGATCGAACCTGCAAGGTTCGAGTATCACCAAAACACCGATCCCGTCATCAACGGAGATGAAATCCTCGAACGCATCGACGATGCCCGACTCCAGTTGCTGGATGCACGCAGTCTTGCCGAATACAATGGTGAACAGCGATTCTCGATGCGTGCCGGACATATCCCCGGCGCCATTCACTATGAATGGACCCGGGCACTCGACATGCAGCGAAATCTGCGACTGCGCGACCAGCAGACCCTGCAGCATGAGCTTGCAGGCCTCGGGTTCGACAGAGAGAAGGAAATCGGCTGCTATTGCCAGACACATCACAGGTCATCCCTCTCCTGGGTGGTCCTGAAACATCTCGGCTTCACGCATGTCAAAGGCTACCCGGGCTCCTGGTCCGACTGGGGAAATCGCACCAACTATCCGGCAGAAACCGTTTGAGGCAATCATGAAACGTATTCCGATCGTCATTCTCGCAATCCTTGCGCTCGTCGGGGGCTACTATGCCGGCAATATGTTCAAGCAGGAGGCACCGACGCCTGTCCTCGCGTCCGTGCTCCAGCCTCCGAAAGAGATCCGCCCGTTCGAACTGACCGGCGGAGACGGTGAAAAATTCACGCTCGACAATCTCAGGGGACAGTGGACACTGGTCTACTTCGGCTACACCTACTGTCCTGACATTTGTCCTACGACGCTGTCAGACATCGCGCGTGTCTACAACAGGCTTGCGGATCGGCCGGAAATCACCGGCGATCTGAAAACACTGCTGATCTCGGTCGATCCAGCAAGGGACACGCCGAAACGGCTGCAGGAGTATGTCACCTTCTTCCGGGATGACTACATCGCAGCGACCGGCGACAAGGAGGCAATCGATCAGGTCGCGAAGGATTTTGCGGCTTTCTACAAGATCCATGAACCCGACGAAAACGGCAACTACCCTGTCGATCACAGTTCGATCGTGAGCCTCGTCAACCCGGATGGCAAAATCGAGGCCATCTTCATCAGCGTGGCCGAGGCGCCACAGGTTGCGAGTGATCTCGCCGGCATCATCGGTTCATGAACAAGCCTGCGGAAACGCCGGACGTGACGCCCCTGCAGAAACTCTGGGCAGCGGTGATGGAAATCCTGCCCCATCACTTGCTCTCGAGTCTGATGTACCGTGTAGCACGTGTCGAGGTCCCGTTCATCAAGAACACCATCATCAGCCAGGTCGTGAAACATTTTGATGTCGACATGAGCGAGGCCGTGATCAAGGACCCTCTGGCCTACAGGAGTTTCAACAACTTCTTTACTCGCAAGCTCGAAACCGACGCGCGCCCGATTGCCCCCGGCGAAAATGACATCGCCTCACCCGTGGATGGCGAAGTGAGCCAGAGCGGCACTATCGACGAGGGCACACTCATCCAGGCAAAGGGACGCACCTACAGCCTCGAGGCCCTGCTCGGCGGGGACGCCAGGATGACATCCGCATTCGAGAATGGTCACTTCTCGACCATCTACCTGTCGCCCCGCGACTACCATCGCATCCACATGCCTGTCGATGGCCACCTGACCCGAATGACCCATGTCCCGGGGCGGCTCTTCAGCGTCAGCCAGTCAACAACCAGTGCGGTGCACAATCTCTTTGCACGCAATGAACGTGTGATCTGCCAGTTCGAAACAGACAATGGCCCGATGATCATGATCCTTGTTGGCGCCATCTTTGTCGGCAGCATGGAAACCGTCTGGAGCGGGCTCGTCACGCCGGCCGGGCAGCGTGTGAGCAGCTGGGACTATGGCCAACAAACCGCAGAGCAGGTCTTCCTGCGCAAGGGAGAAGAGATGGGGCGCTTCAACATGGGCTCGACGGTCATCCTGCTCTTTCCGCAAGGCCGCGCTGCATGGGATCCGGACCATGTCGCCGGCCAGCATGTCCGCATGGGGCAGCGGATCGGCGGAAAGCTGTTATCGGCCTGATAGCGGCTTTCTGAAAATTCCTTTCTTTCATGGATAGTGCTGCAGGAGCCCACACCGTGGGCGAATGATCGCCGGGTGGACTGCTGAACACTCTTCGCCCGCAGTGCGGGCTCCCACGAGGAATGGGTCAGGCAGCAGAAACGATCATCGCCATGCGTACGAGCTCGCCAAGGGACCCCATTCTTGCCGTTTGTCTTCTCCTGTCATCGCGAACCTTGCGCAGCAAGGTGTGGCGATCTCGATGTATAGATTGCCACAGTCGCTGGCGCTCCTTCGCAATGACACTGTTTGCATTTCAGGGGGCGGATTGAACCTCACCCATTCTTTCGCTGATATTGCTGCAGGAGCCCACACCGTGGGCGAATGATCGCCGGGTGGGCTACTGAACACTCTTCGCCCGCAGTGCGGGCTCCCACGAGGAATGGGTCAGGAAGCAGAAACGATCATCGCCATGCGTACGAGTTCGGCGAGCGAGCCTGCCTGCATTTTTTCCATGACATGCGCACGGTGCGCCTCGACTGTCTTGGCACTGACGTTTAGCTCGGCAGCGATCTCCTTGTTGGATTTGCCATTTGTGACCATCTCCATGACCTGGCTCTCGCGCTTCGTGAGCTGACTCATACGGGCAAGGATCTCGGCCCGGGAAGCACGCTCCTCGCGTTTTTCCGCGTCCTCTGTCAGCGCCTTTTCGATGGCGGCAAGCAGGAGCTCGTCATCGAAGGGTTTTTCGATGAAATCGAGGGCGCCGGCTTTCATTGCCTTGACCGCCATGCCGACATCGCCATGCCCGGTCAGAATGATGACCGGCAGCCTGATGTCGTGGCTCTCGAGCTGTGACTGCAACTCCAGACCACTCATTCCGGGCATGCGCACATCCAGAAGCAGGCAACCGGAGCGGCCCGGATAGTGATTGTCGAGAAAGGCCCGGGCTGATTCGTAGGTCTCGACCGTGCGACCGACCGACTCGATCAGCCAGCGCAGTGAGTTGCGCATTGCCTCATCGTCATCAACGATAAAGACCACACCCTTGTTGCTTGTATCTCCTGAATTCATGATGCCGGTTTCTGCTGGTTCTTGATCTCTTTCGGTAGCCATATTGTAAAGGCTGCACCACCCAGTTTGCTCGTCGAATAGGTAATGCGTCCTTCATGATCGGCCACGATGGTCTCGCTGATGGAGAGTCCCATGCCCATGCCGGTCTGTTTCGTGCTGAAAAAGGGCTCGAAAAGCCGGATGACAGTCTCTTCGGGCACACCCGGCCCGTTATCCTCGACCGTCAGGGTCAGCATCTCGCGCTCTTCAGCGGTACTGATACGAATGATAGCAGGCTTGACGCCCGCATCGCTCAGGGCATCCACTGCATTCCTGACCAGATTGAGCACCACCTGCTCCATCTGCACGAGGTCGACGCGCACCTCGGGGATCCGCTGGTCGAGATCGAGTCGCACGTCGACACCGGACTTGCGAATCTCGAAATCCATGAACGAGAGAACCTCGTGCACCATGTTGTTCAGGTTGACATTGCTTCTGTCGGGCATGTGGCGCTCGACCATTTCACGCAGACGCTTGAGGATGCGAGCCGCCCTGGTCGCCTGCGCCCGGATCTGTTCAAGGGGCTCGCCAAGTTCCTCGGCACTGGCGCCATGCAGGAAGCGGCGCTTGGCGCCGTTGGCATAGTTGATGATGGCCGCCAGTGGCTGGTTCAGTTCATGCGCCATGCCTGTCGCCATTTCTCCCATGCTGCTGAGACGGCAGACATGCACGAGTTCTGTCTGGTGGCGGCGCGCTTCCGCCTCTGCGGCGCGCGTCTCGGTGATGTCTCTCGCATAGAGGTTGACATAGTCGAGTTCAGGAACCGGCGCCAACATGATGGAGTAGATCTTGCTGTCGATGTCGAGTTCGACCTCGCAATGCTCGCCGCTGTCCAGCACCTCCTCGATACGGTGCACCCAGTTCAGTGGTATCACCTGCATGTGCGCAATGCCGAGGTAGTCGAGCAACGGAATACTCGCCTCATTTGCATAGGTCAGCACGCCGGCACGGTTGACGCGCAGGATCGGCATCGGGCTCTCTGCCGGGAAGGCGGCCAGCGACCGGATCTCGTACTCCTGGCGGCGGCGCTCCGAGATATCGTGGAGATAAACCGTGTAGAGATTCTTGCCCTCAATCGTGATCGGAACGATGGCTACCTCGACAGGAAAATGCCCCGCTTCGCTGTTCATGGCGATCATTTCGGAGCGCGCATCGGTGACCTGGACGGATTCCACAGAACAGTTGGCAAGCACAGCCTCGAAGAGGTTCCTGGATTCTGATGCGAAAAGAAACTCGCCAACATTTTTTCCAACTGCCTGCTCTTCGCTGTAGCCGAAAGTGCGTTCGGCGGTCGGGTTGAAATGCAGGATTCTGCCTTCCCCGTCGACGGTGACGATCGAGTCCAGGGAGGCTTCCATGATTGCATCCGTGACGGCTTCTCTCTCCTGGATCTCGGTTTCGTGCCGCGCCCGGGTTTCATCACGCGCCTCCTTGACGAGGCTGATGAACTGTTTCATCCAGTCCTCGAGGATCAGCAACTGGTTGCCACTCTCAGTGACAGGCTGGCTGATACCCAGCGCGCGCTGACTGAATTTGGAGAGTCGACGCAATGCCTTGCTGAGCCGGTTGGAAACGATCATGAAAAGCAGCGAGAAGAAAGCGATGAAACTCAAGGCCATGATCGAGCGCTGACGCTGGTCGAGTCGCACGATCTGGATACTGATGCGGTCAACGCTCGCCCTCGGAATAAAGGTCGCAAACAACATGGTGATACCGGTTTCGATATTCTTCTCGATGATTTGGGAGGTCACCGCGAAGCGTTTCTCGACACTGTCCCGAATCTTTCCAAGGGGAATCGTCTTTTGGCTGCTGCTGGCAAGCACTGATTGTCCTTCCGGGTCGAGCAATGCCGTGAAAAGACTCTCACTTCCCAGGCCAGGCTGTGCAGACTGGAGAAACGTCTCGTCCACAGGAACGACGAGCATGAGTGTTCCCATGATGTTGTATGCAGCATCCTCGGCAACCGTCGAGGCAAGGAGCCATGGCTGCTCGTCGAATGTCACGAGATGAACGCTGGACTCACCGGTGGCACGGTATTCCGGAAGCTGGGCAACAAGACCTTCTGGCAGAGGAATTTGCTGTGCCTGGTAAAGTTCACGCAAGACACCCTGCGAATCCATCAGGAGAATGTGGCTCGGTGATACCAGTGGTTTCCAGCGTGAAGGTTCCGGCAGCCACGGTGGCGGATCGGTTTCGTAGACGATGACCGGATCCTGGTCGTCGGAAAACCAGTAGAGCGGATTCAGGTAGTTCGCGATACGCCTGTGGCTTGCAAGCAGTTGCGCGGCTGTCTTGTAGCTGTTCAGCGAGTGATCGAAGTGAATCAGCGTTTCACGCGCACGCTGTTCGAGGTTCTCCTCGAGTTGCTTGTTGTAGAGTTCACGAACTGCGTTCTTCTGGGTCGCATCGATGATCTCCCAGAGGGCAAGGCCCGCTGCCAGGCCAAGAAAAGCGGCAAACAGCGAGAGAGGTATTCGCCTCAGAAGCTTACGCAAGGGGGCAGGATTGTGTCAGTTGCTGGTCCATTAGCCAGCATCATACCCTGTTACAGGCAGCGACTGGTATATCGCTCTGAACCATGCGGAAGAGGCCCGCACCGGCGTGCGGGCCAACGGATGGGAAGGATGTGCCGGACGTCCCTCGTGAACTCAGCTGACGAGCTTGAGCGACTCTTTCTGCTTCTTCTGGCGCTCGGCGACATCGAGAACATCGCTGTTTTCGATGAGGTCACCCAGCGTGATTCCCTCGAGAAACTCGTAGATTTTTTCACTCAGGCTGTTCCACAGTGAGTGGGTCATGCAACGGTGACCACCGACGCAGTTTTCCTTGCCCTGGCAACGCGTAAATTCAACCCATTCATCGACTGCGCAGATGATGTTGGCGATCGTAATCTGGTCAGCCTCACGACCGAGGTAATAGCCACCACCCGGTCCGCGTACACCGCGTACCAGACCTTTGCTGCGCAGTGACGCAAACAGCTGTTCAAGGTAGGAGAGTGAGATCCCCTGGTTTTCGGAAATGTCGGCCAGGGTTACAGGACCATCGACACCATTCAGTGCCAGGTCGAGCATGGCTGTTACCGCATAACGCCCTTTGGTTGATAGTCTCATCGCTTCTACATCCTCAATTTCTGACTAAACTGGTAGGTAATTATGCGAAAAACCCAGTGCAATAGTCAAGTATTGTTTGACAAAAAATGTTCAGGCGATTTCGAGACTTTCCGGAAGTTGGTCTTTGAGCTCTCCGCCAGAACCGTTCTTGAATGAATAACCTTTTTTATAACAGTAGGTTAACCAGTTTCCGAGAAACAGGTTTGCCTGCCATTTCTGCTGAAGACCCGGTGTGCGGTAGAGCCCCTGAACAGGCAGGCGTTGCTGGTTCTTGATCTCCAGAACCTCGACCTGGCCGGTATCCGAGTAGAGTTTCATGGTCAAATCCGGATCCGGATGCAGCGGACCATCCTCGATGACGCGAAACAGGTGGGTCAGCCTGACACGGGTGGTGAACGGCCCTTCCTGCATGATATCGATCATCAATGGCGGGTGATGCGGGAGCTGTGAAAGGAAGCGCCCCTGCATCTCCTCCAGACCCGGAGCGAGCTGCCTGAGCAGGCGATAATTCTCCTCGCAGAGGGAACCAAGCGCGCCAGCGGTCGGTTTCACGCGGTACAGAAGTCGCCAGTGCTTTTGTCGTTCCGGGCTTTTCATCGGCTCCATTATAACCAAGTGGGCAGCGCATAATAGGGCCTGCTCTTTGGTATACTCCATGGTTTTCCTGCAACTGCCGACCAGCATGAGTCCAGCGCTATACGAGTCCGATCTGCCGGGCCTCAAACTACTGAACCGCGGCAAGGTTCGTGATATCTATGACATCGACGAACATCATCTGCTCATTGTCACGACAGACCGGCTCTCCGCGTTTGATGTCGTCATGCCACAACCAATCCCGGGCAAGGGTGAAGTGCTGACTCGCGTTGCGAACTTCTGGTTCAGGCGCATGCAACATATCCTGCCGAATCACCTGAGCGACATTTCGCTTTCCGAGATCGTACCCGACGAGGATGCGCGCCACCGACTCGGCGATCGTGCACTCATCGTCAGGAAGCTCAAGCCACTCCCGGTCGAGGCGATCGTGCGTGGTTACCTGATCGGGTCCGGCTGGAAGGATTACCAGCAGACCGGTACGGTCTGCGGAATCAAGTTGCCGGAAGGCCTGCAGCTGGCAGACCGCTTGCCGGAAGCCATCTATACCCCGTCAACCAAGGCCGAGGCCGGCGCACACGACGAAAACATCAGCTATGAAAAAAGTGTCGGGCTCATGGGGGAAGAGATCGCCTCGAAGGTGCGCGACTATAGCCTGCAAATCTACAACGAGGCTGCCGCCTATGCGCTGGAACGCGGAATCATCATCGCCGATACAAAGTTCGAGTTCGGTCTCGATGACGAAGGAGAACTCTACCTGATCGACGAGGTACTGACTCCCGACTCATCCCGCTTCTGGCCCGCCGACCAGTACAGGCCCGGCATCAGCCCCCCGAGCTTCGACAAGCAGTTCGTCCGCGACTACCTCGAAACCCTGGACTGGAACAAGACGGCTCCCGGACCGGACCTGCCCGAGGAGATCATCCGCAAGACAGCGGAAAAATACGCCGAAGCCGAGCAGCGACTGACAGGACATGGCAAAGCGTAAGACACCGAACGTGGTTGTCTATACAACGCGACATTGCACACACTGCAAGCAGGCGATCCGTCAGCTCAGGTCATGGAAGGTTGGCTTTCGCGAGATGGATATCGAAACAAACCACCGCGCCTATGCCGAATTCAGGCGCTTGCGCGCGCGCGGTGTGCCTGTGATCACTGTCGGCGAACGCCATCTCTTCGGTTTTGATGCAAAGCGGCTGAGACAGCTGCTCGAGGAAGCCGGAATATCCGTCAGCGGATAGTGGAGACCAGTTCGCGCTGCTGGCCGCGTGTCAGGTGCTGGGCGTGCAGCACACAGCGCAGATCCAGCAGGGCCTTTTCGAACTGGTCGTTGATGATGATGTAGTCATATTCGTCGTAGTGGGACAGCTCGGCAAGCGCATCACTCATTCGCCGCTCGATAATCTCCTCGCTGTCCTGCCCGCGACTCGACAGCCTTTCCCTGAGCGCATCGACTGACGGCGGCACAATAAAGACCGAGACGGCGTCGGGAAACAGCCTGCGGACCTGGCGAGCCCCCTGCCAGTCAATCTCCAGAATCACATCCGTCCCGCTGTCGAGCTGCTGCTGGACAGCAGCCTTCGATGTGCCGTAGAAATTATCGAAGACCTGCGCATGCTCGATGAAGGCGTCATCGGCGATCATGCGCTGAAACTCCTCAACAGAGACAAAATGATAATGCTGACCGTCGACCTCCCCCGGACGCTGATTGCGCGTCGTGTGCGAGACAGAAACTGCCACACCCTCGGCATCGTTCATGAGGGCATGCAGCAGGCTGGTCTTGCCGGCGCCGGAGGGAGCCGAGAGGATGAAAAGAATGCTTCTGTTCATTGGAATTTATGCGCCATCTTTCTGATTGCCGTTATTTTCACATTCTTGTGATCAACTTGCATGACTTTGCCTCACACTATGACATTTCACGCATGACCTGCCTCGTAAGTCCACTACACTGCCCCTGTCACTCAAGAGCATGCGGGCACACCAGACGAGATTAAAATTATTCCAATCAGCCATCTGAGCTGAAATGGACGATGTAACCTGAGCGGTGACGTGTTGAAGTGGAGCGTCTGGATAACCCGAAGTCCCCGCTATCGGGTTTCGCTCCCGGAGGCTGCAACTTCTGCACGCTTCGCAATGGCGCGCGTTAGCCCTTTGAACAGAACATGATGCACCGGGACAAGCAGATACCAGTAGAGCAACCCCCATATTCCGGCTGGATGGAAATAGGCAGTCGCCGTGATCCGGTGGCCATCGGATTCCGGTTGAATGTCAAACTCCAGCACACCCGAACCGGGCAATTTCATTTCCATCAGCAGGGTCAGCCGGCGTTCGGGCTCCAGAGCAATCACCCGCGAGGCATCGACGGTATCCCCGACTTTCAGCTCGACAGGATGGCGTCTCCCCCTGCGCAAGCCTGGCCCGCCGATCAAGCGGTCCATCAAGCCGCGGATATGCCACAGGAAGTTAAGATAGTAATAGCCGTTGCGTCCGCCAATGGCAGTTATCTGGCGCCAGAGCTCATCGAGTGGAGCCCTCGTGATGGTGCTCCCGCTTGCCCGCCTGGCATAGAAGGAGTAGCGGGGATTATGGTTTCGACAGGCAATGGAACCCTCGACCCAGCGTGCCGGACAAGGTTCGTTTCGCTCGGCATCCAGGGCCGCTTGCGCAGAGTCCCTGAAACTGGTCAGCTCAAGCGGAACCAGCCGGCGGGCGGCTGCATCATCGGCGATCACGTCATGGCGCAGTCCCTCGATCAGTGCACGGGCGATGTTGGTTGGTACCGAGGTGACCAGTCGCAGCCACCAGGAAGAGAGGCGTGGGGTCAGCACCGGAACCGGGATAATCACGGGATGGCGGCCAACGAGCTCCGCGTATTGACGCATGATCGTTTCGTAAGTCAGGATGTCGGGACCTCCCACGTCATAGCACTGCCCTGCTGTCCCGGCGAGGTAGGGCAAGCGGATCATGTACTCCAGGAGATTATCCAGACCGATCGGGGTCGAACGGCTGCGTACCCAGCGCGGCGTAATCATCAGCGGCAGATAGTTGACGAGGTCGCGGATGACTTCAAAGGCGGCCGAACCCGGCCCTACGATCATGCCGGCCCTGATCTCGGTAACTGCCACCTTGCCCGAACGGAGACATTCGCCGGTTTCGCGACGTGAGCTCAGATGCTCCGAGCCTGGCTCATCGGGTATCAACCCTCCCAGGTAGACGATACGGCGCACCCCCTGGCGTTCCGCAGCCTTGCGGAAATTCTCCGCCGCTTCCAGATCGATGCGCGCAAATCCACGACCCGCTGACATCGAGTGCACCAGGTAGTAAGCAACCTCAACGTCAGCCAGCGTCTCATCGAGGCTCTGCGGCACGAGTGCGTCGGCTTTTGCAATTTCCACACCATCCCATCCGCGTCCCTCAAGAACCGACGGATTGCGAGCACTGGCCCGTACGTGGAAGCCTGCCGCCAGAAGCCTTGGTACCAGGTGAGTTCCTATATATCCGCTTGCCCCGAATACCAGCACCCGGCCGGCTTCGGCAGGGATCCTGCTCATACCCGATCTTCTCCGGCGCCCGTCAAGGGTGGCGATGTCTCCAGCAACGTCTTGATATTATCCACAACACGCCTGCTTTCAACGTCAAACGCAACCTTCAACGCCCGTTGGGCAGGCCGCATGTAGAGCTCGGGCTTGAGTTCGAAACTGAAGGTCAGGCGAGTACCCCGATCAACAGTCTCGAAGGAATAGCGCACACTGAAATCGGGTCTGGTAATGCTGACAAACTCGATCGTGCGAAGAGGCAGACATTCATTGACCCGAAACCTCGCCTCGTTTCGAATCCCCCGGTCACGACGGACCTGCCAGCCTGTAGTTCCGACCTCTATAGGTCCTTCTGAGGTCTGCTCGAGCTGAACAACTTCCGGTGACCACTTGGGGTAATTCTCGAAAAAGTCTAGCGATACGAAACGATAGACAGCCTCGATCGGCCGCTCGATGAGGACGCTTGCACGTGTAGTGATCATTGTGGCTGGCCCCATGAAATATGAGGC
>JARRMW010000008.1:0-58204 GCA_037385685.1 Gammaproteobacteria bacterium
TCGGCATCATCCTCAGCACGCAGAACCCCGTGGATCTCGATTACAAGGGCCTGTCGAATATCGGCACCTGGTTCATCGGACGCCTGCAAACCCGCCAGGATATCGAACGCGTCATCGACGGACTCGGCGACAAGACGGGATCAAGCTCCGACAGGAAAGAGATCGCAGCACTCCTGGCCAACCTCAAAAAGCGGGTCTTTTTTCTCAAGAGCGCGCACCTCGACGATATCCGGCTCTTCTCCACACGCTGGGTCCTGAGCTACCTGAAAGGCCCGCTGAAACGGGCCGACATTGCAGCACTGATGGCCGACAGAAAGACCCCTGCCGGCGCAGGCCAGGACAAGCGGCCAGCGTCGGCACCCCGCAAGCCGAAGAAGAGACGTGCCGGTTTCGATACCTTCGTGACACTCGATAGCAGCATCACGCAACTCTTCAGGCCCGCACTCGGTGATGAAACCGGTTACAGGCCGGGGCTCGTCGCTCACGCCAGTCTTCACTACTTCAGCCAGGCGCGCAGCATCGATATCAGTGAATCGATCTGCCTGTCGCTGCCCCTCCATGGTAAAGAACATCACCTGGACTGGGGAAAGGCGGAGAAACTGCCGGAGACGCAGGAGTGTCTCGGCAACCTTCCGACCAAACCACCGAGCGAGATCCGCTACGCGCCTGTGCCTGACATCGTTGCGCATGACCGCAACCTGTCAACAGCCGCCCGGGAACTCAGCAAGTGGATTTATCGTACCCACAGGCTCGAACTTTATCGCGTGCGCAATCCGAAACTGGAATCACGGCCCGGCGAATCACTCGGCGATTTCAAAGTACGTATCAACGACTTGCTAAGTGACCGGAAGGAGGCCGAAATCGAGAAACTCAAGGAGCGATATGCAAAAAAGGAGAAAACACTGCTCGACCGGCTCGATCGCGCAATGACGGCACTCGACAAGGAAAAAAGCGACTCGACCGGCTCTCTCATCAAGGCCGGGATCACCGTGCTTGGCGTTCTTTTCGGCAAGTCCCGCGCCTCGATCGGTACGGCCGGGACGCGCGTTCTCAAGGAGCACGGTGATATCAGCCGGGCCGAGGAACGGGTGCAGAAAATCCAGCAAGAGATCGATGCAGTCGAGGCCGAACTGCTGGAAAAAATCGACGACCTCGCCGAGCGCTTCAACATCGAGGATATCGTCATCGAGGAGTTTGCAATCAAGCTGCGCAAAACGGATATCAACATCGACCAGATTGCCCTGGTCTGGAGCACAGACTAACCCGTTGATGTTCCCGATGTCGGGCCGGAACGCCAGCCCGAAGTACACCGGATCTCGCACTCGAGCCGATCGTAACCCTTGTCACGTCAGAGCCCCTACCGGGTCGCTTCATCTGCATCCCGGAGTTCACCGTTCTTGAAAAAGTTACGAGGTTGCCCGCTCAAACCGTCGTGAGAAGACAACGCCGATGCAGTAGCTACTCTTGCCTGCTCAGCCGATCAAAATGGACAGAAATGAAAAAAGGCCGGCAAAGCCGGCCTTTGTTGTTAACGGGAGCTGGTCAGCGGTTATTTCACGAGATCACGATAGCTGTGCCAGGTCGCGTATCCGAGCAGCGGAAAAATGAAGATCAGGCCCACGAACATGGTGGCCATGCCGATGAATGTCAGGCCCGCAACAATCGCAGCCCAGAGCAACATCACCCGCGGCTGCTGGAAAACGGCCCTGAAACTCGTAATCAGTGCAGGAATCAGTTCGGCCTTGCCATCAATGAGCATCGGTAACGTCAAAGCACTGGCTGCAAAGACGATCAGGGCGAAGAGTCCACCGCTGGCAAAGAGCACGGCAAGGAAGGTCAGCCCCTCTGCAGAACCCAGTGCGCTCGTGAATGCCTCGATACCGGGAGAAAGCTGGCCAAACCAGAGTGCCACCATCAGGGTTGAAAAACGAATCCATGCGATCATGATGATCAGCATCAGCACCAGAAATACAGCAACCTGGGACTTGTTGCGTATCAGCGTTTTCATACAGCGACCCGCTTCCATTTTGTCGCCTTGTTCATGCAGTTGCGCTGCCCTGTAAAGACCAATGGCAAGGAATGGGCCAACGAGCAGAAAGCCGGTCCAGAAGGTCAGTGCAAACTGGGGCTGATTGTAGCTGGCAACCGTGATGCCCACCCCGATCAGCGCGAAGAGTAATCCGTAGACGATACTCATCATCGGAGCTGCCTTGAAATCCTCGACACCGGCCTTGAGCCAGCTCATCGGCGCACCCGGCGACGCCTGCTTGAGATCCGGTGTCGGCACGGGTTCGTAGTCGATGCGTTTGACTTCGTCAGTGTGTTGCATGTGTTTCATCTCCGATTGATTAAATTCCTGTTTCTGATACTAGTGTGCATGTTGGCAATTTCAAGAGGGGTCTGCCATCAGGCACTTTCCTGCAGATTTTCCTCTTCGAGGGTGCAGAAGGTTTCAAGCTTCTCGAAGAAAGTCTTGTGGTCGATATAGTGCGCCCCGTCGCACGAGAATGTCATGCCAATCGTACCGTTGATGAGGTTGATTGAGCCGTTGCGCAGATAGATCGTCTTGTCAGTTGTTCGCAAGCGCCTGAACTCTCCCAGGATATCCCGGGTTCTCGATGGTTCGATCAGGGGCTGCAAGTGTTTGACCGACGCGTTTCTGAACTGGTCCAGAAAGCCCGGCTCGAGTACCTCCTCACGCACATACACACGGTAACGGTAAGCATCGTCCACGAACCAGCAGGTGAGCTGGTTCGATGAGTAATGCAGTTTGACATGAAAGGCACCCTTTTCCGCAAGCAATGCACGGGTGATCTCATGCACGCGGTCTATTTGTTCATCAAACAGGCTCTCTGTTCGCGATTGCTGGAACAGAAAAGCTCTGACCGAAGGATCGCCCTTCACCTGTAACCATTTCTCCGGCATTTCTCTCTCCTGTGGGGCAGATGTAAGGAATTCGCAGTATAGGTGAAGTGCGCTCGATGACAAACCGGATTTACCTTCATGATCACGCGGAATTTTCGATGCACCCGGCGGAAACCTCAGGGATTGCGCCTGTCATGAGGAACAAAAATCAGTTCATCCACGGCAAAACCGAGACTTTCAGCCTTTTGCAGCAGTCGGGCTGTCACGTCTGCACCAAGTTCAGGGCTGCGTGACAGGATCCAGAGATAGTCACGATCGTTGCCAGCAATCAGGGCGTATTGATATGACTGCCTGTCCAGGGCGATGATGTTGTAGCCGCCGTAAAATGGACCGAAAAACGAAACCTTGAGATGGCCGACATCGGGACCAGCGATGAACTTCGCACGCCCCTCGGCTTCTTCCCATCTGCCAGCAGACTCGTTATAGCCGCGATTGATGACACGAATGTCGCCATCCTTTCGCAGGCTGTAGTGAGCAGTGACATTACTCAGGCCGCGCTCGAATGGATGATCGAGCCGGGCGATCTCGTACCACTTGCCTGTGTAGCGTTCGATCTGGAAACCGCTGACAGCATCAACCCCGGTCGGAGTCCCTGCACAACCAGCGAGCCCGGCAATGATCCACAACCAACTGAGAGATTTCAGGAGCTTCATGTATTCAGTGTCAAGGTGAACCCTGATGCCAGCAGCAGCAGGCTGACTGCAGCAGTGAGGTAAAGACGCAAGATGCTGTAGTCTGAATTCAGACGTCTAAACAGCAGGAGTGCATCCGCACCGTAAGCAAGCATGACGAGTGATGCAATAAAATATAGAGCGTTGTTGTGCGGCAGTTACATAGCGTACCAGGCAAGGTGCGCCGTCATGATTCGCGACACCCCAGTGTACTGCGCCGATGAAACTGAGGATGATCGCAGCATAGGCAAGCAGCCAGAGAGTGATGTCCTGACTGCTGGCAAAGCCAGGAGAAAGGCCGGGCAAGAGAGCCAGAAAAAGGACAAGGAACGGGATGACCCCACCGAAACCGAGCAGCCAGGCGACCAGTGGCAGTGGTTTCATGTTTACCTCCGTACAGGATTAATTAGACAAGTCCTGTTCAATTTTGCGAATATCTAGACTAAATTGTACTTTTGTCGTAGACAGGTGCAAATTTATTCCAATCCATAGTACACATAACCTGAACAAGCACCAGGTCTGGTTGATTTAGAAATCGCACTCAACGACCGGTGACTGGACATACTGGAGGTATCTTGATGCGAATCCCGACACGAGATTCTTTCGGCACAAGCCAAGCTTGCGATCCTGAGAACACACCCCGGAGCATCGGAGATGATTTGAAAATCAGTTTCGACGCAAAGGCAAACCGGCTGGAAGACATCAAGTCCCCTCTCCGCGGCGCCGATATAGCGCCTGTCTCAACAAAATCCGGGACGATGTCACTGACAATACGATCAGCGGAAGCATCGACTGATCCGGACACTGCCCGGATCGGGACGCGGACCATGATGCTTACGAACCCCGTGCGACACCGGTCTGCAAATAGCTCTCGACCAGGCTCAAGACACGCTCGATCTGCTCGAGCGGTGTGTAGAAATGGGGGGACAACCGAATTCCGCCGCCGCGCAGGGCACAGAAGACGCCCGCATCCTGCAAGCGACTGAACAGCTCCGCACTATCCCGCCGTAAAAAGCCAAATGTCAGGATTCCGGATTGCCGCCCGGGGGAGCCGTCACTGACAAGCTCGATGTCTCTCATCCCCTCGAGGCCGCTGCGCAAGAGATCCACTCGTCGGGAAATACTCTCCCAGACCTTCTCCAGTCCGATATCGAGCAGCAACCCAACGCTCGCAGAGAGTGCCTGTATACCCAGCATGTTGGGGCTGCCACACTCGAAGCGGCGCGCACTGCGGGCTGGCAAAAAATCCACAGCCTCGTAATCGGACATCTCCTCTGCCATATGCCAGCCAAACCGGGTCAGCAGAAGCTTGTCCAGCAACTCCTCGCGAATATAGAGAAAACCGAGCCCCTCGGGTGCCAGCAACCACTTGTGCCCGTCTGCTGTGGCGAAGTCTGCCTTGATCTGCTGCACGTCGAGGGGGATGGCGCCTGCCTGCTGTATCGCGTCGACGCAGAAAAGAATTCCCCTGTTGCGGCAGAATTCACCGAGCCTCTCGAGATCCATCCGGAAACCGGTGGCATATTGCACAGCACTGACAGTGACCAGCCGGGTCTTCTCGTTGCACATCGCCATCAGCGCCGTTTCCGGATCAGCGTCACAGCAAGCAAGATCGAGCTGACGGAATTCAACCCCTTTCTGTCGCAATGCCAGCCAGGGAAAACGGTTGGAGGGGAATTCCTGCCTGATTCCGACAATATGATCGCCCTCTCGCCAGTCGATGCCTGCGGCAACGATGGAAAGGCCCTCGGAGGTATTGTTGACGAATGCGATTTCAGACACAGATGCCGCATTCAGTAACGCTACCAGCTGTTGACGAAGCCGTTGTTCGGCCTCAATCCATTTCGTGTAGTCAAGCGACCCTTGCAACGCGTTCTCTTCTGCGAAAGCCTTGACCGCATCCGCCGTAACTCGGGGCCAGGGACCGACCGCGGCATGGTTAAGGTGAATCAGGTTCCCGGTGACTGGAAATGCAGAAGCCGGATCGATCATTGTTCGCTCCCGGTGGGATGGTGTCGTGAGTGTCGATGATGTGGCATCAGCGAAGGAAACATCTTGTAACAGTTAATCACCATCGTGGAAATGGTTCAGCAACAACTCTTTCCTATTATTCCTCACACAGCAATGATTACTGTCGATCATGAAGTTGGACAAAACGAGAGGCAAGAGATCAGCAGATAATTACAGAGCAGTTTACCAAGCACCGGTCCGGAGCATGAACTCCCACCTACAGCTCCCTTTCCAACAAGGACTTATCCGGACCGGTTTTTTTATTCAGTGACGGGGAGCAGAACCCGAGAGGGTCGGCTCCCCGTTTCCGTTTCTATGTGACCGCTCTGGCAGCTGTAGTGCAGGACAGACCGCTTCAGGATGACTCTTCTGTACGCCTTGCCAGACGATCCTGCTCACGAAACCAGGCCATCTTCTCTGCAACCCTGATCTCGAGTCCTCGATCAACCGGGTGATAGTAGCGGCGCTCACCGAGTTCTTCGGGGAAGTAGGTTTCTCCAGCCGCATAGGCATCCGGCTCGTCATGTGCATAGCGATATGCCTTGCCGTAGTCGAGTTCTTTCATGAGTTTTGTCGGTGCATTACGCAGATGCAGTGGCACATCGAGTGAACCCGATTCGCGCGCATCGCGCATCGCCCCCTTGAAAGCCATGTAGACCGCATTACTCTTCGCAGCAACGGCCATATAGACCAGCGCCTGCGCGATCGCCAGCTCACCCTCCGGGCTGCCAAGCCGCTCCTGCACATCCCACGCGTTCAGCGCGATCTGCAAGGCCCGGGGGTCTGCATTACCGATATCCTCGGAGGCCATTCTCACGACGCGACGCGCAACATAGAGCGGGTCACAGCCGCCATCGAGCATGCGGCATAACCAGTAGAGCGCGGCGTCCGGTGATGAGCCACGTACCGATTTGTGCAGTGCAGAAATCTGGTCATAAAAGCTCTCGCCACCCTTGTCGAAACGGCGGACACGCCCGGCCACGATACCCTTGACGGTTTCGTGCCCGATGCGGCCATCTTCTGACAGATCAGCGGCGATCTCGAGCAGGTTCAGCGCACGCCGGGCATCGCCATCGGCTGCCTCGGCGATCAGCTCAAGGTCGCTATCCTCGATGACAAGCTTGCGCGCTCCGAGCCCACGTACGCTGTCTTGCAGTGCCGCATGCAGCACGGACTCGATCTCAGCCTTTCCCAGTGACTTGAGAACGTAGACACGCGCCCTCGAGAGCAGTGCGTTATTGAGTTCGAACGAAGGGTTTTCCGTCGTGGCCCCGACGAAGACAATGGTGCCATCCTCGACATGCGGCAAAAAGGCATCCTGCTGCGACTTGTTGAAGCGATGCACCTCGTCAATGAAGAGCACGGTCGTTCGGCCCTGAGAATGCAGTGATTTTGCACGCTCGACAGCAGCACGGATCTCCTTGACCCCCGACAGCACGGCAGAGAGCTTGATGAACTCAGCACCTGAATGGTGGGCAAGCATTTGTGCAAGCGTTGTCTTGCCAGTGCCTGGCGGACCCCAGAAGATCATCGAGTGCAGTCGGTCGTTTTCGATTGCCTGCCTCAGCGGAGTCCCTTCTCCGACAACTGCTCGCTGGCCAACGAATTCGTCGAGTGTGCGTGGCCGCATCCTGTCAGCGAGCGGACGAAACCCTTCATCCGCTCCGGCGAAGAGATCAATGTTCCCAGACATCGAACCCCGGTGGTGCCTCGAACCTGAACAGGGACGCATCCAGACGCGGATTGCGCTGTATGTTTGTGAACCTGAATCGCGTGGTCTGGTTGAACTTGTCGGTCATCTCGAGGCGCTTCAGCTGTTTGCCATCGAAAGCGATACTGACCTGTTCCATCTGGCTGTCGGCATCCTTCGGGATGAGCTGCGTCCAATGAAGACCATTCGCCTCATAGTCACGATGGATGCTGAAGTATTTCTCCACTCCGCCCTGGCCGGAGAGCAGTTGGGCGGGGGTTCCCCTGAGAGCTGATTTCTGGGACTGATGGGAGACCTGGTCGAGCTCCCGGTCAAGCAGCCAGACACGTTTGCCATCCGCAACGATCAGCTGTGCGCTATCCCCCTCGTAATCCCAGCGGAAAAGCCCGGGGCGCTTGAGGTAGAAAACCCCGTGGACAGGCAGTGTCATGCCGGAATCATTCTCCACAACTTGCTCGAAATCCGCCTGGAAAGTCTGGAGGTTGTTGAGAAAATCATCAATCTTGTGCGCGGAGGCCTGTGATGCAAACAGCAGCATCAGGCCAGCCATCAGGAATCGCATGGTCATTAATCCTCGACGGGCGGAGGCGCCAGCACCTTGCGGGAACCATTGGTCTCCGGCGGGGAGACGATACCGATGCGTTCCATCTCCTCGATGAGGCGTGCCGCCCTGTTGTAACCGATTTTCAAACGTCGCTGCACACCGGAGATCGATGCACGACGAGACTGCGTCACGATCTCGACGGCTTCGTCAAAGAGCGGATCGCTGTCCTCGACATCCGAACTGAAACCGGCGGCTTCAGGGGATAGACCGGGAATCGCCTCGGAAGGTTCCTCGAGGATTTCCTCGAGATAATTCGGCTCACCGTGTTTCTTGAGGAATTGGACGACGGCATGTACCTCGTGATCATCGACAAAGGCGCCATGTAGACGTTGCGGGACACTCGTGCCCGGCGCGAGGTAGAGCATGTCTCCATGGCCGAGCAGGTGCTCAGCGCCCTGCTGGTCGAGGATGGTGCGCGAATCGACGCGTGACGAAACCTGGAAGGCAATGCGGCTCGGGACATTGGCCTTGATGAGACCAGTGATGACATCAACCGAGGGGCGTTGGGTAGCGAGCAACAGGTGGATACCGGCGGCACGCGCCTTTTGCGCGAGGCGGGCGATGAGTTCCTCGACCTTCTTGCCGACGACCATCATCATGTCTGCGAACTCGTCGATCACCACAACGATGAAGGGCATCTTTTTAAGGTCCGGGATCTCCGGGGGCTCGGCATCTTCGTCCAGCAGGCTGTTCGGATCCACCTTGAAGAGAGGATCCTTAACGGGCATGCCCGCTTTTTCACCATCACGGATCTTCTTGTTGTATCCGGCGATGTTACGCACACCGAGCGCAGCCATGAGCTTGTAGCGGCGCTCCATCTCCGCAACACACCAGCGCAGTGCATTGGCCGACTCCGACATGTCTGTTACGACCGGACAGAGCAGATGGGGGATACCTTCATAGACCGAGAGCTCGAGCATCTTGGGGTCAATCAGGATCAGGCGGACCTCCTCGGGCTTTGCCTTGAAGAGCAGGCTCAAAATCATGGCATTGACGGCAACAGACTTGCCCGCGCCCGTTGTTCCGGCGACCAGGGCATGTGGCATCTTCGCGAGATTCGAGACAACCGGATTACCCGCAATATCCTTTCCCATGCCGAGCGTCAGCACCGATTTTGAATGATCGTAGACTTCGGAGCGCAATACCTCGCTGAGGTAGACGATCTCGCGATGCTCGTTCGGAATCTCGATTCCGATGACCGATTTTCCAGGAATGTTCTCGACGACACGTACGCTGATGGTAGACATTGCACGTGCGAGGTCGCTTGCCAGGGCGGAAACCTTGCTGGCCTTGATGCCTGCCGCGAGGTCGAGTTCGAACAGCGTCACCACGGGTCCGGGATGCACGGCGACAACGCTGGCGTCGATCTTGAAATCTGCCAGCTTGAGTTCCAGCAGACGGGACATCCCTTTCAGGGCCTCGTCGGAAAGCTGCTGGCTGGAGTGTCTCGGTTCATCCAGCAACGCAAGGGGCGGCAGCTCTGTGTTCGGGTCTGGCTCGAAGAGCGTGACCTGCTTCTCTTTCTCGACGCGCTCGCTCTTCTCGATTTTCTGGACTTTCGGCTGGATTGTGGGAGGCGTGCGACTCTCGGATTTCTTGCGCTCGATATTCAGCGCCTGAATCCGCTCCTCCTTGAGACGCTGCGCCTCTTTCTCCTCTTCGCGCTTCTCCATGCGGCGCTCGCGAAAACGGTAGACGCGATCTACGACTCCGAGGGTCAGGGCGCCAACGGCATCCATCACCATGAACCAGGAGATGCCCGTAAACAGCGTCACACCGGAGAGAAAGATCGCGACCAGCAGTAGGGTCGCGCCGGTCGGGCTGAGAGCCTCGACAAGCAGTGACTCCAGGACCTTGCCAAGAATGCCGCCGGCTCCCTCAGTCAGACCGAGTCCGAAATCAGTGAGGTGAAGTGCACCCAGTCCGCAACCGCCAATGATGGTCAGCACGAAGCCGCCCCAGCGCAGGAACAGCAAGGGTGTATTGAGTTCGTCATCCTCGGTGCGCTCCTTGAGGATCAGCCAGCCGCTCCAGACGAGCATGACCGGAAAGAGCAACGCGAAAATACCAAACAGTGAGTAGAAGACGCTGGCAAACCAGGCACCGGCCGGCCCACCCAGGTTGTAGACACTGTCTCGCTCACCGATGAAGGACCAGCCAGGATCCATTGGTGAATAAGTCAGGAAGGCAACGAAGAAATAGGCTGCGATCGCGACGATCAGCCAGAAAGCCCCCTCTCTGAGGCGTTCACCGATTCCCCTTGTCTTGCTGTTGGCAAGTTCACGCCAGGACAATAGTCAGTCCCCTCTCCTGTGAGCCGTCACGAAGAAAATACTCCCCTTTACCACACTGCGGGCATTCCGTAACATTCGTGCATCACGCCCGCGTGGCCGGGCAGAAAATTATTCGGAGAATTATACATGAGTGACCCACGACACTGCCGTCTTCTGATTCTCGGTTCCGGCCCGGCCGGTTATACCGCCGCCGTCTATGCCGCGCGCGCCAACCTGAACCCTGTTCTGATCACGGGCATGGAACAGGGCGGCCAGCTCATGACGACGACAGAAGTCGACAACTGGCCCGGTGACAACGAGGGCGTCCAGGGGCCGGATCTCATGGATCGCATGCAAAAGCACGCCACGCGCTTCGACACCGAGATCATCTTCGACTATATCAGCGAAGTCGATTTCAGCCAGCGTCCGTTCAGGCTCAAGGGCGATTCCGCGGAATACACCTGTGATGCGCTGATCATCGCCACAGGCGCCTCCGCGATGTACCTGGGGCTCGATTCCGAAGAGGCCTTCAAGGGCAAGGGTGTCTCGGCCTGTGCGACCTGCGACGGCTTCTTTTACCGTGGCCAGAAAGTCGCCGTCATCGGCGGTGGAAACACCGCCGTCGAGGAGGCCCTCTACCTTTCGAATATTGCCGAGCAGGTCACTCTCGTGCATCGCCGTGATGCCCTGCGTGCAGAGAAGATCCTGCAGAAACAGCTTTTCGACAAGGCCGAGAGCGGCAACGTCACCATCATGTGGGACAGCGTACTTGACGAGGTACTGGGTGATGATTCAGGCGTTACCGGGATGCGTATCCGCAGCGTCAAGGATGATTCGACCACTGACATCGACCTGCAGGGTGTCTTCATCGCGATCGGACACAAACCGAACACGGCGATTTTCGAAGGGCAACTCGATATGGAAGGTGGCTACATCAAGGTCAAAAGCGGATCCGAGGGCAACGCAACCCAGACCTCCGTCGAGGGAGTTTTTGCTGCCGGCGATGTTATGGATCATGTCTATCGCCAGGCCGTCACCTCGGCAGGGACAGGCTGCATGGCAGCACTCGATGCCGAAAAGTACCTTGATGCACTTGAAGCCAGGGGCAACTGACGGCATATGTCTCTGCGAGCATGACAGCGAGGCAGCAACGAACCTGCCAGCACGACGGCCCGACCTGAAACATGCTCTTCTCTCTCGACGAAACGGATCCGGATACTCCCTTCCCGCCACCCTCGATGGCGGAAACTGATCCGGACGGGCTGCTTGCTATCGGTGGTGACCTCTCCGAAACCCGTTTACTCAACGCCTATCGAGCCGGCATTTTCCCGTGGTTCAGCGACAACCAGCCCATCCTGTGGTGGTCCCCGGACCCGCGAACATTGCTGTTTCCCGACAAACTTCACGTCTCGCGCAGTCTCCGCAAGTCGTTGCGAAGGCAGATCTACCATGTCACCTTCGATACAGCTTTCGAACAAGTGATCCGGTATTGCGCCGTGATCCCGCGTTCCGGACAACAGGGCACCTGGATCACAAACCGGATGTTGCAAGCCTATTGCAAACTGCACCGCCAGGGTCACGCCCACTCGGTGGAGGTCTGGCATGGCGATGAACTTGCAGGGGGGCTCTACGGCGTGGCCATCGGAGCCGCCTTCTACGGAGAGTCGATGTTCACCCGCCAGCGGGACGCTTCCAAAATTGCACTTGTGAAACTGGTTGATAAACTTGCAGCAGCCGGCTTTTTATTTATTGACTGCCAGGTGATCACCGACCACCTGCTGAGTCTCGGAGCTGAAACTGTCGATCGCACTGCTTTTCTCAGGATCAACAGCCAGGCAGTCGGGACGGCAGTCAGGATCGACTGGAAACAGACAGGCGAAACAACTCCGCAATGACACAGGTGACGATCAACCTCTACCAGGGAATGTCACACCAGTGCAGCTACCTCACTGACCAGGTTGCCTGCATGCATGTTGTCGATCCCAATTTCAACATCACGCCCGGCCATTACGGCAGACTTCTGGAGAGTGGTTTCCGGCGCAGCGGGGACATGGTGTACCGTCCGGGCTGCCAGGCGTGCGATGCCTGTATCCCGGCCCGCATCAGGGTCGACAGATTTCGCCCGAACCGGTCACAGCGACGCACCCGGAATAAAAATCTCGACATCGTTATCAGAAGCAGAAACGCGGAACTCGATGAACAGCACCTTGAGCTCTATCGCGCCTATCTCGCAAGCAGGCATGCAGACGGAGAAATGTCGGCCGGGACAATAGCCGACATGCAGCGGTTTCTGATCAGCGACTGGTGCGAAACCATTTTGATCGAGGGGTGGCTCGGTGAACGACTGGTACTCTCTGCGGTCACAGATGTCGTCGACAACGCACTCTCGGCGCTCTATACCTATTATGATCCCGAACTGTCCGACCGTAGTCTGGGGACGCTGGGCATCCTTGAGCAGATAGAGGCATGCAGAAGCCTCGGCTTCAGATATCTCTATCTGGGTTACTGGATCGAATCCTGCAGAAAAATGCGTTACAAATCATCCTTCCAGGCGCTGGAAACACGCGACCCGGAAGGTAGCTGGTCGCTTCTCCGGAAGCATTGAAGAGAGCAACAACCTGGCGGAGCATCACGTGCGCTTGATACCACTTGTGGCCATACTGGCCATCCTGACACCCTTGCATGGCGGCGCAACCACGAGCAATGCATGGTCGAACATACCTGATCCGAGTGTCGGCGATCCAGAGTCTATCGGCGGCTATGCCAATGGCTGTCTGAATGGCGGAGAGGCGCTGCCCCCCGAAGGCCGTGGCTACCAGGTCGTTCGTCTCTCACGCAACCGTTACTACGGACATCCGACTCTGATCGACTATATCCAGGATCTCGGCAACAAGGTTGCAGACAACGAACTTGGTCTCATGCTCGTCGCCGACATGAACCAGCCGCGCGGTGGCCCAATGCCCAGCGGCCACTCGAGTCACCAGAGTGGACTTGATGCCGATATCTGGCTACCACTGGACTATAGCCGGATCGATGGCAAACGTGACCATCTCAAGTCTGTTTCGATGGCAGACCGTCATAAATACACGATGCATTACGACGCCTGGAGCAACAAGCAGGCAGAGCTGATCAAGCTTGCTGCTGAAGATTCCCGTGTTGCGCGCATTTTCCTGAATCCACGTATCAAGCTGGAGCTTTGTAACATGGAGTGGGAGGACCGTGACTGGCTACGCAAGATTCGTCCCTGGTTCAAGCATCATTCGCATTTTCACGTGCGGCTTAAATGCCCCCCGGGTAATGCAGCCTGCAAGGACCAGGCACCGCCACCGGCAGGTGACGGCTGTGGCAAGGAACTGGCCGAATGGCATCCTGACAAGCGCAAGCTCTGGAAAAAATCATCCGGCAAGAAATCGAAACCATCACTGCCTCAACAGTGCAACCAGGTACTATCGAGAAATTAGGCGACCTGTTTCTGTTTATCCCGCAGCGGGTTATCCCGGTTTGACGGGTGCATAATTTAGTAATTGCTTATATACTGAAGAAATATACTTTATCCTCCTACGGAGACAACAATGAGAGTTCTTTACACGGCTGCAAAGCTGGCCCTGATGACAGGACTGGCAGGAATTGCCGGTCTTGCCTTCGCTGCCACCCCCTATCCGGCCGGAGCTCCCTACGGCCACCCCCTGTATACCCCTTTTCCTCCGCAGCCACAGTTCCAGGCTCCGCCACCGCGCATGAATCCGATGCCTCCGCAGCCGCAGTTCCAGGCTCCGCCACCGCGCATGAATCCGATGCCTCCGCAGCCACAGTTCCAGGCTCCGCCACCGCGCATGCAGCCGATGCCTCCGCAGCCACAGTTCCAGGCTCCGCCACCGCGCATGCAGCCGATGCCTCCGCAGCCACAGTTCCAGGCTCCGCCAGCATCCTCTCCTGCCGCACCTGGCACAGAAACCAGCGCTCCGTATGCAGGCTATCCCTACCATGCCTGGAGAGACAGAAATGATGATGGTCCTTTCGACTGGGGCCCCTGGAGCGACGGCGACGGAGAGTGGGGAGTCAATGACTGGTTTGGTGACTGGGGCAGCCTGTTTGACGGCACCGGTCGTCTGGAGATGGATTTCGAAATGGACATGAACATGGATTTTGATGCCGATGCGAATGCCAATGCAGATACGGATACTGAATTCCGTGGTGACAGTTACTACCATGGATATGATGGCTATGGACCTTACGGATCCGGCCTCTACCCACTCTACCCACCTGCCCCCATGCTGGCTCCATCGCCCGTGCCTTATGCACCGCCCCCTGGATCGTTACAATCGACGGACGATCAGCCCCCTTCGATACAGGGAGAGAACACCGCACCCGAAAATTCGGCTAACTGAAGACAGCTTGCGTCCCGTCGAAGAAGATGTTCGGAAATAACCGGGACGAGATCCGGCGTTTCTTCATCACATGCTGGAACAAGCGGGAGGAACCGCTGATCTCGCTTTCACCGCTCGAGCAGCAGGTATTGCACGTTATCGAACTGCATCCTGAATATCACGGGATGTTTGAACAGGGCGAAGCACTGGTGCAGAGGGACTTTCCGGCAGGTACCGAAAGTGGCAATCCTTTCTATCACCTCGGCCTGCATCTTTCTCTGCTTGAACAGATCAGCACCGACCGACCGGAGGGCATCAGGGAACTCTACCGGCAATACATGCACCTGCATGGTGATGTGCACAGGGCGGAACACGCAATGATCGAGGTGCTTGAAGCGGCGTTGTGGGAAGCGCAGGCCAGAAACAGAATGGCGGATGATTCTGCTTACCTTGAAGCCTTGCGCGCGCGACTCAGAGCGAAACCGGCAGGATGACGTCGACCCGTACAGGGAGATGATCGGAAAGCGGGAAATCCTCGACAGCGGGGTTTTCGGTAACAAGCCCGTCGGTGACCAGAATATGGTCGATCTTCTTCACAGGCTGCCATGAAGGGTAAGTTGGTATACCCCTGAGTGTTTCCACGAGCCCGGTCTGTTCGAGAAACTGTTCGAGCGCCTTGGATCCGCTGTCACAGTTCAGATCCCCCATGACGATATTGTAGTTGCTTTCGGCAAGCAGCTCGCGCAGAAAATCCATCTGGCGCATGCGACCACGCTGACCGAGCGCGAGGTGGGCCAGGACAATCGACAGTTTCTGTGCTCCCTCGCCATAGTTGATCACCATGGCGCCACGTCCGGGTAAACCCGGAAGCCGGTAGCTATGCACGGAATGCGGCTGGACCTTGCTGAGGAAGCCGTTTCCATACTGTCCGAGGTGACCGATGTCACGATTGACCTGCTTGTGCCAATAGCCAAACTCGGCTTTGTGCGCAAGGTAGGCAGTCTGGTCGACGAATGCGGAACGCAGGCTGCCGGCATCAATCTCCTGTAATCCCACCACGTCGTAATCCCTGATCAGGCTGGCGATACGATCGAGATTCTGTTTCTTGACAGGATGCGGCAGGAAATGCTGCCAGCTCTTGGTAATGTAATCCCGGTGCTGCGTCGTTTCCATACCGGACTGGATGTTATAGCTCAACAGCCGGAGGCGCCCCCCGGCTGCGAGCCCGCTTGCGGCATCCTGTGCCATGTTCTGCGCTGCCGGGGACTTACTGACCTGCGCCAGACTGTCGGTTGGCCCTGGCCTTTTCGATCAGATAATTGATGTTCTGGAACTTCTGTTGCCAGGTACTGGCCTTGCCACCACGATAATGCTTGTCAACGACCATCACCGGAACACCGGTGACCCCGTAATCCCCTGCAAGCTCGATCGCTTCCTGCATTTTCATGTTGACCTCAAAGGAGTCCATGGCGGCACGATAGGCGTTGATATCGACACCGCGCGAAGCAAGGAATTGCTCCATTTCGGGCTGGGTTGCCAGCTTGTTTTTACCCACATGGATTTCCTGGAAAATTGCTTCATGGTGCTGCTCGACCATGCCCATCTGTTCCAGTGAATAATAGGTCTTGGCATGCATGAGCACGTTGGGACGGTTGAAGGTTGCCGGAATCCGCACAAATTCAACATCGCTCGGCAGAGCTGACAACCAGTCATTCAGGTAGGGTTCGAGGGTGAAACAGTGCGGGCAGCCATACCAGAAAAATTCTGCAACCTGGATCTTTCCCGTGGTTTGCACGGGCGTTTCCAGTTCATGGTAGTTGACACCCTCAACCGGTGTGTAGGCCTGCTGTGCAGAGACACTCGTTGCAGTCAGGCTGATCAGAATCATCAGCAGAAGTGATTTCATTCTCTCGGTCCTCGGTCGATTGTCCAGATGAGTCATATTACTGTCAGGCGTGCTTGCCAAATCACGCATCATTGTTCCCATTATCCTACAGACGGCGACGGAATAACACGCGCAATCAGCCAGACAACCAGAAAGTCACGGGGCCGTCATTCACGAGCGCAACCTGCATGTCGGCGCCGAAGATTCCGCAGGCTATTCTTGCATGCCGAGCGCGGATCTCCTCGACAAGCCGGTCGAACAGCAATGACGCTGATTCGGGAGGCGCAGCCGGGGTGAAGCTGGCCCGCGTGCCCTTTTTCGTGTCTGCGGCAAGCGTGAATTGTGGAACGAGCAATATCCCGCCATCGATACTCGACACACTCAGGTTCATCCGCCCGCCATGGTCAGGGAAGACCCTGTAGGAAAGCAGGCGTTCCGCCAGCCTGCGGCAGTTCTCCTGCGTGTCACTCTTTTCAACCCCTACAAGGACCAGAATACCGCGCCCGATTTCTGCAATCGACTCGCCATCGACGCTGACGCTTGCCTGTGTAACGCGTTGTAGCAGACCGATCATGATCAACGACTCGTATTTTGTAGGAATACTCCTACAAGGATTTCAGTTAGTCCCTATACCAAGCGGGCTGTTCGTTTCCTATTCTGATTCTGTCGTCACATGAATTGACATGGATTTGTCACCGCGTTTATCCCAAGAAGGCGAATGGATGCCATCTTGATCACCAACCAAGCCAGACGACAAATTCCAGGCCCGACCAGATACTGGTCGGGTTCTTTCTTTGCGGAAATAACAATCTGTGTTCTGCGACCGACGATCGTCTCACACTTTCTCAAGCTTCCGCATGCCGTTGGGCAGCAGTTTCATGTCCGCCAGAGAGGACACAAGCGCAGAAAGAAAGGTGGCCTCCTCTTCATAGACAAGCTTGTAGTACTGGATCTTCATGGTCAGCGCACTACCAAAGACAATACCGGCGAAGGCGATGAAGGAGCCGATGGCCAGTGTCGAGACGCCCGTGACTGCCTGGCCGATGGTACAGCCCATTGCAAGCACGCCACCGAATCCCATGAGAATGGCGCCGATGAAGTGGGAGAGAAAATCCTTCGCGGATGCAAACCATTCAATGCGAAAGCTGCCTGAAATCAGTGCCCACAGCAACGACCCGAGGATGACCCCGACCAGTGCGACGACACCAAAGGTCAGGTAGGCGCTGTCAAAGGCCTCCTTGGTGTAACCGTATGTCTGCCCCATCGGATTGATAAACGTGAAGGACTGTGGATTCAGCGGACGGCTGTCAGCAGGCTTGCCTTCGGAACTGTCGGCAAGAAACTCCCAGTTCTGAACATAGGCTGACAGGCCGGTCGGCTCATCATCAACATTGACCATGACGTTGCTTGTCACGTACCAGGCCGCGAGAACAGCGAGGCCGACAACAAAACCGCCGAGAATATTGTCCTTGCTGCCACGGAAATCAGCAGAACGAAACACAAGAACCAGTAACAGCAGGCCGAGCAACAGACCGATGACAAGACGCGCGGTGACAGCACTTTCCGCACCGGCAATGACCGTACCCAGATCCTGATTGCGTGCAAGATCGATGGAGAGCGGACGAATCCAGTCATAGAAGAGTATCGTGAAGAGAGTCTGGTCACTCCCCGGGAAGGGGTTGATCATGTAGTAAGCGATCACAGCAATAATGAGCACGACCATGATCGACTTGAGGTTGCCGCCACCAACACGGATCAGCGCCTTGTTACCGCAACCGCTGGCCAGTGTCATGCCGATACCGAACATGATGCCCCCGAGCAGGTTTTCTGCCCAGATCAGCTGGCCGTTTCGATAGGGAGGGAAGGCACCGTCGGCGTCCACGAGGCCGACACGTTCGAGGATGACGACACCGATCAGCGCGACCGCAATCGCGAAGAGCCAGGCCCCGAGGCGCCCCTTGTCCCCCATGTTGACCCAGTCCGAGACTGCACCCATGGTGCAGAAATTGGTCTTGTTGACAACAGCGCCCATGATCAGTGCGATCACGAAGATCGCCCCGAGGAAGACGGACTGCGCCGTCGCAAAAGATTCGAAAAGCATCTCTCATCCCTCACATTGAAGTTGTTCTTGTACCGGCCGCTTCAGGGCGGTTGCGGCTGCGGATTCTAGCAGCAGGGCGAAGCGTTATAAAGACACTCAGCCAGTTGAGTAGCGGGTCGGATCCTCGATGCCGGCTTCTTCAAAACCCCGTCTGCGCAGCCGGCAGGAATCGCAAAGACCACAGGCTCTGCCTTCCTCGTCTGCCTGGTAACAGGAGACAGTGTGGCCATAATCCACGCCGAGATCAATTCCCCGGCGGATGATCTCTGCCTTTGTCAGCTGGATGAGAGGAGCATGAACCCGCACGCTCTGCCCTTCCACAGCGCGCTTCGTGGCAAGGTTGGCCAAGTGCTCGAAGGCTTCGATGAATTCCGGTCTGCAGTCCGGGTAACCCGAATAATCCAGGGCATTGACGCCAATGAACAGATCATCTGCTTCCAGCACCTCGGCCCAGCCAAGGGCCAGGGCGAGAAATATCGTGTTGCGCGCCGGCACATAGGTCACCGGAATACCAGTGCTTTCTTTTTCTGGTACATGGATGTTGCTGTCCGTCAGTGCAGAGCCGCCGATCAGGTCCAGCGCCATGGGCAGGACGAGGTGCCTGCTAACACCCATCGTTGATGCAACGCGTTTTGCGGCAGCCAGTTCGGTAGCATGCCGCTGGCCGTACGAGAGACTCAGCGCATAGCAGTCATAGCCTGCATCCTTCGCGATTGCCAGCGCCGTTGCCGAATCGAGCCCGCCTGAAAGCAGTACCACTGCTCTGTCAGACACCGGGCCTGTCTCCCCACAAGAGCTTGTGCAACTGGATCTGGAATCGCACCGGAAGGCGGTCCTCGACGATCCAGTCTGCGAGTGTGCGTGCCTCGAGCACCCCGTAAACCGGTGAGAAAAGTACGCCGCAGCGCGACGCGAGAGAATGCTCGCTCACGACCCCTTTCGACCACGCGTAGTCATCCCGGTCTCCGATAACGAATTTCACCTCATCATCCGGCACAAGCAGCTTCAGGTTGCTCCAGAGGTTTCTGTCGACCTCGCCCGACGAAGGTGTCTTGATATCCATCACCCGCTTGACCCGGCTATCTACCTCAGCAACGTCGAGAGCCCCGCTGGTTTCGAGCGATACCCGGTAGCCTGCATCACAGAGTGCAACGAGGAGTGCATGACAGGATGTTTGCGCGAGGGGCTCGCCACCGGTGACGGTAACATGCTGCACACCGAAAGCCGCAACCTGGTCGAGGATAGTCTCCAGTTCAAGGCTTTCCCCGCCCTTGAAGGCATAGGCAGTATCACAATATCCGCAACGCAGCGGACAGCCTGTCAGCCGCACGAAGACTGTTGGCAGGCCGACAAGGGAACTCTCCCCCTGCAGCGAACAGAAGATTTCGGTGATACGCAGCGATGTCATCGGAAATCCCGGTGTCAGAAACTCGCGAGTCGCTGTTGCGCCAGTTCTGCTGCGGGTGTGTTCGGGTAGTGCTCGACAAGTCCCTGGAAGACCATTCTTGCCTTTTCATTCTCGCCCTTGATGCGGTGGATCTGGCCAACCTTGTAGACGGCATCGGGAACTTTCGGACTCTCCTTGTAGGTCTCCACCAGCTGACGAAACTCGGTCATCGCAGTATCAAGGTCATTATGGGCGTAGTAGGCCTCGCCAAGCCAGAACTGGGCATTGTCCGCATAACTGCCATCGGGATACTTCTTCAGAAAAGCATTAAACGCACTGATGGCCTCGGGAAAATTCCGCTCTGTCATGAGCAGGTCATAAGCACTCCGGTACTCCTTGCGCTCACCATCTGGCGCTGGTGCCGGGGCAGCAGGTGATTGCTCTATCGCCTTTTCAGGAACAGGCTCGGCAGCCTTTTTCTCGAGCGACACCGGCGCTTCCTTCATGACTCCTGTATCTGCTCCACCCAGACGGCGCTCGATATCAAGGTAAAGTTCCCGCTGCTGGTTCTTCAGCTGCTCAAGTTCAAACTTCAGCTCCTCGATCTGGCCGCGCAACTGGTTGTTCTCCTGCTGGAGCCCGTCCACGCGACGGGTCAGTTCCGTGACAACCTCCATGCGGTTCTCAAGCTTCTCGACGCGTCCCCAGAGCGTTGCCGAGGCAGGGCCGGTGGCCGCCAGAGCGACCACCAGCAGGGAAATACGCAACAGCATCATCAATAATCCAGGTAGGCCCGGCGGTTTCTGGCCCAGGCTGTTTCATTGTGCCCGGCATCGGCGGGACGCTCCTCGCCGTAACTGACAACCTCGATCTGCGAAGAGGAAACGCCGCGCGACATCAGGTAGCGGCGTACCGTGTTGGCCCGGCTTTCACCGAGCGCCAGGTTGTATTCACGCGTGCCGCGCTCGTCACAGTGCCCCTCGATCCTGACACGATCTCCCGAGCTCGCGAGCCGGGAAGCATGGGCATCGAGGACAGGCAAATCTTCACTGCGAATATTGCTCGAGTCGAACTCGAAGTAGACTGTTTTGGAGTCGATACGCTCCTGCAATGTAGCTGCATCATAGCCATAGGCGCCGGCACCGGCGCCGTCTGCACCATCCCCGTCCCTGGATCCGCCACTGGAGCTGCACCCGGTGAGCGCGACAAGCGGACTGGTCAGGGCCAGCGCGATAAACGATCTTCTTTTCATTCAGGGTTTCCTCTTGACTAGAAAGGGCGACCAGGCCGGGTCACGGACCTCGCCCGATTGTGCCGCAAGACGTTGCTGCACATCATAATCGACTGCCACGACGGATAAAACACCGCCCGCGGCGGCATAGACTACCATGCTGCCATTTGGCGCATAACTCGGCGACTCGTTGAGCGAACCGGTACTGATGGTCTGCATGCCTCTGCTCTCGAGATCCAGGATAGCGACCTGGTCACCTCGCGAGCGTGAGATCAGGGCGATACTCTTGCCGTCGGGCGACCAGGAGGCATCGGCATTGTAGCTGCCCTCGAAGGTCAGGCGCTGTGGCGAGCCACCGCTGGCGGAGACACGGTAGACCTGGGGTTTGCCGCCTCGATCAGAGGTAAAGGCAATCCACTGACCGTCAGGAGACCAGGTCGGCTCCGTGTCGATCGAATCGCTGAAAGTCAGCCTGCGCAGCTGGCGAGAGCCCATATCCATCACGTAGATATCCGGGCTGCCATCCTTCGACAGCGTTAGGGCGAGACGGCTTCCGTCCGGCGACCAGGCCGGGGCGCCATTCAGACCCGGAAAGTCGGCCAGCTTGCTGCGATTCCCGCTGGCGAGTTCCTGCACATAGATCGCCGGCCTTCTTGTTTCAAAGGAGACATAGGCAAGGCGCTTGCCATCCGGTGACCAGGCGGGCGACAGGATCGGCTCGTTCGAGGCAAGGATGGTCTTGGCATTGTGGCCATCCGAGTCGGCTACCTTGAGTGCGCGTGAATTTCCACTGGCAACAACATAGGCGATACGTGTCGCGAAGGCGCCGCGTTCACCGGTCAGCTTTTCGTAGACCAGGTCGGCGATATGGTGGGCCGCAAAACGCTGATCCCTGGTCGGCGCGGTCACTGCCTCGTTGAGCAAGAGTTGCGAGTCGCCGGTGTTATAGAGCTTGAACTCCGCCTGGTAGCCCCCGCTGCGGTTGATCAGCCGGCCGACAACCAGGTACTGGATACCGGCCGAGCGGAAGTCCTGTAAATTGGCAGGCTCGGAATAATCGGGCGCCTTCGGTTGCTGAATCGAGGGCGAGGGGCTGAAACGGCCGGAACGTTTCAGGTCCGACGAGATAATCTGGGCAAAATCGGCCGTCGGTGGCGTCCCTCCGCTTCCCGCCCATGTAAATGGCGCGATTGCGATGGAGACAGCATCGGCATTACCACCTGTGATCTCGATGGTCAGTTCCGCATGGGAGACCGCGGGAATACCCAGCAAGAGGACAATCAGTCCGGCTAGTGCTTTTCGCATCATTGAATTCCGGTTGGTGAAAACTTCAGATTCAGCGTTCTGAACCTGTCGAAAGCCTTGCCACTCGGCACAGGCAAGGGGTCCGCCGCCTGCAACGCTTCCTGTGCGGACCTGTCATAGTCGGGATCGCCGCTTGAGCGAGCGATCCTGACATCGGCAACCCCTCCGCCGGGAAACAGCTTGACCTTGAGTGTCACCTGCAATCCGGACACCGTTCCGGGCGGGCGTCGCCAGTTACGCGTAATCTTCGAGCGGATCATGCCGATATACTTGTCATACTCCTGACCGCCACCGCCGCCACTCATTCGACCCGTCCCGCCGGTACCGGTTCCGTCCCGCTTCTGGTTGGCGCTCACCGCCTGCCCCGACTGGCGAGCCGCGGCTCCCGAGGTGCTTGCGGCCTGCGCCTCTTGCGCGAGCTGCTGCTCGCGACGCTCGGCTTCCTCTTTCTTGCGCTGTTCCTCGGCCAGCCTCTTTTTCTCGGCCTCTTCCTGCTTGCGCTTCTGCTCGGCCAGCCTTTTCTTTT
Source organism: Gammaproteobacteria bacterium (assembly GCA_037385685.1). GTDB lineage: Bacteria > Pseudomonadota > Gammaproteobacteria > Chromatiales > Chromatiaceae > Sva-25. The sequence goes on from JARRMW010000008.1 coordinate 22,997, forward strand.
CGGCTTCCTCTTTCTTGCGCTGCTCCTCGGCCAGCTTCTGCTGCTCTTGCTCGCGCTGTTTTCGCTCGGCAGCTGCCTTGCGCTCCTCTTCCAGGCGTTTTTCCCGTTCTGCCGCCAGGCGCTTCTCTTCCTCGGCCTGCTTTTTGAGCTTTTCGAGTCGCAGGCGCTCCTTTTCGGCCTCTTCGCGCAAGGCCTGCAGTTCCGCAGACTCTTTCCGTTTGAGTCCGATCACTTTCTGCTGCTGCTGAGCCATCTGGTCCCGTTTCTCCTCGAGACGTTCAGCAACCCGGTTTTCCTCCACGAGGACCGGAATGGACTCCTCCGGCTGCGGGGACTGGATCGGCGCGGCAGAATCCATGTAGCTGACCTGCTGCTCCCGTGCCCAGAGCAGCAGGATCAGCACCCCCAGGTGGAGCAGCAGGGACAGGACCATGGCCCTCGGATTGTGCCGGAAAAGAGCAAGCACGGATCACTCTTCCTCGCCTGTCATTGTCATGAGACGCACGGTCTTGTCTTCGACACCCTGTCGCTGCAGGGTATCCTGAAGCGCCTGCAGCAGCCGCAGCACCCGGTCATATTCGACCTTGGCATCTCCATACACCATGACCTCCCGCCCCGGTTCGGCAAGCGTGGCGGCAACAGCGTCAGCAATCGCCCCGGCCTCTGTGACCTCGTAGTCACGCTCACCGGACTCGTCATCGAAGATAAAATAGCGGTTATCGGCATCAACACCGACCAGAACCGGGGGAAGATCCTCTGCGACCTGCGTAGCGCTTCCGCGGGTGACCGGCAGATCCACGTCGACATTACGCACGAGCAGCGGCGCCGTCACCATGAAGATAATCAGCAGGACGAGCATGACATCGATATAGGGAACGACGTTGATCTCTGCCATCGGCTTGTTGGTGCGCTGGCGACGGGACATGGCATCAGTTCCCTGCAGGAAGCTGGCGGTGCATGATGTTCAGGAACTCCTCCGAGAAATCCTCAAATCGGCCATCGAGGCGATAGGTCTCGCTGGAATAGCGATTGTAGGCGATGACCGCCGGTATGGCGGCAACCAGCCCCATGGCTGTTGCGACGAGTGCCTCGGAAATTCCCGGCGCGACCATGTTGAGCGTTGCCTGGCGCACCCCGCCAAGTGCATGAAAAGAGGACATGATTCCCCACACAGTGCCGAAAAGTCCGATATAGGGACTGGTCGAACCGATGGTTGCAAGTATCGGCAGGAAATTTTCAAGAGAGTCTGTTTCGCGGTTCTGGGCAACACGCATCGCACGCCTCACACTCTCGAGCACACTGTCTGAATCACCGCGTGCACGTTCACGCAATTTGATGAATTCACGGAAGCCGGCGACAAATATCTCGGCCATGGGCCCGGAATCGGCGCCATTGTGCTTTTTGTAGAGCGTGGCGAGATCCTTGCCGCTCCAGAACTCTTCCTCGAAGCTGGCGGATTGCTCACGCGCGCCTGACAGGGTACGTGCACGGTCGATGATGAGATACCAGGAAACCACCGAAGCGAGCACCAGTACCAGCATGACCGCCTGTACCACGATACTGGCATTCAGTATCAGATCCAGAAAATCGATTTCACCTGTCATGATTGATCTCTTGCATGATTGAATCCGGGATTGCTGTCGGCTTGAAATGCTCGAGCCCGACACAGACGAGCGTAATCTCGCCTTTGCAGAGTAACTCGTCGCCACGCAGAATCTGTTGCTCGAATACCAGCGAGGCGCGTTTTATCCGGCTGAGTGACACAACAACCTCGAGCAGGTCATCAAGACGGGCCGGCGAAATGTAGTCAACAGCAGCTCGGCGAACCGCAAACACAACACCCTGCTCGTCGAGCAATTGCTGGTTTTCATACCCGAGGGAACGCAGCCACTCGGTGCGGGCACGTTCCATGAAAGCCAGGTAGTTGGCGTAGTACACCACACCGCCCGCGTCCGTATCCTCATAGTAGACACGCAATGGCATCCTGAATGGGTTGTCAGTTATCTGCATGTTTCCCGCAGCAATAATCGGAGTCTGTGACTGGACAGAACGCAGAAGGTTCCACGCGACGATCAGGAATTCTCATCGAAGAGATCCTTCCCCTGCCGGTCGTCGCTGGAAGGTGGTCTGAGGCCGAAATGCAGCCAGGCGGAAGTTGTTGCCATGCGGCCACGTGGCGTGCGCATCAGGAATCCCTGCTGGATAAGATACGGTTCGAGGACATCCTCGATGGTGCCTCGCTCCTCGCCAATGGCTGCAGCGAGGCTGTCGACGCCGACAGGACCGCCATCGAACTTCTCGATGATGGCCTGCAGCAGGCGCCTGTCCATGTGATCAAAACCGCTGGCATCGACTTTCAGCATGTTGAGTGCGTCATCGGCAACAGCAGCGCTGACACGACCGTCAGCCTTGACCTCGGCGAAATCACGCACGCGACGAAGCAACCGGTTAGCGATTCGCGGCGTACCGCGCGAACGGCGTGCAATCTCGCGCGCGCCCTCTTGTTCCATTTCGACATCGAGAATGGCAGCGGAGCGTTGCACGATGTGCGTCAGATCCTCAGGAGAGTAAAATTCCAGCCGCTGGACGATGCCGAAACGGTCGCGCAGCGGAGAAGTCAGCAGGCCGGCACGCGTGGTCGCACCGACAAGTGTAAACGGAGGCAAATCGAGCTTCAGTGAACGTGCCGCAGGGCCTTCGCCGATCATGATGTCGATCTGGTAATCCTCCATCGCCGGGTAGAGGACCTCCTCGACGACCGGGCTCAGGCGGTGGATCTCGTCGACAAACAGCACGTCATGGGGCTCGAGGTTGGTGAGCAGCGCCGCGAGATCACCCGCTTTTTCGAGCACGGGACCGGAGGTCTGACGCAGGTTGGTGTTCATTTCATTGGCGATGATATGCGCAAGCGTCGTCTTCCCCAGCCCGGGCGGGCCAAAGATCAGGACGTGATCCAGCGCTTCCGAACGTTTGAGGGCAGCACCGATGAAAATCTCCATCTGGTCACGCACCGCTGGCTGCCCGACATACTCACCGAGACGACGTGGCCGGATGGCACGATCGATGGCCGCTTCCTCACCACCCTCCTGCGCACTGACGAGACGTTCGATTTCACTCATGTCACTTCTTCACCATGGATTGCAGTGCCGCACGGATGATCTCCTCGCTGCCTAGCCCGGCAGTCTCGACAGCGCGTACCATGCGGCTCGCCTCGGCCGGTTTGTAACCGAGCGCGATAAGTGCACTGACCGCTTCGCTGACAGGCGACTCTGCAGTCGCCTGAACAGCAGACGGTGAAGTGCCTTGCGGCAGCGTGGCCGTGACGCCATCCTCGAGCTTGTCTTTCATTTCCATGATCAGGCGTTGCGCGGTCTTCTTGCCGACGCCCGGAATGCGTGTCATCGCTGTAACGTCATCAGCCTGAACGCAATTGGCAAACTCCGCTGCACTCATGGCCGAGAGGATCGCCAGCGCCATTTTTCCACCGACACCACTGACCCTCAGCAACGCACGAAAAAGGCGTTTCTCCTGGTCAGCATGAAAGCCGTAGAGCACATGGGCATCCTCACGTACGAGGAGGTGGGTATGCAAGGTCACCTCGGCACCGGTTTCCGGAAGCTCGTAAAAAGTCGACATCGGCGCCTCGATCTCGTAACCGACGCCGTTGACGTCGAGTAGCAGGAAGGGCGGCTGCCTGGAGACCAGTTGACCGCGCAGACGACCGATCACCAGCCAGCCCCTTTCGCAAGCCGACTGGAGGTTTCGGCCATGTGCGCATGGCACAGGGCCACGGCAAGGGCATCCCCCTGGTCTTCGCTGAGGGGCTGGTCGATACCGAGCAGAACCCGGACCATGTGTCCGACCTGGCTCTTGTCTGCGGCACCGGAGCCGACAATGGCCTGTTTCACGAGACGAGGTGTGTACTCCGAAACCGGAAGGCCGACATGCACAATGGCCGTGACGGCTGCGCCACGTGCCTGCCCGAGCTTGAGCGCCGCATTGGCGTTCCGCGCCATGAAGACCTGCTCGACAGCAGCCTCGACCGGTGCGTAATCGTGAATAATACCTGCAACGCCCTCGAAGATCTCCCCAAGGCGCTGGCTGAAAGGCTTGTCACCGATACAGATGCGGCCGCTGGCGATGTGCCTGCTGTTATGGCCATCGGACTCGATCACGCCGTACCCGGTGTATCTGGAACCCGGGTCGATACCAAGGATACGACGCTTTGCGTTCAATCGAGTTTCTCGTAAATCTCTGCCGGTATATCGGCGTTGGTGTAGACCTCCTGAACATCGTCAAGGTCCTCGAGGACATCGACCATGCGCAACAGTTTTTCGGCATCCTCCTCGCCAAGGGTCGCCATGGTTTCCGCACTGAACGTCACCTCCGCGTTGCCCGGTTCGAGACCAGCTGCCCTGACGGCGTTCTCGACAGCCTCGAAATCTTCAGGTGTCGTGAGGACATCGATGGAACCATCCTCGTTGGTCACAATATCTTCTGCCCCTGCTTCGAGAGCGGCTTCCATGATGGCATCCTCATCGCCCGTTTCGAAGCTGATAATGCCTTTCTTGCTGAACATGTAAGCCACGGACCCGTCCGTGCCAAGATTACCGCCATGCTTGCTGAAGCCATGACGGACTTCCGAGGCGGTACGGTTACGGTTGTCAGTCAGGCAGTCGACAATAACCGCCGTGCCTCCCGGTCCGTAACCTTCATAGCGGATTTCGTCGAAGTCACCCTCCTCGCCACCGCCGGCACCTTTCTTGATGGCACGGTCGATCGTATCGTTGGGCATGTTGGCCTTTTTGGCCTTGTCGACGGCGAGGCGCAACCGGGGATTGGCATCGATATCGTCACCTCCCTGTTTGGCAGCAACCGTGACCTCGCGGATGAGCTTGCTCCAGATCTTGCCCCGTTTCTTGTCGTTGGCTGCTTTTTTATGCTTGATATTGGCCCATTTGCTGTGTCCAGCCATTCAAATCCTCGTCAGAAAAATTCTCGAATCAATCACGGATTCTACCATCCTGTTGCCGCCGTTCTGAAGCAGGGCCACAAGGCCGGGATCTGCCGGGGCACCGTGCACAATCAGCGCCAGACCTCGAACAGCCGGATAGTCGCCCTGTCAAGATGCAGGATGGCATATCCACCCGACTCGCGATGCCTGAGATCGAGTGATGTCTTACTGACACCTGCAAGCACGCCCTCGAATACCACATCGTCGTTTCTTTCAACACGCACGCGATAGCGGATATATTCCCCGGCTCTTTCCAGATCTGTCACACGGTAAGCAGATTCCATATCCCCGGATGGAGCCGGCATATCGTCATCAAACGAGTACCCTTTCAGCGGCCCGTCGACCTTGTAGCCGATAATCGTTTCGCTTTCCTTTTCTGTGGCGGGTTGTGCATCCTCCCCTTGTGTCTCTGCCGGTGCCACTGGCATAACCGGCTCGGCTGGCTCAGTCTCGCGGACGATTTCCCGCGACTGACCGGGAACGGGAGTCTCGGATTCGATTGTACTTGTGAGCTCGCCAATGTTCGTGATGCCAAGAAAGAATGCCGCAGCAACAATGATCGCATTGATCAGGTTGAATGCGAGACTGATGATCAGCCCGCCGAGCATGCCGGCATCAAGTACGAGTGCAAACACCAGCACAGAAACGATGACTGAAATCAGCCAGCCAAGCCATTGTATCCCTGAAAAATCGACAAACAACGCCATGACACCCGAAGCAAGACCGGACACGATGATTGCAAGAAAAACCCAGCCGATGCCGCTCCTTCCGGCTCCGGCAAGACGGGCGATCAGGCTGGTCAACCACAGAACCAGCAAAAAAGCGGCCAGCAAGACAACAACAGCGATCCAGTTCATGGCAAAGTATCCTTTATGATGTCAGCTAATGAACCCTGTTCTTCTCAACAGGTCCTCGTTGATATCCGTTTTTTCCCCTGGCAACGCGGCCTTGTCACCGAGTACGAGCCGCTCCAGATATCGGGCAATCAGGTCAACCTCCAGGTTAACCTCGGTTCCCGGCACATAGTCACCCATGAGGGTTTCCTGCAGCGTGTGTGGAACGATATTGAGTTCAAAACGCGCACCATTCACCCTGTTCACGGTCAGGCTCGTCCCGTCGACACAAATCGATCCCTTGTGCGCAATATAGCGCGCCAGCACTTTTGGCGCCTCGATGACAAAGCGCTCGGAGCGCGCATCCGGAAAACGCTCGATGACAGTGCCGATACCGTCGACATGACCACTGACAAGGTGGCCACCGAGACGATCAGAGAGCGTCAGCGCTTTCTCGAGGTTGACGCGACTGCCGACCTTGAGATGTCCCAGCGTGGTGAGAGTCAGCGTCTCGTTGGAGACATCCGCAGAAAAACCGTCACCGGGCAGCTCGACCGCTGTGAGGCAGACGCCGTTGACAGCGATGCTGTCTCCCATCGCAACATCGGAGAGGTCCAGCTTGCCCGTGGCAATCGAAAGACGCATATCGCCGTTTCGCGACTCCATCTGCCTGATGGTTCCTGTAGCCTGAATGATGCCAGTAAACATGCGTCTAGTTCCGGGGAATCAGGGTCAATCGGATGTCCGGGCCAATCTGGCGCAGATCAGTGGTTGTTAATTCGATGCGTTCTGCCATTGTGCCTATCCCCGGGAGATGCAGCAATCCTCGTGCCGCGTCTCCCATGAGATGCGGCGCCAGGTAGATGAGCAGTTCATCAACGAGGCCGGCAGAGACAGCCGCGCCTGCCAGTGTAGCGCCGGATTCGATCAGCACCTCGTTGACACCCGTTTCGGCCAGGTGCACGAGGACCGCCTCCAGATCGATCTCGTCGCTGTGATCCTGCCGCAAGACGGTCGCTCCCGCAGCCAACAGCCGCTCTGCCGCGGCCTCGTCATCACTCGTGGTGACAACGATTGTCTCGCCGGGCTGCCTGAAGACTCCGGCATCTGGAGAGATCGACAGCCGTGTATCGAGCACCACGCGCAGGGGCTGGCGGATCTCCTCTTCGCTGGTGACTCCGTGGAGAGCATCCACCGGAAGCCGGACCGTCAATGAAGGATCGTCAGCCAGCACGGTGCCGATGCCGGTGATGACCGCCGAGCTACGCGCCCGCAACCTGTGCACATCGCGGCGCGAGGCATCCGAGGTAATCCACTTGCTCTCGCCACTGGCCATTGCCGTACGAGCGTCAAGGCTCATCGCCAGCTTGCAGCGCACGTAGGGCATCCCCAGGGACATGCGTTTGATGAAGCCGGGATTGAGTTTTGCTGCTTCACTCCCGAGCACGCCGGTGACAACATCGATACCGGCCGTGCGCAGCTGTTCCAGGCCCTTGCCGGACACGAGTGGATTCGGATCCTGCATCGCGACAACAACACGCCCGACGCCTGCAGCAATCAACGCATCGCTGCAGGGAGGTGTGCGGCCATGATGACAGCAGGGCTCAAGCGTTACGTAGACTGTCGCACCCTCCGCCTTCTTTCCTGCAGTAGTCAGCGCGACCTTTTCGGCATGAGGCTCGCCAGCCTTGCGATGCCACCCTTCGGCGACCAGTTCGCCGTTTTTCACGATGACGCATCCGACACGCGGATTGGGATCAGTTGTGAAGAGGCCGAGCCGCGCCAGTCTGATGGCACGCGCCATCCATGCTTCATGGCTCATTGCTTGCTATCCGCCCCCTCGTCATCCTCCTGTTCGATAAAATCAAGTTGCTGCCTGCGCGCCTCGGGGGTCGGTTGTGTCTGCAGCATCTCGATCTCCTCACGAAAGGCGTTGACATCCTCGAATTTGCGGTAAACGGACGCAAAGCGGACGTAGGCGACCTGGTCCAGGCCACGCAATTCATCCATCACGAGTTCACCAATCTTGCGGGAAGGCACCTCGGCCTCGCCTCCGGATGCGAGCTTGCGCGTGATACGGTTGATGGCGGACTCGATCTGATCCGTACTGACAGGGCGCTTCTCGAGTGCACGGGACATACCCGCACGAAGCTTGCGGCCATCGAAGGAGACACGGCTGTTGTCAGTCTTGACAACGCGGGGCAGATTCAGCTCGACAGTCTCGTAGGTTGTGAAGCGTTCGGAGCAGACACTGCACTGCCGACGACGCCGCACCTGATCGCCCTCCCCCGACAGACGGGAATCGACCACTTTGGTATCCTGGGCGCCGCAGAAGGGGCAGCGCATTCAACGCACCCGTCTCACTTGTAGACCGGGTGCGTTGCGCACACAGCGAGCACTTTCTCCCTGATCTCGCCGATCTTCACCTCGTCGCCACGGGAATCAATGACATCGCACATCCAGCCGGCGAGCTCCACGCACTCCTGTTCGCCAAAACCGCGCGTGGTGATCGCCGGGGTGCCCACTCGGATGCCGGAGGTCACGAATGGCGATTGCGGATCATTCGGCACGGCATTCTTGTTGACCGTGATGTTCGCCGCGCCGAGCCATGCATCGACGTCCTTGCCGGTCAGCCCGGCCTCGATGAAGCTGACGAGAAAGAGGTGATCGTCCGTTCCGCCGGAAACCACATCATAGCCGCGTTCCATGAAGACTTTCGCCATGGCCTGCGCGTTGCGAATGACCTGCGCCTGGTAGTCGGCGAACGCCGGTTCCATCGCCTCCTTGAAGGCGACGGCCTTCGCGGCAATGACATGCATCAATGGCCCGCCCTGCGTACCCGGAAAGACCAGCGAGTTGAATTTCTTAGCAAGTTCCTCGTTCTCCCTCGCGAGTATGAGTCCGCCACGCGGCCCGCGCAGGGTCTTGTGTGTTGTCGTCGTGGTAACGTCGGCAATGTTGACCGGGCTCGGATAGTGGCCCGTGGCGACGAGTCCTGCAATGTGCGCCATGTCGACGAAGAGGTACGCGCCGACTTCGTCGGCAATGTCGCGAAAACGTTGCCAGTCGACGACACGGGAGTACGCGGAAAAACCGGCCACGATCATCCTGGGTTTGTGCTCACGCGCCAGGCGTTCGACCTCGTCGTAGTCGATCTCGCCGGTCTCGGCATTCAATCCGTACTGGACAGCATTGTAGATTTTTCCGGAGAAGTTGGGCTTCGCGCCGTGAGTCAGGTGACCGCCATCGGCGAGGCTCATACCGAGCACGGTATCTCCGGGTTCGCAGAGTGCCATGTAGACAGCGGCATTTGCCTGGGAACCGGAGTGCGGCTGAACGTTGGCATAGGCGGCATTGAACAGCGTCTTGGCACGGTCGATGGCCAGCTGCTCGGCCTTGTCGACATACTCGCATCCACCGTAGTAGCGCTTGCCCGGATAGCCCTCGGCATACTTGTTGGTCAGCACTGAACCCTGTGCCTGCATGACTCGCGGACTGGCATAGTTTTCTGACGCAATCAGCTCGATATGCTCTTCCTGGCGGCGTTCTTCTTCCTGGATGGCGGCCCACAGCTCGTCATCATAGCCACTGATCTGCATGGATTTATCAAACATGGTGGAACTCCGGATGTACCAAACTCCTCAGTTTATCAAAGGAGCGGGCTTCAGACACTCCCCGCAATCCGTGAGCCAGTGGAAGGCGCCTAGAGCAGCGGGACAATCTTTTCCTCGAAAACTGCCTCGTCGACCTCGCCGAAATGACTGTTGGAAAAACGCCCCTGGCTGTCGAAAACCGCCGTGTAGGGAAGCACCTCCCGATTATTCCCGAGACGCGCGAATACCTCGTTGACGCGCATCTCGTCGAGCACGAGCGTCGGGTAGTTCATCTGCAGCTCCTCCGCCATTCCTGCCAGAGCAGCCGCATCATCAAAGCCGACCCCGATAAACTGCAATTTCCCGGCATACTGCTGCTGATAAGAGACGAACAGTGGAATCTCCTTGACACAGGGAGGACACCAGGTTGCCCAGAAATTAACCACCACGACCTTGCCCTGCCATTCACCGAACCTGCGCGGCTGCAGGTCGTCCAGCGACGGCAGGGAGATATCGTCCAGTTCCGCAAGTGTTGCTGCTGTCTCGAACGCGGATGCAACGGGAGGTGGCAACTGCGGCGCCGGCCTCACGAGGAGGTTGACGAGATAGCCACCGGCAAAGGCGGCCAGCAGAACGGAAACGACCAGCACAGGGATTAGATAACGTCTGTTCATAGACAATCCTGCATATCAGCAAGTGTGCCGCGACACTAGCAAAGATCGAGCCATAGGTACAACGACAGAGTTCCTGGTTAATTTTGGTTATAATCAGTGATACTCCGTCCGCAAGGCCAGACCGGTCCTCCACGAGACGGAGATGACAAACAGTCCGGAATACCAAACAGACGAGGAGTACTCAATGAACCCCATTACGAAAGCCCCGCTTGCACTTGCGGCAGCTTTTTCAGCCCTGCTGGTCGCCGGCTCGCTCCATGCAGCCCCTGCCCTGAGCCCTGTCGACACCCTTGACAAGGACAACAGTGGTACCGTCAGCGAAGCCGAATTCAACGCAGGTCGCAAGGCGCAGATGGAAAATCGCGCCAGAATGGGCCGGCCGGTTCAAAACCCCGATCTCGGCCCCGCATTCAGCGACATCGACATCAATGGCGATGGTGAGGCAACTCTTGATGAGTTTCGTGCGATGCGCATGGAAATCATGGCGAGGCGTCAGGCCGCTCTGGAGCTCGCCAGGCGCGAACGCATGAGACAGATGATGGAGAATATGCCACCCCCCCAGCCTCCCGGCATGATGCAGCCACGTCCAGGATTCAATGACCTTGATGCAAATGGTGATGGCGTCATCAGTCGCGAAGAGTTCAACAGACTCTATTCCGGCAGGTAAACGACCGCGGAGAGCGCGCGGCCTCACGGCCGCTGCTTCCCGCACTTTATCCAGCGAGGGTTTTTGCGCCCGGGCCCGGTGCCGGCGCGATAGAGATCACCCAGCAATACGAGCAAGTTAAGGAGTTCTACATGAAGCACCAACGCCTCATCACGCTGTCAGCCGCCATCACGGGACTTTGCCTGACCGGGATCCTGCAGGCTGCCCAGCCCTCCATGCCCACCCCGATCGAGATGTTCGACAAGGACGGCAGCGGCACTGTCAGCGAGGAAGAGTTCAACGCCGGTCGTGCCGAACGCATGGCAAAAATGGCCGAGTCGGGTCGTCCCATGCGCCATGCAGGCCAGGGGCCGCAATTTTCCGACCTAGACACCGACAAGGATGGCGAGGTCACACTGGAAGAGTTCATTGCGGCACGCCGCGCAATGATGGAGAAACGCCGTGCCGAACGGATGGCCTGGAGATCGTCCATGCCCAGATCGATGCCACCAATGCATCAGGGTTATCCTCAGAGAGGCGGTTGCATGCAGAGCGGGGGCGGACAGGGCATGGGACACCCCGGCGGCTGCATGCACAAGCAGGGCATGGGCAGCGGCATGGGTCACCACGGGTGCATGCATAAAAAAGGCATGGGTGGCAAGCACAAGCCGCGCTACAGCTTCGAAGATATCGATCTCGACGATGACGGCATGATCAGCAAGGAAGAGTTCGAAAAACACCACGCCAGCAGATAGCAACCCGTTTCCACGGGGAGTCTGCTCCCCGCGCCCGCAACAAGGTTAGACTGACAGGGTCCCGCATGGTAATTTCCGGTTAATAACCATCGCTGGATGTCTGCCTTGTTCAATCATATTGGCATCACCGGGAAATCCCACGACCAGCAGCTTGCCTCGCTGCTGGAACGTCTATGGCAACACCTGCTCGAACGCTGCGACCAATTGACTCTCGACGAACGCCTCGAGGAACACTTGCCGGGCTCTCGAATGGCATCACTCGATACGCTTGCCGAAACATCCGACCTGGTTGTTGTCATCGGCGGTGATGGCACCCTGTTGCATACCGCGCGTATCCTGGCGCCTTATGACGTGCCGATCGTCGGGGTGAATCGCGGAAGACTGGGTTTCCTCGCAGATATCACCGCTGATGAAATGCTTGCAAGCATCGACCGGATACTTGCAGGAAACTACGAGGAGGATCTGCGTTTCCTTCTGCAGACAAGGCTTGAGAATGGGAATGGAGAGATTGCCAGCAGCAATCTCGCACTCAATGACGTGGTACTGCACAAATGGCTGACGGCGCGCATGATCGAATTCGAACTCATGATAAACGGCCGCTTTGTGGAATCGCAGCGCTCTGATGGAATTATCATCTCCACACCGACAGGATCCACAGCCTATGCTCTCTCCGGCGGAGGCCCTCTTGTCTATCCCGATCTCGATGCCATCCTGCTCGTACCGATCTGCCCGCATGCATTGAGCAACAGGCCAATCATGGTCAGCGGCTCCTCGACGATCGAACTTCGCCTGTGCGGTCGGACCACTTCAGATGATGTCCGCGTCACCTGCGATGGACAGACCACGCTGGAGATGCCAGTTGACAGCCGCCTGCTGATCAGCAAAGCCAAACACCCTGCCCGACTCCTGCACCCTGCAGGACATGATCACTTCAAGGTCCTGCGCAACAAGCTCGACTGGGGCGGACGCCGTCAGTAACCATGCTCACGGGCATCTCTATTCGCAACCTCGTCACGGTAGAGTCACTGCAACTGGATCTGCATGCAGGCATGAGTGTCCTGACAGGCGAAACCGGTGCAGGCAAGTCAATCCTTATCGATGCACTCGGCCTCGTACTCGGAGACAAGGCCGACAACTCGCTGATCCGCCATGGGAAAGAGAAAGCAGAGATCACAGCAGAATTCGATCTTGCACAGTTACCCGGTATCCGCGACTGGCTTGAGTCAAGTGACCTGGACGACGCCGGCGAATGCCTGCTGCGGCGCACCATCAGTACAAAGGGCCGCTCGCGCGCCTTCATCAACGGCACACCTGTCACACTGGCAACCCTCGAGGCACTGGGTAACCAGCTCGTCGACATTCACGGCCAACATGCACATCAGTCACTGATGCACCGCGCTCACCAGCGCGAACTGCTGGATGCCTTTGCAGGTAATGGCGAACTCGTTACTGAACTTTCCGACACCTGGCGAGCCTGGAAAGCGCTCGGTAACACCATCGAAAACCTCGAGAAGGCGCAACTGGAGCACGACTCCAGGCTCGAGTTGTTGCGTTTCCAGGTCAATGAACTGCAACAACTCGATACCAGGCAGGGTGAGTGGTCTTCACTCGAACAGGAACAGAAACGTCTCGGCAACGCCGAGAGCCTACTCGCCGACAGCCAGCGTTTGTTATCGCTGCTCTACGAGGACGAGGGCGCAAGGGAACTTCTGCAACGTGCTGTCGTGCTGGCTGGCAGGATGGGAGAGAGTGATGCGGAGTTACCGGCTGAGGCTCTCGAAATGCTGAACAGCGCCCTGATCGAACTCGATGAATCCACACCGCTCCTGCAGCAATACGCCGACTCCATCGAGCAGGATCCACAACGCCTGCAGGAAATTGATATGCGCATGGCCAGCCTGCTACAGGCAGCACGCAAGCATCGTATCGAACCGGGAGAATTGGCCACGCACCTGCAGGAACTCGAAAGACAACTCTCAGCCATGGAAAGCAGTGGAGAGCAGCTGGAGCAGCTCAGAGTGGAGCAGGCCACAGTGAAGGACGAATGGTCCAGACTGGCCCGGAAACTTGGCAAGGCCCGTTCTAAAGCCGCGAAAGCGCTCGCCACGCAGGTCACACAAACCATGCAGACGCTGTCGATGCCGAACGGCACTTTTTCCGTCAAGCTCCTGCAGTCAGAGACCGGGCAGCCTCGGGAACACGGACTTGAAACCGTCGAATTCCTGATCACCACGAACGCCGGGCAACCTCCACAACCTCTGACACGCATTGCATCCGGTGGAGAACTGTCGCGCATCAGCCTCGCTATCCAGGTCGCAACAATCGGATTGTCGACCATACCCACCCTGATTTTCGACGAGGTCGATGTCGGTATCGGTGGCGGTGTGGCAGAGGTGGTCGGCAGTTTGCTGCGCCAGCTTGGTGAACAACGCCAGATACTCTGTGTCACGCACCTGCCACAAGTTGCAGCCCAGGCGCACAACCACTTGCGTGTGGCCAAGGAAAGCAACGAAACAGGCGGCATGACGAGCGTCAATATGCTCGACGAGGAAAAACGCGTTCTCGAGATCGCGCGTATGCTGGGTGGCATCGAACTGACCAGGAAAACGCTCGATCATGCTCGTGAAATGGTTTTGCAGGCAGCCGGGCACTGAAGAAGCCCGGGCAGGTCACTTCCTGTTGGGGCAGTTCTCCCTGGAACAGTGAGCGTAGAGAACCATGGAGTGGTCGGCCAGTTCGAAACCGAGCTTGCTGGCCATCTTGTGCTGGCATTCCTCGATGGTCTCGTCGAAAAACTCCTCAACGTGGCCACAATCCAGGCAGACGATGTGATCATGGTGCGAGCCACGATCGAGTTCAAAGACGGAATGTCCACCCTCGAAGTTATGCCGCTGCACAAGCCCGGCACTTTCGAACTGGGTCAATACACGGTAGACAGTCGCGAGGCCAATCTCCTCGCCATTTTCAAGTAGCACCCTGTAGACATCTTCAGCGCTGAGGTGCTTCTGCTCGCTCTTTTCGAGGATTTCCAGAATCTTCACGCGCGGGAGCGTGACCTTGAGACCGGCCTGGCGTATGTCGTTGTTATCCATCGGGTTGCCTGTCTGTCGAAGGGGCGATCTTTGCTGTATAGTAGCGGCGTTGTGTCGAAGGTTACCAGATAATGCAGATGCGTAAACCGTTTCTCTTGTGCCTGATTGGAATCGCCGCCGTGAGCGGCTGCTCGTCTGTGAACGAGACGACGGATGCAGTCAATGAATCCTCTTCCAGCTGGTCCCTGGTTCACAAGCAGACCATACAGCAGGGAAATGTACTCAGCCAGAAACAGCTCGATCTGGTACAGGTCGGCATGTCCAAGGAAGAGGTCCGGCAGGAGCTGGGCACACCCTCCCTCGTCGATGTATTCCACCAGGAGCGCTGGGACTATCTCTACTGGCTCAAGATCCCCGGTGAAGAAACGGTGCTCAAAACCCTCACTCTCTATTTCGACAATGGTTATCTGGACCGCATTACGGGCGATTACGAGCCGGAACAGTCCATCAATGAAGAAGAGAAGCGCGTCGTCGTCGATGTACCTGACTACACCGGCAAGGGACTCTTCCGCCGGGCACTCGATACCGTGGGGCTTGATAAAGAGTAATGCCTGCAGCTAGTTCGCGGCTGCCTGCGCAACGCTAAGCCTCGGCAAGACGGCAGCATTTCCAGCTCCACGCGGATCACTCGCCGCATCGACCTCGCCTGTCTTCCTGTCCCAGATCACGACCTGCATGTTGCCGTATGGCATCTCCAATTGCTCCAGCTCATGTCCAAGTAGTGTCAGTTCATCTCTTGCACTATCGCTGATGGCCCCTTCCTCAAACACCACCTTGTCAGGCAAGTACTGGTGATGCAGCCGGGCAAGGCTGGCAACATCATCTGCGGAGCCACCGCGCATCGCCTCGAGTGCACCGAGTAGCACCATGGTAATGATCCGGCTACCGCCGGGCGTCCCGAGGATGACCAGCTTGTCGTCACGATCGAGGAAGGTCGGTGACATGCTCGAGAGCGGGCGCTTTCCCGGTGCAATCGCATTGGCCTCCGCACCGACGAGCCCATAGGCATTCGGCGAACCGGGCCTGGCCGAGAAGTCGTCCATTTCATCATTGAGCAGGATACCGGTGCCGGGAATGACGTAACCGGAACCGAACGGGTAGTTGATGCTCAGGGTTGCCGAAACCCGGTTACCCTGCCCGTCAAGGATGGAGAAGTGCGTCGTGTCATCACCCCCCGCGCTATCAACAGGGACAGGCGGAAGGGAAGCGCTTGGTGTCGCCTCATCCTCCCTGATCCAGTCGAGTTTCGAGCGGATATGCCCGGGCGAAAGAAGCTTGTCGACCGGAACTGTCACGTAATCCGGATCACCCAGATATTCTGCACGGTCACGGTACGCATGACGCATCGCCTCGATGATAAGGTGATAGCGCTGGCCCTCGCTCATGGCCTCCAGTTCATAATGCGAGAGAATCGCGAACATGGTTGCCAGCGCGATACCGCCTGATGACGGTGGCGCAGCAGAAGTCACTTGCCAGTCACCGTAGCGCGTCGTTACGGGTTCACGATACACGACTCTGTATTCGGCGAGGTCCTTCAGCGACCAGATACCGCCGTCGCGGCGCACCTTGTCGACCATGCTGCCCGCCACTAGCGGTGAATAGAAACCCGTATTGCCATAGACAGCAATGCGTGAAAGTGTTCTTGCGAGATCCGGCTGCCGGATCACATGGCCGACAGGCGGCACCTGGTTCTCGAGCAGAAAGATGGCCGCAGTTTCCGGGTATCGCTGCAGAAGCTCGAGTCGCATGCGGGCCATTCGCCGGTAGTGCTCATCGACAGCAAACCCCTTGTTGGCGAGATCGATCGCCGGCTGCAGTGTCTGCTGCAATGACAATCTACCGTGGGCAAGTGCCAGTTCCACCAGCGCTGCGGGAATGCCAGGAATACCCGCCGACAATGGCCCCTCGAGGGAAGCCTTCGTCGGTTCGCCATCGCTGCCGATATACATATCCCTGCTGGCGGCAAAGGGCGCCCTCTCACGCGCATCGAGCATGGTGGTGAGGCGCTCCTCTGCCTTGTGCAGCAGGTAAAATCCGCCGCCGCCGATGCCCGAGGAGTAGGGTTCGACGACGGCCAGTGCAGCTGTCACCGTGATGGCTGCATCAAAGGCGTTGCCTCCCTGTCGCAGAATGCGCATGCCGGCCTCTGTGGCTGCCGGGTGCGCGGAGGCAATTGCCGCAGCCGGAGGCGCTGGCCATGCTCCGGCAAGGACTGCCGGAGGAGTCAGAAGCATCAGAAGCAGGCAGAGAAGCCCCGGCCTGGTCAGCATTTGACGCTATCGCAAAGAGCAGGCAACCGGTTGTTGTCTGCCATAGCCTCGGCGACATGTTTCCGAAAGGCACCGCTCACCGACTGGTTGATCAGCAGGCAGAAGGGTTGCCATGCTCCCTTGCGATTCACGAAACCGGCATAGCAACTGACACCACGCAAGGTGCCGGTCTTGGCCCGCACCTTGCCCTTGTAGCGCGGCATGAGCTCACGGTAGGGCTCGAACGCCTTGACGGCTTGCAGCATCTGGCGGGCAGTGAGCCTGTTACCACGCGAAAGGCCGGAACCCTCGATGACGGAATAGTTTTTCCAGCCAAACTCGCGCTTGATCCAGCGCTGCATCTCCCGACGGGCATCTGCCATCTCCAGCGTATTACCGTTACCCTTGTCAGCCATGTAGAGAAAGAGCGTATTGGCTACGAAGTTGCTCGAACTCGCGAGCATCGACTTGATAACCTGGCGGAGATTCCGGCTGTTCTCGTGTCGGTAGAAGGGCTTTTCGCTGCCTGTCCATTTCGCAAACCGAATGGTCTCTCCATCCTTCACGGCGATGCCGGCTTCCCCGAGTTTGGCAACCAGCAGTTCACCAAAATAGGTTTCGGCGAGCTCACGGGTCTTTAGATTGACGCGATTTGCGCCATAGCCCTTGAGCTTGATCTCGCCAAGCTGCCTCGCCGTTTTCGTCAACGGTGTCTGCTTTTCGGCCTGCCGCAGCCCCTTTGATTTTGTACGCTGGAAAGCAACCGTATTGAAATTGACAGCGAGTGCTGAAAGGGGCGCGTCATAGGGATTATCCGTATCGGTACGTCCGTCAACGAAGAGATCCTCGCCGTAACGCGAGCCATCGAGCACGATACCGCTCACAGAAGTCAGTCCCCTCTCCTTCAACGCAGCAGCCACCAGATCGAGTTCTTCGGAAACCATGAAAGGATCGCCGGAACCTATGACCCACAACTGCTTCTTGTCATCCAGATGAAAATCGGTCGTGAAGCGATAATCCAGCCCCAACTTGTCAATCGCCGCAAGTGCCGTGACAATCTTGAGCGTCGAGGCAGGCACCATCGGCTGGTCGGCGCGCTTGGACAGCCTCTCCTTGCCGTTCTCCTCGAAAAGCAGGCTGGCGTTGGGCAATTCCCCGAGCGTCAGCAGCGGATCCTTCTGTTTCGCCATGACCGGTGAAGCTGCCAGCACCGACAGAACGACAAGAAAAACGGGGACAAGCTTCATATCAGGGCTCCGAGATAATAGTCTGCCGCAATACCGCAAAAGATCGTCATGCCAAACCAGTTATTGTTGAGAAAGCCGCGGAAACAGCTATCGGGTTCACGCTTCCTGATCAGCCACTGCTGGTAGAGGAACATCAGACCACCGGCAAGCACTCCCAGCCAGTAGAACACACCCAGTCCGGCCAGCACTCCTGCAACAGCCAGTAGCCCCAGCATCAGAAGCTGGAATATTCCAATGAGCGCTCGATCATGTTCGCCAAAGAGTATCGCTGTCGATTTGATACCAATCTTCAGATCATCCTCCCGGTCAACCATCGCATACATGGTGTCGTAGATCAAAGCCCAGATGACAGCCGCAGCGAAGAGCACCCAGGCAACGGGAGGAGTCTGGTTTTGCAACGCCGTGAAGGCCATCGGCACTGCCCAGCCAAAAGCCATACCCAGAACAAGCTGTGGCATATGGGTATAGCGTTTCATGAAGGGATAGGTTGCAGCAAGTGCAACAGCAACGAAGGACATGAGAATGGTCTTGCTGTTCAGCAGCAGCACCAGCAGGAAGGCGAGCAGGCTGAGCACCACAAACACCAGCAAGGCCTCACGCGGGGATACCCGGCCACTTGCGAGCGGCCGCTGACGCGTCCTCGCAACGTGACCGTCAAAATCACGGTCTGCATAATCATTGATGGCACAGCCCGCAGATCGCATGAGCGCCGTACCAGCGATGAAGATCAGGACGACCCACCAGATCGGCTCACCTTCGCCGGCGATCCAGAGTGCCCAGAGGCCGGGCCAGAGCAGCAGCAGGATGCCAATCGGACGATGAAGCCGGACCAGTTCCGCATAAAGCCCGAGACGCCCCGCCAGCAATGACTGACTCATGAGACCTTCTCCCCGGGTTCGAGGAGTGTTGGCAGAAAAATTTCGTTTACGAGCAATGGCCTGCCCCTGTAGCAGAAGAGCGTCCGGCGCGCCATCAATGTCTCCACACACTGCTCGAGCGTCCCTGTCGCGCTGACATACAACCCCTGACCTGGCCGGATCTTCGCATACTGGACGGTTTCGCGGCGTGTCGTCGGATCCTGAAAAAGCATGGCGCCGAGCGGACGGGACCCGAGGCCTGCCAGCGAACGCGTCCGCCCCCTGAGACTTGAGAAGGGGATCACTGTGCGCGCAAAAACCAGCGGAATGCCATGGCACAGCAGATCGACCTCGCGGATAATCGCCAGCCTGCATTCGGGCAGACCAAGCAGGCGCGACTCGGAACGCAGGGGCCTGCCCTGTTCCTCCCTGCGTAACCTGACAGCGAATTCACCCTCGCAGTAATCGATCAGGCGTTGTGTGAGCGATCCCTTGTCCAGCATCCACTCACGGGCATGAAAAGTGTCGGTATGGACCCTGAGTTGCGTCTCCGTCAGCCAGTGCGCCTCAAATGTGGCCATTAACGCCCGGAATCGTTCTGCATGAAAAACATCATTTCATTATCTCATGCAAACCGTGATTTCGCCCGTGATAAAATGGGGCAACTTTGCATATCCGGGAATTTCCAATGTTTGCTTTTGTCCGCTTTCTCCTGCTGGCCGTTATCGTGCTGGCCGTCGTTCTGTTCATACAACCCAACCTGCTGAAAGAGCTGGGCCTGCAACTGCCGGATGAAGAGACGAGCGCGACAAGCGGCCCCGGGAGCATTGATCAGAAAGATGAGGAACCCGGGGCTACAGAACCGATGGAAGGAGCCATCACGGAACCCCCGCCGGCAAGCGAACCACAACTGTCTGACGAATCACCGGCCGTACCTGAACCGGCCGCCGAGACTGGCCCTGACGCTACTCAGCAGGCACCAGCCGAGATACCCGAACCGGTGCCGGCCATCGAAGAAGAAGCCGAAACACCAGCAGTCGCACTTCCTGCGGATGAACCCGTGACGATTGCGGATGAACCCGTGACGCCTGTCGTGAATGGAGACACCCCGCAGGACATTCCGGCTATCGCAGAGCCGGCCAGTGAAGAGAGCATCAGCGAAAGTCTGACAGGCAGCAGTGAAGAGATGGCAAGTGAGCCGCCGCCTTCCGAATCAGCCGATGAAGTGCAGCCTGCCCCGCCGGCTGTATCCGATGAGGAGCTACCTCTGCTGCCTGAAATGCCGCCACCTTATGCAGAAGGAACTGAACTCCCGGTCGTGCCTGTTCCTGCTGAAGAGCCGGCACTGCAGCCGGAAATACCCGAGAAGACAGGAGGCGACATGGACCAGGCCCCGGAAAGCCCTGTCCAGGAGCCTGGCAGCGAGCAATCGCCTGCAGACGACACCGCTCCTGCCGAACCGGAGGAGATTCCAACTGCCGGAAGCCCGGAATTGCAGCGTGTTCTGGAGAATATCGACCGAACTTTCAATAACTAGCGCCCCCTTCAGACAGAGGCGCAAAATTCAACCGAAGCTGCGACTGATACGGATGACGGCTGGCTGGGTGCGCAGCGAGCGCATGATGCGGGCAAGGTGCTGTCGCCCCTTCACCGTGATGACAAAATCCTGCACAGAGTAATAGCCATCGTTGTCATCGGCACGCACGCTCTCGATGTTGGAACCGTTTTCAGCGATGATCGAGGCGGTTGTCGCAAGCACCCCGGGGCGATTACGCACTTCCATCCGCATCGCCACCGCAAATTCTCCCTGAATACCCTCTTCCCATTGCACTTCGACCCAGTTCTCCGCACCTTTGCGTTCCCGCGCGATGTTCGGACAGCTGGTGCGATGCACGACCAGTCCCTTCCCCGGGTTGAAAATACCGACGATCGGGTCACCGGGTATCGGATGACAGCAACGTGCATAGTGCACCACCATTCCCTCTGTGCCCTTGATAGCAACTCTGCTGCGTGGCCTTTCATCCGATTTTACCGGCGTAGCTGACTCAGTTGCAGGCAATGCGGATTCAATCAGTTCACTGCCGAGCTGGCGCGCAACGAAACGGGCCGGTCTGTTACCAAGGCCGATATCGGCAAGCAGATCATCGAGCGTCTTGTAGTTGATGGCGGCCAGCATCTCGTCAATCCTGTCGGAGCCCAGCTCCTCGAGTGAAAGGCGATGTATCCTGAGCTCGGCCCCGAGCAGGTAGGCACCGAGATTGATCGCCTCCTGTCGCTTGAGATGCTTCAGGAAACTGCGGATGTTGGCCCTTGCTTTCGATGTCACGACGAATTCGAGCCAGCGCGGGTTCGGATGAACATTCGACGATGTCTGAATGTGAACGGTTTCACCGTTTCGCAACTGGTAACGCAAAGGGACGAGTTGCTTGTTGACTCTTGCAGCCACACAGTGATTGCCAACGTCCGTATGGACCGCATAGGCAAAATCGAGCACGGTTGCACCGCGCGGAAGGACGAGGATCTTGCCCTTCGGCGTGAAGACATAGACCTCGTCCGGGAACAGGTCGACCTTGACATGCTCGAGAAACTCGATGGGCGTTGCAGAACCCTCCTGCAGATCCTGCAGGTTCTTCAGCCATTCGGCACTCGGGCCATCGAGCTTGCCCCCTTTCTCGTCATCGTTCTTGTACCCCCAGTGAGCGGCCACGCCGTTCTCGGCAAGCTGATGCATGGCATCCGTGCGGATCTGCACTTCGATCGGCCCGCCATGCGGACCAAAGAGTACCGTGTGCAGTGACTGGTAACCGTTTGACTTGGGGATCGCGATGTAGTCCTTGAAAAAGCCGGGCTTCGGCTTGTAGAGGTGATGGACCACGCCCAGCACACGATAGCAGTCGTCGACACTGTCCACGATGATACGAAACGCGAGAACATCTGCCATGTCGCTGAAGCGCACCTTGCGATCACGCATCTTGCGAAAGATGCTGTAGAGATTCTTGGTACGCCCGTGCACTTCGCCCTTGATCTCGTAGTGCATCAGCTGTCGCCGGATATTTGCGAGAATCCCTTTCACCATCTCCTTGTGGACGCCGTGATTCTTCTGAACTGCTTTTCTGAGCAATCGGTAGCGCCATGGCCAGTGCGCCCGAAAGGCGAGGTCTTCAAGCTCGAGGCGTACGCGGTTGATACCGAGGCGCTGCGCGATCGGCGCATAGATCTCGAGGGTTTCGCGCGCGATACGCCGAGCCTTCTCGGGCCGCATGACGCCAAGCGTACGCATGTTATGCAACCTGTCAGCAAGCTTGATGAGGATGACACGAATATCGCGCGTCATCGCGAGGATCATCTTGCGAAAACTGGCTGCCTGGGCCTCCTCTTTCGACGAAAAGTCGAGATGTGTCAGCTTGGTTACGCCATCGACGAGTTCAGCGACCTCCTGGCCGAACTCCTGGGTCAGCTGCTCCTTGGCCGTGGGCGTATCCTCGATCACATCATGCAGGATCGCGGCCATGAGACAAGTGTAATCGAGGCGCATGCCGGCGAGGATGTAGGCAACAGCGACCGGGTGATAGATATAGGGCTCGCCCGAGAGACGTTTCTGATGAACGTGGGCATCGGCGCTGTAAAGATAGGCGCGATAGACCTCACGGATCTCGTTCGGCGCAAGGTAATTTTCCAGGTACGACAACAGATCGCTGATCAGAAACCTGGGTTCGTCAGCCTTTTCTGCCGTCAGCGGCATCCTGATTTGCGGTTCCGGACTTGTCGTCTCCGATTGCGCCACGGGGTCTGGTGATTGTTTGAGCATTTAATCAAAGAATAACATCACAGCTGGCGGTTCTGCTCGGAATTCTCGGCAGGTGTGCATAAAAAAGCCCGGCAAATCAATGCCGGGCTTTCAATGACGCAGTGGGCGCGAGGCCCGACAGCAGGGTGTCAGTTGTTGCTACTCTGCAGTTCGGCAAGCTCCTCGCCGAGAGCGATGAGCAGCTCATCCTCCGTCGATTCGCTCACCTGCTCCTGTTCCTCGATCACCTGCTCGGTGATGAGGCCTTCGGCAATCTCCCGCAGGGCCACGACGGTGGGCTTGTCATTTTCCCAGGGAACCAGGGGGTCAACGCCCGCGGCAAGCTGACGCGCACGCTTGGTTGCCAGCAGCACCAGGTCGAATCGATTATCGACGTGATCGAGACAGTCTTCAACGGTAATTCTTGCCATGGTTGTTTACCTCTTATGATTCATCCGATGTGCTGAGCGCTTCCTTGATCGCGGCTTCGACTTCCTGTGCAGCGAGTTCAGCGCCCTGCTCGTCCTCGATGAAGCCGCGGCTCTCGCGACGCTCCTTGTGATGGGAGAGGCCAGTGCCGGCAGGCACAAGTCGACCGACGATGACATTCTCCTTGAGACCGACCAGGGTATCGGCAGAACCCCGGACCGCGGCTTCCGTGAGAACACGCGTGGTCTCCTGGAACGAGGCCGCGGAAATGAACGACTCGGTCGCAAGCGAAGCCTTGGTGATACCAAGCAGGACCAGTTCGTATTCCACGGGGTGCTTGCCTTCCGCGACGAGCTGCTCATTGACTTCGAGAACACGCGCACGCTCGGCCTGCTCACCCTTGATGAAACGTGAATCACCCGGATCCGTGATCTCGACCTTGCGCAGCATCTGGCGAATGATGACCTCGATGTGCTTGTCGTTGATCTTGACGCCTTGCAGGCGGTAAACGTCCTGGATCTCCTGGACGAGATACTCGGCCAGGTCCGTGACACTGCGCAGGCGCAGGATGTCATGCGGTGTAAGTTCGCCTTCGGCGATGACCTCGCCACGCTCCACGTGCTCGCCCTCGAAAACATCCACACGGCGCCACTTGGGAATCAGGGTCTCTGTCGTCTCGCCGTTCTTGTCGGTGATAACGATACGCTGCTTGCCCTTGGTCTCCTTGCCGAAACCGATGGTGCCGGTTGCCTCGGCAAGAATCGCGGGCTCTTTCGGCTTGCGAGCCTCGAAGAGATCCGCGACACGTGGAAGACCACCGGTGATGTCACGCGTTTTCGAGGATTCCTGAGGAATACGTGCAAGCGTATCGCCGCTCTTGACGTCTGCGCCATCCTTGACACTGATGATCGAGCCGGCTGGCAGGAAATACTGTGCCGGGATACTGGTGCCGGAGATCATGACATCCTTGCCCTTGTCGTCGACAAGCTTGACCATGGGACGCAGGTCCTTGCCTGCAGCTGGACGCTGGTTGGGGTCCATGATCTCGAGCGAGGATAGCCCGGTGGTTTCATCAAGGCGCTTCTGGACAGTCACTCCCTCAACAATGTCATCAAAGCGCAGCTTGCCCGCCACCTCGGTGATGACCGGGTGGGTATGGGGATCCCAGGTCGCGACCAGTGCACCGCCCTCGACAAGGTCACCCTCGGCAACTTTGAGGTTGGAACCATAGGGAACCTTGTAGCGTTCGCGCTCGCGTCCGAGGTCATCAAGCACATGGATTTCGCCTGAACGGGCCGTTACGACCTTGTTGCCGCTCTCCTGCTCGACAAACTCGATGTCGTGATAGCGGATAACACCGCTGTTCTTGACCTGGATGCTGTTGGCCGCAGCGGCTCGGGATGCGGCACCACCGATATGGAAAGTCCGCATGGTGAGCTGTGTGCCCGGCTCGCCGATACTTTGCGCGGCAATGACGCCAACAGCCTCACCTTCATTGACGAGATGTCCGCGTGCCAGGTCACGTCCGTAACACTTGGCGCAGACACCGACGCGTGCTTCACAGGTGATCGCAGAACGCACCTGGACCTGGTCGATACCGGCTGCCTCGAGAGTATCTACCCACCTTTCGTCGAGCAGCGTGCCGGCTTCGCAGACCAGTTCGTCGCTCTCCGGCTTGTAGAGATGATCGGCCGTCACGCGCCCGAGAATACGCTCGCGCAGTGGTTCGACAACGTCCCCGCCCTCGATGATTGGCGTCATGAGGATGCCGTTCTCAGTCCCGCAATCCTCCTCGAGAACAACCATATCCTGCGCAACATCGACAAGACGACGGGTCAGGTAGCCGGAGTTCGCAGTCTTGAGCGCTGTATCGGCAAGGCCCTTGCGCGCGCCGTGCGTCGAGATGAAGTATTGCAGGACGTTGAGACCTTCGCGGAAGTTCGCGGTGATCGGCGTCTCGATGATGGAGCCGTCCGGCTTGGCCATCAGACCACGCATACCAGCCAGCTGGCGAATCTGGGCCGCCGAACCCCGTGCGCCCGAATCGGCCATCATGAAGATCGAGTTGAAGGAGTCCTGGTCGACGGTGTTTCCTTCACTGTCAGTGACCTGCTCCTTGCCGATCTTCGCCATCATCGCCTTCGCGACCTGGTCGTTGGTGTGGGACCAGATGTCCACAACCTTGTTGTAGCGCTCGCCCTGGGTAACAAGACCCGAGCTGTATTGCGCCTCGATCTCCTTGACCTCTTCTTCGGCCGCGTTAAGGATTGGTTCCTTCTCCTCCGGTACGATCATGTCATCAGCACAGATTGAAACACCGGCTTTCGTCGCATAGCGGAATCCGGTGTACATCAGCTGGTCTGCAAAGATAACCGTCTCCTTGAGCCCGACACGGCGGTAGCAAGAGTTGACGAGATTCGAAATTGCACGTTTGCCCAGCGGCTGATCGAGCAGTGAAAAGGACAAGCCGCGCGGGAGGATCTCGCGTAGCAGTGCGCGTCCGACCGTGGTCTCACGGATCGCCGTGAGCTCGGTCTCGTTACCGTCCTCATCATTGGTGTAATCGGTAATGCGCACCTTGATCCTGGCCTGCAGATCAACGTAGCCGGACTCATGGGCACGCGCGACTTCTCGCACGTCACTGAAAATCATGCCCTCACCGCGTGCATTGATGCGTTCGCGGGTCATGTAGTAGAGACCGAGTACCACGTCCTGGGAGGGAACGATAATCGGCTCTCCATTGGCGGGCGAGAGGATGTTGTTCGAGGACATCATCAGGGAGCGCGCTTCGAGCTGCGCCTCGACAGAGAGCGGCACATGGACCGCCATCTGGTCGCCGTCGAAGTCAGCGTTGAACGCCGTGCAGACAAGCGGATGCAGCTGGATCGCCTTGCCCTCGATCAGGACAGGCTCGAACGCCTGAATACCAAGACGGTGCAGCGTCGGCGCGCGGTTCAGCATGACCGGATGCTCGCGGATGACTTCCTCGAGGATATCCCAGACTTCTGCGTCACCACGCTCGACCATTTTCTTGGCCGACTTGATGGTGTTGGCAAGTCCGCGCCACTGCAGCTTGGAGAAGATGAACGGCTTGAAGAGCTCCAGTGCCATCTTCTTCGGCAGACCGCACTGGTGCAGGCGAAGATACGGACCAACAACGATGACCGAACGACCCGAGTAGTCAACACGCTTGCCGAGCAGGTTCTGGCGGAAGCGCCCCTGCTTGCCCTTGATCATGTCGGCCAGCGATTTGAGCGGACGCTTGTTGGATCCGGTAATCGCACGACCACGTCGGCCGTTGTCGATCAGCGCATCGACAGACTCCTGCAGCATGCGCTTCTCGTTGCGCACGATGATGTCCGGCGCCATGAGCTCGAGCAGGCGGTTAAGACGATTGTTCCGGTTGATGACCCGGCGATAAAGATCGTTGAGATCGGAGGTCGCGAAACGACCACCATCGAGCGGGACCAGCGGACGAAGCTCGGGCGGCAGAACGGGCAGGACAGTCATGACCATCCATTCGGGCTTGTTGCCGGACTCCTGCAGCGATTCCAGAAGCTTCAGGCGCTTGCTGTATTTCTTGATCTTTGTTTCGGAACGTGTCGCTTCCATGTCCTCGCGGATGGTTTCGATCTCCCTGGGGATATCGATTGTCCGCAGCAACTCGTAGACAGCCTCTGCACCCATGCGGGCGTCGAATTCGTCGGCATATTCCTCGACGGCCTCGATGTACTGCTCGTCGGTCAGCAGCTGGCCGCGCTCAAGCGGGGTCATGCCGGGTTCGACGACGACATAGGATTCGAAGTAGAGCACACGCTCGATATCCTTCAGCGTCATGTCAAGCAGCAGGCCGATACGCGACGGCAGCGATTTCAGAAACCAGATGTGTGCAACCGGCGCCGCCAGCTCGATGTGACCCATGCGCTCGCGGCGGACCTTCGAGAGTGTGACCTCGACGCCGCACTTTTCGCACACAACGCCGCGATGCTTGAGACGCTTGTACTTGCCGCAAAGGCACTCGTAGTCGTTCACAGGCCCGAAGATCTTGGCGCAGAAAAGGCCGTCTCTCTCGGGCTTGAAGGTACGGTAGTTGATGGTTTCAGGCTTCTTGACTTCGCCGTAGGACCAGGAGCGGATCATGTCCGGTGACGCCAGGCCAATTCGGATTGAATCAAACTCTTCTACCTGATCCTGTTTCAGAATGTTCAGCAGATCTTTCACTGTTCGTTTCTCCTGGCCTGGTTACTCTTGCTCGAGCTCGATATTGATTCCGAGCGAACGGATTTCCTTCACGAGCACGTTGAAGGATTCCGGCATACCCGGCTCCATGCGGTGATCGCCATCGACGATATTCTTGTAGATGCGCGTCCGGCCATTGACGTCGTCCGACTTGACCGTCAGCATCTCCTGCAGCGTGTAGGCAGCGCCGTAGGCTTCGAGCGCCCAGACCTCCATTTCGCCGAAACGCTGACCGCCGAACTGCGCCTTGCCTCCGAGCGGCTGCTGCGTGACAAGACTGTAAGGTCCTGTCGAGCGCGCATGCATCTTGTCATCAACCAGGTGGTTGAGCTTGAGGATGTACATGTAGCCGACAGTAACCGGACGCTCAAAGGCCTCACCCGTGCGCCCGTCGAAAAGGGTCACCTGTCCGGATTCCGGCAACTCGGCCAGCTTCAGCATTTCGCGGATCTCGCTCTCGTCGGCACCATCGAAAACCGGTGTCGCGGTCGGCACGCCTTCGCGCAGGTTGTCCGCGAGTTCGAGAATCTCGTCGTCAGTGAAGCTGTCGAGCTCCTCGGTCTTCCCGCTGAAGTTGTAGACCTTTTCGAGAAACTTGCGGACGTCCGCGGCTTTCTGCTGCGCGTCGAGCATGGCGCCGATCCTGCGACCGATGCCCTTGGCAGCGAAACCGAGGTGAGTTTCAAGCACCTGGCCGATATTCATTCGCGACGGTACGCCGAGCGGATTCAGCACGATGTCGACAGGCTCACCGTTAACGTCGTATGGCATATCCTCGACCGGAACGACCTTGGAGATGACACCCTTGTTGCCGTGACGGCCCGCCATCTTGTCACCGGGCTGGATACGGCGCTTGACGGCGACGTAAACCTTGACCATTTTCTGCACGCCCGGAGCGAGATCATCACCCGAAGTCAGCTTGCGCTTCTTCTCTTCGTACTTCTCGCGGAACTGCTCGCGCTGCAACTTGATCTGGTTCGCAACAGCCTCGAGCTGAGCCGCAGCCTCCTCGTTGTGCAGGCGGATCTCGAGCCAGTCGTCCTTGCTGATCTCGGAGAGATAGGCCTTGGTGATCTTGGTGCCCTTCTTGAGCTTGTTCGGGCCACCGTCGGCGACCTTGCCGAGCAGCATTTTCTCGATCCGCTCGAATGTATCCTCTTCCATGATGCGCAGCTGGTCGTCGAGGTCCTTGCGAACACGTTCGAGCTCGGCCTCTTCGATCTGCAGCGCGCGGGCGTCCTTTTCGACACCGTCGCGCGTGAAGACCTGAACATCGATGACGGTACCGGACATGCTTGACGGCATGCGCAGTGAGGTATCCTTCACGTCGGATGCCTTCTCGCCGAAGATAGCGCGCAGCAGCTTCTCTTCCGGCGTCAGTTGCGTTTCACCTTTCGGCGTGACCTTGCCGACGAGAATATCCCCGTCCTTGACCTCTGCACCGACGTAGACGATACCGGACTCATCGAGACGGCCCAGGTTGGCTTCGCCAACATTCGGGATATCCGCCGTGATCTCCTCGGTCCCGAGCTTGGTATCGCGTGCCATGCAGGTCAGTTCTTCGATGTGGATCGTTGTGAAACGATCCTCCTGGACGACGCGCTCTGAAATCAGGATCGAGTCCTCGAAGTTGTAGCCGTTCCACGGCATAAAGGCGACGCGCAGGTTCTGGCCAAGCGCGAGCTCGCCCATGTCGGTCGACGGCCCGTCGGCCATGACGTCGCCGCGTGAGACCATGTCGCCGACTCTGACCAGTGGACGCTGGTTGATACAGGTGTTCTGGTTGGAGCGGGTGTACTTTGTCAGGTTGTAAATGTCGACGCCCGGCTCGCCGGCTTCGGTCTCGTCGTCATTGACGCGTACAACGATACGCTGTGCATCGATAGAGTCGACGACCCCGCCACGCTTGGCAACCACGGTGACGCCTGAATCAACTGCCACGACGCGCTCCATGCCCGTGCCGACAAGCGGTTTCTCGGCACGCAGGGTCGGAACGGCCTGGCGCTGCATGTTGGAACCCATGAGTGCCCGGTTGGCATCATCGTGTTCCAGGAAAGGCACCATGCTTGCAGCAACCGAGACAATCTGGCGTGGCGAGACGTCCATGTAGTTGATGCGGTCTGGCGTTGCCATCGAAAATTCATTCTCGAAACGGCAGGAGATCAGGTCGTCTGTGAAGCGACCTTTCTCATCGAGCGCAGCGTTTGCCTGCGCGATCACATAGCGGCCTTCCTCGATGGCCGAGAGATAATGAATCTCGTCCGTTGCCTTGCCGTCCTGCACGACGCGGTAAGGTGTCTCGAGAAAACCGTACTTGTTGGTCCGTGCGTAGACCGCAAGTGAATTGATCAGGCCGATGTTCGGGCCTTCCGGCGTCTCGATCGGACAGACACGGCCATAGTGCGTCGGGTGAACGTCGCGCACCTCGAAGCCGGCACGTTCGCGTGCCAGACCGCCGGGGCCGAGTGCCGAAACGCGTCGCTTGTGCGTGATCTCGGAGAGCGGGTTGTTCTGGTCCATGAACTGCGACAACTGGCTTGAACCGAAGAACTCCTTCATCGCGGCCGAGACGGGCTTGGAGTTGATCATCTCCTGCGGCATCAGACCCTCGCTCTCGGCGAGACTCAGACGCTCCTTGACGGCGCGTTCCACGCGAACGAGGCCAATACGGAACTGGTTTTCAGCCATCTCACCGACACAACGCACACGACGATTGCCGAGATGATCGATATCGTCAACGGTGCCATTGCCGTTACGGATATCGATGAGCGTCCTGAGCACATCGATGATGTCGTCATTCGACAGCGTGCCCTCGCCCTCGGATTCATCGCGACCGAGACGGCGATTGAACTTCATGCGGCCAACAGCCGAGAGGTCATAACGGTCCAGTGAGAAGAAAAGGTTATTGAAAAGATTCTCTGCAGCGTCTTTTGTGGGCGGCTCGCCGGGACGCATCATGCGGTAGATCTCGACCTGGGCCTCGAGCTGGCTCGTGGTCGGATCGATACGCAGGGTATCGGAGATGAACGGACCGTGATCGAGATCGTTCGTGAAGATGGTTTCGATCTGCTTCACACCGGCCTGCAGCAGAGTCTCGATTGCAGATTCAGTCAACTCGTCGTTCACATTTGCGAGCAGTTCACCGGTCGATTTGTCGATGACGTTGTGCGCCAGGGTTTTACCGGCAAGGAAAGAGACTGGCACCTCGAGCTTGGTGATACCGGCCTTGTCGAGTTCGCGAATGTGACGCTGGGTAATGCGACGTCCGGCCTCGACGAGCAGCTTGTTTTTGATCTTGACATCGAAGTCGAGTGTTTCGCCACGCAGGCGCGTCGGCACGAGGTCGACGGTGATGCCCTTGTCGCCGAGTTCGAATCGGTCTGTCTCGAAGAACATGCCGACGATCTGCTCGGTATCGTAACCGAGCGCTCGCAACAGGATGGTCGCCGGAATCTTGCGACGGCGGTCGATGCGAACGAAAACGCAATCCTTGGGATCGAACTCGAAATCGAGCCAGGAACCACGATAGGGAATGACGCGTGCCGAGAAGAGCAGCTTGCCCGAAGAGTGGGTCTTCCCCTTGTCATGGTCGAAGAAAACGCCCGGCGAACGGTGCAACTGGGAGACGATGACACGCTCGGTACCATTGATCACGAAAGTGCCGGTGTCTGTCATGAGCGGCATTTCGCCCATGTAGATCTCCTGCTCGCGCACCTCCTTGACCTTCGGAGGCGTGCTCTTGGAATCCTTGTCGTAGATAACGAGTTTGACGAGAACGCGCAGCGGTGCCGCGTAGGTCACGCCGCGCAACTGGCATTCGCGCACATCGAAGGGCGGCTCGCCGAGACGATAACTCACATACTCCAGGACGGCGCTGCCAGAGTGGCTGACAATCGGGAAGACGGAGCTGAAGGCTGCATGCAGGCCCACGTTCTCGCGTTCGTCAGGTTTGTTGTCAAGCTGGAGAAAGGTGCGAAAGGAGTCAATCTGTGTCGCGAGCAGAAATGGAACATCGAGAATCGTTTTCTGCTTGCTGAAGTCCTTACGGATACGCTTCTTTTCTGTGAAACTATACGCCATGCTTACCGTCCCTCGGGATCAGTGAATACGCCCGCCATGCGGGTAACCGGGGACTCGCCAGCCCCGCCATTACTATTGCCTGCCACAAGCGGCAAAAGGCCGATGGCCTTCTCGGCCATCAGCCTGGTCTGCAGTCGCAACTGCGACGCCCTGCAAGGTCTTACTTGACCTCGACAGTAGCGCCTGCTTCCTCGAGCTGCTTCTTGAGGTCTTCGGCTTCTTCCTTCGAAACACCTTCTTTCAGGGTCGTCGGAGCGCCTTCAACAGCTTCCTTGGCTTCTTTCAGGCCCTGGCCAGTGATGCCGCGAACGGCCTTGATGACAGCCACCTTGTTGTCGCCGAAGCCAGCCAGAACCACGTCGAATTCTGTCTTCTCTTCAGCGGCAGCGGCTTCGCCACCAGCACCAGGTGCTGCGACAGCAACAGCTGCAGCTGCTGCGGATACGCCAAATTTCTCTTCCATTGCCTCGATGAGCTCGACAACTTCCATCACGCTCATGTTGGCAATTGCTTCCAGGATATCTTCTTTACTCACGATGTTTCTCCTAACGGTTAAACACGATAATTAAGGTGAAAACAGGTTGTGGCCTAGGCCGCCTCTTTCGCGTCTTTGATTGCAGCAACCGTACGTACAAGCTTGCCCGGCACCTCGTTCATGGTGCGCGCCAGCTTCTCGATCGGCGCCTTCATGACGGCCATCAGCATGCTGACAGCTTCGTCGTATGTCGGCATCTTCGCCAGGGTTCCGATCTCACCCGGCTCAAGCAGCTTTCCACTGATGGAAACCAGCCTGACCTCGAGTTTCTCGTGGTCCTTGGCAAAGTCCTTGATGACGCGTGCAGCTGAGCCCGGATCTTCCTGGGAGAAGGCCAGAATAAGAGGGCCGGTCAGACCTTCGGTCATGCACTCGAATTCCGTGCCTTCTACCGCGCGGCGAGCAAGGGAGTTCTTGACGACTCGAAGATAGACACCGCTGTTACGTGCCTCGACACGCAGCTGCGTCATCTCATCGACTGTCAGACCCCGGTACTCGGCTGCGATGGCAGAGTAGGCGTTGGCTGCAACTTCAGCGACTTCGGCGACAATGGCCTTTTTCTGCTCCAGATTCAGAGCCACAAGTCACCTCCTGATTACGGTGGAACCCGCGGGTTCCGGTTAACTTCCCCGGCCAGAGGGCCGGTACGTTTCACGAGACCGTCACCAGGCAACCGTGTTTAGCGGTGGATCCTGATCGGGTCCGTCTGCGCGGGATATTAAGCCGGCAGCAGCCGGCACCTGCGGTCTTTGACGGTAACGACTGCTGTCAGGCAGCCGTGACCCCAAAGTTCATTGCGAAACCGTCTCATGACAGCTTCAAATCTCGTTCGAAAGTCCGCAAAACGAACTCTCGTTGCGGGTTTATGTCCCGCTGGCGAGCCAGCCAGGTCCTGCTGAC
Source organism: Gammaproteobacteria bacterium (assembly GCA_037385685.1). GTDB lineage: Bacteria > Pseudomonadota > Gammaproteobacteria > Chromatiales > Chromatiaceae > Sva-25. Next base: position 55,927 of record JARRMW010000008.1, read on the forward strand.
ATGCCAGTAACGAATCCGGTACAGGGCCGGATTCGAGTATCGGCAGAAGCCTCAGATTTCTATGGACGTCTGGTCCAGTGAGAGACCCGGGCCCATGGTCGTTGAGACGGAGACCTTCTTGAGATAAATGCCTTTTGCAGAACTCGGCTTGAGTTTCTTCAGGTCGGCAATCAGGGCTTCAAGATTCTGCTGCAGGGCTGCGGGCTCGAAACTCGCCTTGCCGATGGTGCAGTGGATAATGCCTCCCTTGTCAGTACGAAACTGGACCTGTCCTGACTTGGCATTCGTAACAGCCTCGGCGACATTGGGTGTGACAGTGCCCACCTTCGGGTTCGGCATCAGTCCACGCGGACCGAGAATCTGTCCGAGCTGACCGACGACACGCATGGCATCCGGGCTGGCAATGACAACATCGAAATCCATCTTGCCGGCCTTGACCTCTTCAGCCAGGTCTTCCATACCGACGATATCGGCGCCTGCCTCCCTGGCCGCTTCGACATTGTCACCCTGAGTGAATACGGCAACACGGACGTCCTTCCCGGTCCCGTTCGGCAAAACCGTGGAACCACGCACGACCTGGTCGGATTTACGGGGGTCGACGCCAAGATTGATGGACACATCGACGCTCTCTTCGAACTTGACCGAAGAGATTTCTTTCAGCAGCGAGAATGCTTCAGGTGCGGCATAGGCCTTACCCGGCTCGACCTTCTCGGCGATCATTTTCATTCGCTTGGACATTCTGGCCATGACTACTCAACCCCCTCGACATCAATTCCCATGCTGCGTGCAGAGCCTGCGATCGTACGCACGGCCGCATCCATGTCAGCAGCGGTCAGGTCCGGCATTTTGGTATTGGCGATCTCTTCGAGCTGTGCACGATTGACCTTGCCGACCTTGTTGGTGTTAGGCTCGCCGCTGCCCTTGGCGATACCGGCCGCCTTTCTCAGCAGCACTGCCGCCGGCGGCGTTTTCATGATGAACGTGAATGAGCGGTCGTTGTAGACCGTGATCACGACAGGAACAGGCATGCCCTTTTCGAGGCTCTGCGTCTGGGCATTGAATGCCTTGCAGAACTCCATGATATTGACGCCGTGCTGACCCAGCGCAGGGCCGACAGGCGGACTCGGATTGGCTTCCTGTGCAGGAACCTGAAGCTTGATGTAAGCCTCTATTTTCTTGGCCATCTTTCTCTCCGCGGGTGCAAACGCCTGTCCACCACTCGGGTCATCAGGCTCCCCATCTGTTCAAGTACAACAATAAGGCGCCGCTGACGCGGCACTCTGGTCAGGTTTTCTCGACCTGACCGAATTCGAGATCAACGGGCGTGGAACGGCCGAAGATCATAACGGATACGCGCAGCAGGTTCTTGTCGTAATCGACTTCCTCGACGACACCGTTAAAGTCGTTGAATGGTCCATCGGTGACGCGAACAACCTCGCCCGGTTCGAACAGCACTTTTGGACGCGGCTTGTCTATGCCTTCCTGTACACGCTGCAGGATGGCTTCAGCCTCCTTGTCAGTGATCGGCACAGGCTTGGACTTGTTCTTGTCACCGGTACTGCCGATGAACCCCATAACGCGCGGCACATCTTTCACCAGGTGCCAGGCCTCGTCGGACATCTCCATGTTGACGAGCACATAGCCAGGAAAGAACTTCCGCTCGCTCCTGCGCTGCGAGCCACCCCGCATCTCGACAACCTCTTCCGTCGGCACGAGAATGTCGCCAAAGCTGTCTTCCATCCCGGCGCGCTTGATTGCTTCCTCGAGGGAACGCTTTACCTGTGACTCGTAGCCCGAAAAGGCATGGACAACATACCAGCGCTTGGTCATCGATCAGCCCCCCTGGCCAGTCAGCATCTGCACGACCCAGAAGAGGATCGAGTCAACTGCCCACAAGAAAAGACCGACGATGATGACAATCACGAGGACTGCCAGTGTCGTCTGCACGGTTTCGGGACGCGTCGGCCAGATGACTTTTCGCACCTCGGCACGCGCCTCGCTGGCAAAGCTCCAGAGCGCACGCCCCTGCCTTGATGTCAGGGCAATTGCCCCGCCAATGAGGAGTGCTGCAAGTACCCCGATCACCCTCAGAAGCTGCGACTGTTCGGCAAACTGGTAATACGCCGCGACACCGGCAACAACGATGCCGATTGCGATTGCCAGCTTGACGATATCAAGCGCGGAGCCTTGCTGTTCTGCCTTTGCGTTCATCCTGCCAACTAAATCTGGCAGGCCAGGAGGGACTTGAACCCCCAACCTGCGGTTTTGGAGACCGCTG
>JARRMW010000009.1:0-57488 GCA_037385685.1 Gammaproteobacteria bacterium
GGCAAGTTGCGACGTCCGTGCTCACGGTCTGCCCGGATATCCGGAAACTGGTTCAGCAACAATAGATTATTCACCAGGAAAAAGGGGGCCAGGGAAGCAAGCACCATCGTGAGCGTCACCTCCCCGGCCAGCACGTACGCCGTCCCGATGACCATGATCAGACCGAAACCGGCTCCCGGCATTACCAGGGAGAGGAACGGACTACGCGTCATCCATGGCGTATACAGGGCAACGATCAACAGCCCGACCATGCCGGGAAGCAGCAACTCCTGGCCGGTGACAGCAACCAGATAGAGCCCTCCGGCAAGCGTCACCAGCAGTGATGCGATACCGAGCAGCAAAACACTCCGCGCCTGTTGCGGATTTTGCGGTAGAGCGCCACTGCCGCCACTGAAGGGCGTTTTCGCCGTGACAGCATCGAGACCGATACGGAAATCGAAGTATTCATTGAGCGCGTTGACGCTGACATGGGCCGAGATGGCTGTCAGCAGGATGATGGCGAGCTTTCCCCACTCCATCTCATGTGTGACCGTGAAAGCGCAGGCGACCCCGAGAAGGACCAGGACCAGGGTCAGCAAGAGGAATGGCACACGGGCCGAAGCCAGCAGAACGGCTGTCCCTTGCTTGTTCATGCTGTTTCTCCCTGGATGAGTCGTACCACATTGCAGAGTATCTTGCACCCTCCCGCCGGTGCTACAGGGTGCCTGACAGAATCCGGACAGCAGCTGATGACCATCCGCATCACGGACTGCTCTTCATGACAAAAAGTGGCCGTACCCATTTTTGGAAAATGAGAATTATTCTATGTTCTGCACCTGTTCCCGCATCTGCTCGATCAGCACCTTGAGTTCGACACCGATAGCTGTCATTTGCGCATCGGATGACTTGGACGCCAGCGTGTTGGCCTCCCGGTTGAGCTCCTGCATGAGAAAATCGAGCCGGCGCCCGACGGGCTCTTTGCGCGTCAGGACACGGTCAACCTCTGCCAGGTGTGTCGAGAGACGATCCATCTCCTCGTCGATATCGAGACGCTGGGCCAGCAGCACCATCTCCTGCTCGATGCGCGCGGGGTCCATCTCCTCCTTGAGTTCGCCCAGGCGTTCCTCCAGTCGCTGGCGAATTTCCTGAAGCACGACGGGCATCCGTTCCTTCGCCTTTACGACCTGTTCGGCAGCCTGTTTCGTGCGCGTGCTGATCATGCCCGACAGGCTCTCCCCTTCCCGCTCGCGGGTGCTGATCATCTGTTCAAGCGTTGCCTCAAGCGCCTGCAGCGCGGATGCATGCAGAGCCTCGACATCCTGCTTCCGGGGTTCAACGACGCCCGGCCAGCGCAGCACGTCCATCGAGGTTGGTGATTTGACATCAGGCGCATGGATGCTGACCTCGCGCAGGGCGTCATGCAGCTGTTTCAGCAACCCGGTATTGACAGAGATTGCCGCCGTGGAAACCGGTGAAGGATTGAAGCGCAGGCCTGCCTCGACCTTGCCGCGCCGCAGGTGCTTGCCAATCATCTCGCGGACGCGGGGCTCGAGGGCTCGAAACTCCTCTGGCATGCGGACGAAAACCTCGAGATAGCGGTGGTTCACGGAGCGCATCTCCCAAACGAGTTCGCCCGGCTCGGTCGCCGATTCGTGACGGGCAAAGGCCGTCATGCTTCTGATCATGTTGACATCCATTAGGCTTGTTCTGCCCGGTATGATAAGTTCCCGGGCCAGTGATTAACACCGGAAATTCGGGAATGCCTCCCGGGCGCCTCTCAACATCCGGATTTTTTTGTGAGTGCAAGGAAGCACCGCGCGCAGAACCGCAGTGTATGAGAGGATAAATGAGGATTCGAGCACGGCGCTGACGCCGCAATCGCAGAAAAAGACAATGTTGAGAGGTGCACACATGAGACCCAGCGGCCGCCAGCCTGACCAGCTACGAGAGATCCGTATCACCCGAAACTACACCATGCATGCCGAGGGGTCGGTCCTGATCGAGTTCGGCAATACCCGGGTGCTCTGCACTGCCTCGGTTGAGGAGACTGTGCCACGCTGGCTCAAGGGACAGGGACGCGGCTGGGTGACGGCGGAGTATGGCATGCTGCCCCGCTCCACGACGGAGCGCATGGGACGCGAAGCAGCTCGAGGCAAGCAGGGAGGACGCACCATGGAAATTCAGCGTCTGATCGGCCGATCCCTGCGTGCCGCGATCGATCTTGAGGCGCTTGGCGAGATCATGATCACGCTGGACTGCGACGTGATCCAGGCTGATGGCGGCACACGTACGGCATCGATCTCGGGTGCATGGGTCGCACTGTATGACGCCATCCGGCACCTCATGAAAGAGGGCCGCCTCAGCAATAACCCGCTGCTCGCTCCTGTCGCGTCGGTCTCGGTCGGGATCTACGAGGGCACACCGATTCTCGACCTTGACTATGCCGAGGATTCCAGTGCTGAAACCGACATGAACGTTGTCATGAATGCCGAGGGCGGCTTTATCGAGATCCAGGGAACAGCCGAGGCCGCACCGTTCAGTCATGATGAAATGATCGCGATGCTCGGGCTGGCCGAGAAAGGTATCAGCGAGTTGCTTTCACACCAGAAAGAAGCCGTTGGCGGCTGATCGCCTCCAATACCCTCCTGCATGCCACATAGATGCCCTGTGAGGACAGGAGATCATTCAAGTCTCCTGATCCTTGTTGAGCATGCCTTTGAGAACGAGATCACTCACGGAGATAATCCCGATCACCTTGCCGCCCTCTTCGACAGGCGCGCGCGTCAGCCTGAAGTGCACGAAGAGGCGCGCGCAGTAGCGAATATCCATGCCGGGATGCACTGTCAGCGCCGGCTTGGTCATGATCTCGTAGATATTGGTCCGTTCGGGTGAACGGTCAACAGCAAGAACGTTACGTGCAATTCCGGACAGTGTCACGATGCCGTACTCGTCATCATCATGGCGCTTGTTGACGATGAGTGTCTTGGTATCCACATAACGCATCTTTTCGAGCGCATCGGCAACGGTCGACATTCCTTCAACAATGTCGAAATCGGTCTTCATGACGTCACGTACGCGTATTAATTTCCTGCTCATATCTCTTCCTCGACTTTGCTGCTCAGCTGGCTTATCTGGTGACTCACGCCGACGGCATCCTCGACATCGATCTGTATCGCGATTCCCGTTCCGGGCTTGTTGTCGAACTGGCATTCCTCTGCAATCTTCTCGAGGATGGGCCGGCTCATATGTTCCTCGACGAGCAACATGACAAGATCACGGCTTGAAGAGAGCGAGAGGCCTAAAAACGTCGTTTTTTTCTCTGCTCCCTCACCGCGAGCCTGGGAAAGTACAGTAGCGCCTGTGGCACCCTGCTCCCGGGCTGCTTCCAGCACCAGGTCCGTATGTTCGTCTTCAACGAAGACAATGATGAGTTTGAAGTGCATTATGCATCCTCCGAAATTTTTCGTTTTCGCCGGGCCTGCCACTCGCCGAGCTGGGCATACCCCATGACTGTCATGATTGGGAAAAGGCTGGCAAAGGCGATGAGCCCGAAGCCGTCAAGAAGCGGATTACGCCCTGGCACCGTTGCCGAAAGACCAAGTCCGAGAGCGGCCACCAGAGGCACGGTCACCGTCGATGTTGTCACCCCGCCGGAGTCGTATGCCAGCGCAATGATCGAACGTGGCGCAAAGAGCGTCTGAATGATGACAACAATATAGCCCGCAATAATGTAGAAATGCAGCGGCGTGCCCGTCACGATACGGAACGCACCCAGCGAAATGCCGACTGCGACCCCGATGGCGACCGCGATCCGCAGCCCCCAGGGCTGGATTGCCCCGCCCGAGACTTCGCTGGCCTTGATGGCAACAGCGATCAGCGAAGGTTCAGCGACAGTGGTCGCGAAACCGATCATGAACGCGAAGATGTAGACCCAATAGTAGGCATACCAGTGCTTCGCCACCTCGTCACCGATTGCGGCGACATCAATCCCGAGAAATGCCGGATCGGTCAGTTGTTGCGCCATGAGCTTTCCGACCGGAAACAGCGCCTCCTCGAGACCGAGCAGGAAGAAGGCCAGCCCCACGAGCACAAAACCGAAACCGCTCAGTACCCGCTTCAGATGCGGGATCCTGCGCCTGAGCACGAGAAACTGGAAACCGAACAGGATGACCGCTATCGGCAACACATCGCGCACGGTTGTAACCAGCGTATTGGCGATGTCAGTCATGAGGCCCGTCATAACAGCATCCCGTAACCCATGACAAAGATCATCGGCGTCAGTGAGGCAAAGGCAATCAGGCCAAAACCATCGATCATGGGATTGCGGCCGGAGATACTGCTGGCCAGCCCCACACCAAGTGCAGTCACGAGCGGCACTGTTATTGTGGATGTCGTGACACCACCCGAGTCATAGGCGATGCCGATGATCTCCTCGGGCGCAAAGGCCGTCATAATGACCACGCCAAGGTACCCGCCAATGATGAGATACTGCACCGGCCATCCCTTGATGATGCGAAACACCCCGACCAGGATGGCGAAGCCGACGGATATGGCAACAGTCAGACGCAGACCTAAGGCATAACTCGCGTGCGACTCATCCGAGTTCTCGATCATGCCGCCTTCGACGGCGACAGTCGCTGCCTCGTCTGCCACTGCAATCAGCGCCGGTTCAGCGACCGTCGTTCCGAATCCAAGCATGAAGGCAAAAATGAGTAACCAGAGCAAACTGCCCTTGCGCGCGAAGTCGTAAGCCATCCCCTCGCCGATCGGAAAAAGCCCGGTCCGCAGGCCATGAACAAACAGCGTGAGGCCCAGCACGACCATGAGCACACCGATGAGCATCCTGAAGAGTTCTGGAAAAGGCTGCTGGAGCACGACCAGCTGGAAGAAAACAACGACCAGGACGATCGGCGTCAGGTCGCGCACGCTCTCTTTGAGTGCCTTGACGAGTTCCTTCACTGCTCTAGCTGGTATGCCCCGGAGGCCAGAATAACTGGCATAGCATAACAGAGCCCCCCCGGGCGTTAATGACCTCCCTCAAGAAACAGAAGCCTTTGTCGCTGTGTAGCTGCACCGCCGTATTCAACGCCTTCACTGATGAAATCACTGTGCTCGAAGCCGAAGAGATCGACAGTCATCTGGCATGCGATGAACTCCACCTCGGCCTCCTGGCAGAGGGAACGCAACTCAGGAATGGTAGCCACACCGTTCTTGGCGATGGTCTTCTTCATGAGAGATGTCGCCAGCGCTTCGAAGCCCGGAACGTTTGTCTGGACAATGTTCGGAATGTTCCAGTTGATGTCCTGAAACCAGTCAGGGCCGAACGGCATCTTCATTGGCATTCCTGGATTGCCGATCGGGCTGACCTGAAGATCGCTGAGATCTTTCTTCAGCAGCTGCAGGCCATAGAAGGTGAAGAACACCTGGGTTTCATAGCCAAGAGCAGCTGCAGTGGAAGCCAGTATGAAAGGCGGGTATGCCCAGTCAAGGGTACCTTTCGTAGCGATGATGGCGAGTTTCTTCTGTTCCATCGTATCTTCTCCCCCCTGTTTTCAGGGCAAACCTGTGTGTCTATTCAGACCTTTTTCATGTAGAAGTGGAACTTGCCGCCTTCCTCAGCCGACTCCAGCAGTTCGTTACCGGTCTGCTTGGCGAATGCTTCGAAGTCCTTCACGGAACCCGGGTCAGTTGCAATGATGTGCAGAACCTTGCCGGCATCCATACCACCGAGTGCTTTCTTGGCACGCAGGATCGGGAGTGGGCAGTTCAGGCCACTTGCATCGAGTTCGTCATCAAAATCAGCCATTGGATACCTCCGAGAAAAAGGCCAGTTGAGTAACAGACGCAAACTTATATTAGAAAATTAACAGAAACGCAACAGTTGACCATCTGTCCCACATAAGACCTTGCTCGCGTTGACAGCCTCAAGCAATTGAATCACATGATTTTTCATGCAAGTAGCAACAGCTCGATTTAGCGTGACCATAATGCATAGCAGCGGATTTCTCAGCGCTCGACTGGTTGCTGCATTGCAGCAAGATAGATATCAAATCTGGTGCTTTTCCCCGCGATGGAAAAGGAAGGCGTGTGACCGCCAAGGGCTATGGCGCTGGCAGGCCGCTTGACGACCACGCGATGCCTGCATTGGCTGCGAGCCAGCTCGAGCAATCCGGCAGCATCACTATCGCTGCCAATCAGGTCATGGAAAAAACGCATCTCTTTCCTTACCAGTGCGGATTTGCGACGCTCGGGAAACATGGGATCAAGTGTGATGACGTCGAACGTTTCTTCCTGCAAGTCAAGCCATTCCAGGCTGTCCGCATGGACCAGGCGCATCCTGGAAATGATCTCCCTGAGGTTGGCGTCATCCGACTGAAGGGCACGGTTCAGGCCGTCCTGCAAGAGAACATGAACGACGGGCGAACGCTCCACAAGCGTCACATCACACCCCAGTGCAGCCAACGCGAAAGCGTCACGCCCTAGCCCCGCAGTGAGATCGGCCACGCGCGGTTTCCGCAGCTTTTTCAGCCCCACAGCCCGTGCAATGGCTTGGCTCTTGCCGCCTCCATAGAGCCTTCGATGACGATTCTCCCCTCCGACAAAATCAACATAGAGAGGGGCTGTACGGGGTTCATCGAGAGATCGCATCTCGATTCGGGCACTGCCTGCGTGCAGCAGATAGCTTGCCGACTCAACTTCTGAGAGGAGTGGCAGCCCGGTCAGTTGCTGCAAATCGCGGGCAAGGACAGGATTGTCTGCAGAGATTGCGATCATACCGGGATCATGCCATCAAGTTGCCTGCACGGGCCGTTCGAAAGACCGGTTTCACAAAAAACAAACCCCGGAACTGCGCCGGGGTTGCCTGCAGAAGAACGCTCCGGGCGATCAGGCAGCAAGCGAACTGATATCGAAGCCGTTTTGCGCCCAGCTGATGATGCCGCCACGCAGGTTGACCGCGTTATTGATCCCCTGCTGCTGCAGATAGGCACAGGCGTGATAGGAACGGGCTCCACTGCGGCAGTAGAGAATGACCTCCCTGTCCTTCGGAAAATCCTGCATCTTGAGGGGGATCAGGTGCATTGCCAGATGTTCAGCACCGGGCAGTATTCCCTGTGCGACTTCCCCGTCACTACGGATGTCGTAAAGAACAAAATCATCCCCCGCATCCATACGGCGCTTGAGTTCTGCAACATCAATTTCCTGAATCATCATGGTCCGGATTACTCCAAAAACATAGTAATATGGTGCGAAATTATATATTATAGTTCTCTTATATTCAACCCGGAAATACCGGCATGACTTGTCTGGCACGGAGTCACAGGGACATGATACATTCCCGGCATCCTCGGAAAAGGCACTGAAATTCATGGATTTTCTCCCGATCTTCCTGGACATCAAAGAGCAGCAATGTGTTGTGATCGGCGGCGGAGAAGTCGCCACGAGAAAGATCGCCCTGCTGCTGCGCGCCGGCGGCAAGGTTACCGTCATATCGCCGGAACTCAGCGAGGGCGTCACACGCATGGTCGAAGAGGGAAAGATCAGCCATGTAAAGAGTCGCTGGCAGGATGAGGATCTGAAGGATTTCCGGCTCGTCATCGCTGCAACGGATGACCACCAGGTCAACACGCGGATTGCCGAACAGGCCAAAGAGTGTGGCAGACCCGTCAACGTGATTGACGATTCCACGGCTGGCAACTTCATCATGCCGTCGATTATTGACCGCACGCCCGTACTGGCCGCTGTCTCAACGGGCGGTGCATCGCCGGTCCTGGCCCGCCTGATTCGCACACGCCTCGAATCCCTGATTCCCGCTGGCTACGGACGCCTCGCAGAACTCACGAGAAAATACAGGGACCAGGTCAAGCAGCGTTTCTCGGACCCGAAAGACCGGCGTCGATTCTGGGACAATGCATTGCAGGGCGCGGTCGCAGAGCGCGTCTTCTCGGGTCATATGGAGGAGGCTGAGGGAGTCCTTCAGAAAACACTCGCTTCGACGGAACCAAGTAATGGCATGGGCGAGGTGTACCTTGTCGGCGGAGGCCCGGGCGACCCGGACCTGCTCACTTTTCGTGCGCTCCGTTGCATGCAGCAGGCTGACGTGGTGGTCTATGATCGTCTGGTTGCCAAGGCCGTTCTTGATATGACGCGCCGTGATGCAGAACGCATCTATGTCGGCAAGGAACGTGACAACCATGCCATGCGCCAGGAGGACATCAACAGGTTACTCGCAGACAAGGCAAAGGAAGGCAAACGGGTCGTTCGTCTCAAGGGCGGAGATCCCTTCATCTTCGGCCGCGGAGGCGAGGAGATCGATACCCTGGCAGAGGAAGGTGTCCCTTTCCAGGTCATTCCCGGCATCACGGCTGCCTCGGGTTGCGCCTCCTATTCGGGTATCCCGCTCACACACCGTGATTATGCCCAGTCGGTCACCTTCGTCACGGGACATCTCAAGGACAACACCATGAACCTCAACTGGCAGCAGCTTGCCCAGCCGCACCAGACCGTTGTCTTTTACATGGGACTCAAGGGGCTTCCTGTGATCTCGGAGCAGCTACAGGCTCACGGTCGTTCACCGGATACGCCGGCAGCACTTGTCCAGCAGGGCACGACTCACATGCAGCGCGTTTTTACGGGCACACTTGCCACGCTACCCGAAATTGTCGAACGCGAAAAACCGGTACCGCCGACACTGATTATCGTTGGAGAGGTTGTCGAACTGCACGAAAAGCTTTCCTGGTACAAGGCACCGGTCGAATCCGAGCAAGGGGCAACGAACGAGCCTCCGTCATCGGCCTGATTCGGACAGTTCCCGAACATCATTGACGTCGATGACGGTGCTTCAACAATAAAAAAGGCGATCAGAGGATCGCCTTTTTCTTTCATACGGAGAGTTAAGGATCAGGCTTCGTCCCCCTCCTCTTTCCAGTTGGCACCCGCTTCCTCGACCATTTTCTTCAGTTCACCGCTGGCATGCAGTTCCAGTGTGATATCGCAACCCCCGACGAGTTCGTGATTGATGTAAAGCTGCGGGAATGTCGGCCAGTCCGCAAAGCGTGGCAGGTTTTCGAAAATCTCCGGATCTGCAAGCACGTTCACATAGGCGAACTTGACCCCACAATCCTGCAGAGCAGCGGCTGTGCGCGAGGAGAAGCCGCACTGGGGAAACTGGGGAGTGCCCTTCATGTAGAGAATAATCGGGTTACTCTCAACCTGTTCTTTGATGCGATCAAGTACGTCCATCTTGTTTACCTTCTACGTCATTATTGGGGAATCTCATGGCTCTCTAATATGCGGAAGCCTGATCAGGAATTCAACCGGACAGGGTATCGGTGTTTGATTTAGGCAAATTACCCTGTCTGCGAAGAAACTGTATGCAGGATCCCACATGATCCTCTGTTGCGATTCACAAGAGGCTGTTATCCGACAGGATATCGACCAGCGACGCCCCGTCGTGCGCAAGTGCCGTCTCGAGAGCAGGAGCCAGCTCATCGCGACTCGTTACGCAGATACCCAGTCCGCCACAGCTGTTGGCATAATCCGCGAAATCAGGATTAAGCAATCCTGTCTGCCAGATCTCCCGATTCTCGGCGCGCTGTTCCTTGGAGATCTTGCCCAGCTCGCTGTTGTTCAGAAGGATGTGCGTGATATTCATCCCGTAGTGCACGGCCGTTGTGAATTCTGCCATGTATTGTGCGAGCCCCCCGTCACCACTAACCGAGATCACCTTGCGCCCGCGCCAGGCTTCGAAATCCTCTGTCGCACACCAGGCACCGAGCGCGGCCGGAAGTGCGAATCCGATTGACCCGAGATAGCCGGACATCAATATCCGCTGTTGCCGACATTCGAAATAGCGGCCGAAAGAGTAGGTGTTGTTACCCACATCAACAGCAATGATGGCATCATCCGGGCAGACGTCTGACAGCACCTCGAAGATCCAGGCAGAAGCAAGTCCTTTTCCGTTATCACGCACTGCCCTGCGCTGTTTCTCCTCGCGCCAGATTTTCCAGCGCTCGGCAACATGCTCACGTGCGTTCCCCTCTGGCTCGAAGTCATCGAGGTCCGCGTTGAGGCGCTCGGCTGTTACACCAATCTCTCCCCAGACGGGGATATCGACAGAGTGAAATTTACCCAGTGTCATGCGGTCAAAGTCTATCTGGATGATCGGTTTCTTCTCTGTGATGCCCGTATGGTTGGAAAAGGAGGCACCGAAGACGACCAGCAGGTCCGCCTCGTTCATGAACCAGCTTGCGACAGGGGTCCCGCTGCGCCCAAGCACGCCGGCGGCAAGCGGATGATGATCCGATATCTGCCCTTTCGCCTTGAAGGTCGTCAGGACTGGCGCATCAATGGTTTCGGCCAGCGTGATGACAGCGTCCATGCTCTGGCGTGCACCATAACCTGCAACAATAACCGGGCGTTTTGCCTTGCGGATACGCTCGAGGACCTCCCCGATCACCTCTTCATCCGGATGAATCACCTCGGAGCTGACACGGCCTCCGGGGCCGGAGGCTTCTGCAGTCTCGTCGACGGAAATATTCTGCACCTCGTCCGGGAAGATCAGGTGCGCAACATCTCGCTGCACTGTCGCATTCTTCAGTGCCAGCGTCATGAGTTCTGCATGCCTGCTGTTTGGCAAGACTGTCTGGCTGAATGCCGTCACAGGTGCAAAGGCATCGGCCAGGTCGATTTCCTGGAATGCTCCGGGACCAAAGACCTGGGTGTTCACCTGCCCGGTCAGGGCCAGCAGAGGGGCCCTGTCGACCTTTGCATCCCATAGCCCTGTCATGAGATTGGTGGCTCCCGGACCGGCAATCGACATGCAGGCAGCCGGCATGCCACTCAGCTTGGCATAGCCGGAGCAGGCAAATGAAGCGGCCCCCTCGTGACGAATGCCGATGTATGTCATGTTGCCTTTCTCCTCCTCGACACGAAAAGCATCGGCGAGGCCGAGATTGGAATGCCCCACCATGCCGAAGACGCGTTTGACACCCCAGTTGACCATGGTCTCGGCCATGAGATTGGAAACAGTGCGCTTCTGTTCTCTCTGCTCCCTGACTTGCACATAGACCCCGTCGTCGCGCTCCTCGACCGGATATGTCGACACACCGTCGTCATGGGAACCGGGTGACTTGCCGGTCAGCGGGTGAAAGTCCCATCCATGCCAGGGGCAGCGCAACCAGCACTCCTCGCTTTTGTCATCGCATTCAATTGAACCTTCACCAAGCGGCCCGCCCTGGTGCGGGCATGCATTCGCAAGTGCAGCGTACTTGCCGTCGAAACGAACCAGCGCGATGCTCGCGCTTCCCGCCTGGATCGTGCGGACCTCTTTCTCCTGCATCTCGCCAGTGTCGGCGACCTTGTACCACACACGCTCCATGCCCTCGGAGGCATCAAGTTCGTCGGTCGTGATCTTCTTGTGGCTGCCATCGCACAGCGGAGGCGTCTGCGTGCGCTTGCACTGGCAGAAGAAATACTTGCCATCTTTTTCTGCCGTCCACGCCAGCGGTGTGAAATCCGTGCCGGCGTGGGAACCATCACAGAGTGGCTGATTCTTCGAGCGTCCACAGGTGCACCAGTAGACGGTTTCACCCTCCTCGAGTTCGAGTGGTACAGGCGACAGGGCGGGTATTCTGGCTTCTGACATACATCTGTTGAATTGCGATTATCTGCATTCAGTTATACAACATGCATGCAGCAAGTTCACGCGACGGACGGTACGGTTTACCGGGTTTCATCGAAATGTCATCAAGAACCGTTTTAATCTCCACTGAAAGTGATTGCTTTTCTTCCGGAAATAGGGTGTGATTGCACGTGTCTGCTTGTTGATTCGCTCTTCATGGCACTAAGTCAGTCCTGCACTTTCTCTCTCCGGGTTTTTGTACAGTCACTTTCTGCAGTTCCCTGAGAACGCAGACAAGCCAGACACTTTCTGCTGACAAACCGTTGCGTCAGGTTTGCCGGCAGTCCAGAAAATGACGCAATGTTTTATGTACGAGAAAAGTTTGATGAATATTTATGTTGGCAACCTGCCATACAGTGTCAGAGATGAAGATCTTCAGAGTATGTTCGCAGCACATGGAGAAGTCTCCTCTGCGCGCGTCATCATGGATCGCGAGAGCGGTCGCTCCAAGGGTTTCGGTTTTGTCGAAATGCCCAACAGTGACGAGGCTCAAGCAGCCATCGAGGCGCTGAACGACACCGACGCCGGTGGTCGCAGCCTGCGCGTGAACGAGGCACGTCCCCGCGAGGACCGTCCACGCCGCGCATTCTGATCCTGCCGGGGCTGTCATTCAGCCTCGCGATCGACACCCGGGCAAGGTAGCCCGGGTGTTCTGCAACAACGTTTTCCGTTTCCACCACCATGCAATACGGCATTCTCGTCATCGGCGATGAAATTCTCAGCGGAAGGCGCAAGGATCGTCATCTCGAGAAAGCGATTGAATTGCTGGGAGCACGTGGTGAATGCCCATCCTGGGCGCAGTACATTGGTGACGACCCGTTGTTGATCGAGTCACGCCTGCGTGAGTCGATGCAAAGCGACACCGTTGTTTTCAGTTTTGGCGGTATCGGTGCAACACCGGACGACCTGACGCGCGAGTGCGCCGCCAATGCCGCTGGCGTTCCCCTGGTAAGACACCCGGAAGCCAAAGCGATCATCGAGGAGAAATTCGGCGATGAGGCTTACCCCAAGCGCATCCTCATGGCCGACCTGCCTGAAGGCTCTGAACTGATCCCGAATCCCTACAACCGGATTCCCGGTTTCTCTATCGGCAACCATCATTTTCTCCCAGGTTTCCCTGTCATGGCGCATCCGATGATGGCATGGGTGCTGGAAACACACTATCCCGTCGCCCCCGGCAACAGTTATGTCGAACAGGAAATCTACGTGCACGACGTGCCGGAGAGTGAACTGATCGATCTCATGCAGAAGATCATCGACGCCCATCCGCAGACAAGGCTCTTCAGCCTGCCCCTGCACTCCGACGAAGGCATCCGCAAGATCGAGCTTGGACTGAAAGGGGAACTCGCATATGTCGAGACAGCCATGCGCGAAATGCTCATGGAACTTGAAAATCTCGGCATGCGCTGGACGAACGAACGCTGACGGCCGGTTATCGCAGTTCCTGGTATCGCCTGAGCTTCTCGATGAAACTGATCGTCATCCGCGCCGTCGCTCCCCACAACAATTCACCCGCATAGCGCCGAAATACCGCGACCGGGACAGGTTTGGCATACCCTTCGATCTGGCGATGCGTGATGTCCAGGTTGCCCGGGTCGGCGAGCCATGCCAGAGGCATAGTGAAGATGGTGGCAACCTCGGAGGGGTTCGGTCTCAGCGGATAAGGCCAGGGGATCACGCCGACAACCGGCATGATGCTGAAACGTGTGACGCTGTGATGCCTCCCGAGTGACCCGAGCACATCGACATCCGCCGGTTCGATCCCGATCTCCTCACGGGCCTCGCGCAGTGCCGTTTGCAGCAGATCGGCATCGCCCTGCTCGCGCTTGCCACCGGCGAAAGCGACCTCGCCACTGTGGTCATCCTGTTTGGATTCGGGACGGCGAATATACAGCAGATGCCAGGCTCCCTGCTTGCGCAGCAGTGGCATCAGCACACCGGCTTCACGCCCCGTCTCTTCCGCGTGGACAGGAATATCCCAGGTCGGTGGTGTTTCTGTACGGAGGATCTCGCCGATCTCGGCGCTCGTAAGGCGATCGAGGTTCATTCAGCCGGATGCGCCGGGACTGAGCCAGACCTGTCACGGACGTGATACATGCTCAAAGATGCCTCTGCAGCCAATACTCGAACACAGCCATGTGCCACAGCTTGCTGCCCTGGATACGGGTGTGATGCATTTCCGGTGCACTCAACAGCATGTCGATGTACTTTCGATTGAAAATGCCGCGCTCGCGACATGCTTGCGAGTCGAGAATATCGCGCATGAACGCGAGGAAATCCCCACGCACATACTTCAGTGCCGGCATCGGGAAGTAGCCTTTCGGGCGATCGATGACAGCATCCGGCAGGATACCGCGCGCGATGCGCTTGAGCGGATACTTGCCCTCCTCCTTGAGGCGGAACTCGGGCGGGCTTTGCGCCACAAGCTCCACCAGTTCATGATCGAGGAAGGGAACACGTGCTTCGAGGCCCCATGCCATGGTCATGTTATCGACGCGCTTGACCGGGTCATCAACGATCAGCGTGGTGACATCCAGTCGCAGCACCTGGTCCATGAAACTGTCGGCACCCGCTTCCGACAGGCGCTGCGCGACATAGTCGCCTGTGATGTCACCGACGGCATATTTCTCCGTGACCATACGCAGGTACTCCGGGTGATCACGGTCAAAATAGTGATGACGGAATCGCTCGACGGGCGCGCCGCTCTCCTGCTGCATTTTCGGATACCAGAAGTAGCCACCGAACACCTCGTCGGCACCCTGCCCTGACTGCACCACCTTGATCTGCTTCGAAACCTGTTCAGCAAGGAGATAGAAGGCGACGGCATCCTGTCCGAACATCGGCTCGGCCATGGCGTCCACGGCCTCCGGCAATCGCTTGAGCACCTCGTCATTGGGCACGAGAAACTTGTGATGCGTCGGCTTGTAACGCTCGACTACCTGATCGGAATACTCGAACTCGCTGCCCTTCTCCTCCGGCTGGTCCTCGAAACCGACCGAGAACGTACGGATATCCTCCATACCCAGCTCTGCCAGCAAGGCGACGAGCAGACTCGAGTCAAGACCACCCGAAAGCAGCACGCCGACTGGCACATCAGCGACATCGTTACGGCGCTGTACTGCGCGTCGCAGCGCAGCATGGGTCGCCTCGACCCATTCATCCTCACTCATGGGATGCGCCGGACGACGTGCCTCGAGATGCCAGTAGCGCCGAAGGTCAGTTACGCCATCAGTCTCGACCGTCAGGCTGTGGCCAGGCTCGAGCTTGCGGATACCACTGATGACCGTGCGCGGTGCCGGTACCACGGCATGCAGTGTGAACTGGAAATGCAGGGCCTCGGCATCGATCGAGGTATCGATATCACCGCCCGCAAGGAGTGCCTGGGTGTTGGATGCGAAGCGCAGACGCCGCTCGTCGAGCGAGTAGTAGAGCGGCTTGATGCCGAAACGGTCCCGCGCCATGAAACAGCGCTGCGCTTTCCGGTCCCAGATGACAAAGGCGAACATGCCATGCAGATACTCCGTACAGCGCTCGCCCCATTCGCGATAGGCTTTCAGGATGACTTCACTGTCCCCCTCCGAGAAAAAGCTGTAACCCTTCTCGCGCAGCTCGGCACGCAGTTCACGATAGTTGTAGATGGCGCCGTTGAAAACCAGGACGAGATCAAGTTCCTCGTCGACCATCGGCTGATGTGACTTGTCGGAGAGGTCGATCACAGAGAGACGACGGTGGCCGAAGCCGGTGCTGCCGTCGATGAAGAGACCGGCGTCATCAGGACCACGCCGCTCGAGACGGCTGTTCATGCGTTCCAGCAGGGAGCCTTCGACCGCGCGGCCGTCGAAGCGCATTTCACCACAGATTCCACACATCGCAAGGTTTCCCTTCCAACTCAACGGAGAGCAATCATAGCATTCCCGCTACGACTGTCGCCCCGGGGTCCGGCAGTAAGGTAGAATCGGAACGACTATCTGTTCGTGGACATCACTCTTCATGAGACGACTCGTTTTTGCAGCCTTGCTCCTGCTCCTGCTGCCCGGAGCCACCCATGCGCAGGTCGCTGTCCTGGTTCATGGTCATCTGAGCAGCGGAGAGACCTGGGCACGCCATGGTATCCTGGCTGCACTCGCCCGTGATGGCTGGGGCTACGGGGGCCACCTTTTCACAAACCGTTCCATCCCCGCCCTTGCGCCACGCTATGCACGAACCGTTTACACCGCGAACCTGCTCTCGACAGCACCCTTGCCAAACCAGGCTGCGGCACTGCAGCAACAACTCCTGGCTGTGCAGCGGCGCCACCCTGAAGAGGAGATCATCCTCGTTGGCCACTCTGCCGGCGGTGTCGTTGCGCGCCTGCTACTCGTCGAGTACGGTCCGCAACAGGTGACTCGCCTGATCACCATCGCCTCACCCCATGTCGGCACACCGCGCGCCGCCAGAGGGCTGGAGATAACCGAGGATCATGGCCCGCCCATCGAGACCGTCAAGCGCGTGGTCGGCGGCAATGATTACCGGGGTGCAAAAAAATCCCGGCAACTCTACCGGGAACTCTTGCCGGGGAACAGGGCCTCCGTGCTGGACTGGCTTAACAGGCAGGAGCACCCGCCACTCGACTATCTCTCTGTTATTCGGGTTCCTGCAGTCGGCACCGGGGGGGACAAGATCGTCCCCGTCTACAGCCAGGACATGAACATGGTTCCGGCACTGCATGGCAAGGCGAGATCTTTCACCACACCCGGAGACCATTTCCTGAAACCGCTGGATGGCCCCCTGATCGTAAACCTTCTTTCCGACTGATGGCCTCCAGGAGCGACAAAACACGACTCCGAATCGTCCAGTCAGCCAACCGCCTTTTCTACCGGCAGGGCTACAACAGGACCTCCTTTACCGATATCGTCGAGGCATCGGGTGTACCACGGGGTAACATCTACTACTACTTCAAGACCAAGGAAGAGATCCTGCTCGCCACGCTCGATTATCGACTCGATGCCATCACCGTTATGCTCGAGGAGTGGGACAGGGAACACCGCACCCCGGTTGAAAAACTCAGGCGTTTTGTCCGCATGCTCATCAACAGCAGGCAGTCCACTGCCGAATATGGCTGTCCGATGGGATCACTGAACACCGAACTTGGCAAAAACCAGCGGGAACTCCAGGAATCGGCTGTCGCCCTGTTCGATCGATTCCTTGAATATCTGTCCCTGCAATTCCAGGAGATCGGCTTTCGCCCGGAATTATGCAGAAACTATGCCATCGAGCTTCTGGCGCGCGGACAGGGGCTCAATGTCATGACCCATGTCATGCATGATCCGGAAATCCTGAATCGCTCTGCGGAGGCCCTTTACGACTGGATCGACGGGGTCTGCGCGAATAAAAAAATCTTTTAAAAAAGTTGCCGAAAAACCCTTGTAAGCAAGTAGCTATCTTTGTAGGATTGGCTGCGAGTTTCTGAAGAAGGTTGACGAGGAGAGCGCCGATGAAAGAGTGCAAGCCCTGTGGATTGATGAAACGCTGCCGCGGAATTCCCGGACTCTGCATCACCCTGCAGGTAACCTTTGTTACCGCACTGGTGGGTGTCCTCTCCTATCTCGTTGTCAGCCAGATCCTCGTCAGCTAGTCTTCAAGCATACCCACATTCCAACCCGGCACCACATCGCTCGGATTGTGTCGGGTTGACCCCCCACTCTCCCTTCTTTATAGTCTCGCGGCTTCAGGGTGCCATTCTCTCCCGGTGAGACGAGTGGATAATCGGGAAGCCGGTGTGAAACCGGCACTGCCCCCGCAACGGTAATCAACGAGATCCCCGACAATCGCCACCGCCCCGGGAAGGCGTCGGGAATCGCCAGAGTTGGAAGTCCGGAGACCGGCCCTGAGACAGGCGCGGCGAACTATAGCCGCATACCCCCTCGACGGCGCGGCGGGCGCCCTGCAGGAACCGACCATGAAGCTTCCAGCCAGTTTGCTTCTGCTTGGCATGACACTCATCGCCCGGGCAGAAGAGCCAACAACCATCGTGATCACACCGACCGGTAACGAGACAGTGATCCAGCAGGCGCCGGGCAGCGTGACCCTGATCTCCGAAGAAGAGATCGAGAGGCGCGCTTACAGCAGCGTCGCAGAGGCGCTCGAGAGCGTGCCGGGCATCGTCATCGTGAGAAGCGGCCCGCGTGGCCAGATCACATCGCTGTTCGCGCGTGGCGCCAATTCCAATCACACGCTTGTCATGCGCGATGGCATGGTGCTCAACGACCCCTCCTCGCCAACCGGTGCCTACGATTTCTCCAACATGAGCCTGAATGGCGTCGAACGTATCGAGATCGTCCGCGGGCCGCTGAGCACCCTGTACGGATCGAGCGCAATCGGTGCCGTCGTGAACATCATCTCGAAGAGCGGTTCACTCGTGCCACGCCAGGAACTGAGGCTGGCGGCAGGAAACGACCGCACATTCGAAGCCGCGATTTCCTCGAGGGGGGCCGTAAAGGATTTCCGCTACCAGCTCTCCCTGTCCCACCAGCAGAGCGACGGGCAGACTGCCGTGATGCAGAAACCGGAATATGGCAATACCGGCCAGCCGATCGAGGATGACGGCTTCCGCATCACGGACTTCAACACCCGCCTGTCGTGGTATCTGAATCCTGCAACACAATTGCAATTGATCGGCTATTTCAAGGAGTCCGCGAACGAAATCGATGAGTTCCTTTACGAGGATCCCGACTGGGAGCTTCATACCAGGGAGAAAGGGGGACAACTGCAGCTGGTTCACCGGCCTGTTGGCGACGACTGGAGCATGCAGCTCAACCTCAGGCATAACGAAACAGAGCGGCAGTCGAATAATCCCCGACAACTGCCGACAGAGAACCTGATCGATACCAGCTACCGGGGCAAACACCAGAGTATCGAGGCACGCTTCAACAGCTATGCCATCGGGGGGCACGAGTTGTCTGCAATTGCAGGTTATCGGCGCGACTCCCTGATCTCGTCCGGTTTCTCGGCCTTCGGCTCTGACTTTGGCGACTTCGTCATCGAAGAGAACACAGATGCTGATACCTCGAGCAGCAGCATCGTATTGCAGGACCAGTGGACCGGCACAGGCAACGAGTCAGTGACAGGAAGCATTCGTCTTGAAGAGCACGAGGACTTCGGCTCCCATGTCTCCTGGCGCCTTGCCGGCAGCCTGCCGTTTGCCCGGGAACAGGGCCGGCTGCACCTCTCCGCCGGAACCGGCTTCAAGGCGCCCGGTCTTTACGAGCTCTATGGCTACAGTCCCAATAACTACGGCAGCGCCTACCGCGGTAATCCGGACCTCCAGCCGGAAAAGAGCAGCAGCATCGAGGCCGGTATCGATTACAGCTTTCCGGATACCGGCGTGACCACAGGAGTCACCCTCTATCACAGCCGCATCAGGGACCTGATCCAGATCGTTTACGACCCCCTGTTCAACAGCACAAGCGAGAATCTCGCACGTGCTGAAATCAAGGGGGCAGAAATCCACCTGCGATACCAGCCAGCAGAACGCATCGGGCTGAATCTAGACTACGGTTACACGGATGCACGTGACAGCACGACTGGCGAACGCTTGCCACGCAGGCCCCGTCAGAAAGCGACACTGTCACTTGATTTCAAGGCGACGCAACAGCTCGGACTGTGGCTGCAGCTGGAGTACTATGGTGACCGTGTCGACATCAGTCCAGTGACCTATCAGAACGCCGCGCTTGATGACTATACCCTCATCAACACGGGCCTCACGTACCAGGTCACCCACGACACCCGGCTCTTCGCAAAGGTTCGCAATCTTGCTGATACAAGCTACGAACCCGTTGCCGGTTACCGCGGCGAGGGGATCAATGGTATTGTCGGCCTGAAAATCATGCTTTGAAGAACGGGCGATGGGTAAAAGCAGCATCTACACGCGTACGGGCGACAAGGGAACGACCGGGCTGGCGAATGGCGAACGCATCGGCAAGGAATCGCCGCGTGTTGCAGCGCTTGGTTCTGTCGATGAACTCAATGCGGCCATCGGTCTCGCGGTGGCACATGCAGCCGGTGATCTCGACGACGCCATCAGAGAGTGTCTGCATCACATCCAGAACAGGCTTTTCGTCGTCGGCGCCATGCTCGCACAGGCTGGTGGCATGCAGCTGCCTGAGGATGCCGTCAGCCATCTCGAGGCGTGTATCGATCGCTTCGATGCGAAACTGCCCCCGCTGACGCACTTCATTCTACCGGGTGGCTGTCCTGCCGGTGCCCAGCTGCACATCGCCCGCACCATCTGCCGACGCGCCGAACGGGACCTTCTGACGCTTGGCGTCTCGGACAAGGTAGAATCTGCCCTTTCGGTCTACCTGAACAGACTCTCCGACCTGCTGTTCGTGCTCGCAAGGCTCGTCAACCAGCATGCCGGAGTCGAGGAGCAAGCATGGAAACCCTGATCAAGGCGCCAGTCGTCATCATTGGCATCGGCGAAATGGGCGGTGTCTTCGCACGCGGCTATCTGCGTGCAGGTCATCCTGTCTACCCGGTCACGCGCAAGACCAATATCGAGCAACTGGCGCAGACGCTCGACAAACCCGCGGTCGTCGTGGTTGCTGTCGGCGAAGCAGATTTGCAACCAACCCTCGAAAAACTGCCGGAAGCCTGGAAGGATTGCCTTCTGCTGCTGCAGAACGAATTGCTGCCCGGTGATTACGCGGAGCTTTCCAGCCCGACTGTCATTTCCGTCTGGTTCGAGAAAAAACCCGGGCAGGATGCCAAAGTCATCATTCCCTCCCCTGCCCATGGGCCACGAGCAGCCGCACTGGCAGAGGCACTCGGCTCCATCGATATCCCTGTGCGTGTTCTCGAGTCCGCGGATCAGATGGAGTTCGAACTCGTGGTCAAGAACCTCTACATCCTGACGACCAATATCGCCGGCCTCAAAGCGGGCGGCACTGTCGGTGAACTCTGGGCCGATCACCGCGATCTGGCGCATGCCGTCGGCAACGACATCATCGATCTCCAGGAAGCCATGACAGGCAACAGCTATGACCGCGAGGCGCTGTTTGCAGCCATGCTTGCCGCTTTCGAAGGCGACCCGGAGCACAAGTGCATGGGCCGAAGCGCACCGGCCAGGCTGAAACGGGCGCTTGCACATGCAGAAAGGTACAAGCTGGCAGTACCTGCGCTGAAAATGATCGCGGAAGAGACAGGCAATGGCTGAATCGGCTGAAATCATGCGCGGCAGCCGCGTGACCATGCACTTCTCGCTGGCTCTTTTCGACGGCAAGGAGGCGATCTCCACGTTCGACGAGGAACCGGCCACCATCACCATCGGCGAGGGCGCCATGGTGCCAACCCTCGAGATGGCCATCTATGGCCTGAAAGCCGGGGAGGAGCACACCTTCGAGCTGACGCCGGAGCAGGCATACGGGCCACGAGATGAGCAGCTCGTGCGCATGATACCGCTCGGGGAGTTCCCCGAGGAGATCGAGCCGGAAAGAGGCCAGATCATCTCTTTCACGGCAGAGGATGGCGAGGAGATTCCGGGCACCGTCGTGCAGGTGGAGAAGGACCAGGTCAAGGTTGATTTCAATCACCCGCTCGCAGGTAATTTTGTTATCTTTAGAGTC
This sequence comes from Gammaproteobacteria bacterium, assembly GCA_037385685.1. Lineage (GTDB taxonomy): Bacteria > Pseudomonadota > Gammaproteobacteria > Chromatiales > Chromatiaceae > Sva-25. The sequence continues at coordinate 21,262 of JARRMW010000009.1, forward strand.
AAGATACTCTCAGTAAACAACAATTCAGGCATGGACCTATGAAAGTGCTGCTCGCCAATCCACGTGGATTCTGCGCAGGTGTCGACCGCGCCATCGAGATCGTCGAGAAAGCGCTCGAACTGATCGGCCCGCCGATCTACGTGCGCCACGAGGTCGTCCACAACCGCTTTGTGGTCGACAGCCTGCGTGAGCGCGGCGCGATCTTCGTCGACAGGCTCGATGACGTACCTGACGGCCAGACTGTCATCTTCTCTGCCCATGGCGTTGCACAACGGGTCAAGCAGGAAGCAGAAGAGCGAGGCCTCCAGGTCTTCGATGCGACCTGCCCGCTTGTGACCAAGGTTCACATGGAAGTCGTACGTCACTGCAAGCAGGGCGAGAGTGTCATCCTGATCGGTCACAAGGGCCATCCCGAGGTCGAGGGCACGATGGGGCAATACCAGTCAAACTTCAATGGTAACGCGGAGATCCTCCTCGTCGAAACACCGGAAGATGTACGCAACCTCGTCGTCAAGAACCCTGAGAAGCTCGCTTACGTCACCCAGACGACCCTTTCGATGGATGACACGGCAGAGGTCATCCGCACGCTGCGGGAAAAGTTCCCCAAGATCATGGGACCCAAAAAAGACGATATCTGCTACGCAACCCAGAACAGGCAGGATGCCGTCAAGCACCTGGCAGATGATTGCGACCTCATCCTCGTGGTCGGCTCACCCAACAGCTCGAATTCCAACCGCCTGCGGGAACTCGCTGAAAAGCGCGGCAAGCGCGCCTACCTGATCGATGGCGCCGATGATATCGACCCGGCATGGCTCAGCGAAAAAGACGTGATCGGCGTAACGGCCGGTGCCTCGGCCCCCGAAGTCCTTGTCGAGGATGTCGTGGCACGTCTCAGGACACTGGGTGCAGACGAGGTGATCGACAGGCACGGGACCCAGGAAAATGTCGTTTTCGTGCTGCCAAAAAACCTGCGCAAACTCTCCGAAAAGCAGACAGCGACAGGCTAGAGAAAAGAAAAGGAAACCGGCAGTATGAGAATCGCCATCATCGGCAGCGGCATCAGTGGCATGATGACCGCCTGGATGCTTGCCGGACGCGGTTGCGACATCACCCTCTACGACAAACAACAGCCAGGACAGGAGTCCTCCTGGGCAGGTGGCGGTATCGTTTCGCCCCTCTACCCCTGGCGCTATGCCGACGCAGTCACGCGCCTTGCACACGCAAGCCAGGCGGTCTACCCGGAACTGGTCGAGGCACTCAAATCTGAATCGGGCATCGATCCCGAATATCTGAACAGCGGCCTGCTGATCTTCTCCCCGGAGGAAGAAGAGGCAGCACGGGCGTGGGCAGAACGCTGGTCGGTCACTGTCGAGAGAGTGGGTGAGTCAGCAATTGCCACACTCGACCCCGCGCTTGCATGCCCCGACCCGACGGCGCTCTGGTTTCCAGATGTCGGCCAGGTCCGGAACCCGAGGATCGTGAAGGCACTCTATGCAGCTCTGCAAAAACACCCGGGCATCCGCTTCATCATCAACGCGGAGGTCAGCGGTCTCTCGCCTTCCCCGCATGGAATCGAAGTCGAGACAGACAGCAGTCGGGAGATTTTCGACAAGGCCATACTCTGCGCCGGCGCCTGGTCCCCGCTCCTGCTCGAGCATGCAGGAATACAGCCTGAGATCAAGCCCGTACGCGGACAGATGCTGCTCTTCAGGACGGAACCGGACACTGTCAGGCGCATTACGCTGCACGAAAATCACTACGCCATCCCGCGAAAAGACGGGCGCGTGCTCTTCGGCAGCACGATCGAGGACACGGGGTTTGTGAAGGAGACAACAGAAGCGGCCCGCACGGAACTGACCACGCTGGCAGCAAAACTCTATCCCGTGCTGGCTGAAGCACCGATCGAGCATCACTGGGCAGGGCTGCGTCCAGGCTCACCCGAAGGCATTCCCTACATCGGGAGTGTGCCGGGCATCGAGAATCTCTACATCAATGCCGGCCATTTCCGCAACGGCGTGGTGCTTGCACCTGCCTCGGCGAAACTCGCAGCCGACCTTCTCACGGGAGAGACGCCCGACCTCGATCCGGGGCCGTACGCACTTGATGCCGAGCGAAAAAGAGAGCATCATACAGCGCCTGAAACGCCGGTGTAGCTCAGTCGGTAGAGCAACTGATTCGTAATCAGTAGGTCGCCAGTTCAATTCTGGCCATCGGCTCCACTTTCCAGGTTCTGTAAGTTCGTAAGTTCAGGGTCAGAGTAAGAACTCCGTTTCTGACAGGACCAACTCTCTAGTCAATCTTCCTGCAGGCAATCAGTTCGTTTCCGTCACTGTCGAGCAAAACCAGGCGTCCTGGCTCCAGCCGGTAGCTCCTGACCAGCAGCATGGCGGAGTTGAATCTGTCCGGCACTGACATGTCTCGACACATCTTCCTTGTGGTGGCAATGGGGCCAAACTCGATCACCCCGTCTCCAAACTCCGTGATTGCACCGGTGAAGTTGTTGCAGCTATCACTGCCCATCACTCTCATGGCCGACAGATTGATTTCGATCAGCGGACCATTTTGCCTCTCCTGATGCATATCGACCGGCTCGCCACGGATAGCGGTCACTGCCCAGATGTCATTGATAGTAATTGTCGGGTCCCTGGTTTTCTCGAGGAGTTGCACAAGAACATACCTGATCGAGGACGCATCTGCAGGCACATCTTCCAGCGTCTCTTTCCTGATCCTGAGCCTGTAGAGATAACCCGCCTCATAGGTAAAACCCTCGATGTTCGAATAGAAGTTTTCCCATTTGCCGGGCTTGGGGGAGTCACCCTCCTGCACCTGCAGGCAGGTCATCGGGGCCACACCTTCGCATTCCACGGTGAAACTGTTGACCCAGAGGGTGGATTCAGCAGCCATCGCCTGCACGGAAGATGCCAGCAACAGAAGCAAAATAATCGGGGTCAGAGTAAGAACTCGAAACATCGTGATTAATCCATAGTTCACATAGTTCGGGGTCAGAGTAAGAACTCCCCCAATTCAGCCTGCTAATATACTTAATCCATTATCATTCAGGGACGAATGTCATGGCAAGGATGAAACGACTCAATCCCGTCGGGATTCCCCAGCATCTAATTCAGCGCGGCAACAACCGGCAGGCCTGCTTTACCTCGGAGGAAGACATGGCCGCCTATGCCCACTGGCTGAAGAACGGCGCAGAAAAGTACGGTGTCGAGATTCACGCCTGGGTGTTCATGACCAACCATGTGCACCTGCTGGCAACGCCGCGTGAGAATGGTGCGGTTTCTAAGATGATGCAGTCCCTCGGGCGCACCTACGTGCGGCATTTCAACAAGAGATACCAAAGGAGCGGTACCCTTTGGGAAGGGCGCTTCAGGTCCTGCCTCGTGCAGGAAGAAACCTATCTGCTGGTCTGCCAGCGGTATATCGAGCTCAACCCGGTACGCGCGAATATGGTGACTGATCCCGGCGACTATCGCTGGTCGAGTTATCATTCAAATGCGCTGGGTGTCGCATCCGGTCTGATCACCCCGCATCCCCTCTATCTTGCCTTGGGAGCATCGGCTGATGAACGTTCCCGCAATTACCAATCCCTGTTTCTCGCACATCTGGAAGACCGACATCTGAAGGATATTCGTACGACATTGAACCAGGGCCTGGTTCTGGGTAATGAGCAGTTCAGGGATGAGATTGCTGCGATGACCGGTCAGCGTACGTACCATAAAAAGCCGGGGCCGAAGAAGCAGATCAGGACAGCCGGTCGGAAGTTCTTACTCTGACCCCGAACCCACAGCATCTAATACAGCGCGGCAACACCCGGCCGGCGCAGCGGAAGGGTGATCCCGCCGGAGCGTCGCTGAGGCGCGTGCGCGCGACCTGCTGTGTACCGGATCAGAAACGTCCCTTGAAGGTCAGCCCGACGAAAGGGGCCGTATCCATATCAGTCTCACTGACCAGATTGCCGGACCTGTCCTCGAGACGCAGATTTCCGCCCACTTCCGCTCCGCCGATCAGGCTGAGCTTGAGATCATCCGACCAGCTGTACTCGGCCAGCGCATAGAGGGGTATCGCCTCGTCCTCACCGACGCCTCCTGGCGCGGCGCCCTTGTCATCAAGCCTGAAGCGTATTTTTTCGTAACGCCCCCCGAGTGCAAGACGCCATTGGGAGGTTGGCTGCCAGGTCAGCTGCAGTCCCGGACCGCGGCTGGCAGCAAGACCGCCGCCGGTTTCCAGGGAGAGGGTATCGGTGAGTTTCCAGTCGATGAGCAGAATGGGAAAGACGCTGGTGTCGTCCTCAATCTCGGAAAAGACGCCGAGGCCGGGGCCGATGCTAAACGTGTCGCTGAAGCGGTAGATCGCGCCGGCAATCAGTCCGCCGGTCTGGCCGTCATCGAGGGATGCACCCTGCTCTGCCTGGTATCGCAATGAGGGTAGTGCAAAGATCGCCCACTCCCTGCTCGCGAAATACCGTATCGGCATGCTGATGCGCAATTCGCGTATTTGGCCCCAGGGATCCAGGGCACCGAAGCCCGTCGTGCCGGAAAAATCGTAGCTGTCTTCCCCGTATCCGATGTCGAGCCCGATATTCAGACGGCTGGAGAACTGGCGGGTAGCAGAGAGGCTGGCGAAGTAGCGATTCACGCTCACGTCACCTCCCTTGTCGAGATCTGTCTCAAATTGATGGACCGCCGCAGCCTGGAATGTCCAGCGCCAGGTCGAATCCCCTGCTTGCGGAGGTGCTGCATGGACAGATGTAAAAAATGCCATCAACAGAAGCGCGAGAAGTAAGCGGTGAAGGAAATATCGCATGGTGAGATCTCTTGTTATTGTGTAGATTTCTACACGATCACTGAATGAAGGATAATTCAAACTCCACAGGCCAATCCCCTGTGTTGTCCGGGTTTTCGATAGTGGTCCCTGAACCGTTTATTTCCCATGTTTCTCGGCACGCAGCCGCTCGCGATACTTGCCACGTGCGAGTTCCTGCATGTCCGTAACCATGTCGCGCTCATCCATGATCTCACGCCCCAGCAGCGTCTCGATGGCATCCTCCAGAGTCACGATGCCGGCGGGCTGGCCAAACTCGTCCTCAACGAGCACGAGGTGCATATGATTCTTGATCAGCAGATCGAGCAGGTTCTGTACCGGCAGTTTTTCGGAGACCCGCATGATCTCCTTGGCGAAAGTGCTGATCGGCTCACTCCCCTTCCCATCCCGTTCTGCTTCGAAAAGGTCGCCGCGGATGACTTTCCCGATGATATTGTCCCTGCTCTCTGAATAGATCGGCATCCGCGTGAACTGACGCGTCCTCGGCTGATCCAGTGCTTCGCTAACCGTCATGTTCCCGTCGAGCATGTGCACCACGCTGCGCGGGGTCAGGATCTGCTCGGTGCGCACCTCGCGCAGTTTCAATAAATTCGCAAGGTACTCGTTTTCCTGCGAGAAGAGGGTGCCGTCGCGGTGCATGAGTGATGCAAGGGCAATGATCTCCTCGCGAGTCACCTCGTTCTCCTTGCTGCTGAAGAGCCTGGTCAGACGCGTGGATATCCAGACAAGCGGGTACACCAGCCTGACCAGCCAGGTGATGATAAAGCCGGCAGGCACTGCAAGGATTCGCCAGTAGGTAGCACCCAGCGTCTTGGGAATGATTTCCGAAAAGTAGAGGATAGCCAGTGTCAGCAAGACGGCAATGAGCGTTTCCCACTCGGCACCGAATACCTGCAGGGCCTGCGATCCCACGCCTGCCGCTCCCATGGTGTGTGCAAAGGTATTGAGAATGAGAATACTGGACAAGGATTCGTCCAGCCGCTCCTTGACCCGCGCGATCATCCGGCCGGAACGCGGCCGTTCGTTGACGATCTTCTCTAGATAACTTGGCGTGATGGAGAGAAGAACGGCCTCCAGGATAGAACAGAGGAAGGAAACGCCAATCGCGATGAAGAGGTAGATGAGCAGCAGAGTCATGAATCAGGCCATGGAATACGCGTTCAGAAAGAGATGGTGTCAAAGATCAAATTTCAAACTTTGAAACTACATGTGATTTGCGAAGCTGTTCTCTGACACCTGTTTCAGCGCATGCGGGCCGGCGCGGGGCGCGGCATCGGACGTGACGGCATGGGTCGCGCCGGCAGTGGTGTTGGACGCGCGGGTGGTCTTGACGGCGGCCTCGCAGGCGGACGCTCGATCGGGTGCACAGGGCGTGCCGGTGGTCTGTATGGTGGTGGCGGACGGACAATGACGTCATGCCGGTACCATGGCGAGTAGTAACCGTAGTCGTAGCCGTAATATCCGCCGACATAGACTGAACCACCGGTGCTTTCACAACCAGCGAGAATCAACATGAGTGACAGTATGGCTGGAAGGCGCAAGAGCAAAAGAGATCGCTTCATCCTTTTTCTCCCGCCTTTATCTCTTCTGGCCATTCCGCAATCCCGAGGGGAGCACCCATTGGATCGACAATGACTGCAGCGTGTCCCTGGCGGAATTCAGACGTCGGGGCGATCAGGACACTCCCGCCCGCCTGTTTGACCAGTTCGACGGTTGCATGAATATCCTTGACGCGAACATAGTGCAGCCACGCCGAGGGCAATCCGCTCGCGCCATATTCGATAATGCCGGCTCGCGGAAACCCGCCTGAGACAAGGTGCTGCTCGATCTTTCCCCGAGCACGGCCGGTCGGTTTAATGCTGTAACCAAGTGTTTGCCTGTAGAAGTCAGCAGCGCTGCTGGCGGAAGTTGCCCAGAGCTCGTGCCAGAGCCAGCTGCCGGCCTCCGGCATGACATCGGGCGGATCCCCTGACCCGCTGGCAAGCAGGCCGAAACGGGCACCTTCAGGATCTTCAACCAGCGCTACCCTGCCGCGCCCGGGAAGGTCCACCGGATCCAGAAGAATCGAAGCTCCCGCGTTGCGCGCCTTGTCTGAGGTGGCGTCAACATCGCCGACCGACACCAGACCGACCCAGCGCGAGCGCAGCGCATCCCCGTCCGCAGCAGGATGACGCAGCATGCCGGCCACAGGACGTCCCTGGTTTCGAATCAGGATATAGGGCTTTTCACGGGTACCGCGCGTCTCGAACTGCCAGCCGAAAACGCTGCCATAGAAGGCTTTCGCCTCTGCGACGTCGCTCGTAAAGAGTTCAGCCCAGACCCAGCGTCCGGGAGTGCTGGCTGTGGTCCCTTCTTCAGCGATTGCCGGCCAGGGTGGATTCGTGGCACAGCCAGCGAGCGTCATGATCGCGATAGTCGCCAGCAGGAGACGAAATTTTGAGCCGCATGAGGCCGACACTCTTCCCGGTTTCATAAGACGTTTATCTTTCTCTTGTCCATCGATTCCAAGACTAACATGCCAGGAGGTTTGAAGGTGTCAGAGACGCTCACCCTCGACCACCGCCGCGACAATGTCGCTCATGACAGATGCCACACAGGCTTTCTGATGTGGCGATTTGTTCAGGAGTTTCAGCGACATCGGCGTCCGGAGCTTTTGTGGGAGCGCGATAAAATCCCGGTATGTTGCAGCAGCCTGCAGGAAGCGTGAGAAGGCTTCGCCGGAACGCGCGCCCGGCAACCCGTCGATCAGACCGGCCTGCTCGCCAACCTTCTCTTCAAGGGAAAAGATCGTGACCCCCTCCTTGATCGTCTTGACCACTTTCAACTGGTCCAGTGTCTCCGGGTCAACTGCTGTCGGGTCATCGGAGAGGATGACAAGATCGGCGAGTTTCCCCGGTTCGATGGATCCCTTGCTGTCCTCCTCGAAATGCTGCCAGGCAGGCCAGATCGTCATCGCCTTGAGTGCCGTGATCACATCAACACGATGATCAGGGCCCAGGATATCACCAGACCGGCTGCGCCGGGTCACAGTCGCATCCAGCACGCGCATGGAATCCGGGAAGGCGACCGGTGCATCATGGTGGGTTCCGAAGCGCATGTGCCGCGATCTCACCCAGCCGGTCGGCGAGATATTGTTCGCCAGCACGGGCCCTGCCGTGTGTTCACGATGCCAGTCCCCCCAGTAGAAGGTATGCATCGGAAAGAGTGACGGGAAGACATCGAGACGGTCGAAGGATGCGACCTGGTCCTCGCGCAGGAACTGGCCATGGATCAGGACCGGGCGACGATCATCTTTTCCATGTTTCTTCTGCGCGGCATCAATGGCTGCAATCAGGAGATCCGATGCCGCCTCGCCGTTTGCGTGGGTCAGCAGCTGGATGCCTTTGGCGTAGCTCCAGTCGACCGCATCGACGACCTGTTCGGAACTGGCTGCCGCGTAACCGGCATAGCCCGGAGGATAGTCACCCACCGGCTTGAAGTAGGGACGGTCGCGCCAGGCAGTAAATCCCTGCGGCGAACCGTCGATCGTGAGTTTCGCGCCCGCGACACGCAAGCGGTTTTCATAGGTTCGGGAGATGTTCGCGGCGATAAAATCCCGGTCGATGAGAATATCCGGGTAAGTTGCCACGTCGATCGGAAAGCCACCCTCGGCAGCGACAGCCTGCATGATCTTGACCGACCCCGGGGTCGACCGGCCCTCCTGCGCAGTCGTATAGCCAAAACTCGCCCAGAGCTTTGCACCGGCACGCGCCATTGCCTTCGCGCCATCAACACCAACCCGCGTCATGAGTTTCATCAACGCGGGAAAGTGCGCTGTCTCCTCGAGCACTCCGTTGGGCTCACCGTCCGGCCCTCGCCTGATAATGCCACCGGCCGGGTCCAGTGTCTCCCTGGTGATGCCCGCGATCTCCAGCGCCTTCGAATTCGCCACGCCGAAATGGCCCGACTGGTGGATCACGTAGACAGGGATATCCACCGAGATGTTGTCGAGTTCATCACGAGTCGGATGACGATGCTCCGCAAGGGTTGCATTGTCATAGCCGAACCCGATAATCAGTCCCATCTGCTCGACGATCTCGCGGTTCGCCTTGACCCAGTCGTTGATCACTTTCTGCATCGACTGAATATCTGTGACAACACCATCGGGCGGAGCCAGGAGATTGGCTGACATCGCCTGCAGGCCGCCGCCGAAGACGTGGCCATGACTGTCGACAAATCCCGGGATCATTGTGCGCCCCGCCAGATCGATAAGCTGCGTGCTATCGCCCTGGTGAGCCATCACCTCGTCTTTCGTACCCACCGCAAGAATCTTCCCGTCTTTTTCAGCGACGGCCTCGGCCCGCATGGCCGCATCATTCATGGTGATGACGGGACCGCCATGCCAGATTCGATCAGCCACATCTGCGGCAAGGGCAAGTGAGCCGTGCGAGGCAAGCGATATGGCTAGCAAGGCAGATGCGAATTGGTTGTGCATGCGTCTCTTCCTGATGATGGATTCGCAAGGGTGATTGGAAAACACCCTGAGGTTATAGCAGAAGGATGTCTCTGTCATCCTCACCCGGTAAGGACGCACCAGCGAAAACCGGCATGCACACTGTCAATGGGAGACGTTTGCCGACTGTCCAGATTGACCGGTAACTGCTATCTTTAGATCTGAGGAGCAGGCGTTAGAAACTGCAATTTGTCGAAGCATCGACCAGAAAAGGAGAAAAAACAGATGAACTACAGACTACAAAAGCTTGCCGGCATCATGGCCATGTCCACGTTGCTTATCGCGCCTGGTGCTTTTGCCGAAGAAATGGATCACGGGACCCTGGCTGCGGCCATCCGAAGCGCGGATTTCCCTTGCAATCAGGTCATCAATGTCAGTGAATCTTCAGAAAACACCTGGAGCGTCCAGTGCAATGCAGGGACCTATGAAGTGACCCGGGATGAGGTGTCATCCTCCAAGGGACATGCCGGTTTTCACTGGACTGTGAGTCACAAAACAATCAAGCCGCCCGGGAAGTAACAAGGGATGAGGTGTCATCCTCCGGGGGGCATGCCGGTTTTTGCCGGACTGTCATTTCAGGACAGGAAGAGAACAACTGGACTGTCCGGTGCAATTCAGTGACCTTCGAGGTGGACCCGGACATTGGCTGAGAATGGATGATCAGCGGCCTGAACATTCTATCTTGACGACCTGGTTTGCCCCCTGTTTCGCGATAGCAGACACTGTCGCGGGCCTCTCCTTGCCCTTTCTGAAATCCATTCCCGCACGCTTCAGAAATTTCTGAACAATTTCAGGGCGTATCGCAAGCCCGGGGGCATCAACAGGCTTCCCGCTCCGGCTGTCGACGAGCATCCCGGCAAGGAGTCCAATGACACGTCCCGACCGATCAAGCACCGGGCCACCACTCGCTCCCTGATTGAGGCCTGCGGAGAGGCGCATCATCCCGTCGTGCGGTGTCTCCGCTTTGATACTGACAATCTCTGCCGAGACAGCTTTCAGCAGCCCCTGGCTGACAACTTCTTTCGGGAAGCCCGCGATAACAACGCTCTCCCCTGCTGCAGGTGGACCCTCGCGAAAGATTGCAGGAATGGCAGGAAACGGCCTTTCAGGAACCAGAATCGCAAGATCGCGCTTGTCATCGAATCGAATGAGACGCGCCCGTATAACCAGGTTGCTGTGACGCAACATCAGACTGTCACACTTCTCGACCACGTGATAGCTCGTGAGAACATGCGAACGATCATCGACGACAATGCCCGTGCCCGTTCGTCCGGATGGAGCATCTTGTAGATTCAGGTATCCCGAGGTTGTGTACTCCACGAGCACACCGCGTGATGTTTCCGCACCATCAGGATTAACCGCAATCGACGCGGCCAGGGTGCCCGGCGCATAAGCCATGGAGAGCAGAGAGGTAACCAGCAACAAGAGGGGCACCACGAAACCGCTGCCTGATCCGGGACTGGCGAAACGGGGAAGCGAGGATGTCGGGGAACTGCCATGGAATGAAACGACATCCCGCGATCGACGGGTGCTGGCATGATGGTCTCTGCCGCGGGATGCGGCAGCGAACCATTTGACGGTGGTTATCAATCCGTAACCGGTTCCCAGCTGGCATCCGGATCGAAGAAAGAGACCGCCCCTGCGACAGACACTGTCTCTTCTCCGAGGTCCTTTTCAAAGACGATACCGTCCTGGTTGACCATAAGGCTCATGATCCCGGAATTGCCGTACTCGGAAGGATAAGCCAGAACGGCAAAGCCGCGGATGGCATTACCGTCCTGCATGTACTGCATGGCACCGCCCGATGCATGCGGGCCCTGCTCTTCGAGAACCCTGTAGTAGTAGCCATGGAAGGGGACCGGCTCACCATCCTTGCTCTTCTCGTAACCTTGCGCCACGGCCTCGGAGATCAACGGCCCCATCGGGCTTGGTTCCTGGCCGTCTCCAACCGGCCAGTAAAGGCCATCCTGCTTTCCTTCACTGCTGGCTAGCCTGAGCGTGTATTCATTGATACCGTCACCGTCCCTGTCAATCGCATAATACTCACGCTGGGCGTCAACGATTTCCTGCAATACGGCAATGGTATGGAGCTCATTGCGCCCGATGCGCCGCGCGTAGAGTTCCTCCAGACCGGCTTCCATGTCGAAGCGCCATTGATCATTTTCCTTCACAAGCGGAATGGCGAATGGCCAGTCATCCTCGCCGATAACAAGGGTTGCGACATCCTCGACACCCTCTTGCTGCTCGATGCCGGCCGCAGCCACGGCAACTTCGATGAAGGCTTCACGATCAGCGGCATCTGCCACAGGGTCGCCGGAGGAGAGTTCATCGGCTTCCGGCCCGAGCACTGTTCGCAGTGCATCCATGTCGGATGTCGCGGCGGCATTGATGAGTGCCTGGGCTGCTTCTTCGGGAGTGGCATAACGTGCCTGTTCTGCAAAGGCCCCTGACGATAAGAACAACACCCCCGTGACCCCGAGGATTTGAAAAACTTTAACCGGTCTATTCATGGTCATAATCCTGTTTCCTGCTGTTTCAAGTCATGCTTGTCAGTAAGCGGCCCTGTCAACGCCGGGCCCGGGCAGCCCGGCCACCACCGCTGCTTCGGCTGACGCTTTTTGCGCCACGGTTGCTTGCAGCACGTGCCTGGCTCGATTTTGATGGCTTGAATGCCTGGGTGTCGCGCGTTTGCGGTTTCTTCACCTGACGCGTTGCGGGCTTCGAGGCAGGTTTCTTGATGTCGCGCGTTGCCGGTTTCGCAGCAGGTTTCGTTTGCTTGGGACGATCGAGCTTGACATCACGCTTGACGGGTTTCTTGACGTCACGACTGTCCGGTTTCTTCACGTCGCGCTGCGCAGGTTTCTTGATATCGCGACCCTCGGGTTTCTTGATATCGCGTGTCGCCGGCTTCTTCACATCCCGCTGCGCAGGTTTCTTGACGTCACGACCGGCAAGCTTGTTCGCATCCCGCTGCGCGGGTTTCTTGAGATCCCGTGTGCCGGGCTTCTTGTCACCGACACGGCCACGTGCGATATCCCTGTCCACGGTACTCTTGCGAAGATCGCCGGAGTATTTGGCCTTGGTTTTCTGATTCTTGTAGTTGATTCTGCCGCGGTGCTCGGGATTATGCTCCCATTTACCGACCCTGTTGCCACGATTGACAGTGATATCGCCGGTCGAGATATTCACGTTTCGGTCGATGTTGACCGGACCACGCCAGCCACCGCTCCAGTATCCCGGACGGCCCCAGTAACCGGGTCTTCCCCAGTAACCGGCTCCGCCATACCAGATACCACAACAATACTTGTTGTCATCCCACATGATGGCAGCGGTCAGCAGGCCACCGACGAGCACACCGGCAAAAAAGGAGCCGCTGTCGTAGCTTGATGTCTCCTTGTAGACAGTCGGATAGTAGGTTGACTGGACAGGCTGCGTATAGACTGTCGAAGGGTTGTAGGTCGGTACATAGACAACTTCAGGATCAGCGGGCTGAACGACCACAATGTCATCCTCGACTTTCACCTCCTGTTCCTTGGTCGACTCCAGGTTCCCTGCATCATAGGCCTCCATGCGTAAACTCTGTACTGTCTCCAGGACCTCTTCCTCCTGGCCGAGGTAAGCCTCACCAAGATCCTGGGTCCAGCCGAGATCCTTGTTCATGGTCTCGATCACGGTGGGAAAGAAAACCAGCGCCTGCACGCTGGGGTCCCAGGTTTCCTCAGCCGCTGCGTTCGAGAGCGCCTCACCTTCCAGGTCGCTATGCTCCGGGATCCAGCGGGCTGCCTGGACGATATCCAGCGGATAGGTGGCAGCCATCAACACCTGGGCGAGCAGTGCATCAGGATAGAGCGCCACCGGGGCGAGCAGTTCCCTTATCTGTTCGGGCGGGAACCCTTCCGCTTCCTGCTCTTCTGCCACCTGCTGCTCTTCAGCCTGATCTGCAGCCGGTTCAGAAACCTCGGTCGTTTCCTGGCTCTTTTCCTCAGCTGATACAGCCATACCGGGAAGCAACAGTGCAGCCAGCAACCCCGGCAGATAAATCCACTTGGTGTAATTCATGACCTCTCACTCCTCATCTGATAGATATCAGATTCTTCTTGTATCCCGGCATCATACCCCCTTAACCCGGAAAGGGCACAAGGAGAGGATTGCGTCATGCACTAACCAATGATGTCAACCTGCCTTGTGTTCGCAGATGTGGATATCCCGCCGGGGATAGGGGATGCCGATACCGGCCCCTTCGAAGTGCATCTTCACTTGCCCGGTCATATCTCAATAGACACCCCGGTAATCGGCCGGGTTCGACCAGACATGCAAGACGAAATTGACACTCTTGTCGGCAAGTTCCGATACCGCGATGAAGGATGCAGGATCTACAAGGAAAGAGTTGCCCTGCCCGGAGCAGATTGAGCCCCTGTTTTGCTGGGGGCCGGTTTATTCAGTAAATGCCAACGCAGGGTGGATATGCTGTCTGGTCATCACTGATGAAATGATCGCGCGTCATCGCCGAAAAAAAGCAATCCTGTATCTCCGCCTTGCCTGATCGAGGCTTCAGGAGATCGCCCTCTCCCGTGTTCTTCTGTGCCGGGTGCACCTCTTGTGACAGGCATGTCTCTTCGAGGTCGGCCGGCGTCTGCATTGAAAATCGACCATGGAAAAATCCCGGATTACGAAATTGCCGCGTGGCTCGATCGCATGGGATGATGGACGCTGCATATGCGAGACCACAGCCACTGGAGATGCCGATGACTGCATCAAGCACCAATACGAATTCGAGCCCCATTCTTTTCCGCCAGCTGTTCGAGTCAGACTCCTCGACCTATACCTACCTGATCGCAGACCCGGCTGCAGGTGAAGCGATCCTTATCGACCCGGTCCTCGAAACCGTGGAGAGAGACCTGCAGGTGCTCAAGGATATGGGGCTGAAGCTGACTGCGACACTGGAAACCCATGTACATGCTGATCACCTGACCGGTGCACGGAAGCTGCAGAGCCAGACACAATGCAAGATCGCCTATCCCGCGATGGTGCAGGCCTCATGCAGCGATATCGGTATTCGCGAGGGGGAGGCATTCCGCGTCGGTGGTATCGAACTGAATCCGCTTTTCACGCCGGGACATACCGACCATCATCACGCCTACCTGCTTGATACGCCTGTTCAGAAGATGATTTTCACGGGTGACGCTCTCCTGATCGAGGCTTGCGGGCGGACGGATTTCCAGTCCGGTAACGCCGAAACTCTCTACAACAGCATCCATAACAAGATCTTTTCCCTGCCTGACGAAACGCTTATCTATCCGGGCCACGATTACGAATCCCGCTTCGTGACGACCGTGGCGCAGGAGAAGGCGCGCAATCCGCGTCTCGGTGGCGGCAAGAGCAAGCAGGCGTTCGTCGAGATCATGGAGAATCTCGACCTGCCCTACCCGCGCAAGATTGATTTCGCCGTCCCGGGCAATGAACTGTGTGGCATCTGCCCCGATAACATTCCCGAAGGGCTCGAGGGAAGCTGCGCCATGCATGACCAGGGCTGAGTCGCCATTGCAGACACTGCAATCAACCTTTTGCCTGCCGGAAAGCCGCAGGTAGTATTGCTACAGCTGGAGCGGATAGCGCACTTGTATTTCTTAAGCCCGGTTTGATTCAGGCATGCTCAACCTGGTGTTGATGTGCTGTACCTGCTGCAGTGAAGAGCCTGTAGAAGTTATCCCGCGTGATCGCGGCCAGCTCCCCGGCCTGCATACCACGCAACTCCGCAATGGTTTCCGCCACGCGACCCACGTATTTCGGCTCGTTGGGCTTGCCGCGAAACGGGGTCGGTGCGAGATAGGGTGAATCTGTCTCGATCAGCATGCGATCGAGTGGCACGCGCACGGCGACGTCACGCAGCTCGTCGGCGTTCTTGAAAGTCACGATGCCGGAGAAGGAGATGTAGAACCCCAGTTCCATCGCCTGCTGCGCCATCTCCCAGGTTTCCGTGAAACAGTGCATGACGCCGCCAGCCTGTTCGGCCCCTTCATCGCGAAGAATGGCAATGGTGTCCTCGCGCGCATCGCGCGTGTGAATGATGAGCGGCTTGCCGCAGGTATTGGCAGCGCGGATATGCGTGCGAAAGCGTTCGCGCTGCCAGTCACAGGATTCCCTGTCCGAACGGAAGTAATCAAGCCCTGTTTCACCGATGGCGACGTTCCTGGGATGCGCGGCGAGTTCGACGAGTTCATCCACCGTCGGCTCGCGACGGTCATGATCATTCGGATGCACCCCGACTGAAACGGAAATCCCGGGGTGATCGTCGACCAGCTCCAGCATGGCCGGGTAGCTTTCGAGGTCGATACTCACACACAGCATATGCTCGACACCGGCACTTCTCGCAGTGTCCAGCATGGCTTTGAAACTGTTGTCGTAAGTGGAGAGATCCACCCTGTCTAGGTGGCAATGGGAGTCGACGAGATGCATCGATCGAAGGGCTACATCGTGAATGTTGGCACGTCAGAGTCGATGATGCCCTCAAGCAGGCCTTCGATCTTGTTGCGGGTACGGCCCTTGTCCTGATCGCTGAACTGCACCCCGATCCCGGGCACACGGTTGCCGACCGCCGCACGCGGTGTGATCCAGACAATTTTGCCTGCGACAGGATGGCGTTCGGTTTCGTCGGGCAGCGTGATCAGCATGAAAACCTCGTCACCGATCTTGTAGTCCTCGGTGCTCTTGATGAAGATACCGCCGTTTTCGATAAAGGACATGTAGCCTTGATGGAGCTGGTCGACCGTTTCAAAACGGACATTCAGCATTTTTTGGCCGACACTGCCTTGGTTCATCTTCCTGACTCCGTGTAGCTGATCAACAATGCCTCAAGCTGCAACTGATAATTGAGGTTGCGCTTTTCAAGCCCGAGCCCGAGACTGGTGAGTTTCTCGAGCAATGCCACAAGTTTCACCGAATCAGGCAGCCGTGGCAAGCCGGAAATCGCCTGCATCAATTGGGCGTCACGCATCGCAGACTTGCCTGCCTGCGAGAGTCGCAACAGATCGAGCGTCCAGTGATAGAGCCAGTCAAGCAGCTGGCTGCTCTCAATTCTGCTCCAGGATTCCGCAAGCGATGCCGGTTGTTGCTCTCCTTTCAGCAAGGCTGCGAAAGAGGCCTGCAGCTCCTGGTAATCATTCGCCTCACTACCCTCGGCAAACCGCAGTGCACGCAGTGGCAGCCCGTTGCTGCACGCAAGCAGGTTTCCCCAATCCGCACCAGGGTGCTGCTGCTCCAGCCATGCAAGCGACTCCTCTTGCTGCGGCCTTGGAAAGGCCACTTTCTGGCAGCGCGAACGGATCGTGGCCGAGAGCTGGGCGGGGCGGTCCGAAACGAGCAACAGGTGGTTCTCCGGTGCAGGTTCCTCCAGGGTTTTCAGCAGGCTGTTGGAGGCAGACTGGTTCATGGCATCGGCTGGAGAGATGATGCAGACACGGCAGTCGGCAATCTGGGGAGTCAGCGTCGCCCCCTCGATGTAGGCGCGGACCATGTCGACCTTGATTGCCTTGCCAGCCTCCTCGGGCATCACCTCGACGAGATCCGGATGGTTACCCGCCCTGAGCAACCGGCAGGAATGACACTCACCGCAGGGATATTCGCCGCCCTTCGAACAGAGCAGCGATTCAGCAAGCCGGCGAGCAAAAAGACGCTTCCCGGTCTCGGCTTCACCATAGAGCAGCATGGCATGCGGCATGCGTGCTTGCCGACGATAGTCGTAAAGCAGTTGCCACTGCTGTTGCTGCCAGGGATAGAGGCCCTGCATCAGCCACTCCTCGCGAGATAAGAGACCAGGATGTCACTGATCTGCTCTTGCACCCGGTCGAGTTCCAGCGACGCATCGACAACCTTGACACGTGCGGGCTGTTGCCGGGCAATCTGCAGATAGGCGTCGCGAACACGCTGGAAGAACTCCAGCTTCTGCCTCTCGAAACGATCCGGCTCGGAGCGTTTGGCTGCGCGTGCAAGTCCTGTTTCAACCGGAAGATCGAGTAACAGTGTCAGATCAGGGCGCCGGCTGCCCTGAACGAGGTTCTCGAGTGTCGAGATTGCCGAGGTGTCGAGCTGGCGTCCGCCACCCTGGTAGGCATAGGTCGCATCGGTAAACCTGTCACAAATCACCCACTTGCCGGCCTCGAGAGCTGGCAGGATCTTGTTACGCAGATGTTCTGCACGCGCAGCGAACATCAGCAGCAACTCGGTGAGGTCATCCATGCCATCATGCTTGTGCCCGAGAAGCAGTTCACGCAACTCCTCGCCAAGGGGTGTGCCACCGGGTTCCCGCGTGAGCAATACATCATGACCATGACTGCGCAGGAGGCTTTCGGTAAAAGCAATGTTGCTGCTCTTGCCTGCCCCCTCGATACCCTCGACCGTGATGAACAGGGGCTTCAATTCTTCTTCCGGTTCTGCAGGTACTTTCTCACGGCCCTGTTGTGTTCCTCGAGCGTCCTTGAAAATGTATGGCCGCCGTTACCGTCCGCAACAAAGTAGAGCGCATCACCCTCTGCAGGATGCAGTGCAGCATTGATTGACTCGCGTCCTGGCAGGCAGATTGGCGTCGGTGTCAGTCCTGGCCGGGTATAGGTGTTATAGGGCGTGTCGGTTGTGAGATCCTTTTTGCGGATGTTGCCGTCAAATTTATCCCCCATGCCATAAATGACCGTCGGGTCTGTCTGCAGCAGCATGCCCTTTTGCAGGCGTCGCACGAAAACTCCGGCAACCGCGTGCCTCTCTTCAGGCAGCCCCGTCTCCTTTTCGATGATGGAGGCCAGTGTCAGTGCTTCGTAAGGGGTTTTCAATGGCAGGTTCTCACTGCGGCTGTCCCACTCGTCGGCAAGCACCACCTGCATCCGCTCGTAGGCGCGGTTGAGAAACTCAACATCCGTGGTGCCTCGCGGAAAAAGATAGGTATCCGGAAAAAAGCGACCCTCAGGGTATTGCCCCGGGTAACCGAGACGCTGCATCACCTGTTCGGTACTGAGACTCTCGGGGAGGGTCTGGACAAGCATCGGGTGACCGCGTACCGCCTCGAGCGCTTGCGCGAAATTCCAGCCCTCGATGAGTGTGAGAGAGTATTCGATCACCTTGCCGCGCACGAAGCGCTCCAGCAACATCAACGGCGTCGTGCCAGCCGGGATCAGGTACTCGCCGGCCTTGATCTTGTTCGAGACACCCAGCTCCTTGGCCAGCGCGCGCAGGTAGAGCGGCTGGCGCAGGATTCCCCTGCTCTTGAGATCATTGGCAACGGCCGTGAGAGAAGTACCGGGCCTGACCTGGTAGTTGAATCCCTCACCGGAGATGTGCAGCGGAGTCGTCTGGAATCGCTGGTAGTCCTGCCACAGCCAGTATCCTGCTGCGGCGAGTATGACCACGAGAAGTAACAGTGCGACGAAAACGCCACCGCCCTGGTGTTGCCTGGAGGTGTAATTCATTCTGCTATCAGTAATTTGTTGATCGCGGCACTTATTTCAATTGGGACCGCTCGAATATCAAACAGGTTCCCGTTGCATTCGCCAACCCGAACCAGGCCCGTTGCGCTTGTCAGGAAAACGGCATCTGCCTGTTCCAGCACGTCCGCTTTCTCCCTCACGATCTCTACGGGCAAGCCCGCACGACTGGCGACATCGAGCACATACTCACGCATTACCCCGGCCACACCGCACTGCCGCAGATCCGGAGTGTAGAGCCCTCCCCCGGCAGACCAGAAAAGGTTGCTCATGATTCCCTCGACAAGAAAACCATCCGCATCGCAAAGGACACCTTCATGACAGCCGGCAGCAGCAGCCTCGCGCGCAGCCATGACTTGCTCAAGCCGGTTCAGGGTCTTGAGACCTGCAAGCACGCCACCCCTGGCAAGCCTCGTCCGGCAGAGATGTGCACGTATCCCCTCGCTTTCATCATGAGCGGGCGAGCGCCATGGGCGCGTGTAAAGCAGACGGGTCGGTTCGCCATCACCGGGGAAATATCCACGTCCTTTCTGGCCACGGGTAACGACAACCTTCAGAATCCGGCGTCCTTCCCCGACAAGACTGCGTGCCTCCTCGAGCAGAAGAGCGGTTTCGGGTGGTGTGATTCCAAGCGTCTCACATCCATGGCGAAGGCGTTTCATGTGGCGTTCCCACAGGGGTGCCTCGTCACCAATGAAGGCTATGGTCTCGAAAAGGCCATCACCGTATTGCAGCCCACGATCCAGAACAGGAAGGCATTCACTGTTCCGGCCGTTGATCAGCAAGGTTAGTCCTGAAAGCGTTTGAAGACGAGTGTGCCGTTAGTGCCGCCGAAACCGAAGGAGTTCGAGAGCGCAACATCGATCTTCATTTCACGCGCAGTGTTCGGTACGTAATCAAGATCGCATTCCGGGTCGGGATTGTCGTGGTTGATCGTCGGCGGCGCTACCTGCTCCTGCACGGCAAGCGTCGACAGGATTGCCTCGACACCACCCGCGGCCCCGAGCAGATGGCCGATCATGGACTTGGTCGAGCTGACGGCCAGCTTGTAGGCATGGTCGCCGAAGGCGCCCTTGATGCCGTTGGTCTCGGCGACATCGCCAGCCGGCGTGGAGGTGCCATGCGCATTGATGTAATCGACCTCTTCCTTGTTGATACCGGCATCCATCAAAGCCAGTTCCATGCAGCGTCCTGCGCCCTGTCCGTTCGGCGATGGCGAGGTCATGTGATAGGCATCGGAGTTCATGGCGACCCCGACGATCTCGGCGTAGATTTTTGCACCGCGTGCCTTCGCATGCTCGAGTTCCTCGACCATCATGACCCCGGCGCCGTCACCGAGTACGAAACCGTCTCGATCCTTGTCCCAGGGACGGCTTGCCAGTTCCGGCTCGTCGTTGCGCGTCGAAAGCGCACGCGCCGCAGCGAAACCACCGATACCGATTGGCGTGGTGGCATATTCGGCGCCACCGGCCAGCATGGCATCGACCGTGCCAAACTGGATCATGCGAACAGCATCCGCAATGTTGTGCGCACCTGTACTGCAGGCCGAAACGATCGAAATGTTCGGCCCCTTGTAACCATGCATGATCGACAGGTTACCGGCCACCATATTGATGATTGCCGAAGGCACGAAGAACGGTGAAATCTTGCGCGGACCTTTCTTCAGAAAGGCATCGTAGTTGTTTTCGATAGTGTAGATGCCGCCGATTCCGGAACCAATCGCAACGCCGATGCGCTCGGCATTCTCGTCGGTCGTCTCGAGACCCGAGTCCCGGATGGCCTGGATACCCGCTGCCATTCCGTAATGGATGAAGGGGTCCATCTTGCGAGCATCTTTCTGCGAGATGTATTCAGTGATGTCAAAATCAACGATGGTGCCGCCGAAGCGCACACTGAACTCGGAGATATCGAAGTGTGTAATCGGACGGATGCCGCTCTTGCCCGCAAGAATGGCTTCCCAGGTTGTGCTGACATCGTTCCCCAGCGGTGTCACGAGTCCGAGACCGGTGACGACTACCCTGCGATTGGACATGCTGAATACACCTCAGGAATTGGTTAGTGCAGTTTCGTGGCTGGCAACTGATATGCGAAAAGCCGCTGCTCCGGTAGAAACAGCGGCTTTGTGATGATCAGTCGTGAAGGATCAACCTGCGTTGGCGTTGATGTAGTCAATCGCCTGCTGAACAGTGGTGATATTTTCAGCCTGATCATCGGGAATTTCAGTTTCAAATTCCTCTTCCAGAGCCATGACAAGCTCGACAGTGTCGAGTGAATCAGCGCCAAGATCGTCAACGAAGGAAGCTTCCAGGGTTACTTCTTCTTCTTTTACTCCAAGCTGATCAACAACGATCTTGCGTACGCGTTCTTCAATGCTCATTGGTTATAGTCCTCTGTGGGGATAGAAACGAAATTGTTTTAGTTTAATGGCGACATTGTATTGGGATTTCCGCGTGCGTCAATGCGGGGTTTACCCTAATTCAAAATCACTGTTAACTCATATACATACCGCCGTTCACATGCAGGGTTTCACCTGTCACATAAGCAGCACCGTCGGAAGCCAGGAAAGCGACAACTGCAGCAATCTCCGCAGGCTGTCCAAGGCGTGCCAGCGGGATCGCGGACAACAGTGCCTGCCTCTGCTCCTCGGGCAATTCGCGTGTCATGTCCGTATCAATGAAACCCGGAGCGACAGAATTGACTGTAATTCCGCGACTGCCGACCTCCTGGGCAAGTGACTTTGTAAAGCCGAAGATGCCGGCCTTGGCGGCTGAATAGTTTGTCTGGCCCGCATTGCCGGAAGCACCGACGACGGAAGCAATGTTGATGATTCGACCAAATTTCGCTTTCATCATACCGCGCAGGCATGCCTTGGAAACACGATAAACAGAGGTCAGGTTGGTATCCATGATCGCCTGCCACTCCTCTTCCTTCATACGCATCAACAGGTTGTCACGGGTGATGCCCGCATTATTGACGAGTATCGTTGGCGTCCCATACTTGTCGTTGATCGCCTTGACGACGGCATCAACCGATTCGGCATCGGTAACATTGAGTTTCATGCCCTCGCCCTGTATGCCCTTTTCCTGAAAGTGCGCAGAGATGGCTTCAGCGCCACCATCCGAGGTTGCAGTTCCGATCACGATACAGCCATCCTCACCCAGCGCATCGGCGATTGCCTGTCCGATTCCGCGGCTTGCGCCCGTGACCAGTGCAATACGTTGTTCAGCCATTGAGAGTCTCCGTTAATTGTGCAAAACCCCGGGGGTCAAAAAGCGCGCTGGCATCCAGCTCCCGATCGATGCGCCGCATGAGCCCTGTCAGTACCTTGCCGGGACCCGCCTCGACGATATGCATGACGCCATCCCGCTTCATTGCCTCGATCGTCTCAACCCAGCGTACCGGCGAGTAAAGCTGCTCGACGAGCCGTTGACGAATCATGTCCGGATCGGATTCGGCGCTGACGGATGCATTATGCAATACAGGAATGACTGGTGCGGACACTGCTGTTTCCTTCAGGTATTCAGCAAGTTTCCCGGCGGCCGGCCGCATGAGATCGCAGTGGGAAGGAACACTGACAGGCAGTTCGATAGCGCGCTTGGCACCAGCTGTTTTGGCTGCCTCGATTGCGCGCGCAACGGCATCCTTGTGACCGGCGATGACAACCTGGCCGGGAGAATTGAAGTTGACTGCCTGTACCACCTGGTCAGCAGCCGAAGCCGTACAGACATCGATCACGGCCTGGTCCTCGAGACCAAGGATGGCCGCCATGGCGCCTGTACCCTCGGGCACCGCCTCCTGCATGAGGCGTCCGCGCTCGGCGACCAGCCTGATCCCGTCAGCAAATCCGATAGCACCGGCACTGACAAGTGCACTGTACTCGCCAAGACTGTGGCCAGCCATGATCACGGGACTTGCCAGGCCCTGCTGTTCCCAGACGCGCCAGACACAGACGCCTGCAGCAAGCAGTGCCGGCTGGGTATTCTGCGTCTGGTTGAGAGCGGACTCCGGTCCTTCCGAGACCAGCTTCCAGAGATCGAAACCGAGCGCGTCGGATGCCTCTTCGAAGGTTTCCGTGACCAACGGAGACATGTCAGCGAGTTCGCCAAGCATGCCGACAGATTGTGAGCCCTGCCCGGGGAAGACAAATGCGATTTTCTGTGCCATGTGATGCCCGTCTATTCTCTGTTTAGTACCTGAGCAGTACCGAACCCCACGTGAAGCCGCCGCCAAATGCCTCGAGCAGCAGGGTCTCGCCCCGCTGGATACGGCCGTCGCGAACTGCTGTATCAAGTGCCAGCGGCACCGAGGCCGCGGAGGTGTTGCCGTGTTCGCCCACGGTCACGACGACATGGTCCATATCCATCCCCAGTTTCCTGGCGGTTGCCTGGATGATACGAATGTTTGCCTGGTGAGGAACAAGCCAGTCGACATCGCTTTTCTCCATGCCGTTGGCCTCGAGCGTCTCGTCTACGATACGTCCGAGGGTGTTGACAGCCATGCGGAAGACCTCATTGCCGCGCATCTCGACCGCCAGATCCTCGAGTCCATTACCGACACCACCCGGCACATGAAGCAACTCTTCATAGGCGCCATCTGCATGCAGATGCGTCGAGAGAATGCCCGGCTCCCCGGATGCCTCGAGTATGACGGCGCCCGCGCCATCACCGAAGAGTACACAGGTGGATCGGTCATTCCAGTCGAGCAGCCTGGAAATGCTTTCAGCACCAACTACAAGCGCACATTTCGCTGTGCCGTTCCGGATGAACTGATCGGCAACGCCCATTGCATAGACGAAGCCGGTGCAAACAGCCTGCACGTCAAACGCGGCACAACCGTGAATGCCAAGCCGGCGCTGCAGCAGGCAGGCTGTCGACGGAAAAATCTTGTCCGGCGTCGTCGTCGCAACCACGATGAGGTCGATATCCCCGGGCTCCTTGCCGGCTGCTTGCATTGCGTTCCTGGACGCGAACTCGGCAAGATCACTGGTCGTCTGGCCATCTGCAACGATATGGCGTTTCTTGATACCGGTACGTTCCTGTATCCACTGGTCCGATGTATCGACGATTTTTTCCAGGTCCCTGTTGGTGAGGACCTTCTCCGGGAGATAGCTGCCGGTACCAGTAATGCGCGAATAAGTCATGCCTGCTCTCTTGATGCGAGTTGTGCTTCCACGCGCCTGGCAATACGGTGGGATATGTTGTTGTGAACGGCTTTCTTGGCGATACCGATGGCATTGCCGAAAGCAAGCTGATCAGCGCCGCCATGGCTCTTGATGACGACGCCATTGAGGCCGAGAAGACTGGCGCCATTGTAACGGCGCGGGTCAATTCTGCGGGCAAATGCCTTGAGTACTGGCAGAGCAACAAGTCCAGCGAGCTTCGTCAGCAGGTTTTTCCTGAAACTCTCCTTCAGAAAATGGCGGATCATCTTCGCAACACCTTCGGAGCTTTTCAGTGAAACGTTTCCAACGAAGCCGTCTGCCACCACAACATCGACACTGCCGTCGAAGATGTTGTCACCCTCCACGTAACCGAGGTAGTTCAGATCACTTCCCTGAAGCAGCTCGTGGGCTTTCTTGACCTGCTCGTTACCCTTGATTTCTTCCTCGCCGATATTGAGCAGGCCTACGCGGGGACGCTCGATACCACTGAGAGCCGCAACCTGTTCTGCACCCATGACGGCGAACTGGAAAAGATGTTTCTCGCTGGAGTCGACATTGGCGCCGAGATCAAGCACCCAGGTCTGGGTGACCGTATTGGGCAGTGCCGTAATGATTGCCGGACGATCGACATGCGGCAGCATTTTGAGGACGAAGCGGGCTGTCGCCATGAGGGCCCCGGTGTTACCTGCGCTGACGCAGGCATCGGCCACGCCCTCCTTGACGAGGTTGAGTGCCACCCGCATGGAAGAGTCTTTCTTGTGACGAAGCGCCTGCGACGGCAGTTCATCCATGCCAACAACCTGGCTGGCATGGTGAACGCTGATACGCGGATGCTCCCCACCGAGACTCTCCCTGATCGCCGTCTCATCGCCAACCAGAATCAGTTCGACCTCCGGATCAGATGCCACATATGCACTGGCAGCCGGGACGACAACGGAGACTCCCTGATCACCCCCCATTGCATCCAGTGCAATGCGTACGGGCCTATCCATTGGAACGGGTTGGTATCCTGATCAGCCCTTGTTGATGACCTTGCGACCGCGATAGAAACCGTCCGCAGTCACGTGGTGACGCAGATGTGTCTCACCTGACGTCTGGTCGACGGACAGGGTCTCTTTGTTAAGTGCATCGTGAGAACGACGCATGCCGCGCTTCGACGGTGTTTTACGATTCTGTTGTACAGCCATGTTCCTCTCCTGCAGAGGGTAAATTCAATCAGTTTGTTTCAAACGCTTCAGTGCCGCGAAAGGATTCTCGCGCGGCTCCTCGACGGAGATCTCATCGTCATCATATGCTGGCGCATCGCATTGCTCGTGCAATGCCACAACTGGCAATCCCAGCAGCAACTCATCCTCGACAAGTTCCAGCAGACTGACCTTGCCCTCTTCCGCCAGCAAAGGCTCGAGGGTCTCGTCGACTTGTCCGGCCTCATCGTAACCCTGCACGACGACAAGACTGAACTTGCTGTCGACCTTGAGCGGCATCTCTGCGAGACAGCGCTGACAGGTCTGCCACAGGGTGGCCTCGACGTGCCCTTCGATCAATGGGCGCCGATACTGATCCCGAGAAAAGACAAACTGGTAGTCTGCAGTACCCTCGGAACGACTTAACAGAGGGCCGAGGCGGGGCAGATCGCCCAACCGCACAGAACCGGAAAATGTCTGTTTTTGCTCGGAAACCCGCCAAGGGTCGACGATTTCCGGACAGCGCGATGACATAAACGCGCAATTCTATTTGGGAAGCGGGCGGATGTCAAAAATTCGTGCCTATCTGGCTGAAATTGCGACAAAACCGCTCATTGGTACCATGCCGTGAAAATGCAGCGTCAGGGAGTGTTTCCAGCGGGGTCGGGAGCATGGAAAAGCACAGGGGATGCGAACTGCCCGCATCCCGTGGCGGGGCTCGACCGGAATTAGCCTCCGACGACTGCCAGCAGAATACCGGCCGCGACTGCCGAACCGATGACGCCGGCCACATTCGGCCCCATGGCATGCATGAGCAGGAAGTTGTGCGGATTGGCCTTGAGGCCAACCTTGTTCACGACACGCGCCGCCATAGGTACGGCCGACACGCCGGCAGCACCGATGAGCGGGTTGATCTTGCCGCCGCTGATCCTGTGCATCGCCTTGCCCATCAGCACACCCGCGGCAGTGCCGATAGCGAAAGCAAGCGCGCCCAGCGCAAGAATGCCAAGCGTCTCGACTGACAGGAACTTGTCGGCAGAGAGCCTGGAACCAACCGACAGGCCGAGAAAGATGGTGACAATGTTGATGATCTCGTTCTGGGCAGCATTGCTGAGGCGCTCGACGACACCGCTTTCGCGCAGCAGGTTGCCGAACATCAGCATGCCGATCAGCGGCGCAGCGGAAGGCAGAAAAAGGATGGTGAGAATCAGCACCGAGAATGGAAAGAGAACCTTCTCCGCCTTGCTGACCGGGCGCAGCTGGCTCATCTGCACCTTGCGCTCCTCCTCGGTGGTCAGCAACTTCATGATAGGTGGCTGGATGATCGGCACGAGTGCCATGTACGAGTAGGCCGCCACGGCGATGGCACCGAGCAGATCGGGTGACAGTTTCGAGGCAAGAAAGATGGCTGTCGGACCATCGGCACCACCGATGATCGCGATGGCGGATGCATCGGCAAGCGTGAAATCGAATCCCGGCAAAAGATTGAGTGCAAGCGCCCCCAGCAGTGTGGCGAAGATTCCGAACTGGGCAGCGGCACCGAGCAGCAAGGTGGAGGGACGTGCAATCAGTGCACTGAAATCCGTCAGAGCACCAACGCCCATGAAAATCAGCAGGGGAGCAATGCCACTTCCAATGGCGACGCTGTAAAACTGGTAAAGCATGCCATTGGAATAACCCAGGTCTGTCGCAAGATGAGCCGCCGTCTGCTGCATGGCAGCCGGAGCATTCTTCAGTCCTGCAGAGAGCTGTTCGACAGGGACATCAAGCAGCCTGGCGAGTGCGATTTTGTGTGCATCCGGACCATGGTGTATCAACTGCTCGATGGCGCTCTCGGCAAGCCCGGCGACAGGGATATTGGCGAGCAATGCTCCGAAACCGATTGGCAACAACAGGAGAGGTTCGAATTTTCTGACAATGGCCAGGTAGATGAGCAAGCCACCAACGACCATCATCAGCAACTCTCCCCAGGCATTGCCCAGGGCGAACTGGGCAAGCCCCATGGATTGCCAGAGCGCGTTGAACCCGTCCATCAGGCAAGCGTCACGAGCGTATCGCCGACGTGGACAGCATCACCTTCCCTGACATGGATCGAGGCAATTGTACCTGCACAGGAGGTTCTGACCTCGGTTTCCATTTTCATGGCTTCGAGGATGATGACGACATCCCCCTCGTTGACTGCCTGGCCCTCAACCACGTTGATCTTGAAAACGTTGCCGGCAAGTTGCGCGTCGATGGTTGCGCCGCCTGTAGCTACGGGGGCAGGCGTTGCGGCAGGGGCAGCCGGTGTCACATCGGTGATTTCGCCGCCCGGGGCGACAACGACATTATAGCTGACTCCATTGACACTCACTGTGTAGGCTTCCGGTCCTCCAGCGGGCGACGGTGCTGCGGCTTTTGCAGCAGGTGCGACGTCTCCTGCTTCAGGGACGGGCTCGAATGCATCGGGATGTCCCCTGTTCTCGAGAAATTTCAGGCCGACCTGCTGGAACTGCGCATAGATGAGGACATCATCGTCAAGGTTGTCGGCCAGCCTGATATTCCTTTCATTTGCGATTCCCTTGAGTTCCTGCCTGAGCTTCTCGAACTCGGGCTCGAGCAGATCGGCGGGACGACCAGTGATTGGCTCCTTGCCCTCGAGCACACGCTCCTGCAGCTCCTTGTTGACAGGGGCAGGCGCCGCACCGTATTCACCCTTGAGGATGCCGGCAGTCTCCTTGGCAATGCTCTTGTAGCGCTCACCAGTCAGCACATTCAGGACCGCCTGCGTACCGACGATCTGGCTGGTCGGGGTGACCAGCGGGATGAAGCCCAGATCCTCACGCACGCGCGGAATCTCCTTCAGGACCTCGTCGAGCTTGTCGGAAGCACCCTGCTCACGCAGCTGGTTCTCCATGTTGGTCAGCATGCCGCCGGGAACCTGTGCCACGAGGATCCGGGAGTCAACACCCTTGAGCGCTCCCTCGTATCTCGCATACTTTTTGCGCACTTCGCGAAAATAGCTCGCAATCTCCTCGAGCAGGTTCAAATCGAGGCCCGTATCGCGATCGGTGCCCTCGAGGATTGCAACGAGCGATTCGGTTGCCGAGTGACCATAGGTCATGGACATCGACGAGATCGAGGCATCCACCATGTCGATGCCCGCCTCGGCGGCCTTGATGTTTGTTGCCGTGCTCATGCCTGTGGTGGCGTGCGAGTGCATACCGATCGGTATCTGCACAGCTTCCTTGAGCTTCGAGACCAGTTCGTAAGCCACATAGGGCTTGAGCAGGCCGGCCATGTCCTTGATGCAGATCGAGTGACATCCGAGATCCTCGAGCTTTCGTGCCATATCGACGTAGCCGTCCACGGTATGCACGGGACTGACGGTATAGGAAAGGGTTCCCTGGGCATGTTTTCCAACCTTGAGCGTTGCCTTGATGGCAGTCTCGAGGTTGCGAACGTCATTCATCGCATCAAAGATACGGTAGACATCCATACCGTTCTCGGCCGAACGCTCGACAAACCGCTCGACAACATCATCGGCATAGTGCCGGTAGCCGAGCAGGTTCTGGCCACGCAGCAGCATCTGCATGCGCGTGTTGGGCATTGCAGCCTTCAGCAGGCGCAGACGCTCCCACGGGTCTTCCCCCAGAAATCGGATACAGGCATCGAAAGTCGCCCCACCCCAGGTCTCGAGTGACCAGTAGCCTACCTTGTCGAGTTTTTCAGCGATAGGCAGCATGTCCTCGATACGAACACGCGTGGCAAGGAGTGACTGCGAACCGTCGCGCAGAACAACGTCGGTGATTCCAAGTTTGTTTGCCATGATGAATGATCTACTTGTGGTTATGACGATAAGCCGCAATCGCAGCCGCAATCACAGGTACGACCGAATCAACTGCATTGCCATGGCCTGTGGCAGGCGGCGTCGTACCGGGCAAGACCGGGGGTTCGCCGGAATCCAATATATTGGCGAGAGCACTCATACTCTTCATTGCAAATACCAATACAATAAGGAACAGAAAGACACTGCCCATACCCAGCCCGAGAAGTTTCAGGCCTTCCAGCATCAATTCGCTATTGGTCATAGGGAATCCCCCGAAAACTAGATGTAGCGGACCTCGACAATCTCGAATTCGCGCTTGCCTCCGGGGGTCTCGACAACAGCCACGTCCCCCTCCTCCTTTCCGACCAGACCGCGGGCAATTGGTGAATTCACCGATATCAGGCCCTTCTGGATATCGGCCTCGTCTTCACCGACGATCTGGTAGGTAAACTCTTCATCAGTATTCATGTCGACCACGTCGACGGTCGCGCCAAAGATCACGCGACCGCCGGCATCCATGGTCGTGACATCGATGATCTGCGCATGGGACAGTTTTGACTCAATGTCCTTGATGCGCCCCTCGATGAAGCTTTGCTGCTCACGCGCAGCATGGTACTCGGCATTTTCCTTGAGATCACCGTGAGCGCGCGCCTCCGCAATCGCCTGGATCACGGCTGGACGCTTGATCTTCTTGAGTTCCTCGAGCTCAGCCCGCAGTGTCTCGGCACCACGGACAGTCAGTGGTATCTTGTTCATTAAGTGTTATTCATCAACAGGTCAGGAAACCGACTGGTGGAGTTCACGCAAGGTGCTGACACCGGTCTCGCCACGTTTTTGCATGGCCATGCACAGGGCTTCGGCGCCCGAGATTGTTGTCGTGTAAGCGACTTTATTTTGCAGCGCAGCATAGCGGATTTCTGCAGAATCTTCAATGGCCTGCTTGCCCTCGGTCGTGTTGACGATAAAGTCGATTTCCTCGTTTTTGATCATGTCCACAACATGTGGACGTCCCTCTGCAACCTTGTTAACACCAGTGCAGGCAATGCCGGCTGCGTTCAGTACGCGCGTTGTTCCATGCGTACCAAAGAGTTCGAAACCGAGCTCAGCGAGCGAACGGGCGACCCCGACGACACGGCCGCGGTCCAGTTCGCGTACACTGAGTAATGCCTTTCCGCCTGTCGGCAGATCCATGCCGGCGCCGATGACGGCCTTGGCGTAGGCTTCGCCAAACGTCTTGCCGCTGCCCATGACCTCCCCGGTCGATTTCATTTCGGGTCCGAGGACCGTGTCCACGCCGGGAAATTTCACGAACGGAAAGACCGCTTCCTTGACCGCAAAGTAGCGAGGCTTGCGCTCTTCCGTGATGCCCTGCTCGACAAGCGAACGCCCGGCCATGCAGCGGGCAGCGACCTTTGCGAGCTGTACCCCCGTTGCTTTCGAGACAAAAGGCACCGTGCGCGACGCACGCGGGTTGACCTCGAGCAAGTAGATATCGTCGCCCTTGATAGCGAACTGGGTATTCATCAGGCCAACAACCTTGAGCTCCAGTGCCATCTTGCGAATCTGTTCACGCAGACGATGCTGGATCGCCTCCGAGAGCGTGTAAGCCGGCAAGGAACAGGCTGAATCGCCGGAGTGAACGCCGGCCTGCTCGATGTGCTCCATGATACCGCCGATCAGTACATCCTTGCCGTCACAGATGGCATCGACATCGATCTCGATGGCATCATCGAGGAATCGGTCGAGCAGCACCGGCGAATCGTTCGAAACCTGCACGGCCTCGCGCATGTAGCGGCGCAGGTCTTCCTCGTTGTAGACAATCTCCATGGCGCGACCACCGAGCACGTAGGAGGGTCGCACCACGAGCGGATAACCGATCTCCTCTGCGAGCCCGACAGCCTGACCGGCATCTGTCGCGGTCCTGTTAGGTGGCTGCAGCAGACCGAGTTTCTCGATCATTTTCTGGAAACGCTCACGATCCTCGGCAGCATCAATCGCATCGGGACTCGTACCAATGATCGGTGCGCCGGCCTCCTCGAGTGCCTCGGCGAGCTTCAGCGGTGTCTGGCCGCCATACTGCACGATGATCCCCTTAGGCTGCTCCTTGTGTATCACCTCGAGGACATCCTCGAGTGTCAGGGGCTCGAAATAGAGACGGTCGGACGTATCGTAGTCGGTTGAGACGGTTTCGGGATTGCAGTTGACCATGATGGTTTCATAGCCGTCCTCGCGCATCGCAAAGGCCGCATGAACACAACAGTAATCGAACTCGATGCCCTGTCCTATGCGGTTGGGGCCACCCCCGAGTACCATGATCTTCTCCCTGTCGGACACATCCGCCTCGCACTCCTCCTCGTAGGTGGAGTACATGTAGGCAGTACTCGAGGCGAACTCCGCTGCACAGGTGTCGACGCGCTTGTAAACGGGGCGCACGTCAAGGTCATAACGCCTGTTGCGGACTTCCGATTCGGCAATCCCCATGACTGCTGCCATGCGCTCGTCGGAAAAGCCCTTGCGTTTCCAGCCGAGCATCTGCTCACGCGTGACATCGGCCAGCGGCGTGGCTGCAATGATGGATTCGGTCCGGATGATGTCCTCGATCTGCACGAGGAACCAGGGATCGATCATGGTGACCTGGTGGACCTCATCCATGGTCATGCCATGACGAAAGGCTTCGCCGACATACCAGAGCCTGTCCGGCCCCGGCTGGCGCAGCTCGTTCCTGAGTCGATTCAGATCTTCCTTCTTGCCGGGATCGAAATCCTCGAATATCTCGTCGAAACCGCATTTGCCGGTCTCGAGGCCGCGGAGCGCCTTTTGCAGTGACTCCTGCAGCGTGCGACCAATCGCCATGACCTCCCCGACAGACTTCATCTGGGTCGTCAGGCGGTCGTTGGCCTTGGGGAACTTTTCGAATGCAAAACGTGGCACCTTGGTCACGACATAGTCGATTGATGGCTCGAAGGAAGCTGGCGTGACGCCGCCGGTAATCTCGTTGCTGAGTTCATCAAGCGTGTAGCCCACAGCCAGCTTGGCTGCGACCTTGGCAATCGGGAAACCCGTGGCTTTCGAGGCCAGTGCGGAAGAACGCGACACACGCGGGTTCATTTCGATAATGATCATGCGACCGTTATCCGGGTTGATCGCGAACTGCACATTCGAACCGCCCGTATCAACGCCAATCTCGCGCAGAACGGCGAGCGAGGCGTTGCGCATGATCTGGTACTCCTTGTCGGTGAGCGTCTGCGCCGGCGCGACTGTAATCGAGTCGCCCGTGTGGACCCCCATCGGGTCGAGATTCTCGATAGAGCAGATGATGATGCAGTTGTCCTTGTGATCCCGCACGACCTCCATCTCGTACTCCTTCCAGCCGAGAATCGACTCCTCGATCAGAAGTTCGTTGGTCGGCGAGAGATCGAGTCCGCGTTTGCAGATCTCCTCGAACTCCTCCTTGTTGTAAGCGATGCCGCCACCACTGCCCCCCATCGTGAACGAAGGGCGGATGATGGTCGGATAGCCGATCGATGCCTGAACCTGAAATGCCTCTTCGAGACTGTGTGCAATTGCCGAACGTGGCATATCCAGACCGATCTTGTGCATCGCCTGGCGGAAAAGATCACGGTCCTCGGCCTTGTCGATGGCCTCGCGCGAGGCACCGATCAGCTCCACACCGAATTTTTGAAGTACATCCTCACGCACCAGATCGAGCGCACAGTTCAATGCTGTCTGGCCGCCCATGGTAGGAAGAAGCGCGTCAGGACGCTCCTTCTCGATGATGCGAGCGAGTGTCTCCCAGTTGATCGGCTCGATATAAACTGCATCGGCCGAATCGGGATCGGTCATGATCGTGGCCGGGTTGGAGTTGACCAGTACGACACGAAATCCCTCTTCACGCAGGGCCTTGCATGCCTGGGCACCCGAATAGTCGAACTCGCAGGCCTGGCCGATCACGATCGGGCCCGCACCAATGATCAAAATGGTTTCGATGTCGTTGCGTTTGGGCATCTGATTATCTTGTTCAGCCAGCCTGGATCAGTTGAAAAAGCTCGTCCTTGAGGGCGAGACGCTGTTTCTTGAGCTGTTCGACGATCAGGTCATCTGTCGGCTCGCTACCATCCTCGATGCGGAAGATCTCCTTGTCGAGCTCTTCGTACTTGTCCATGAGGTTCTGGAAGTAGTTGTTTTCCATCTTGAGGCGATGGATGTCATCCGTGTGATCAGGAAATTCCTTGACCAGCGGGTGATGGGATAAAGGCATGCGTGATCTCCTTTGTCGGATTACTGCTTACTGATTCATCAGTTCGATGAAATGATCGAAAACCGGCGCAACGTCATGCGGCCCCGGGCTTGCCTCGGGATGCCCCTGGAAGCTGAATGCAGGTTTATCGGTGCGATGGATGCCCTGCAGGGAACCGTCGAACAATGACTTGTGCGTGGCAACCAGGTTGTCTGGCAGAGTCGCCTCGTCGACGGCAAAGCCATGGTTCTGGCTGGTGATCATGACACTCTTGCTTTCAAGATCCTGCACAGGATGATTGGCACCATGATGGCCGAATTTCATCTTGACCGTTCTTGCGCCACTGGCCAGACCCAGCAGCTGGTGACCGAGACAGATGCCAAACAGCGGCGTTTCTGTTTCGAGAAGATCTCTGATGGCCTCGATGGCATAGTCACAGGGCTCGGGATCACCAGGGCCGTTGGAGAGGAAGATGCCGTCAGGTTTCATGGCAAGGACCTCACTGGCCGGAGTCATGGCAGGCACCACTGTGATGCGGCAGCCACGATCGACGAGCATGCGCAGAATGTTGCGCTTGATACCGTAGTCATAGGCCACGACATGAAGACGCAGGTCACCGGTGGAGGCTGACTGGTGCCCCTCGCCAAGAGACCAGCTCTTTTCTGTCCACTCGTAACTCGTCTGCGTGGTGACCTCTTTTGCGAGGTCCATGCCCTTGAGGCCCGGAAATGCCTTTGCAGCTGCCAACGCCTGCTCTTCAGAGGGGTTGTCACCGGCGATGATACAGCCGTTCTGCGCACCCTTCTCGCGCAGGATGCGCGTGAGGCGCCGCGTATCGATATCGGCGATACCAACGATCCCCTGCCGCGCGAGGTAATCCTGCAGCGACTCACGGTTACGCCAGTTGCTCGCAATCATCGAGAGATCCCGAATCACCAGGCCGGCCGCATGGACCTGTGAGGACTCCTCGTCCTCGGAGTTGGTGCCGGTATTACCGATGTGAGGATAAGTCAGAGTGACGATCTGGCGGGAATAGGATGGATCGGTCAGGATCTCCTGGTAACCGGTCATGGCCGTATTGAATACCACTTCGCCGACGGTTTCCCCGTCAGCACCGATTGACTGACCGCGGAAGACGCTCCCGTCTTCCAGCACCAGAAGCGCAGGTTTATTCACCGTTCATGTCTCCAGGGCACAATAAAAACGGGACAGACTTGTGGTCGCCCCGCTTTGGATATCTGTTGGATGATTTCATTCTACTGTGCAGCTTGACTGACAGCAAGCTGCAGCAGATTGAGGAATGACAATCCCGGGCATAAAAGCGCGCATCTTCGCGACTACAGGCTCGTGCCCCGTGCTATTTCCTGCGTCCAGACACAACAAGGCCCCGGCAAACCGGGGCCCTGCAATGCTGAACAATGCCGATCAGACGATCAGGGGAATGATCAGCAAGGCAACGATGTTGATGATCTTGATCAGCGGGTTGATCGCAGGTCCGGCGGTATCCTTGTAGGGATCGCCAACCGTGTCACCGGTCACCGCAGCCTTGTGCGCATCGGACCCCTTGCCACCATAGTTACCGTCCTCGATGTACTTCTTGGCATTGTCCCAGGCACCGCCACCCGTGGTCATTGAAATCGCCACGAAGATACCGGTCACGATAGAACCGAGAAGCACGCCCCCGAGGGCCACCGGGCCAAGCAGCACGCCAACCGCGACAGGAATCAGGATCGGCAGGAGTGACGGGATGATCATCTCCTTGATCGCCGCGATCGTCAGCATGTCGACTGCTCTCGAGTAGTCCGGCTTCTGGCTGCGATCCATGATACCCGGCATCTCGCGGAACTGGCGGCGAACTTCGTTGACGATACCGCCAGCGGCACGACCAACAGCCTCCATGGCAAGCGAGCCAAAGAGGTAAGGCACCAGGCCACCGATGAAGAGGCCGATGATGACCATGTGATCGGAAAGGTCAAAAGAGAGTGACAGACCG
Source organism: Gammaproteobacteria bacterium (assembly GCA_037385685.1). GTDB lineage: Bacteria > Pseudomonadota > Gammaproteobacteria > Chromatiales > Chromatiaceae > Sva-25. The sequence goes on from JARRMW010000009.1 coordinate 56,440, forward strand.
GCTTTTTCGAGACCGTGGGTGTAATCAGCAAAGAGCACCAGTGCCGCAAGACCGGCAGAGCCGATAGCGTACCCCTTGGTGACAGCCTTGGTCGTGTTACCAACGGCATCCAGCGGGTCAGTGATGTTGCGTACGCTCTCGTCGAGCTCTGCCATCTCGGCAATACCGCCGGCGTTATCCGTGATCGGGCCATAGGCGTCGAGCGCGACAATGATACCCGTCATGGAGAGCATGGAGGTGGCAGCAATCGCAATGCCATAGAGTCCTGCCAGGGAATAGGCGGTCCAGATCGAGAGGCAGACGACAATCACCGGCAATGCTGTCGATTTCATCGACACGCCCAGGCCTGCAATCACGTTGGTGCCATCACCCGTAGTGGAGGCCTCGGCAATGTGGCGAACCGGGTGGTAATCGGTACTGGTGTAGTACTCGGTGATGACAACCATGGCACCCGTCAGCAAGAGGCCGATCAGCGCCGAGCCAAACAGCTCCATGGTCGTGAACTGTCCGTTATCCGCCATCATCCACTCGGTGACGCCGTAGAAGCCGGCAATCGAGAGTACACCTGCAACAATCAGGCCACGGTAGAGTACCGCCATGATCTTCGGCGTGCTCTTTTTGGTCCGGACCATAAAGATGCCGATGATGGAGGCAATGATGGAGACACCGCCAAGGGCGAGCGGGTAGAGAATCGCGGATTCACCGGCGCCGGCAACCAGGAGGCTGCCGAGCAGCATGGTGGCAACAACGGTCACGGCATAGGTCTCGAAGAGATCCGCAGCCATGCCTGCGCAGTCACCGACGTTGTCACCGACATTGTCTGCGATAACAGCCGGGTTGCGCGGATCGTCCTCGGGAATGCCCGCCTCGACCTTGCCGACGATATCGGCGCCGACATCGGCGCCCTTGGTGAAGATGCCGCCGCCAAGCCGCGCGAAGATCGAGATCAGCGAACCGCCGAAGGCCAGGCCGACAAGCGGATGCAGCGTGTCCTCGACACCCATCTCGGTCAATACCAGGTAGTAACCTGCAACACCCAGCAGGCCGAG
>JARRMW010000010.1:0-62404 GCA_037385685.1 Gammaproteobacteria bacterium
TCGGTTGCGACAAATGACTTCGGATCGATACGTTTGACGGTAATACCATCACGAATTTCATCACCTTCTTGCAGGACCATGGTTTCGCCTTTCTCCTTGACGACGATATAGGAATTCACGGGGCTGTCGGAGTCAACGATGCCCAGTACGTCCAGCTGCATTCTAGCAAGCACGCCTGTTGCAGGCCTTGGGCGTGCCGGCTCAGTAGTTCCATCTTTCTCAACCCTGTTTTCGCCAAACAGCGGGAGTGTCTGCCAGTCATAAAGCCCCGATTTCTGCTGGCCTGTTCCAGCATCCAGGGTAATCGTTTCCGTCATGTCAGGTGCCTTCCAGGCTTCGATGATTTCCCAGGTGAGTCGTGCCAGTAACCAGGCAACAATCACCAGGAGGACAACCATGACAACCCGGGGAGCAATTGTCTGTATCTGCTGTGGTGTGACTGACGATGTGTTGATCGAACCAAGCGTCATGAATGCTGTACCAGGAGAGCCCGTTTTTGTTTGAATTGAATCATTTATGAGTATTATTTACAGATTGAGTATAGAGAGAATCCCGTCAGATACAAAGAGTTGATTCATCATGTCATCACCTTGCTACGGAATTATGAACCCCGCCGACTCTTCTCTCTGACCCTTTTCGCTGGCTTATGGTATTCACGGGCGGCATACTCGACGAGTTGCTCCCGGGATATTTCTGTGAGTCCGGACAGCTGCCGCAACTCCTCCCTGTTCAATGAACGCCACTGCCCCGCCTTTACCGCACTGTTCAGGAAGAGCGGGCCGAAGCGCACACGCTTGAGACGGTTAACCTGAACACCGATCGATTCCCAGAGGCGCCTGACTTCGCGTTTGCGTCCCTCCATGATGACGACATGGTACCAGTGATTACTGCCCTCGCCTCCTGAATCGACAATCTCTTCGAATCGTGCAAACCCGTCATCCAGCTCGACACCTTTGACAAGCTGTTCGAGTTGCTCATCACTGACATGACCATGTACACGGACTGCGTACTCTCTCTCGATCTGTCGGGAAGGATGCATGAGACGATTTGCGAGCTCACCATGCGTGGTAAAAATCATCAACCCGGCGCTGTTGAGATCAAGTCTTCCTACTGCAATCCAGCGACCTTTCTCGAGTGGGGGCAAGTGATCAAAAACAGACGCTCTGCCTTTTTCATCATGGCGACTGACGATTTCGCCCTCCGGTTTGTTGTACATGATGACATGGTGTTTCTGCTGCGACTGAAGCCTTTTCTCACTGACAGGGCGGCCGTCGATCTTGATCCGATCGTCCTCACTGACCTGGTCACCAAGTTGCGCGAGCCTGCCATTGATGCGGATACGGCCCTCCCTGATCCATTGTTCGATCTGCCGACGCGAGCCGAACCCGGCATTCGCAAGCACTTTCTGGAGGCGCTCACTCATGGAAGCTAGTGGATTCTCTCATCCTGTGATTCCAGTAATCCTTCTTCATCAGCTACCCCGGAACCTGAGACCGTCTGTTGCTGTGATTCTGCCCCTGCATCATTCGGAAGTCCGTCCTCCGTTTCCCTGACATCATGCGTGTCTTCTTCGTGCGCTTCCTGGCTGTCTGTTTTCGTACCAGGCTCCTGCAAGTCAAGAGAGGGGTTCAAATCATCCAGCTCTTTGAGTTCTGCCAGCGTGGGCAGCTCATCAAGACTCTTCAACCCGAAGTAATCGAGAAATTCCCGGGTTGTCGCATAGAGCGAAGGCCTTCCAGGAACGTCTCGATGGCCAACGACCCTGACCCAGTCCCGCTCGAGCAGGGTTTTGACGATATTCGTGCTCACAGCAACACCCCGCACATCCTCGATCTCACCGCGGGTGATTGGCTGACGATAGGCAATGAGTGACAGCGTTTCGAGCAATGCACGCGAGTAGCGTCCGGGTTTTTCTTCCCAGAGTCGGGACACCCAGGTCGCATACTCTTTCCTGACCTGAATGCGCCACCCGGTGCTCACCTCGCGTACTTCGATACCGCGACCTTCGTACTCCTGCTGCAAGCTTTCAAGCACATCCCTGATTGCCTTGCGATCAGGTTGTTCGTTATCAAGAAAGAGTGTCAGCAAGCGGTCGACACTCAATGGCTTTCCAGACGCAAGCAATGCCGCTTCGACGATATGCTTCACATTGTTTTCAGGGGCAATGTCGTCCTGGTCCGGGCCATCAGCACCGGCTTCTTCATTCAAGCGTGGCTGTTGATCCTCTTGCGTATCGGTATCCTCCTGTGCGGCTTGCGGTATGCTGTCGCCGTCCCGCCGGCTCTCATGCGACACCTGGTCAACAGCTTGCTCCTTAACGGGAGGTCGCTCGTTAACACTGGCCTCTTCCGATTCTGTCTCATTCCCGGCAGCAAGGTCAGCAGCCGGCAATGCGGCATCACTGCTCTGCCCGTCACCTGCAGACGACTCTGAAGTCGCAATACGCTTGCTCTGCATTCTGTTATCTTCATCAGCGGTCATCGCATGTGCCAGACGACCCGTGCCTGCAAAATGCAGTGCGGACTGCTCTTCGCGGATGCTTGAGTCAAGCCTCGCATTTTCGGTGTCGTCTGACGGGGCTTCGACCATATCTCCCCGTGAAGTCAGGGATTTATTCGGCATGGGATTCTCTTGCCTTGACATGAATGGGGCCGTAAGGGTCGGCCTGAACCAGTTCAAGCAACGTCTCCTTAATGAGTTCAAGTACTGCCATAAAGGAGACAACCACTCCCATACGCCCTTCTTCAATCGTAAAAAGCTCTGTGAACTCAATAAACTTGTCCGTATTTATGCGTTCCAGGATCGATGACATTCTCTCCCTGACGGAAAGTGCCTCGCGCTGGATATGGTGACTGGAAAACATGTCCGCACGGCGCAGGACATCGTGAAAGGCGACAATCAGCTCTCTGAGGTCGACATCAGGCAACGGGCGATCGATGTGCTTGTCGGGGACCACGATTTCTGTCTGGAAATAATCCCTTTCCATGCGTGGCATTTCGTCGATATCATGCGCAGCCTTCTTGAAGCGCTCGTACTCCTGAAGACGTCGGATAAGCTCGGCACGCGGATCCTCCTCGTTCTCCTCGTCCTCCCTGGGACGTGGTAGCAACATGCGCGACTTGATCTCTGCCAGCATCGCAGCCATCACGAGGTATTCCGCTGCCAGTTCCAGGCGCAGATCCTTCATGAGCGCAATGTACTCCATATACTGTTCCGTGATCGCAGCAATCGGGATATCGAGAATGTCGAGATTCTGGCGCTTGATAAGGTACAGCAGCAGATCAAGCGGGCCTTCGAATGCCTCGAGAAAGACCTCGAGCGCATCCGGCGGGATGTAGAGATCTTTTGGCGGCTCGAGAATCGCCTCTCCCTGAACGATTGCGAACGGCATCTCCTGCTGCTGGGGTGGTGCCGGCATGTCCTTCTGTTCCATTAGTCCATATCCAGGGACATGACGTGCCTGACCTCGTCGAGGGTTTCACGTGCCTCCTCGCGCGCATGCTCGCAGCCCTCGTTGATAATATTGCTCACGACATCGGGTTGCTCTTCGAACTCTCTCACTCGCTCCTGGATCGGCCGCAACTCCTCGAGCACTGCGTCGATAACGGGTTGCTTGCACTCAATACAACCGATACCAGCAGAAATACAGCCTTCCCGGACCCAGGACTGGGTCCTGTCATCCGAGTAGATGGCATGGAACTGCCAGACGGGGCAGTTTGCGGGATTCCCCGGGTCGGTGCGGCGCACTCGTGCAGGGTCTGTTGGCATCTTGCGAAGCTGCTGGGCAAGTGTGTCAGGATCCGCTCTGAGGCTGATGGTATTGCCATATGACTTTGACATCTTCTGCCCGTCGAGTCCCGGCATTTTGGAGGCGCGGGTCAGCAATGGCTGGGGCTCCGGTAGAATCACCTTGCCGCCGCCCTCGAGATAGCCAAGCAACCTGTCCTTGTCGGCAACGGTGATATTCTGCTGGCCTTCGATCAGTGCCCGCGCCGCGGACAGAGACTCCTCGTCGCCACTCTCCTGCCAGGCCTTGCGGTAACGCTGGTATAGCCTCGCGTTTTTCTTGCCTGTCTTCTTAATCGCCTGTTCAGCCTTCTCTTCAAAATCCGGTTCACGTCCGTAAAGGTGATTGAAGCGGCGCGCGACCTCGCGTGTGAGTTCGACATGTGCTACCTGGTCCTCGCCAACAGGCACGAGCCCTGCCCTGTAAAGCAGGATGTCAGCACTTTGCAGGAGGGGGTAACCCAGAAATCCGTACGTCGACAAATCCTTCTCCTTGAGTTTGTCCTGCTGATCCTTGTAGCTCGGAACGCGCTCCAGCCAGCCCAGTGGCGTGATCATGGAGAGCAGAAGATGCAGCTCTGCATGCTCCGGCACGCGGGACTGGACGAAGATGGTCGCCTCATTGGGATTGAGCCCGGCTGCAAGCCAGTCGATAACCATCTCGTGCACACTCTGCGGAATAATTGTCGGATCTTCGTAGTGAGTTGTGAGGGCGTGCCAGTCGGCGACGAAGAAAAAGCAGCTGTATTCATGCTGCAATTCGACCCAGTTTTTTAGCACACCGTGGTAGTGGCCGAGATGTAGCTGTCCGGTCGGCCGCATGCCGGAAAGCACACGCGCATGTTGCATCGCAACCTTGTCGAGGGGTGTCTCTTGGGATTCCATGAAGTCTCGGATCAAACGCTGTTTCTGGATCTCGTTTTATAGAACTCTTCAGCAAGCATCATTCGAGCTTCTGAAGGTGTTGGTAAAGGCAAGCTGCAACTTGCCATGTCAATCGGCCACAAGGCGGCATCGGCGCATTATACCCACAGGCCCACGATGACGCACAGGATGCGAATCAAGGGCCGCGATTGTTCTAATTATATTTATTAGATATATCTCTTATCTATTTGTTATTAATATATTTATATCGAATACTTTTTCCTGATTCATCCTGTACTCGCATGAAAACGGATCATCAGGAGAAGCGTAAAAGAAAATGCCGCGTGCCGCGGCATTTTCCCGTGACCGTCCGGCCCTCTCGCAAGAATCGAGTCAAAGCCGAACGGTTTACTGTAGTGAGAGAAAGAATCTTCTCTTCAGTTGCCTGCCGGTGCCTGAGGAGCAGGGGCTGGCGCCTGGGGGACCGGGCGCATCGGCATGGGAGGCGCCATTGGCCCCGGAGCAGGAGCACCGTAACCGTAAGGACCGTAGCCATAGGGACGGCCGTAACCATAGGGGCCATAGCCGTAGGGCGTATTCTGATTGTAAAACTGGCCATCGCCAGCGCCGTACATGTAACTGTCACCACTCCAGTCGGTGTCTGCGTCTGCCTTGCCGCTGAAGTTCATATTGAATTCACCCGAGCCACGACCCCGGCCTGAACCGTCACCATAGCCGTAACCGTAACCGTCGTTGTACCAGTTCGAGTTGCTGTCATCGCCCCAGAATTCCGCGGATGCGGTTGATGTCGCGAAAACTGCTGCAATAGCTGCTACTTTGATAATCGATTTCATCTCGCTTCTCCAATGGTCTGTATTGTCTGGATACCAGTGATGCGTCTGCTGTACGACCAGAAGACAGCACCCCCGGATTCAGCATAATGAATGAGCTTTTAGATGAAATGCAATGCATCTCGTGTTGCAGAACCAGAGGAGTTGAATGGAATTTGATATTGATCAATCAGATAGCGACCCGCCAGCGACAGGCAGGAACCATCAACGGCTTCATACCTGTCAGAAGTCGTCCTCGAGCTCACCATCGTTGACATCATATTCCCGTTTCTGAAGATAGGCATCTCGCTGGAAGGCGTAGGGATCAAGTGCTGCAGTATCGAGCAAGTCGGTCGCATCGAGCAGTGCCGCCCTGTCCTCGAGAATGCCGGCGCCGAGCAATACCCATCTGACGCCCTCATCGTCCGTGTAATAGGTAGCCAGATCGAATACCAGATCAACCGTGAAGCCTACGCGATCGCGGACAGAAGCAGGCCCGAGAAAAGGAAGGACGAGGTAGGGTCCCGGTTCGACACCCCATTTACCAAGGGTTTGTCCAAAATCCTCGTAGTGCTTCTCGAGATTCATTCTGCTCGCAACATCGAAGAGCCCCGCAACGCCCAGTGTCGAGTTGACGAGCACCCTGCCCGTATCGGAAAGGGCGTAAATTAACTTGCCCTGCAGCAGGTTATTGATGCTTGTCCCGACGTCATCCAGGTTGGCAAAAAAATTGCTTACACCCATGTTGACCGGTTCCGGCATGGTGTTCGTGATCGTTTCAGCCGCGGGTTTCAGAAAAGCCCTGTCGAAAGAGTCGTTGAAACGATACATCTTGCGGTTGAAGTTCTCCCATGGATCGGGATCTCTCTCGTCGGCAGAAAGAGGCTCTTCTTCGGTCTGGAGAGGGAACTCCGGGTGCTCCCTTTGCAGAAACTCGTTGAAAATCTCGGCATGTAATGATGGGGAGACCAGCAGCAGAAGGGCCGCTGGCAATAGTGTCATTCTCATCAGGAGGCTTGCAGATTGTTGGTCCCTGTACATACGGATGCTATTTGTTTCGGTGGGCTGATTCAAGCGCATCTGCTATCCTGCGGCGCCATGGCCGATTATAACCCCCGCATGGCACAACGGTTTCGCGGTTACCTGCCGGTGATCGTCGATATCGAAACCAGCGGTTTCGACTGCAAGACGAACGCTCTGCTCGAGATCGCAATGGTCACCATCGCCATCGATGACAACGGGTGGCTCAAACCGGCCGAGACCATCGCCTGTCATGTCGAACCTTTTGAGAATGCCGTCATCGAACCCAAGGCAATCGAATTTAACGGTATCGATCCCTTTAGCCCGCTGCGTGGAGCCCTGCCAGAAAGGGATGCGTTGCAACACTGCTTCAAACCTGTACGCAAGGCGATGAAAGAGAGTGGCTGCAAGCGGGCAATTCTGGTCGCACACAATGCTGCATTTGACCACGGCTTTTTGAGTGAGGCCATCGTCCGAACAGGAAACAAGCGCAATCCCTTTCACCCCTTCTCGACGATGGACACGGTTACCCTTGCCGCACTTGCCTATGGTGAAACCGTCCTCGCCCGAGCAGCACTGGCTGCCGGCCTGGAATGGGATCACCGCGAGGCGCATTCAGCTATCTACGATGCAGAGGGAACGGCAGAGATTTTCTGCCGCATCATGAACCGGTGGAAAGAGGCAACTGGATTCTGGACCCCCGAACCTGATGCACAGGAAAACCCCTAGCGGCGCGACGGGTCGATCTGTTCATCCCTCAGCTTTGCGGTGAATACCTCGTCTGCGTAATCGGGATCGACGTTCTCGCCCTTGCTGTTGACGAGTGGCAGATCAAAATCGTTCCAGCCACGTAAACCGGTCTTGAGCGATGCAACGTTGTTGAAGCCGAGAATCTCGAGCGACTTGCAGGCAACGAGACTGCGATGTCCCGAACGACACACCACGACCACTTCGCGGTCACGCGCCTGAACAAGCTCGGGGATCGTTTCCTCGAAATCCCAGTCGGCACAGGATTCAAGAATACCTCGCGGAGCGCAGATCGAATTGGCGATGTGCATTGCATCGTATTCATGCTGTTCGCGCACGTCGACAATCAGGACATCCTCGTTTTCCTCGAGGCGCTCTTCGAGGTCCCACGGCATGTGTTCCTTGATATCGCCGAGCCAGTCACGGATCTTTTCAATGAATCGCTGCATCTGGGTATGCTCAATTTCAGGTAGCGGGCTAGTAGATCAGATCAGTCACTGCCGTGCAATTCCTGGCGCTGGCAGATCCTGTTCTCGACAGCCATCACAGCGGCCTCCACACGAGAATGGACATCGAGCTTGCGAAGGATAGCTTTCACGTGAAGTTTGACAGTGCCATCCGAGATACCAAGATTACGCGCGATAACCTTGTTGCTCTGGCCCTCTGCAAGTAGACAGAGTATTTCACGCTCGCGCGGAGTGAGGTCGGAAAAGAGATCCTGCTCCTGCTCCTCCTCTGCCTCACCCTCCTCCTGTCTGATCGCGGCACGCGCAAGAACACCCGTCAACTCGCGTGAAACAACCGTTCTGCCGGACACGATTTCACGCAGCGAGGCAATGAGCTCGTCCGGTTCCATGTCCTTGAGCAGGTAGCCATTGGCACCAAACTGCAGGGAATCAATCACATCCTGCTCATCCTGACTGGTGGTCAGCATGGCGATAGGCATCCCGGCGTGCTCACTGCGCAACTTTTTGAGAACGCTGATTCCGCTCATCTGCGGCATGCGCATGTCGAGCAACACAACGTCCGGATTCAGTTCCCTCGCCTTTCGGATACCCTCTTCACAGTCCCCGACAGCATCAATCACGTCGATGTCGCGTCGCTCGAGGAGCTCACGCAGTCCTATTCTGAACAGCGCATGATCATCAATTAGCAGTACGCGCATCTCTGTCACCCTCGTGTCTTGACCTCGGAGAATATACCATCTCCACACGCGTTCCCTCGCCCGGTTCACTCTCGATGCGTAACTCACCTCCCATGCGCAAGGCCCGCTCCTGCATGATCGAGAGCCCGATATGCTCGCCCGGTCTTCCTGCGGGAGCCTGCTCGAAACCGATACCGTCATCCTCGACGAGCAACGTCAGTTCCTCACCATCAAAGCTGACCATGATGCGAACGGCATGGGCATCGGCATGTTTGCGAGTATTGGCCAGTGCTTCCTGAACAATGCGTAGCAACTGCAATTCCTCGCTGGCATGCAACTTGAGATCCCGGACATGCAACTGCAGGAATGGCCTGATACCTGTCTCCTCGTGGAAGCGCTCGGCGATACGCTCAAGCGAGGGGCGCAGGCCGCGTTCGTCTATGGGGGCACGGAAGTTCCCGATCAGTGCTCGCAGTTCCGTGTGTGCCTCGTCCAGTCCGTTGCGGATCCGGTCGAGGTCACTGAAGGCTGCCTCGGCATCCAGAACATCCTTGTGCAGCGTGTCAGACAGCATGCGCACCTGAAATCGCAGGCTTGCAAGCGTCTGGGCCAGCGAATCATGTAACTCGTGCGCCAATGAGGTACGCTCCTCGATGATCGACAGCCGGTAAGCCTCCTCGTCCGAACGCTGTTTGGCGATGGTCATACCAAGATGATTGCCAATCGTCTGAAGTAATTCCATGATGTCCTCACGTCCTGCGATCCCGGGTTTTTCAACATAGATGCTGTATTGCCCGAGCAGATCGCCATGGTAATCGAGAGGAACTGTCACAACGTCAATCTCGTCCAGGCTATACATGCGGCGGTCATTCATGCGGCTGCATTCCCTTGCATCGTTTTTACAAAGGATTTCTCCCGGCGAGAGTGTATTTCCACAGACACAGAGCTGCACGGGGTAGAGATCCTGCCCCTTGAGCAGAACGTTATCCAGCCCGATGCTGCCAACAAGCTTCATGCTTCCTGACGGCATCTTCAGCCGGATAGTCGCTGCCTTGCCGTTCACCATCTCCTTGAGAACACGCAGGAAACGCATCAGCAACTCGTCAAGCGACTCCGTCTGATTAATGGTCGCAGCCACATCGTAGAGAATTTTGAGCGAAGCAGTTTTCTGCGCAAGCCTGCGCGTCTGGCGCTCAACACGGCTATCCATATCCTCATAGAGATCGAAAAGTTCCTCATTAATACTGCCGATATCCTGCACCAGCAGGTCGAGCGCACCCTTTTCCTCGATGGATACCATTGCCCCGGGTGTACCCTGTGAAACCCGTGCGACCGAGTTCTGCAGCATAACGAGCGGTTTCAACAACTTGCTGCGCAGCAGCCAGGCCCCGAACCCGATGCCGGCCAGGGTCAGTGGTATTGAGAACAACATGAGCGCCCCCCAGAGAGGCTCGTGATCCAGCATAAGCATGCCAATGGACGAGATAATCATCCCCGAGACGCCGATCAGCAAGAGCGCTATGGGAACGATAAGCCGGGCAGCCCGGAGTGTATCCACAATCTGGCGACTGACTGCCTGAGCGCTCATGGACGGATCTCCGCGAGAAGCTGCTTCACAGCGTTGACCCGGCGTCGATGTAACTCCTCGCCGATTGCCTTGCCTTCATAACCTGCATCCCGGATATGTTGTACCGAGATGGCATTGGCAGCATCGAGACAGCGCTGAAAATGGCCCGTCTGTGGTACGGGATCCTTCTCCTTACCGGCACGCCCGCGGATATCTGCCTCGCAGGCCAGCAGAAAGTGTTCGAAACGATCTGGACGGCGAAAAGCATCGAGTGCCTCGAGTGTGTTGACAATGGTCGAGGCAGTTAGCTCTGTGCTGACCCGGCGAAAATGGCCATGGTAGCGCGCAACCTGCACAGCAAGGTCTCGGAAACTGTTCGGGACCTTGAGACGTTTGCAGAGCTGCAGAACCAGTTCGACGCCGGTTTCCTCGTGCCCGTGATGACGGGGCCACATGGCATGTGGTGTCTGTCCCTTGCCGAGATCATGCACAAGCGCTGCAAAACGCACCTCGGGCAACGGGCTCAACCGGGCCGCCTGCTGCAGTACCAGCATGGTGTGCACGCCGGTATCGATTTCAGGATGAAAACGGTGTGGCTGGGGAACGCCAAAAAGGCTCGCGATCTCGGGGAAAAGCCTGTCTAGGGCATTGCAACCACGCAGCACCTCGAAGAAACGCTCTGGTGAGGGTTCCGAGAGTGCGCGAGCGGTCTCTTTCCAGACACGTTCCGGTACCAGGTAGTCCACCTCGCCGCTCTCGACCATCTGCCGCATCAGGGCATTGGTGCCATGAGCAACGCGAAAACCGAAACGGGCAAACCGTGCAGCAAACCGGGCTACGCGCAGGATGCGGACCGGATCCTCACGAAACGCCGGTGAGACATGTCGCAGAAGCCCCTGATCGAGGTCCTCACGGCCGTTGAAGGGGTCGATGAGCTCGCTATCCGCATCCATGGCCATTGCATTGATCGTCAGGTCACGGCGAACAAGATCCTCTTCCAGACTCACTCCCGGGTCAGTATGGAACGTGAATCCACGATAACCGTGACCACTCTTGCGCTCGGTTCGGGCAAGTGCGTATTCCTCGCCGGTTTCCGGATGCAGAAAGACCGGAAAATCCTTGCCGACCGGTTTGTAACCGAGATCAATCATCTCTTGCGGCGTTGCTCCGACAACAACCCAGTCTCTTTCTTTCACGGGCAACCCCAACAGGGTATCGCGTACAGCCCCACCCACAAGGTAGCTCTTCATGCCGCCGTCTCCCGCTCCTGCGCCTCTTCCTGTTGCTGCAACTCCCACATGCCGGCGTAATGCCCGGCTGCCTGAAGCAACGCGTGATGTGTTCCCTGCTCGATGACCCTCCCGTTTTCCATGACAAGGATGGTATCAGCATCCACTATCGTCGACAGGCGGTGCGCGATGACGAGCGTTGTATGACTTCGGGAGACCTCGGAGAGTGTCAGCTGTATAGCCTGCTCCGTACGACTGTCGAGTGAAGAAGTGGCCTCGTCGAAGACGAGGATACGGGGCCGCTTGAGTATTGCGCGAGCAATGGCAACACGCTGCTTTTCACCGCCGGAGAGCTTTAGTCCGCGCTCGCCAACCTGCGTCTCCCAGCTGTCGGGCAATTGCTCGATGAAGTCGAGAATATGGGCCATGCGTGCAGCATCAATGACCTCCTCCCGGCTCGCATCAGGACGTCCGTAAGCGATGTTGTAGTAGATGGTTTCGTTGAAAAGAACTGTGTCCTGCGGAACGATTCCGATAGCGGCGCGCAGGCTTTGCTGAGTGACATTGCGGATATCCTGGCCATCAATCTCGATGCTGCCGCCGGTGACGTCATAAAAGCGGAACAGTAACCGTGCGAGTGTCGACTTGCCTGCACCGGAATGGCCAACAACCGCCACCTTGTGTCCCGCAGGGACCCGGAAACTCACCCCGCGAAGGATTTCGCGTTCCGGCTGGTAATGAAAATCGACATCACGGAATTCGATCTCACCCCTGCTTGCGAGGAGATCAGGTGCATCCTGCTGGTCACTGACGTCCGGTGTCTGCTGCATCAGGTCAAACAAGCGTTGCATGTCGGCGAGCGTGTACTTGACCTGGCGGTAGACAATGCCAAGAAAACCCAGTGGCATAAAAACCTGGACCATGAGGGTGCTCACCAGTACCAGGTCGCTGATCTGCATTTCCTGTGTAAGCACGCCATTGGTGGCATACCACATGATCAGCGTCACCCCGATAGCGATGATTGCACCCTGACCGAAATTCAGCAGGGACATTGAGCTCTGGTTCCTGACCCCCCACTGTTCCCATTCTTCGAGCGTCTCATCGTAGCGTTTGAGCTCAAGTGACTCATTGCCGAAATACTTGACGGTCTCGTAGTTGATAAGACTGTCGAATGCCTGATTATTGGCCTCCGAATCGAGCCTGTTCATATGATGCCGGAAATCCATCCGCCACTCGGTGATCGAGAAAGTAAAGGCGAAGTAGGCGACAATAGCACCGAAGGTAATCAGCGCGAACTTGATGTCATAAAGCGTTACCAGCACCACACCCACGAGCATGAACTCGACAGCTGTCGGAATGATGTTGAAGACCATGTAGTTCAGAATGGTGCTTGCAGAGCGCGCACCACGGTCGAGATCACGACTGATGGCACCGGTCTGTCGCTCCATGTGGTAACGCAGCGACAGGCCATGCAAATGTTGCAAGACTTCGGTTGAGAGACGTCGCATCGCATGATAGCGGACACGGGCGAAGACGGAATCACGTAATTCGTTGAAAAGTGCCGAAGAGAGTCTGAGCAGGCCATAGCCGACGATGAGTCCGACTGGCAGGACGAGCAGTTGTGTCTCTCCCTGTTCAAACAGCTCGATGATCTCCTTCAGGACGAGTGGCACGCCGATCAGAGACAATTTGGCCAGTATCAGGAAAAACAGCGCGAGTAGTGCCCGCCCGCGGTATTCCCACAGGAATGGCATAATCGCCCCGAGGCTGCGCCAGGTGAAATGGTCACGTACTGTCTGGCGCTCCGTAACGCGGTAACCGCGCATCAGTGGGGGTTGTCGAATCGACTAAACATGCGGAGAATTATACCGATACGGTATTCCGATTCTGTGGAGAATTCACACGGTGGCACTGAGCAAATTTCCTGAAATCAAGGTCGAGGTATCAGAATCAGAGGATGAGAGCCTCGGTAGCTGCGCCAGCTCGGAGCCTTTCGCACTGCAGGTGCTCGGCGACAGCATGGCGCCCGAGTTCCCGGACAAGTGCATTATCATCATCGAACCGAACAGCAGTTGCTCGAGCGGTGCCTATGTCTTTGCCGAGGTCGAGGGATCCAACTGGTTTCGCAAGTATGTCAAGGATGAGAATGGAGAAAGGCTGGTTGCGGAAAACGGCGAGTACCCTGACATACCCCTTGAGGGAATGAAGTGGCAGATCCACGGCATTATCGTCCAGCGTAATATTCGCCGGGATATCAAGCATTACGACGTCTACTGACAAGACTTCTGGCGGTTTTTTACATCTCTCATTATCTGCAGTGATCGTCCAGCACTGTTCAGAATGACTGTGTGAGTCCTGCAGCACCATCCTCGACTGCCTGCAAAAAGCGGATATTTCCCCCACCGGCCTGATGCAGTTTATGGATTCCTGCAACATGGCGGCAGCCACTTGCATGACTTGCTCACCTGCCCGTTAGCTTCTCTCTCCACCTGTTGGACACTTCCTGCTATTCCTTCTAACCTGCTGCTCTCGCCATGCATCTCTTTGCAGGCATCCTCCCACCGCTGCGTGAACGCGGCTCGTGAATACCAGCGTCGAATGAGACTGGATTAGACATATATCATTTTGATATATATCGATTCATAATATAAACTTTGTTGCATGATTCACCCGGACCATCAGTGATGCAACTCAAAACACTCTGCCTCGGGCTGCTCGAAATCAGCGATGCGACCGGTTACGACATCAAGCAGATGTTCGAACGCGCTCTGAATCACTTTCATGCTGCGAGCTATGGCTCCATCTACCCGTCTCTGAAACAGCTTGAAGAGGAAGGACATGTCAGAAGCCGCATCGAAACCGGCGGACCACATCCGGGTAAACGACTCTTCACCCTTACCGAGCAGGGACATGAACATTTCATCAAATCCCTCTCGGAAACAGAGCCCGACGAAACCATACGCTCGGAATTCCTGGTCCTGATGTTCTTTTCGCATCTGCTCGAAACTCCGGTACTGCAGGAAAAACTCGAGCATATGGAGCAGTACTACGACAGCAAGCTGACCATGCTGGAGTCCCTGCTCGATCAGGAACACAGTGCCGGCATCCGCTTTACGATCGAGTTCGGGATCAATGCCCTCTCTGCGAAGCGTGATTTCATCCGGAAACATCGCGAGGAAATTCTACGGGAGCACAAGGAGTCACCTGATTGTGGCTCCCGGCAAAAACTCCCGGTGGAGAAACACTTATGAAATGGTTTCCGAGCCTTTTGATACTGCTTCCCTCTACCCTGCTTGCATCCACACCGGTGACCATCAAGTCGCTGGATGAACTCTGGTTCACACAGCAACAGAGCGCACCAGCCAGCGTCATCGCGCTCAACGCGCCTGTGATTTCGGCAGAACTGAACGCCCGTGTCGTCGGGATCCATGCCGAAACGGGAGACAAGGTCTCGGCTGGCGATCTGCTTGTCGAGCTAGATTGCCGGCGTGCAGAAGCCGATCTGAATGCGGCAGAAGCGGTATTGCGCCAGTTTGAAGCACAGTATGACTTTGCACATCAGCAAGTGAGACGGGCCGATGACCTGTTGGAGAAACAGAGTATCAGTGACCAGGAGGTCGATCAGCGCAAGAGCGAGGAATTACGTCTGGCCGCCCAGATCGATGGCCAGAAGGCCACGATCCGCCAGGCCATGATCCAGGTAGAGAACTGCAGAGTGACAGCTCCATTCGATGCCATTGTCACGCAACGCATGGCTGACAGAGGCATGCTTGCGACGACAGGGACCCCGCTGCTCAAGCTTCTGGAAACCGGGGCGCTGGAAGTGAGTGCCAGACTCAATACCGCAGAGATCGAGAGCCTCTCGAATGGCAGCGAGCAGTGGTTTGAAACCGGGGGCAATCGCTATCCGGTCAGATTGCGCGGTGCTGTTCCCTTGCTTGATGAATCCACGAGAACCAGCGATGCCCGTTTCCGGTTCGCTGATGATGCACCCGTAGCCGGCAGCGCCGGCAGGCTTATCTGGGCCCTCAGTAGCAGGACGATACCAGCCGAATATCTCGTCAGGCGTAACGGACAGCTCGGGATTTTCCTTATGGAGGATGGCAAGGCGCACTTCCGCAAGCTCGACGATGCTCTCGAGGGGCGTCCCGCCATTGTTGAGCTTCCAGCATCAACCCTACTGATCGTCGAGGGGCGTGACAGCCTGAATGATGGTGACACTGTCAGTCCGGCACAAACAGGTACCGGCTTGACCCAGGACGGGAACGCGCCTGGCAGCATGCAATGATCAGACGCCTGCTCAGCAACCATGTGCTCGTCAACCTGGCCTTTGTGCTGGTGCTTGCAGTCGGCACCTGGTCCTATCTCGAGTTGCCACGCCAGCAGGATCCGACGCTCAATTTCAACTGGATCGTGATCACCACAATCCTGCCCGGTGCCTCCGCGCTGGATGTGGAGAAGAAAGTCACCGATCCGATCGAGGAAGCCCTGCGTAATATCAAGGATATCAAGTTCGTCTCATCCAACAGCCGCGGTTCCGTTTCCTCGATCCTTGTCCGTTTCCAGGACATCAGCGAACGGGTTTTTGACAAGCGCGTCAGTGACCTGCGGCGCGAGATCCAGAACAAGGAAGCAGAATTGCCTGCAGCGGCAGAGGATCCCCTGATACTCGAGATCACCAGTGCGAATGCCTACCCGACCGCCTCAATTGCTGTCGTTGGGCAGGCTGATGATGAAAATCTGCGCCAGCAGGCCTACAACCTCGAGAAGTCACTGGAACGGATACAGGGTGTCGATCGCGTCGATACGATTGGCCTGCGAGATCCCGAAATCCTGGTTGCTATCGATCCGGTGAAATTGCAGGCGCTCAAACTCACGCCGGGACAGGTCGCCGATACGGTGGCACTCTTTTTCCAGGATATTGCGGCCGGTGAATCGCGCATCGGTGAACGAGACTGGCTGATACGCCTCGTTGGCAGTGATGCGGATCCCGCTTTCCTCGCCAAGAGGCCCATTATTGGCAGCGGGGGTGAAGTCACGATCGACGAAGTCGCGAACGTCACACGTGCCCGCGAAAAAGCCGACAAGATGACACGCTACAATGGCAAACCTGCCGTTCTCTTCGCTGTCTTCAAGCAGGCAGACAACAATACCATCGAGCTGGTTGACCGGCTCAAGGCATTCATCAACGAGCGCAATCAGCTGTCACAGCAAACAGGTGTCGAGCTGGTTCTGACGGATGACCAGACGACGGTTACAACGAATGCCATCAATCTCATGCAGCGCAATGCTTTGATCGGCCTTGTGCTGGTTGTTATTGTCGCCTGGTTCTTTCTGGGATCACGCATCGCATTCCTGACTGCGATTGGCATCCCTTTCGTGCTCGCAGGGACTTTCTGGGTCCTCTATGCCATGGGCGAGACGCTTAATGTCATGGTGCTGCTGGGTATTGTCATCGTATTGGGCATGCTGGTCGATGATGCAGTCGTGGTAGTCGAATCTATCTACTACAGAATCCAGAGAGGCATGCAGCCTCTCGAGGCGGCTATCGGCTCACTGAGAGAGGTTGCTCTGCCGGTATTGACAGCCGTGCTCACCACTATGGCCGCTTTCGGCCCCCTGACACTCGTTCCGGGCATTCTGGGCGATTTCATGAAGGTCATCCCGATTGTTGTTGTCGTGGCGCTGGGCATGTCACTCGTGGAGGCTTTCTGGATGTTGCCTGCACATGTCATTTTTGCCGGTATTAACTTTCGCAAGCCCTCGCGCATGCAGGTTTTTCGACAGCACTTCACGCACTTGATCCAGATCGTCTATGTGCGCATTCTCATTCGCTTCATGCGCTATCGCTGGTGGACGCTGGCCGGTGTACTGCTGTTGTTTTTCGGGGCAGTTTCCCTCATCGCCTCTGGCAAGATTCGATACGATTTCTTTGCAGCGGACACGATCCGTCTCTTTTACGTCAATGTCGAGATGCCGCCTGGTACGAGTATTGAATCGACCATGGAAAAAGTGCTCGAGATCGAGAAAAAGGTCAAAGGCCATGTCCGTGATGGAGAAGCCAGGGCCATCATCAGTTATAGCGGCAATATGTTCACGGACATGGAACCGCGTCTTGGCGACAGATTCGGTCAGATTCTTGTTGGCCTGAATCCGAAAACACCGAAACTCAGAAGTGTGGAGGAGATGATTGAAGAGATGCGTGCGGATGTCTCCGGCACCCCTGGACCTGCACAGATCTCCTTTCTCCAGCTTGCCGGTGGTCCACCGAAAGCAAAGGCGATCAGCATCAAGGTACGAGGTGATGACTATGACGAAATCCGGCGAGCAGCCAATGACCTGCGCGATATCATGGCCGGGGTCCGGGGTGTACAGGACATCAGCGATGATGCCAGCCGCGGCCGTTCAGAACTGGTCCTGACCTATAATAACGACGCGGTCAATCGCGCCGGCATCAGCCCTGCCGAACTCGACCGCACCATGCAGCTCCTGATTGACGGACTTATCGTTGCCGAGATGCGACATGATGGCCAGAAACTCGAGGTGCGCGTCAAATCCTCCCAGCGAGCGTACGCCGACATTGACGATATCCTGCAATTCCGACTTTCTCTGCCGGATGGCAGGCAGGTACCACTTTCTTCCCTTTTTGACCA
Organism: Gammaproteobacteria bacterium; assembly: GCA_037385685.1. Taxonomy (GTDB): domain Bacteria; phylum Pseudomonadota; class Gammaproteobacteria; order Chromatiales; family Chromatiaceae; genus Sva-25. The sequence goes on from JARRMW010000010.1 coordinate 17,841, forward strand.
GAAACGCGTACCCGGTATCGGGAATATCCGTCATTACAACTTCAGGCGCGCCATTACCGTCGAGGCTGACATCGACAAGACGCTGACGAACGAACAACTCGCCAACGAGGCGATCATGGAAGGCTGGAATGCGATCAGTACGCGCTATCCCGATATCGATCTCAACGTCGAGGGGATTCTCGATGATGTCTACGAAGCGCTTGGCGCACTGGGTTTGCTGCTCATGGTCGGGATCGGCCTCATGTATATGATCCTCGGCACCCAGTTCGGCAGCTACTGGCAACCGTTCATGATTATCACGACTGTCTTCATGGCCTTTACCGGTGTCGTTTTCGGTTTGTTTGCAACCTCGACACCATTGAGCCTCTACACTCTCTATGGCGTCGTTGCACTTGCCGGTATCGCCGTCAATTCGTCGATCGTGCTGATTTCCGCTGCCAATGCACGTTTGCAGTCCGGAATGTCCGTCATGCACGCAACACTTTACGCTGCTCGCCGTCGTGTGATACCGATACTGATCACCTCACTGACGACAGTTGCAGGCCTGTTCTCCCTGGCCACAGGCCTGGGTGGAAAATCACTGATCTGGGGACCGGTTGCCACAGCGATTGTCTGGGGCCTCGGCTTCTCGACGATTTTGACCCTGATCGTTATTCCGCTGCTCTACCAGTTCTTCATGACAGCGCGTAAAAAAGCATGAGATGTCGACTCAGAGCCCCTTCTTGATCACAAGATAAAAGGTGTTTAGAGTCGATTCCTCGCGATTTTTTAGTGGTATGCTTTGCATTATTGAATAACAGTTCGACAGAAACTGTAGAAGGGGCATGGAAATGAAATCCGAGAGCCTGAAAGCACCTCTGCCAATACTGATTACACTCTTCCTGATTCTGACATTGACACAGACCGCCTCCGCCAGGAGCTGTATTTTCCTGGCCTCGTATCACAAGGGCTACGAATGGCAGGATGGAATCGAAGAGGGAATGCGATCGACCCTTGGTGACAGATGCACCATCGAGGCATTTTATCTCGATACCAAGCGCAACACTGGAGCAGATTACGCGAGGTCCACGGCAGAGAAAGCCAGGCAGCTGATCGATTCCATGCAACCTGACGTCGTTATCGCCTCTGATGACAATGCCTCGCGCTATGTCATCGAACCTTACTATCGTGACTCCGACATTCCATTCGTATTCTGTGGTGTCAACTGGTCAGCCGAGAAATACGGCTACCCCTACTCCAATGTGACGGGAATGCTGGAAATCATCTCCATCGACCCTCTGCTCAAGGTCATCCAGACAGTCCTCCCCGAGGCAAGCAACGGTATCTTCATCGGCGGTGACGTCCCTTCGACACGCAGCAACTACGAACGCTATAAAAAATCCTTTTCATCACGCGGCATCGTCGTCAGGGATGGCATGGTGACCTCCTTCGATGCCTGGAAGCAAAAAGTGAGCGATGCCCAGGAAACAGCAGACTTCATCATCCTCGCCAACAAGGCAGGCATCGTGGACTGGGATCAGGACGCGGCAACAATGCATGTCCAGCAAAACATCAAGCGCTTCACTGTCGGGCACCATGAATTCATGGTCACCCTGAACATGTTCTCGATGACAAAAATCCCACAGGAACAAGGCGAATGGGCAGCGAAAGTTGCGATAAAAATCCTGGAGGGCAGCAAACCATCGGAAATACCGATCGTCGCTAACCGCCGCTGGAACATTTATGCAAACACAGAGCTTCTGAAAAAAGCCGGAATCCAGCTTCCTGCCAACATACTGCGCAAGGCGGTAAAAGTCGGTAACTAGCAGCGTGAAGCGCTCTTCCGGTATCAATAAAAAGCATCCCGCGATGCTCCTGATCTTGCTGATCGGGGTCATACTGACGCTGTTTGCATGCACCTGGGTCTACCAGATCATCATCGAGCAGACCAAAAACGACTTCGCAGTCTCCGCAGGCCTGATCGAGGACTCTGCCCTGCAAAAACTCAACACCAGTGAAGGGACACTCAACAACGTCTCCGCCCTTTTCGCTTCCTCCCTGGCCGTGGACGCTGACCAGTTTCGTATCTTTACCCAGGAGGTGCTCGAGCGACAGGCATTCATCAATTACATTGCCTGGATGCCAAGAGTACGCCAGGAGGAACGCGAAAACTTCACTGAGTCAATGAAGGAAAGAGGTTTCGCCACCTTTTCCATCAACCAGCGTGACGAGCGAGGGGGATTCATGGCGGCTCCGGTTTCTGCGGAATATTACCCCGTTACCTATCTCGAGCCCTTTGAACCGGATACGATCGACCAGATCGGATATAACACGCTCTCGAATTCAGACTACGTCAAGCCAATCATGACAGCCATTGAAACCGGCGAGGTGATTGCTGCCCTGTCCGCTGTCCGCAACCGGGAGAACCCTCAGCTCGTGCTATTCAAGGCAATTTATGCAGGAAAGCAGATGCCGACCAGTGTCGAGGAACGCAGGCGTGATACCAACGGACTTGTTTCATTGTCGCTGAATCTCGGGATGTTTTTCACTGAGGAACAGCTGCAGTCGGTAAGCGCTATCAGGCTTGTCGGCATGGATGCGCCTTCCGCAAGTAAACAATACGAACTATGGTCCCTGGATGCCGTTGCCGTGAATCCATCATCCCCGCGAGTCAATCTCCAGGACAGTTTCAGATTCAGGTCGGGACAGCAGTCCTACGAGCTGATCATCGACAAGAGGGTCGGGATACATGAGATAGCCTATGGCTGGATCATCCTGGCCTTTGCGATCGGGACGGGGATCACACTGCTGATATTCTTTCTCGCCAGGGCGAGTCTGACACGCTCGGAGGAGATCGAAGAGAAGGTCCGGCAACAGACGAGTGATCTCAGAAGGAACGAGCAGTCTCTTCGACTTGCAAAGGAACAGGCAGAGGCGGCCAGTATTGCGAAGACACAGTTCCTTGCCAACATGAGCCATGAAATCCGCACCCCGCTGAATGCCATTCTGGGATTTAGCCAGATCCTGCTGAAACACCCGGAATCAGCAAGCAAGTATCTCAGGTATATCAAGATGAGTGGCGAGCAGCTCAATGAGCTCGTCAACAATATTCTCGATCTGTCAAAAATCGAAACCGGGAAGATGGAACTCGATGAGGGCGTCGTCAGTATCAGGCAACTGCTCCACAGCGTTTACCACATCCATCACCCTGAGGCGATACGCAAAAACCTTCAGTTCAAGCGCGAAATTGCGGCTGATCTGCCGGACAACATCATCACGGATCGCACAAAACTCAATCAGGTGCTGATGAACCTGACGGCAAACGCCATCAAGTTCACATCATCGGGAAAAGTCCTGCTACGGGCACTCAAGGAAGAGAACGTACTGCGCATCGACATCATTGACGAGGGTATTGGCATTCCCGAGAGTCGCCGGGATGCCATCTTCAGTGCCTTTGTTCAAGCCGACAACTCCACTACTCGCAAATTCGGTGGTAGCGGTCTTGGACTCTCGATTACGAAGAAGCTTGTGGAACTGATGGGAGGCAGGATTGAACTTCACAGTGAAATTGGCAAGGGAACCACCTTCACATTGCGAATCCCTCTCAGGACAGTACCAAGAAGTTCCACCCGTGCAACGACCGCTACGGGCGATGTCCGCTTCTCGAGCAAAAACGTCGTCCTTTGTGTCGAGGACCACTTCATCAACCAGAAGATGATTACGGCAATTTTCAAGGATATGGGCATCGACATCCATATCGCCAATAATGGCCGCGAGGGCTATGAGAAGGCACAGGCACTGCAGCCAGACCTGATCCTGATGGATCTGCACATGCCCCTCATGGACGGCTTTGAAACCGTCAGGAAAATTCGTGCAAACCCGCTTCTCAGCAAGACCCCTGTGGTGGCACTCTCTGCAGATGCGTTCATCGAACAGCAAAAAGGCGCACTGGATGCAGGTTTCGACGACTACATTACCAAACCGGTTGACCTGGACCGGGACATTCCGATTTTTGCAAAATACCTCCGGCCCGAAAGACGAAGTACTGTTTTCCAGTGACTCCGCTCAGCTATTCTGCTGAAGATAATCGATATCCACGTCATCAATCCGCTGGAATCTGTCACTGATCCTGCTTGCCGAGCGATGCACATCCGAAACATCCTGGTGTGCGAGTGAAATATGACGGGAGAGCTTGTCCATTCGCTCGCGGAAACGCTGGAAATCCTTCGACAAGGCATGCAGATGCTGGCGGATCAGGTGTACCTGCTGCTGTGTTGCAGCATCACGCAGGACCGAGCGCGTGGTTGTCAGGATTGCCATCAGGGTGGTCGGGGAGACGAGCCAGACATTCCTTCGTTGTGCCTCTTCGACAAGTCCCGGATGATGCGCATGGATCTCGGCGAAAACTGCCTCTGCCGGAATGAACATCATGGCGCCGCTCGCTGTTTCGCCATCGATGATGTACTTTGTGGCAATGTCGCCAATGTGCTTCTTCACATCCTGTCTAAACTGGCGCGCGGATCGTTCCCGCACCGGCCGTGACTGCTCCGGGTCAGTCATACTCCGGAATGACTCGAGAGGAAACTTTGCGTCGACCGCAAGCCGGCCTGTCGGTTCCGGCAGCTCCAGCAAACAGTCGACACGGGTTCCATTGGGCAACGTCTGTTGCAGTGAGAAGGCGTTCTCGGGAAGCAGATTACGCACCAGAGCAGCAAGCTGTATTTCGCCATATGCGCCACGCGAGCGCTTGTCCGAGAGAATCTCCTGGAGCGAGATAATATTTGCTGACAACTCTGCAAGTTTCTTTTGTGCTTCGTCGATCCGCGAGAGGTGCTGCAGCACACGATTGAACGTTTCCGTGGTCTTCTCGAACCCCTTGTCCAGCCGTGCGTCGACCTGGCCACTGATCTCGCTCAAGCGCTTGTCCGTGGTCTCGAGAAGGCGGTTAACCTGCCGCCCCAGTACCTCGCCGTGAGCAAGCAACGCCTGGTTCACCTGAGTGGAAATCTGGTCGAGCCCCCTTGTCAGCGCCTCCTGCTGGTTGAGTTTTTCGTTCGACAGCTTCTCCGCCAGGGATGAGCGCAATTCACCCTGTTCACGAAGCAGGAGCGCATTCAGCTCACCCAGGCGCCGTTCCAGACCCTGCTGCAGAAGGTTTGCCCGGGTCGATGCAATCTCATTCGACTCGGACAGCAGTTGCTGCAAGCCTGTACCCTGCTCTGCCTGCTGCAGCCTTGCATCCAGCAGCCAGGTACGCAACTCGCGGCGGCTGCGCATGACTGACACCAGAGCGAGGAGCAGTGACAGAATGATCAGGCTTGTCGCAAGAAGGAAAGGCCAGTAGCTGACGGCAAAGTCGGACAAAGCCGTAAATTGATCGTGGAATTGCGCTTTCATCAGGTTTTTCCGTAACTTATCACGTAAAATGTAATCCCCTGACAGGCTCAAAGCGTGAGCCTCATCACCCGGAGATGCAATCTGTGCAAGTGCACCTGAAAACCCTGGGTTGCCGGCTCAACGAGGCTGAACTCGAGACCTGGGCAAGGCAATTCAGACAACTCGGACACGGAATCACCGCTGATCCCGACGGTGCGGACCTGCTCGTAATCAACACCTGTGCCGTTACCGAGGAGGCCGTGCGGAAATCACGCCGTCTCATCAAGCGGGTGCAGAATCACAACCCGCAGGCGAAGCTCGTGGTCAGTGGCTGTTATGCCTCGCTGAATCCGGATGAGATCAACACCATCCCCGGCATTGATCTGCTCGTCGACAACCGTGAGAAGGATCGTCTTCCGGCACTCGTCAATGCGCAACTGACAGACACCACAATGCCGGCTGTCGCGACCGAACCCGGCGAAAACCTGCTCTTCAGTCGCGGTCGCCAGAGAGCCTTCATCAAGGTGCAGGATGGCTGTCGCTATCGCTGCACTTTCTGTATCGTCACCCGTGCACGTGGTGAAGAACGCAGCCGCCCGCTCGACGATATCATTCAGGAAATCAATGAGCTGCACGCCTCGGGTATCCGGGAAGCCGTTATCACCGGCGTGCATCTCGGCGGCTACGGCAGCGACCTCGATATCAACCTGTACGATCTCGTCAGCGCCATTCTGGAACGGACATCAATACCGCGTTTGCGTCTTGGCTCGCTCGAGCCATGGGACATTCCGGACAACTTCTGGCAGCTGTTTCAGAATCGGCGTCTTCTGCCGCATTTGCACCTGCCGCTGCAGAGCGGGACCGATACAGTTCTTCGCCGCATGGCGCGCCGCTGCAAGACCCGCGACTTCTCGGCGCTCGTCACCAGCGCGCGCGAGCAGGTGCCGGGAATCAATATCACCACCGATATCATCGTTGGCTTCCCGGGTGAAACCGACAAGGAGTGGCAGGAGACGCTCGACTATCTGCATGGCTTTGACTTCGGCCACATTCACATCTTCGCCTACTCGCCACGTCCCGACACCAAAGCCGCAACCTTGCCGGATCCGGTCCCGGAGGCCGTCAAGAAGGAACGATCGCGCCAACTGCACGCCTTGCTTGAAGAGATGCGCCTGCGCCAGCTTGAGAAGCAGATCGGTAAAACTGCGCCCGTGCTCGTTGAAAACTACAGTGAAGGAAAATACTGGGGCTATACGCCGAATTACTTCCGTGTCGGCTTCGAGGTAAATGACAGGCATGACCCCGTAGAGAGTTCGATCCTGGACATCCGTATTTCCGCTATAGACAGGAACAAAGGGGTGTTGATTGGCAAAGCTGCTCCTTGACAGAAACGGTGTCAGGGATCATTTTCAGGCAAATGATCCCTGACACCGGAAGAGAGACAGCCGTCCCTTGATCAGGAAGCCTCTTTCCTTTCAGTGCCAGCCTGGTAAGCAAAACGCAGCCGGTCATGCCTGCGCTTGACCTCCTGCGCGAGCTGGTGAACGGCCAGCGCATACTTGCTGCTGTGGTTGTAGCGCGTGATGACATAGAAATTGTGCATGCCGAGCCAGAGCTCGTCGCCATCGTAGGTGCTGTATTTCAGCAGGCTGACACGGTCGGAGTCGACACTGCCTTTGGGACGAATGCCTGCCTTGCGAAGAGTGCCGAGGGAGTGCTTGCTCTTATAACCTGTTTTCATGGAGCGATAGCCGGTCGAACTGAAAGAGGCAGGTACTGCGACCTCCCCTCCTCTCTGCCAGCCATGTGCGCTGAAATAGTTGGCGACACTGCCGATCGCATCAACAGGATTCCAGAGATCACGCCTGCCATTACCGTCGAAATCGACAGCGTAGCGTCGAAAACTGCTCGGCATGAACTGGCCGAGTCCCATCGCACCGGCGTATGAACCGACCGGGCTCTTCGGATCGAAGCCCTCCTCGCGCGTCATGAGCAGGAACTGCTCGAGTTCACTCGTGAAATACTTCGACCGGCGCGGGTAATCGAAGGCGATGGTCGCCAGGGCATCAAGCACGGTGACCTTGCCAATGTTTCCCCCGTAGTAGGTTTCGACACCGATAATTGCCGTGATGTACTCGGGTGGCACCCCATACTGCTGGTAGGCACGATTCAGTTCCTTGCGATAGGTCGTCATGAACTCCGCACCTTCGCGCATGCGCTGCTCGGTCATGAAGATGTTGCGGTAGCGCGTCCAGCTTCCCGGCCGCGCAGGGCCTTTCGCGCTCGGACGGTTGAGAATCTCGAGAACGCCATCCTGCCTCTCGACTTTTGAGAAGAGGCCGTTGAGATAGCTGCGATTGAATCCGTGCTTGTCGACCATCCGGTCGACGAACTGGCGGGTTGCGGCATAGTTAGCGTAATCGCCGCCCAGCCTGAAAGCGCTGTAGTTTCCGGCCCCCGTTTTAGGGCGATACTCGACGACACCGATATCGGGACTGTCGAGCGAGGAGACCTGGACGGCGTTGCTGCTGGTTTTTTCCGGGTTGGAGCCGCAGGCCGTCAGCATGAAGAACGGCATGATGAGTAAAGCTGTCGAGATACTGCGTGACATCGCTTTGTTTTCCCCCTTTGAGTAGTGAAGTGGACCTCTTTTCTGCGGGTCCGTTTCCTGGCTGGCATTGCGTTCCGGCCGATATACAGGAGATCACCCGGTCGGCCTCGGGACCTGACCGTTCTCCATCGATGGATTGGATAGCAATCCGCCTCAATCGTTCATTTCCAGTTGATGCTGAAGATAGCGTGTTCTCCGCCCCCCCTGCAAGCGGACCAGAAAAAAGAGCAGGATGACACTTGCAAACATCGTGCCTGTTGCGATTATTTCCCTGATTTGCTGTTCTTTTCGTGTGAGGGGATGGAGCATGCGCGCATAGTCTCCACGACCTCGCAGCGCCAGCAAACCCGGTTCTTCAAAAACGCGATCGACAAGATTCTGGATGAACTGCAGGCTGCCGAGATAACGTGTCCCCATCGCCTGGGTCTGCAGGTCAATCACCGAATCCGCCAGAAAGATCCCCGAACCGATCACGGCCAGCCTCGTCCCGCCTGGTGATTGTTCGATGACCTCGACGGGCGCGCCCTTGTCGCCGGTGCCCGCCTGCGTCATCCCGGTCGGGAGTGGCTTGCCGGCAAACCATGAACTAAAGGTTCCCCTCGTGAGGACGGCAAGTGCACGGGCCTTCCGCTCCCTTCCCTCTCCTGGATCAAATCCCTTCTCAGGCCATTTCTCGAAATCCGGCTGGATTCCACCCGTCGTGTCAAGCCAGCTCTGATCCGAACTGCTGACAAGCCTGGTCACCTGGAGTGCTGAGTTATCGATCATCAGCGGAGAGACCCAGTTCATCGTGAGCTGGGGGATGCCGGCGAAGATACCGGTTGTTTGATCAAGGTTCTCTTCTCTGACATCGATAAAATAGGGGTAGGCAAGCTGGCGAATCTCCTCGACCGTTTTCGAGCCGAGCTGACGCTGGACAGGAATCGGGAAATAGCCGAGTTGCGTATCCATGACGAGCGTGTCACCGATGGTAATGCCATGATGTGAAAGCCAGGACTCGATGCCGGAGGGCTGTTTCTCCGCCGAGATGGCATCACTGCTGAGCCTGACATGCCACGGCGAGGCGGCGACGACCACTGCTCCGCCCTGCATGAGGAACTGGTCAATTGCAAAGAGTTGCACCTCTCCAAGCGACTCCGGTGCAACGACGATCAGCAGATCTGCATCCTGGGGAACGCGTCCGGAGGCAAGGTTCGTCTTCTCGACCATGACACTGTCGCGCAGGCGTTTTTCGAGCTGGTACCAGGTGGCATATCCCTTCTGCCGGAAGCCGGCAATCATGATCGGGTCGGGCGGCAGGACCAGTGCGACCTTGCGTAGCACACCCGGTGCAAAATTCCTGAGCCCCGTACTGATCGCGCTCTGCAATCCTCTCATGTCCAGGCTGTCCGGCAAGGGTACGGGCACGACGCGCTGGTCGTTTTCCATCAGCATGTAGAAGAAGAATTCTTCAGGCTTGTCGAGCGCCACCACCATGGGACGAAAACCATACTTGTCGCGAATCTCGTCGACCATGGTGCCGTCACCCTGTTGCGGGTCCTCGATGACAATCTCGAGCTTGCCGGCCGCATTTTCCCGAAGCGTCTCGAGCAGTGTCTCGAGATCCTGTTTCAGCGCCACGAGCTTTTCAGGCAGTACGCTGTCATCCGAGATAAAGGCTCGGAATCGGATCTTGCCCGGGATGGCATCGAAAAGATTCTCGTGTGTACGCTGTGCGAAGAGCACCTTGCGGATTGCCGCCGTAAGATCATATTCCGGGTTACGCAGACGGACCTCAAGATCTGTCTCGCCGAGTGTCTTGATCTCGATAAGATCGGCGTAATTCAGTGTCTGGAACTGGTCACCATATTGCACAAGCAGATCAAAATAGGAGCTCACGAGCGAAGCCTGGTACCTGTCAGCTGTCTGGAAGGCGGTCGGCTCAATGCCATATTTCTCTGCTGCTTCCTGTTCAAGTTCCGGTGACTTGTGTGGATCAACAATCTCGACCCTGACCCGTCCTTCTCCGGCAATCCGGTATTCCTCGAGCAGGTCCTGCATCCTGGGCACCAGTGCATTGAGCATCGGATGAGTACGCTCCGTGAAATAGCCGCGCAGTAGCAGTGGCTGATCGAGACTTTCAAGGGTCGAACGCGTTGTTTCCGAGAGCGTGTAACGGCTGTTCCCTGTGAGATCCAGACGCGGCAGACTAATCCTGGAGACCACCAGATTCAGCAGCAGGAGTATGACGACCAGGATAAGCGTCAACATCTGCCTGCCAGCATGCACGGCAGATGGCTCGCCGGCAGCTCTGAGCGCATCAAGTGACAGCCTGTTCAGTGACAGGAACAGCAGCGTAACAACAACAAAATAGAGCAAATCGCCCGGATCAATGACACCTCGCAGCATGGACTCCAGATGCATGCTGCTACTGAAATAGCCGAACCATTCTGCTGTCCTGTAACCGAAATATCCTGTGAAATGTTCACTGCCAAGAAGGTGCAGCAAGCCGCCGAGAGTCACACTGCCAATCAGGCTGACGATCGGGTTGTCCGTTTTCGAGGAAACGAACAGGCCGATGGATATATACGCCGAAGCAAGCAGCAACAGACCGAGATAGCCGCTGGCAACAGGGCCCGGGTCAAGATCACCGGTGAATGCCACCATGACGGGAATCGGCATGGTCAGGAGCAACGCGACAAGCATAATCACCATGACAGCGATGTACTTGCCCATCACAAGCTGCCAGGTAGAAGCAGGTGATGTCAGTAGCAGTTCAATGGTTCCACTGCGCCGTTCTTCCGACCAGCTTCGCATCGTCAGGCTGGCCGCAAGCAGGATCATGAGTAGTGCAAGCCACTCGAACATCGGGCGTACGTCTGCGATATTGCGAGCGAAGAAGGATTCGATCCAGAAAAAATGAAATACGACAGCAGCCACGAAGATGGCAAGCAGCAAGAGCGAACTCAGCGAGATAAAGAATGCGGCAATCTCTTGCCGGGCGATAGCAAGCGATTTACGCATCGAGTGACGTCCGGGGATCTTGCGCATCACGAAACAGTGACTCCAGTGAATCACCTATCGGCTGCAGCGCGAGCAGACCAATCCGCGCTTCCGCCAGTCGACTGCTGACTTTGCGCGCTGTTTCGGTGACATCCACGCCGGAGCAATCGAGCAAATAGCCCTCACCGTCTGACTCCAGAGGTGCGATCTTCTCCAGCACCGCCCTTGCCTCACCGCCAGGCGCATCAACAACAACGCGCAGACGGCTTGAGCGCTGCAGCTCATCCAGCGGCTGGTCAACGACCAGCTTGCCACCACGCAGAATCAGAACTCGATCGCAAACGGCCTCAACCTCCTGGAGAATATGGGTCGAGACCAGCACGGTGGCCTGCTGTGCTGCGTTCCTGATGAGCTGACGCATCTGCGTGATCTGGGACGGGTCGAGCCCGTTCGTTGGCTCGTCGAGAATGAGAATTTTCGGATCTCCAAGCAGCGCTCTGGCCACACCCACACGCTGGCGCTGCCCTCTGGAAAGTGACTTGATCGGGCTCGTGCCCTTCTCACAGAGTTGCGTCTGTCTGATGACACGAAGAGCCTGCTGTTCCTGAAGGGATGGTGTGATGCCTTTCAAGGCAGCCTGGAAGCAGAGGTATTCCATCACCCGCATTTCCGGATAGAGTGGACAGTTCTCGGGAAGGTAACCAATCAGACGCCTTGCCCTGACGGGGTATTGTTGTGTGTCCAGGTCACCAATGCGAATTCGGCCTGACGTGGGTTCAAGAAACCCGGTCAGCATTTTCATGATGGTGCTTTTTCCGGCACCGTTGTGTCCCAGCAGCCCTACGATCTCGCCGGACCCCACACTGAACGTGACATCATCAACGGCAACCAGACTACCGTAAGATCTTGAAACTTCATTCACTTCGATCATTGATGCCAAAAAAGATACAACCTGTTGTTTTGTGGTCAAGTCGCGGCGATTGTACCCTCTGCGCCGACCGAATTCCCGGCCAATTCCACCCGAAAAACAGAATCCGTCCGTGTGTCCGCGGCTCTCTGTACTTCAACGCGGTCGAAAGCTATGATGATCGACCCGCAGATAAAAATGACACCGGGGGATAATGGGATTCCAGCGGCACAGCACCAACCTGACCGGAAAGCTGCTCTTTCTGCCGCTGTTGATGGCGGCTCTCGTCCCGGCGATGCTCATTTTTTTCTTGCTCCATACAGAATGGGGCAAGCCACTCACCATCCTGGAAAGCATCAAACGTGACGGTGTACTGCTTGTTGCAACACGCAATACCGCCACGACTCGCTACGAGGGGCCAAACGGCCCGACCGGCCCCGAACATGATCTTGTAACCGCATTTGCGCGTTCACTGGGCGTCAAGCCTGAATTCATTACCTTCGACAAGGATTCGGAACTTCTGGATGCCATTGAAGGCGGTGCCGTGCACCTGGCTGCGCCCGGCATGACTTTCGACGGGATCCAGCGCCGTATCAGTCTCGGGCCTGTCTACCAGCACATCAACCGCCAGCTCGTCTACAGGGCGGGTACCGCAGCGCCTGCAGGTCTCGATGAGATCGCGAACGATGAAATCGAGATTGCCGACGGCAGTCATCACGGAGAATTTTTACAACAGCTCAGGGAGAATGATGAACTGTACGCGAGCTGGAAAACCTCCACGGACATGGACGTAGAGCAACTGCTCTACCTGCTCCAGGAAAAGGCAATCAAGTACACCATTGCAAATTCCAATGTTGTTGATTTCAACAGGCGTTTCTACCCTGATCTTCGCGTCGCCTTCGATATCGGGCTGCAGCAGCCACTCCAGTGGGCTCTGCCGAGGCGCAAGGATTCCTCACTACTCGACATGGTGACACGATACTTCCAGCGCATTCGAAGGAACGGCAAGCTCGACACCATCCTGCAGCGCTACTATGAACATGTTGACCTGTTGACTTTCGCCGACACCCACACATTCTGGAAACATGTCGATTCCCGGCTGCCCAGGTACGAGCAGCTCTTCAGGCGCATTGCCAGAGCCACCGGTTATGACTGGCGACTGCTCGCAGCCATTGGCTACCAGGAATCACACTGGAACCCCCGGGCCGTTTCACCAACAGGCGTCAAGGGGCTGATGATGCTGACGAATGCCACGGCAGAACTTGTCGATATTACCGATCGCACAGATCCGGAGCAGAGCCTTGTCGGATCAGTGCGTTATCTCAAGCTGTTGAACGAACAAATTCCGGATGAGATCGAAAAGCCCGACCGCCAGTGGTTTATCCTCGCGGGCTATAACGTCGGCTTTGGCCACATCGAGGATGCAAGAATTCTCACCAAACAACAGGGAGGTAATCCCAATGTCTGGTACGAAGTGCGCGAACGCCTGCCATTGCTCGCCCAGAGCAAATACCACACCAGCCTGAAACATGGCTACGCCCGCGGTCGCGAGCCTGTGACCTACGTCGATAACATTCGCAATTATTACGAACTGCTGGTCTGGCACACAAGTTTCAGGAGAGTCGCAGTAAACAGCTCGCAAGAGACGGACTGTCCACCAACAGAAGAGAGATGCCTGTAGCCGACACGACTGGCAGCGACGAGGTCAGTCCGCCGGGTCGTCGGAAACCTTCCTTTCGATTGCGGCTACCGCAGCATAGGCGAATGCCTGGCCCGTTGTCTGAACAGCAGGGTCGCCCTCGTCCTGACGCTATCTGACAGCTGTTTCCGGAATTATTCCAGCGCCTCGTCCGACATCGAGAGGTAGACCCCGTAGGCATTTACACGGTTTGCTTCCTCGAATGCAGGCAGCCCTTCGAAGCGGCTCCAATCGGCCTCCTCGTAAGCCACATCGAAGTCGGTCAGATCTTCGACTGCCGCACCCATCACCTCGCGCAGATAGGCGAGATAATCACGCGTCATGACGATCGCTGCATCGGGATCAGATGCCGAAGGACCGTGTCCCGGGACGAGTGCCTCGAGCCCGGAGGTCTGCATCGACTCGAGTGCCTCGAGCCAGCCATGCGTATCGGCACTGCCGACGAAAGGCACCCTGCCTTCGAACAGGATATCTCCCGTGAAGAGGACCTTGTCTGGCTCGACGAGCATCGCGATGTCTCCATCGGAGTGCGCCTTGCCGAGATGGAGGATGGAGAATCGTTTGCCACCGATCTCGAGCGTCATGCTCTCGTTGAGCCAGACATCGGGCGGCACGAGGCGTGTCTTTTCTGTCACCCAGGGGTCGAGTGACAGGCTACGCTCCTCGAGCCGTTCCCTGCCCACACCACTATCGAGATAAATCGTAGCCTCGGCCGGCGCAATGATCTCCGCCCCCTCGTCCTTGAACACCTCGAGTCCAAGGATGTGATCCGCATGGTAATGACTCACAATGACCTTCACGACAGGCTTGTCGGTAATCTTGCGTATCTCCTGTCGCAGTTGCCAGGCAAGAGCAGGCGTGCCGAGCGCATCGAACAGCACAACGCCATCCTCGGTCACAACGAAGCCGGCATTGGAGATAAAACCCTCGAACTCGGTAGCGGCTCCGGCAAGTCCCTCGACATAGTAGACATCGTCGGTCAGCTTCACCGGCTTCACCGGCACCGAAACCGGAGCATAGGCCACAGACTGTTCAGCGAAAAGGTGGATGGGCATGAGCACCAGCAGTGCTGTTCCCAGTATTGCAATGATCTGTTTCATGACTCTTTCTTCTCCATGCGGCGGCGTTGAAAGAACTGGCTCAGTAGACTACCACATTCGGTCGCGAGTACTCCCGATTTGACCTCGACAGAGGTATTGAATCGTTCGTCGGCGGGCAGCAGGTCAAAGACACTGCCGCATGCCCCGCTCTTCGGGTCACTGGCTCCGTAAACGACGCGATCGATGCGTGCATGGACGATCGCTCCGGCGCACATGACGCAGGGCTCAAGTGTCACGTAAAGCGTCGCATTCAGCAATCTGTAGTTGTCGACGCGACGTGCTGCTTCGCGTATTGCCTGGATTTCGGCGTGAGCACTCGGGTCCCGGCTTTCAATCGGCCTGTTGAAACCTTCACCGATGATCTTTCCATGCGAGACGATGACAGCCCCCACAGGCACTTCACCCTGTGCTTCTGCCTGATGTGCGAGCCGCAGGGCATATTCCATCCAGTGACTGTCATCAGCCTCTGTCATGAAGCCTCGCGGGATGCCTTCTTGCGTTCGTGTTCCTTCAGGTAGCGTTTACGCACGCGCACGGCGCCCGGGGTGATTTCAACGAGTTCATCCTCCTCGATCAGTTCGAGAGCCTGCTCCAGGGAGTAACGAATCGGCGGCGTCAACAGGATGTTTTCGTCAGAGCCTGCAGCGCGGATATTGGTCAACTGCTTTGCCTTGAGCGGATTGACCGTGAGGTCATTGCTGCGCGAATGCAAACCGATCACCTGCCCTTCATACACCTCTTCGCCCGGACTGATGAAAAGTCGTCCACGGTCCTGCAGATTGTAGAGAGCGTACCCAAGCGCCTTGCCGGTACCGTTCGAAATAAGCGCCCCGTTGTGTCGTGGGGCAATTCCCCCTTTCTGCACGGGTCCGTAATGTTCGAATACATGATAGATCAGGCCGGTACCGGAGGTCAGGGTCATGAACTCGGTCTGGAAGCCGATGAGCCCGCGCGACGGGATGATGTAATCGAGACGCACGCGGCCGTTGCCGTCCGGCACCATGTCCCGAAGTTCGCCCTTGCGTTCACCGAGCGCTTCCATGATACCGCCCTGGCTCTGCTCCTCGATATCGACCGTGAGCTGCTCATAGGGCTCACACACTTCACCGTCGATTTCACGAAAAATCACCTCCGGGCGCGAGACCGCCAGCTCGTAACCCTCGCGACGCATGTTCTCGAGCAGGATCGAGAGGTGCAGCTCTCCACGCCCGGATACCCGGAACTTCTCCGGGTCTGTTCCTTCCTCCACTCGCAATGCAACATTGTGAATGAGTTCACGCTCGAGTCGATCCTTGAGCTGCCGGGAGGTCAGGTACTTGCCCTCCTTTCCTGCGAAAGGTGACGTATTGACCTGGAAAGTCATGGAGACTGTCGGCTCGTCGACCGAGAGTGGAGGCAAGGCCTCGGCATGGTCCGGATCACACAGGGTATCGGAAACATTCGGAGCATCGAGACCTGTCAGCGCAATGATATCGCCCGCTGTAGCGGATGAAACTTCATGGCGCTCCAGCCCCAGGTAACCGTAAACCAGGCCTACCTTTGCCTTGTATCTGGACCCGTCGGCCTTGACCACGACGATCTGCTGGTTGGGGCGCACCGTGCCACGCTTGATGCGACCAACACCGATAGCCCCGACATAGCTGTTGTAGTCAAGGTTTGAAATCTGCATCTGGAAAGGCGCTTCGGGATCGACTTCCGGTGGCGGACAGTTTTTGACGATGGCTTCAAACAGGGGCGTCATATCACCTTCACGCACACTGTCATCATCGCTGGCATAGCCATTGATCGCTGAAGCATAGATGATAGGAAAATCGAGTTGATCGTCGGTGGCGCCGAGGCGGTCGAAGAGTTCGAAGACCTGGTCGATGACCCAATCGGGGCGCGCGCCAGGCTTGTCGATCTTGTTGACCACAACGATCGGACGCAATCCGTGATTGAACGCCTTCTGCGTCACAAAGCGCGTTTGCGGCATGGGACCCTCCTGCGCATCCACAAGCAGCAGAACAGAGTCCACCATCGAGAGCACGCGCTCGACTTCACCGCCAAAATCGGCGTGGCCGGGTGTATCGACAATGTTGATACGGTAGTCATTCCATCGGATTGCCGTATTTTTTGAAAGAATCGTGATGCCACGCTCTTTCTCGAGGTCATTGGAGTCCATGACACGTTCGACCTCGCCAAAGCGCTCGCCGAGTGTTCCGGACTGCTTGAGAAGTTCATCGACAAGCGTGGTCTTGCCATGATCGACGTGAGCGATGATGGCGATATTGCGGAGATTCTGAATCACAAAAAAGTCCCGATTGGGGCAGGTGTAGAAGGGGGGGATTATACAGCCTCCAGCATCAGGAAAGGCTAATAATGATACAAGCAATTATTTCAATAGGTTAAATAAATATATTCACATGGAATCGACATGATTCTCTCAGGTTAATGAGGAAATCGCGCCGGTATCGAGTTTTCCACACAAATTGTGGATAACTTTGTGGACAGTTTCCGTGTGGGTTGTCTGAGCGCTGGTATTTATTACGACTCTGTTAAGATGACTATTTTTTAGTCAGAATATTTATACATTATTTTTCAATAAGTTGAAATAACTTTGTGAATCGGCTTATCAGGCAAGGCGAAGAAGAGCATGTAATTCGCAGACTCCCTGCTCGCTTGTGTAAAACAGGGGGACTCTTCAGGCTCCATTCAGGAGCATTTCGACCCGGTCAGATCCCATGAAAAAGTGCAGTCGAGTTCTGACAGAACAGCAATCATGCCGCTGTCCGTGTCATCCGTGAGAATGATCGAGAGCGGTGTTCTGCGGCCAAAGCGCCTGTGTGGTGTGCGGATCCAGTGGCTGGCCATGCGGGGATTGCAGGGATAGGCAGTCCTGAGTGCATCCGCAATGCGCAGCAGATAGGTTGCACGACGCATGACACTCTTGTTTGTTGGCAACACATCGCGTCCCTCACGAAGCTTGTGGAATGCCCTTGAACGATAATTTTCCGGAAGCTGCAACAGCCTTTGCATCTCGGCGGTTTCGAGATTCCACATGTCCAGCAGGCTCATGACGGACTGGGTGATTTGCTGCATGGCCTCGCGCTGGGCGACTGTTTGCTGTTGTTCTGACATCTGAACGTCCTGTGACTGGCACTAATTACCTATAAAATTGCTAGGTATTTTAGCACAGACCGCAGACAGAATGCCCGGGGATTATGTGGAAATTGTTCAGACAACTCAGTGAAAGAGTTTTTGCCACCAGCTTCGCCGGTTTTTGGGAGGTTGAATTGCTTCTGGCAGGTTGATTGGCTGAAGACGGCTTAGTATCCAGCCTGGCAAGGGAGGATTGTGGCTGAAACCACAGGAGACACCGAGGTTGTTTGGGTCGTATATCTTGATGATCGTTGGCTCTGCAAGGTTGTCCGCGTACACGATGCCACAGTAGTCATGATCATGTTCCTGGTGCAGCAAATCGTCAATTCTGGTGATGAAGAGATCAAGTTGTTCACAACTCACTGGTTCCATTGGCGGTTTCTCACCGACAGCATAGACGAACCACTCGCCATCGTTGCGCTGGCGCAGCGCATCCCACAGGGCATCGAGCTGGGGCCAGCGCATGGCTGACGTGAAGCGTCCTCTGAAGGCAGACATGTAATCCTGGTTCATGGTTTTCCGGTGAGATTCAGATAACTCGTATCAGGCTAGCAAATCCACCTCACTGCGCCAATCCCTGCCAGCTGCAATCAGACTGCGGCAACACTAGAATGACTGATACCAGTTCACAGATGGATTCAATGATGGAAAGAGAAATCGAGAAGCTGCAACTGCTGGTCATGGACCATGAGAAAACGATCGAGACCCTCAGCGAGAGTTATCACCGGCAACAGGAACGCATCGAGGCATTACAGATTCAGGTTCAGGAACTGGCCAGACGCTTCAAGTCGCTAGCTGAAAGCCTGCCGGAAAACGCATCGGCAACCGGGCACGAAATTCCCCCGCATTACTGAGACTCGCCGGACACGTATATCGATCCCGGAATGACCGCCTCCCGGCATGTCGACTCAATAGATTTCCGGAACGAAATTCTGATCGCTCATTGGCGGGCGCACATAGCCCCCCGTGTCTTCGCGCGGTGGCAACTCGATCGGCGGCGGGGTCAGATCCTCGTAGGGAATCATGCTCAGCAGATGAGAGATCACGTTAAGACGCGCACGCTTCTTGTTGTCACCGTCGACAACATACCAGGGGGCCTGCTTGATATCGGTGTGGGCAAACATCACGTCTTTCGCCTTTGAATACTCGACCCAGTGTTTGCGTGACTGCAGGTCCATGGGGCTGAGTTTCCAGCGTTTCTCCGGGCGGTCGACGCGCTTCTGGAAGCGACGCTCCTGCTCCTCGTCACTGACCGAGAACCAGTACTTGATGAGAATAATGCCGGAACGCACGAGCATGCGTTCGAACTCCGGGCAGGAGCGCATGAACTCCCAGTATTCGTCATCGGTACAGAAACCCATGACGCGTTCTACACCGGCACGGTTGTACCAGCTACGGTCGAGTAACACCATCTCACCGGCCGCCGGAAGATGCTCGATATAACGCTGGAAATACCACTGTGTCTTCTCACGCTCGGTCGGGGCCGGCAATGCGACAACACGACAGACTCGCGGATTCAGACTCTCGGTAATACGCTTGATGCTGCCACCCTTTCCGGCGGCATCGCGCCCTTCGAAGATCACGACGACCTTGAGACCCCTGGCCTTGATCCACTCCTGCAGCTTCACGAGCTCGATCTGGAGTTCTGCGAGTGCCGTGAAATAGGCCGATTTTGATATCTTCTTCTTGGTCGGAGAGGCATCCTCCTCATCAGCCTGGATGGATGGCAGGGAGTGATTCTTCAGTTTTCCTGCCTTGTTCTTTGTTTTCTTTGTCTTTGCCATCTGGGTCACCCGCCTCTGTTTGCGGCACTATGGAATGCCATCGGAATGCTGCTGAAACAATTCATCACTATATCGCCCCACAGATGGCAAGGTTTTGATCTGACTCATTTCAATGGGACTCTTTTGTGATTCGTGGATCGGTCGATGGTATGACTAGCGATCGAAGCCAACGCAGGTGGTCAGAAACCGGTGAAGACCATGTTCAAGGAAATAACCGGGGTCCCACTCCCTCTCGGAGAGCAGATGGCGATATCGCCCGGAGAGGACATAGGTGAAGGCTTCAAGGGAACTGGCTTCCCTGCTGGTGATCACTTCCACGCTGCGGCGTATATAGTATTCACCCTCGAAGCGATCGAGTCTTGCAAGATCCTCCGTGGAAATACCGATATAGAGCATACCCTGGACGTGGCTGCTCGACCCCTGTCGTACGATCACCGGATAGGTCTCGCCAAGGCACTGTCTGCGCACGTAGCCGTCCAGTCTGGCGGCAGAGGAATGATAATTAGAACCGACTACCCGCTCCCATACTTCCGGGAACATCAGGGAACCGTAGGTAAATATGTTGCTCATGTACCGGAGCCCGGGTCAGCAAGCCTGTTGCTGTCGAGTATCACATAAATTCTTCGCTAGAGAGGATGCTGCTCACTTCCCTCTCACTCCCTCGGGATCAACCGGCTTCCCTTCCATTTCTTGAGGGAGACAAAAATTCCTTCCTGATCCCGGGATACTCGAGAAGAGACAGGTTGTTCCGGATAAAATCCCTGTCACACCATCAATCGAGTGCAATGCTGATGAACACGGAGCATGAATCCGAAAACCGCATCACCATCCATTACTGCAACCAGTGCCGCTGGATGTTACGTGCCGCGTGGATGGCGCAGGAGCTGCTCACAACCTTCGAGGAGGAGCTGTCCGAAGTCACTCTGCGACCCGGAACAGGCGGTGTTTATGATATCCATCTCAACGGTGAGCTTGTCTGGTCTCGCAAGGAACAAGGACGCTTTCCGGACATCAAGGAACTCAAGCAGAAAGTGCGTGACCTGGTCTCTCCGCAGCGTGATCTCGGCCATACCGACAGAAAATAACTAGAGTCCCAGTTCCTGCCAGCGTTTCTCAAGCCGCTTCAGGGAGACAGGATAGGCCGTCTTGACCTCCTGCGCAAAGAGTGAAATCCGCAGTTCCTCGATAGACCAGCGTAATTCCTCGAGTCGTTCATCATGACGCTGTTGCTCGATCATCCGTTGATAACGCGATTTCCATTTCTCCTGAATCTTCGAAAGTTCCTGCATGCCCTGTCGATCACGCACTACCGCATGCTTGAGCTTGTTTGTACGAAGCTCCAGTGCCCTGAGATACGCAGGGTAACGCTGCAGATGTTCCCATGTCGTCTCCGCCAGAAAGCCCTGGTAAACGAGACCGTCCAGCTGCAGCTGCATATCCTGAACCGAAGCCAGCCAGTTGATTGCTGTCATTGATGACAGCTTCTTGCGCAGCTTCTGGTAACCATCGAGTATCTCCGACACGAGATTAGCCGTTTCACTGGCGACACGCATGAGACTGGCTGTGTGTATCTCGATAACAGCTTCGAAATCCACTTGCTTGCGGATGTCAATACTGTCCTGCAGGAAGGTTCTGTCGATGATCAGACTCACGAGTTCCTCTTCAATGTCGATCTTCCTGCCCTTGACATGAGATGGTGCTTTGGCAAGCTGCAGGCGCATACGGTCGAGGCCCTGCAACTCCTTGCGCATGTATTTCACTTGTTTGGACAGTGTCAACATGATCAGCCGACGGAGTCCCTTGCGATGTTCAAATAATGCATTGGAGCGACTGTCGATAATGCGGATGGCGACATCCCTTCCGGTATCGACGAGCGCAGGAAATCCTGTGAGCCTGATCCCTGCCCTGTTGATGCGAACCTGTTCAGGCAAGTCGCCAAAGGTCCAGCGCGTGATCCCTTCCTGCTCGATAGCATGGGATGGCATGCCCGTGGGCTTGCCACCCTCGCCTTTGCCTGCATGCTTGCGTTTGAGTTTGGCAAGGTCCCTGCCAGTTGCCAGAGTCTTGCCCCGGGCATCAATGATGCGCAGGTTCATTTTCAGATGCGGCGCCAGCTCTTCCTGTGGCCAGTCAGTCTCGGAAATATGCACGCCGGTCATCTCCTTCAGCACATCACCAAGTGCCAGCAGCAGTGACTCACTGGAGGGCCTGAGACGACCGAGGACAGCCTTTGCGGTATCGGGGATCGGGACAAAATTCCGCCTGAGCTGTTTTGGCAGCCCGCGCAGTAGCGTCGTGATGCGTTCCTCGAGCAATCCTGGCACCAGCCATTCGAGCTGCTCACCGCTCACCTGGTTCAGCACCTCGGCGGGCACGACGAGCGTCACACCGTCATCCTTCGCACCAGGCTCGAAATGATATTCCAGTGGCAATTGCATGCCGTTGATATCGATCGAATCAGGAAAAAGATCAACCCCAACCTTTCGAGCACCGGGTTTGAGTAAATCCTCTTCGGTCAGGTAGAGCAGTTTCGGCTGTTCTCCGGCAGTCTTGCGCAACCATTTGTCAAATTGCGGTTTGCTGTAGATTCCGGCGGGAATACGCGCGTCGTAGAACTGGTACAAGGCTTCTTCATCGACAAGAATGTCGCGACTGCGGGATTTGGCTTCCTGCTGTCGCAAGGCGTCGATAAGCTCGAGATTATGCCGCCAGAAGGGCGCGCGTGTTTCGAAATCGGCATCGACCAGTGCCGAACGAATGAAAATCTCGCGCGCCAAAACGGGATCGACCGGCCCGTAATTGATTCGCCGGCGTGATACGAGGGTCAGACCATAGAGCGTGATTTTCTCATACCCACCGACCTGCCCGCGCTTCGCTTGCCAGTGTGGCTCCGAGTAGCTGTGCTTGACAAGGTGGCCGGCCATTGACTCGATCCACTGTGGCTGAACCATTGCCAGAGTGCGTCCGTAAAGTCGTGTTGTTTCGACCAGTTCTGCGGCAACAACCCACTTGGGCTGGTGCTCGAAAAGAGACGATCCGGGAAAAGCATAAAACCGGCTGCCACGAGCTCCCTTGTAATCACGGTCAGAACCACTCTCGCGAAAACCGATATGCGATAGCAATCCGGACAGTATTGCCATGTGGATCTCTTCGTAACCCGCATCTTTTTCGTTCTCCCTGTATCCCATCTCGTGCATTTGCAGTCGAAGCTGCTGGTGGATGTCATGCCACTCCTGCACGCGTGTGGGTGACAGAAAACGCTCACGGCAGTGCCGAACGAATTTGCGACGTGTGAGGTGGTGACGCTGCTCCTCGAGATGTTTCCAGAGACTCACATAACCAAGAAAATCCGACTGTTCGTGATGAAAGAGCTTGTGCGCCTCATCTGCTGCCTGTTGCTTGTCAAGCGGACGATCACGCGGATCCTGAACCGAGAGTGCCGCGGCGATAACAAGCAGCTCTTTCAGACAGCTGCCTTGCGCTGCCTCGAGAAGCATGCGCCCGATCCGCGGATCCACTGGCAGACGTGCGAGCTTTCTGCCGACCCGTGTCACCCTGCGCTCTCCGTCCACCGCACCGATCTCCTCGAGCAACCGGTAGCCATCGCGAACAAGGCGCTTGTCAGGCGGGTCGATGAACGGGAAGCTGGTGATATCACCAAAGTGCAACAGCTTCATCTGGAGGATGACGGATGCGAGGTTCGTGCGCTGGATTTCCGGTTCCGTGAAGGCGCGCCGGTTTTCGAATTGCTCCTCACTGTAAAGACGAATGCAGATACCCTCGGCAACACGACCACAACGGCCCTTGCGCTGGTTCGCCGAGGCCTGGCTGATGAACTCGACCGGCAGTCGCTGCACCTTGCTGCGATGGCTGTATCTGCTGATACGCGCAAAACCGGTATCGATGACATGACGAATGCCAGGCACCGTCAGCGAGGTCTCGGCAACATTGGTTGCAAGCACGATTCGCCGCTTGCCGGAGGGATTGAAGATTTTTGCCTGGTCAGCCGGAGCCAGGCGCGCATAGAGCGGCAGCACTTCGGTGGTCTGCAGACTGTGCTTGCGCAGCGTCTCGGCCGTCTCGCGGATCTCGCGCTCACCGGATAGAAACACCAGGATATCGCCACGATCCTCGCGCGCCAGTTCATCCACGGCATCAGTGATCGCTAGCTGCATTGCCTCGTCACGTTCGGAAATACCCTCTTCCTCGAGCGGCCTGTAACGCAGGTCGACCGGGAACGTCCTGCCCGAAACCTCGATAACAGGTGCATTATCGAAATGCCTGGAGAAACGTTGCGGATCGATGGTCGCCGATGTGATGATGACTCTCAGGTCGCTGCGCCGTGCAATCAGCTGCTTGATATAACCGAGCAGGAAATCAATGTTGAGACTGCGTTCGTGTGCCTCGTCGATAATCAGGGTGTCATACTCGTTGAGCCAGGCATCCTGCTGGATCTCGGCGAGCAGGATACCGTCTGTCATGAGCTTGACGCGTGTCTGCGGACGCACGCGATCCTTGAAACGCACCTTGTAACCGACAAGGGTACCCGGTTCAGTCCCGAGTTCGGTACTGATACGCGACATGAGGCTGCGTGCAGCGATCCGTCGCGGTTGGGTATGGCCGATTCGTCCATGAATACCCAGGCCCAGCGAAAGGCAGATTTTCGGCAGCTGCGTCGACTTTCCCGATCCGGTTTCACCACATAGAATCACGATCTGATTTGACGCGATCGTCTCGCGGATCTCGTCGAGACGCCCCGTGATGGGCAAGTCAGGTGGAAAAGAGATCTCACGGGCAAGGTCACGGCGCAGTGCAACTGTGTGTGACGACGCCAGGATCTCCTTTTCAAGTTTTTCGAGCCCGATATTAACGGGCTGCTTTTTCTTCCAGCGTCGCTCCAGACCGGTAAGGCGTTTTCTGAAAGCGTCGCGGTCTGCTAGCAGGCAATCGTCGATCAGGGCTGCGTCTGGGAACCGGGGCTCATCATGCATTGTGGGCCGAATTGTAACCGGATTTTCACCACAACTTCGGATAGAATCAGCATCAATAGCAACCAGTTCACCGAATGCGCATGTCAACCAGCAGCATAGAGATTTCCGCGGACGCCATTCGCAAAAGCATCCATGTTCCCAAACACCCTGCCTGGCCCGAGCTCACCGGAGATGAGAAAGAGGAACTCAAGGGTCGCATCAGGAAACTCATGAAGGAACAGAATGCAGTCCTCGTAGCGCATTACTACACGGATGGCGACCTGCAGGCACTTGCAGAGGAGACAGGCGGCTGCGTAGCAGACTCGCTTGAAATGGCACGATTCGGAACCACGACGCATGCTGACACCATTGTCGTCTGCGGCGTGCGTTTCATGGGTGAGACTTCGAAAATACTCAATCCCGAAAAACGCATCCTCATGCCTGATCTCAATGCGACCTGCTCACTCGATGTCGGTTGCCCGGCAGATCTCTTCTCGCAGTTTTGCGATGAACACCCGGATCACACAGTCGTTGTTTATGCCAACACTTCAGCTGCTGTAAAAGCACGCGCGGACTGGATGGTGACATCGGGCATCGCACTCCCGATCGTGAGCTATCTCAAGGAAAAAGGTGAAAAGATTCTGTGGGCACCTGACCTGCATCTGGGCAAGTACATCGAGAAAGTCACCGGAGCTGACATGTTGCTTTGGCCGGGCTCCTGCGTGGTGCATGAAGAGTTCAAATCGGTCGCTCTGGAACGCATTCGTCGCCTGCACCCGGAAGCAGCCGTCCTTGTGCACCCGGAGTCACCCGAACACGTGATCGACCAGGCGGATGTCGTCGGCTCGACGACACAACTCATCAAGGCCGTCGCCGAGATGGAACAAGACAAGTTCATCGTTGCAACAGATGACGGTATTTTCTGGAAAATGCAGCAAGTAGCACCGCACAAAACCCTGATTTCGGCACCCACGGCCGGCGAAGGCGCAACCTGCGAGTCCTGTGCACACTGTCCCTGGATGGCAATGAATTCACTGCACAATCTGGAACAGGTCCTGATCAGCGGTGACAACGAGATTCACATCGACGAGGACATTCGGCAAAAGGCCCTCATCCCGATCGAGCGCATGCTGAGGTTTGCCGAAGAGCATGGGATCAGTGGCAAATATACAGGCGACTGATTAACAGGCGTTTAGACGTTTACAGGGTCCTGTTGATTTCACGTCCGATCTTCTCGAGGTCCGGAATGGTCAGGCGTTCTCCCTGGTAGCGGACTTCCGCCAGGGCGAACGGATCCTTCGCATCCACATCCTCTGACAACAAGCCCCCCTCCTCGACCTGCACCATGCGCGGAACAGCCTTGACGAGAATTCCGACAGCCGGGTAGCTGCCGGATGCATCCAGCAGGTTACAAATGGCGATTTTTTCCTTGTGGTGCCCCGGGGCGTAGGAGCGTCCATTGAGTTTCTCGTAGGAAATAACAGGCACATTATTTCCATGCCAGTAAAGATCTCCATGAAACCAGTCGGGCTTGCCAAGACGATCACGTGCTTTCTCGTAATGGAACGAAATATCAGCGACCACGCTCTGCGGGATCAACAGGGATGTCTCCCTGAGCAGCTGTGAGCTCACTGATACTCTCGAGCAATTCTCTCTCCTGGAAAGGTTTGCCCATGTAGGATTCAATCGATAGCTCCCGGGCACGTTCCCGGTGTTTTTCGCCAGTACGGGAAGTCACCATGATGATCGGGATATTCTGATAACGTTCATTGTTGCGAAGATGGCGGGCCAGCTCGAAACCGTCCATTCGCGGCATCTCGATATCGAGAAGCATGATATCCGGCTGGGCATTTTCCAGTTGTGCCAGGGCATCGACACCGTCCTTCGCTGTCATGATGTTATAGCCGTTTCTTTCAAGCATGCTGCCCGTCACCTTCCTCATGGTGATGGAGTCATCGATAACCATGACCGTCAGCGTCTCGTCGACTGCCTCCTGTACCTCGACGGGTTCCTCTTTTTCTTCTCTCTCGAGATTGATGAGCGCTGTGGGGTCAATGACGATGGCAGCATTACCGTCTCCCTTGACACTGCCTCCGATAATCCATGGAACGGATTCGAGCTGTGGACCGACAGGCTTGAGCACGATCTGGCTATGGCCGTGAACCTCTTCCGGATGCAAAGCAATATGCTTGTCCCCCGAACTGACGAGCAGCAGTGAATGCCATTTGCGCTTTTCAGCAGGTGGCTGTTGCTCCTGTCCGAAATAATCGCCAAGCCTGATCACACGGTAAAGATTGTCGCCGTATGTATACCCTTCCCGGCGACCGGAATAACAGGCATCAAGCTCGTTCATGGTGACCCTCACCACGCTGTCGATACTTGATGACGGGATTGCATACCAGACACCTTGCTGGTACACCATCAGGGCATCAGTGATCGCGATATTGAATGGAAAATGGATTCTGAAGGTGGCGCCCTGCCCCTCCAGCGATTCGATGTTCAGCCTTCCCCCCAGATCCTCGATCTCGTTGACAACGACATCGAGGCCAACACCACGGCCGGAGATCTGATCAACGCTATCTGCTGTGGAGAACCCCGGCAGTGTCGCAAGGCGCAGGATATCCTCATCCCCGAGATCATCACTCGCACTGATCAACCCTTTCTTCAGCGCACGTGTTCTGATCGCATCCCTGTCAAACCCCCTGCCGTCATCCGAGACGGTGAGGACGATCTCCATTCCCTCACGCGCAAGACTGACACTGATCAGCCCTTGCTCGCTTTTACCCGCGTCGAGTCGCGCCTGAGGCTGTTCGATGCCGTGATACACAGCATTGCGCAACAGGTGTTCCAGCAGAGGAATTGTGCGATCCAGCACACCGCGATCCATCTCCTGTTCCTCGCCATGAATCCGTAAACTGGCCTTTTTCCCTGTCGAGGCACAGGTCTGCCGCACCAGACGGGTCAGGCGCGGGACATGCTGCGTGAATGGAACTGTACGGGTATGTAACAGTACATCCTGAAGATCAGAGGCCAGTCTCGAATGTTGCGAGAGCAGCATGTCGATTTCATGCTGCGCCTGGTCGAATCCCATGGAGATGTTGCCCAGGTCGCTGATGGTCTCGGCAAGTGCGCGGGAGTGTTCCTGAATGGCTGAGTACTGATCGAGCTCGAGTGGATCAAATCCGTCACCACCCTGGTAATCAGCATCCTTTTGATAATGCGAGAGTATGTGTGTTTCTGCTTCGATTTCGAGGCTGCGCAACTGTTCACGTAACCGCTTCAGTGTCTGTTCGAACTCATTTAGGTTTGAACGAATGCCATTGCGTTGCTGCTGCAGTCGGGAACCGAAGGTAATGACCTCGCCGACACCATCGACGAGGCGATCGAGGATGTGGGTTGATATCCTGACTCTCTTGCTTGCATCGTTGGTGACAATCGGACGCCTGCGTCTCGGGAAGGCGACGATCTCGGCGGTTATTCTGGCCTTGTCCCCGGTGTCCTCGGAAGCGATTTCTTCTTGCCCGGAAGTGTCAGAGACGGCAGATTCATCGGCTGCTCTTTCACCACCAGCTTTGCCTGCCGGGACCTCGTCCGGCAGTTCTGTGCTTTGGTCTGTTGCCTTGCGAATTGCTTGCAGTGGCGATTCAAGCAGCGCGAGGATCTCGCTGCTCTCTTCTGCGGGCTGGTGATTTTCGAGATGTTCGATTTGCTGGTGCAAATAGTCAGCTGCCTTTCTTGAAAGCGAGTAAACATGGCGATCATCGATGATGTCTTCTTCATCAGCCTGGATCAGCATTGTCTCGAAGGCGTGTGTCACATCACCAAGTCTGTCATTACCCGTAAGACGGGCTGCACCTTTGAGTGTATGCAGGAGACGCTTGAGTTCCTCTGCAGCCTCGACGGTGAAACCTTCCGAGATATCGGTGCGCTTGAAAACACCCTCGATTTTCTCGTTAAGTTCCTTTGCTTCCTCCAGAAATACCGGGAGCAGATCATCTTCTGGCTCAGCATCCTCCATGGAGCTCTCGTCACCCGTCTGTTCTGTTGCCTCTTCGTTAGCCGCAGACTCGATGTCCCTGTGACCCGTTTCCTCGATAGTTTTGACGACTGGCAGCATCCGGGAACGTTCATCAGATGCCCCCGAAACTTCCTCTGTGACTCTTTCAGCTGCTGACAGCTCTTCGACAGCTTCATCAGGTGCTATTCCAGTCACGTCTGTCAGGTCAGTTTCGATCACCGTGTGCAATATGCTTTCCAGGTTCCTGATGATCTCTTCCGTTTCCTCTCGCAGGGAGGAGATAGATGCACTGATCTCTCCTTCCCCTTCAGACTCGCCGAAATCAATTCGCTCATGTTGTCTCTGGAGTTCGGTCTGACAAAGCGAACAATGATCCAGAAACGGCTGATTCAGCCATGATTCACGCTCTTCGGAGAGGTCCAGACTGGCGCCAAGAGACGCAAGTTCGGCAAGTCCTGCCTCTTTTTCCCTCTCAGCTGCCACGCCCAGCTGCTGCAGACTCTCATTGAATCTTTCACTATTGCAGTCAGCAACAGAGTCAGCACAGCTCTTGAGCACGCGCAAAAAGCCTGCCATGGCGATCCAGGCATCGTGCAGCGTGTTGATGCGCTCGGAAGTTGTATCAGATTCAACAGGCATGACCGTCTGTTGTGTGGTCTCCTTGCCAGAGACTGAAAGGAGGATATTTCTCGCCTGTTGTTCGATATATTCACGCTCACCGTCAGGAGGGGCTGTCTCCGCGAGAAGCCCTGGCAGGTAGGCAATAGCCCGATCGAGCAATGCAAGAACCTGTTGATCCGGTGAAACAATCCCGTCGATGACGTTGTTCAGAAGATTCTCGATCTCCCAGGCAAATTCGGCAATCAGGCTTGCGCCGACAGTCCTGCCACTTCCCTTGAGTGTGTGGAATGCCCGCCTGACAGCCTGGAGAGAATCGGTGTCATCATGATCTCTTTTCCATGCCGGATAAAATTCTTCAATAGTCTCGAGTTGCTCCTGTGCTTCCTGCCTGAAAATATCGAGTATTTCTTCATCGATATAACTTTCCGTAACAACTGCTGTTTCCATTTGCATGCCGGCTTCTTGCGGACTGTCATCCTCGTATTCCGGCGCATGTTCCGCGGCTGATTCCGTCTCTTCAGGCTTTTCGATGACCGGCCGCTCATCTGTCGTTACAGCTGTTTCTTCGGCTTGCGTCTCCCCGGCCTGGCTCTGCTCGTCTTCCGGCGTTGCCACCTCTTCAGACTCGTCAGTCACAGCCAGTTTCTCGATTTCCGCTGTCAGATAATCCAGAATTTCACGTTCCTGGCGGCAACGGTAGGGAGCGACTTCAAGGTAGTATTCGAGTCCGGAGACAATATCAGCCAGCTTGTTGACACTCTCTTCATTACCCAGCAATGCCTGCCTGTCATCAAGATGTCGCTCGATGTACCGCGAAATCTGCAGGATCATGCCACTTAGATGTTCGAGGTTGAGCATACGCATGACGCCGGCAAGACGTCTCAACAGCAGCGGAACCTCTATGAGTGGTTGCTGCTCACCAGCGCCCAGGGACTTGACAATGAGATCCTTGACTTTCGCGACCTCTGTCAGGGACTCGGACATGGTTTCGGTGGTGTACTGTTGCAAATCCGCTTCGGAAACCAGCCTTGCACTCGCAGAAGATTCCTCTGTCGGCTTGAAATAGAACAGATCCGGCAGGACGGTTTCAACACCCAGGAGGTCGTTGGCGAGTTTTTCAAGAAACTCGTTTTCTATTTCAGCATCATTGGTAAGACAACCATTGATAACACTGGCATGTTCCAGCAGAAGTTGACGTTTGCTGCCCAACCCCAGCATTCCGACCGTATCCGCTACCTGGCGCAGCCGCGGTACGATCGTCTTCAGGATACTGTTGTCCTTGACCATGCTGCGGTTATAAATATCAAGCACATCTTTCAGTTCGGTAATATCGCTTGTCAGTGCTCCCCTGACAGCTTCGACAGTCGCTGGCGATGGTATATGACTCTGCTTGCCTGCGAGTTCTGCATCAAGGCTATATTCCTCCTTGAGCTTCAAAATGTCCGGACTGTTCGATTCTGACTGTCCGATGTAGAACAGCATGTTGCGCAGACGCTCTACAGGATAATTTTCGCGCAATCCCGATTCACCGGACGTAATCACAGTCCGGAAGATTGCATCGACATGACCGATGATGAGCTTTGTTGCAATGCTGCTTTCACCGGGATTGCTCCAGACCATGCTTGCGAGTTGTGCACCCAGTGTGAAAAGTCGCGACACTGGTGGCTTCGCAAGCTCGGCTGCACCATCGAGAATCTCACGAATGACCGAAAGACCGGTACTGGCATCGCTGTTTTGAAACCATTTCAGCAAACTGAGATGGAACCTGGACCTGTTCTCAACGAGGTAGCGTCTCAACTCGCCATCTTCCTCGAATGGCTGGGCGAGTTCCCGGACTATCATTTCCTTGAGCCGCGGAGAGAAAAATGCTGACTCGGAAAGCAGGTGCTTCTGGCGCGAGGCTCGCAGTTCATTCAGCACAGGCAGGAGAATGACCGGTACGTCCGGTGCGCCTTTTTCGATGCGTTCGAGATAATCCTGCAGTGAAAGAATGCCACCGAATATGGCCTGAAGGATATCTTCCTCCTTGCCTGAAATATTGCGTTTAAGGAGAAATTTGAGCACAGCCTCGAGTTCGTCGGTTAGCATCGAGGCGCCATGCAGATTGATGACAATCAGCGTATTACGCAGATGGTGCATCTGGCTCCAGCAGGCCTCGAGGTCATCGCTGTCGCCATGCTCCTGGTAGGCTTCGAGATACTGCTTCGCCTGGACGAGGCTGTTATTGATCTCATTACTGACCCAGCCGAGGGTAATCTCGTTACAGCCGCTGGTGATGGTATTTTCGCTCTTCATTGCGTTAACCTGTAATCAATGCCTCAGGGGTTTCCGTCCTTTACAGACTCCGGAAGCCGGAAGCCGGAAACTGTCTGCTGCAGTCTGTCTGCAAGATTCGAAAGACTCATGATGGAGGCGGTTACCCTGACAACACCCTGGGAAGTCTGTTCCGTGATTTCCCTGATGCTCTTCATCGTACTGTCAACATCTGTCACCGAAGCCGACTGGGCTTCAGCAGTCTGGAACATACGACGTGTCAGGTCCGCAATGTAATCGGATACTTCTTCAATTTGTTGCAGCGAGGTACCGGCCTCCTCTGCAAGCTTTGCACCGTCCACAACCGAAGAGGTGCTGACTTCCATGGAAGAGACGGCGTCCTTGGTATCAACCTGGATTGTCTTGACGAGTGCTTCGATCTGGCGGGATGCATCAACCGAACGTTCAGCCAGCCTCTGCACTTCGTCTGCAACAACTGCAAATCCCTTGCCTGCCTCACCGGCATTGGCTGCCTGCATTGCGGCATTGAGCGCGAGCAGGTTTGTCTGGTCAGCGATATCTTCAATGAGTTCGACAATCTCACCGATTTGCTGGGAACTCTCACCGAGACGCTTGATTCGTTTACCCGTGTCCTGAATGTGTGAACGTGCCTGATCCATAGCAGTGATCGTACGGCGCACGATCGTACCGCCCTCTCCGGCGATCGAGCGCGACTTTGTGGCAACATCCGCAGAATCCTGTGCGTGACTGGACATTTCATCCATCGCCTTGCGCACCTCTTCCGTTTTCTCCGTGACAGCAAGAATCTGGTTTGCCTGGTGCTTACTCGCTTCTGTAAGTCGTTGCGCAACAGTTTTTGTATTTTTTGTCGATATACTGATCTGTTTTGAAGAGGAATCGATGGTGGACACCAGCTGACGCAACTCCTCGATCGTGTAATTGATCGAGTCGGCAATGGCACCAGTGACATTCTCGGTAACTGTCGCCTGAACAGTGAGGTCGCCGTCAGCAAGATCCCCCATTTCATCAAGCAATCGCAGGATTGCCTCCTCGTTTCGTTCATTCTGTTCACTCGTCCACCGTTCGCGGTTCCTCGCATCGCTGACAAGCAGGTAGCCAAGAAACAATGCAATCAGGACTGCGAGCCCCCCGAGAAGATAGACGAGCCAGGGACCAATACGAATACCTGCAAACACTGGCCGACCTGGCACATCGAGAAATTGACCGATGAGCGCAACTGAGGAATCGTTAAGACGGGAGGAGATGTCTGTAATGTCTTGCGTCGCTTCGAGTGCCGACAGAAGATTGGGCACCAGGCCGAAGATATTGTTGGCGATATCGCGAAAGGCAATGTAGCTCGTTGCCAGAGTTTTGAGTTCCTCTCGGGCCTCAGGGTTTTCGATCTTGCTGATGTTCAGTTCTTCGTTGCCTTCGACCATC
Source organism: Gammaproteobacteria bacterium (assembly GCA_037385685.1). Lineage (GTDB taxonomy): Bacteria > Pseudomonadota > Gammaproteobacteria > Chromatiales > Chromatiaceae > Sva-25. Next base: position 50,740 of record JARRMW010000010.1, read on the forward strand.
GCATCGAGTATGGCCTGGAATCGTCTCGTGTCCCTGCCGAATGTATCGATTGCCTCTGCAGATCTCGCACCACCCTTGAAGATATTATCGAGACTGCGCCCCATCCGTTCCAGAACCTGTAACTGCTGTGTAATGAGACCGATATTGGGTGACGCATCCCCGGCATTTGCAGAAAGTATTCGGGTGATGCTGCTGAGTCCACTTTGCAGACCCGGAATCTTTGATATAGCGACATTGATGAGCTCGCTCAATTGCGAGATCTGATCCTTGTTAGCCTCGACGGTGTCTGCTGCCTCACGCATCTCGAGCCACAGGTTCTCATGGCCCTTGACTGCCATTTGCATGGATTCGGGCGACAGGCTCTTCAGCTTTCTGATTGAATCATCAAAGCTTGATCTCGACTGGGTAATGCTCGCAAACGAATCGACATTGCCATTGGCTGCTGACAGTACATATTTCGCTGTCTGTTCGGAAAGCGCACGCTGCTCGTTGATTTCGAGAAGCATCTGCTCGTTCTGCTTCCCGGTAATGAAGATGTAGTAGATAGCGAAAATTGTCAGCAGGAGGACAATGACCAGTACCGTGGTCACAGCGGGTATCGCTTTACCTGAGTCCACTCTTTTTTTCATCTAGTTATGCCTGGCAAAATGTTGTTGTTCGTCCTGGTTGTTATTCACGCTGCAACTTGCATGAAGCGCTCGTCCGCGGTCAGCAACTCAAAATCAAGCAGGTACCAGTGCTTCCCGCCAGTTGTGGCATGGAGGGCGCAAAAACCTGAAAGTGGATTGCTGGCGCCGGCTTGTATTTGCTGGAGTTTCTCCGGTGCAATTTCCTTGATTCCGAAAACTTCCGGAACCAGCAAGCCATAACGGCAACTCCCCTTGTCAATGACGAGAACGCGTGAGGAAGCCCCAAGGCTCTGACGCCTGTTACAGAAAAAACCCTCGAGATCCGTCAGCGGCAACAATGATCCTCGTATATTGGCAATACCCCGCATCCAGGGTTTCATGATCGGAATCTCGACGATTGCCGGAGCTGATACAAGTTCGGTAATTTCACCGATTGGCAGCAGGACACCCTCCCCGCAAACCGAGAAGGAGAGGTAGGTATTGGTCTGCCGGAACTCATCAGCAGCATCGCTGACCAGCTGGTTGTCATGCGCCCTGGCATCCAGCGCGAGCAACAGTGTATAGGGATCTGTCTCGTCACCCTGATTCATGACACGCGTTCCTTGAGGAGACCATCAATCAATGGAAGGAGTTCTTCCTCCTTCACCGGTTTGACAAGGTAGTCACTCGCACCCTGTCGTTTCGCCCAGACCCTGTCTGTCTCCTGGTCTTTTGTCGTAACAATGATGATCGGGATGTGTTGCGTCGCTGGATCACGACTGAGTTGCCTGGTCGTCTGAAAACCGTTTTGTCCCGGCATGACAACATCCATGAGGATGAGCTCCGGATTATTCTGCCTCGCCATTGCTATCCCCTCGACACCGTCCGTTGCTGCGATGACGAGATGCCCGCCTTTCTCAAGCATCTTCCGCAGAACCTGACGCTCTGTCTGGGAGTCCTCTACGATCAGTATCGTTGCCATAAATTACCTTGTACTACTTGGAATCTCTTGATTGTCAGGAGGATGCAACCGAATCGGCAGGGCGATGCATGCTCACCGCCTCAAGTAACTCATCACGGGTAAAGGGCTTGGTCAGATAGCATTCAGAGCCGACAATACGTCCGCGCGCCTTGTCGAACAAACCGTCCTTGCTCGAGAGCATGACGATTGGGGTATCCCTGAACTCTTCATTGTGCTTGATGAGTACGCAAGCCTTGTATCCGTCGAGCCTAGGCATCATCACATCCATGAAAATGAGGTCAGGCTTGTGTTCGACAACAGCCGAGAGCGCCTCGAAACCATTACTGACCGTAACAACATTGCAACCGGCCTTGGCGAGCATGGCCTCGGCCGTATGGCGGATGGTTTTACTGTCGTCAACGACCATGACCTTGGTGCCCTTCAGGTCGTCACTTTTCTTGTCTATTGCTGTATTACTCATTTTTCTGTACCAGGCTATATGAGTCGGGGATCAGACAAATCTCAGGATTCCGGGACAACTGTCGTAAGTCCCCATAACTGCCACATCTGCATTCCACCCCTGTAATAGAGAATCTTTTCGGCTGGATATCCCGCCTTGAGAAGGCCCTCGATGGCTCTCGGGCTCTGGCCACATGCAGGACCGTTACACCAGAGAACGAGGGTTTTGGCATCAGTGAAATCCCAGCTATCAGTCAGGTATCTGCTGTCGGACAACCCGAGCTCCTGCATGGTCTTCTCGATCAGGCCAGGTTGCTGACGGGGTTTCGCGCCAAATTCGCGAATAATTGAATCACGTTGCTTGGCATTCTCATCCTGAGTAAAGAGTGTGAATGGATAGTTGACCGAGCCGGGTATCGTGCCTTTCTTGTGCCATGAAGGAGTGCGGGCATCGATGAGAACGCCTGTTCCCTCCCTGAGGTCGTTTTCCATGAAATGGAACAGCTCGATCTCACCGATCGTTTTTACGGCAGGATCGACAGTGATGGGCTGTATGCAGAAAGGTGGGCATTTGCGCGCTGTTTTAGCGAAGTAACCTTTTAATTCATAGCCAGGATCCTGTATCCGCTGGATCTTGATCGATCGGCCTTCGTGAATGACATGGAGGTACGGCTTTCCATCATAGAGCAAGACGTCCGCAGCGATGGACGTAGCCATGAAAAGCGAAATTGCAGCAATGATGACTGCAACCCTGGCGAAATAGCGCTTGCGCTTAACTGTCATTTTTCAACTCCCCAATCCGTCTTTAGTCAGCAGCCGGACAATCCGGAGCTGCTGTTTGGATAGTCAACCCGTCACTACTGCATGTAGCGATCGATGATCTTTTCCCTGAGAACGGAGATCTCCTGACCGTCCCGGTAATCGTCAAAGATCTCGAGCTGGGCCCGCTCCGGCAATTTTTTGTAAAAGACATAACTGCCGTGGTAGCTCTCCTCGAGCAACCTTTCAAAATCAGTTTTTTTCTCCAGGTATGCTCGCGAATCATCACTGCCTGACTCTTCGGCAATGTATTCGGTCACCGCATCAACCTTGTCGACTTCGGCAGTTATCTGGGACAAATAGTCCTCTTCGTCTGCGGCATAAACAGGCACAGCAAACGCTGGAATGACAGAGAGAAACAGTTTTAAGGCTATGTATTTACTCAATCTCCGCGTCTCGCCCGTAATGTAAGTTGTTCTTGTGGCTATCCAGAGCCATTCAGCTAACCAAGCAGAGATTTTGAGTCCATGACGACTTTTAGAAAGTCATTGGAACTTATTGTTATGAATGGGAATCTAGCACCTGAATGAGCGCATGGCAATAGCCGGCATGTTTTTTATACACGACCAGTCTCCCGTCAGCGCGCGATGCCGGGGGCACGCCGGGCAGCTCCCCTTGACGATATGCAATCCGGCGGGTACAAACCGCTTTAATCAGGAATACCCGCGGAAGAGCATGAACCTATCACTCGGGGTCATCATGGACCCCATTCAATCGATCAAGCCAGTCAAGGACAGCACCTTTGCCATGATGCTGGAGGCTCAGCGACGCGGATATGAGATCTGGTACATGGAGCTCTCGGATCTCTGGATGCTCTCGGATGAGGCCTGGGGCCGGCAACGCAAGCTCCGGCTGCACGACAGCAGCGCAAACTGGTTTGAGTTTCTCGAGGAAAGGACCGCACCACTCGGAGCACTGGATGCGATACTGATGCGCAAGGACCCGCCCTTCGATATGACCTACATCATGGTGACCTACCTGCTCGATGCCGCCATGCGCGCAGGGGCAGTTGTCGTCAATCCGCCGGGGGCATTGCGAGATTTCAATGAAAAGATGGCCACCACTCTTTTTCCGCAATGCTGTGTCCCGATGCTCGTCGCGCGCGATATCGGGCGCTTGAGAGCTTTCATCATCGAGGCCGGACATGCCGTCGTGAAACCGGTTGACAGCATGGGGGGCGAATCGATATTCAGTGTCATGGCAGATGACAAGAACCTGAATGTCATACTCGAGACAGTCACCGGACATGGCAAGCGATATGTCATGGCACAACATTTCATCCCGGAAATTACTGCGGGCGACAAGCGCATCCTGATGATCAACGGTACACCTGTTCCCTACTCGCTGGCGAGGATTCCGTGTGCGGGGGAATTCCGTGGTAACCTTGCAGCCGGCGGGCGTGGCGTCGGACAGCCGCTGTCCGAGCGCGATGTCTGGATCGCGAATGAGGTCGGAACCTGGCTCAGGGAAAATAATGTGCTCTTTGCCGGCCTTGATGTAATCGGTGACTATCTCACAGAGATCAACATTACGAGCCCGACCTGCATCCGAGAACTCGATGCGCAATTCGGATTAAATATCAGTTCCGACCTTTTCGATGAAATAGAGCAAAGATGTACCGCAAAATCACTATCCTGATCGTCAGCCTGGTATTGATACTTGGCCTTGGTGCCTGTGCAAGGAACACGCCTGTGTCAGCGGTCAGCTTCCCGGGATTTGGTGATACCGTCGTGATCAGTCTTCCGGGAACCTCGCCATCGAAGGCGGAAGCGATCTTTTCGCAATTACGCAAAGATATCGAATACATGCAGGACTCATGGAATCCCTACATTCCGGGCCCACTGGCACGGACCAATCTCCTGCTCTCCTCGATGCAGGAGTTCTCGGCCCCGCCATCGCTGATTCCGCTGATCAGGCTCGGACAGCAATACGCAGAGATGACGCAGGGGCTCTATGACCCGGCCGTTGGAAAACTCACCCGTCCTTACACGCCCTCATCGCCGACGAAAGAATCAGAGGCCAACAGGAAGGTCTCCTTCCTTGATAATGCCGCGATTATCGAGCAGATGCCTTCTGCTCTCGATATCGAGATCAGTGGTTACCACCTGCGCAGTAGCAACCCGAATACGAGTCTCGATTTTGGCATCATGAAGAAAGGTTATGCATTCGAAATCTGTGCACAACTGTTGCGAGATGCCCATATCTCGAATGGCTCCATCAAGATAGGAGGAGATGTCCGCACCCTCGGCTCCCGGTCAGGGCAACCTTGGCATGCCGCTATTCCACGTGGAGATGCCAATGGCATGCTGGCAACACTGGACATCGTTAACGAAGCCGTCATGACCCTCTCGCAGTTCAAGCCCCAGTCGAGCGGCAACAGCTATTCGGGATACCCGGTCATTGATCCTGAAACCGGACAACTGGTAACACATACCAGATCCGTGACGGTTGTTCACCCGGATGCGGTTCATGCGAGTGTGGCTGCACATGCGCTGTTCGCGTCCGGACCGGAACGCTGGTCCTCCACCGCCAGGCTACTCGGTATCGATGACCTGGTCATCACCGACGCAGACGGGATTGTCCACATCAGCGAGAGTCTGCTCGGGAGAATCAGCTTTGTTGATCACGATACCAGCTACAGGACGATCTCTCTCTAGATGATACCGACGGTTACCAACAGCGACTCTATCCTGAACGGCATGTTCGGGAACAGTCTGCTGGTGGCTTTGCTCCTGCACGGGCTTGTAATCCTCACTTTCAACTTCGATATGCTGCCCTCGGCCCCGGCAGACATTGACCAGTCACTCGAGATCACTGTTGTAGCGCCCAAGACGCTTGTCGATGCGCCGGAGGATGCTGATTTTCTCGCGCAAGCCAACCAGCAGGGCGGCGGCAACACGGACGAGGTGGTCAAGCCGACAGTCAACGAGGCAATGAAAGGCCCCGTTGACCTGCAAACAGCCGACCAGACGAGTTCAGAATTTTCTCCAGCAGAAGAGTTTGACCAGCTCGTGAAACCCGACCAGCCTCCGCGCCTGGCGGTGCGCACCGTCTCGACCTTCAGCATTCTGGAGGCTGCCGAGGAGGAAGAAACAGAACAGGTGCCCTCCCCTTCACAGCTACTTGCAGATCTCCAGCAGGAAATACACAGGCTGGAGGCTGAAATCGATGACAAGACCGTCGCCTACGCCCAGCGTCCGCGCAGAAAAGCCATCAACGCATCCACAAAAGAACACATCTATGCCGCTTACATGGAGAGCTGGCGTCGCAAGATCGAACGTGTTGGCAATCTGAATTATCCCAGGGGGCAGATGGGCGACGTCGTGGTGCATATCGCAGTGCGCCAGGACGGCTCCATCGAGCGAATGCGCATCTTGCGTCATGCAGACTCCTCTCTGATCAACGAATCCGCGCTGAAAATTGCAACCCTGGCAGCACCTTTTCCTCCATTTCCGGAGGAGATTCGCCAAAAGACCGACATTCTGGATATCATCAGGACATGGCGTTTTCTCGAAGAAACCAAGCAAATCGAGGTTGACTAGGTCACCATGGCATTCACGAACCTGACCAATCACTTCCTGATTGCGATGCCCGCCCTCAGAGATCCCAATTTCGAAAAGAGTGTGACCTACATCTGTGAGCATTCTGATGAAGGTGCAATGGGAATCGTTATCAACAACCCCTTGAGCATCCCTGTCAGGGAAATCCTGGAGCAGCTTGATATCGATGAGAATGCACCGGGCATCCCGGACAGCCCGATCTACCTGGGCGGCCCGGTGAATGGCGAACGGGGTTTCGTCCTGCATGACAGCAACACCGAGTGGGACTCGACGTTGCGGGTCAAGGATGGCATCAGCGTGACCACATCAAGGGATATTCTCGTTTCCATCGCATCCGGAAAAGGGCCACAACGCAACCTGATCGCTCTCGGATATGCCGGCTGGGGCAGCGGGCAGCTTGAACAGGAACTTGCCGAGAATGCATGGCTGGCAGTCCCTGCTGACAAGGCCATTATTTTCGACCTGCCACCCGAAGAGCGCTGGGACGCCGCTGCAGCAGCGCTTGGTATCGACCTCTCCCTGCTGAGTACCGACACCGGACATGCCTGAAACCCTGCTGGGATTCGATTATGGCACCAGGCGTATCGGAGTAGCTGTTGGCCAGTCACTGACCGGCACCGCGTCGCCGCTCACCACGCTCGATTCCAGAAACAGCCAGCCTGACTGGGAAGGCATCACGGCGCTCATCGAGGAATGGAAACCTGTGGGATTTGTGGTCGGTTACCCTGTCGATACGGACGGGTCAGACAACGTAATCATGGCGCGTGTGAAAAAATTCGCACGCCAGCTGCAGGGCCGGTATCATCTCCCCGTCCATTTCATCGATGAGACCCTGACATCGATTGAAGCAGCACGCTACACGGGGCCCAAGTTCGCATCCGGGGGCCGCAACGATGCGACTGCAGCAGCAATCATCCTGGAAACCTGGCTGAACCAATGACCGCACAAACCAACTTTTTCATGGGGCATGAAGCCATTCTGAGCGTCATCGACGGAATGGCGACAAAGCTGGATCAGTTCCTGCGCAACAGGCAACGCACAGATGTCGCAATGATCGGCATCCGTACCGGAGGCATCTGGGTAGCAGAACAGCTGCACCAGGCCCTGACCATCGAGGAACCGCTCGGCATTATCGATATCTCCTTTTACCGGGATGATTTTACCCAGATCGGTCTGAATCCCGAAGTGCGTCCCTCCATGATCGATTTCGAGGTCGATGACCGCCATATCGTCCTCGTTGATGACGTGTTGCACACAGGACGCACCATCCGTGCAGCGCTGAACGAGATTTTCGATTACGGACGTCCTCGCTCCGTCACACTGGTGGCACTCGTGGAACGCAGCGGACGTGAGTTGCCGATCGAGCCCAATGTCATCGGCGTGGAAGTCACACTGCAGCCACAGGAACAGATCAAACTGACTGGTCCGGAGACACTGGAACTGGTCATCGGCGCGCAGCGGTGAGATAATCAAACCTCATGAGCGCTGCCAATCTGCAACTCGACGATAACAACAAGCTGCGGCATTTCCTTTCCATCGAAGGCCTGAGCCGCGAACACCTCATCCGCATTCTCGATACAGCCGAATCCTTCCTGAACATCAGCGACAGGTCAGTCAAGAAAGTTCCGGCCCTGCGTGGCAAGGCTGTCGCGAACCTCTTCTTCGAGAACAGCACCCGGACAAGGACGACCTTTGAACTTGCTGCGAAACGGCTCTCGGCCGATGTCCTGAATCTCAATATCAGCACCTCGGCAACAACCAAGGGTGAATCCCTGCTTGATACGCTCAGAAACCTCGAGGCAATGCATGTCGATATGTTCGTGATCCGGCACGCCGACAGTGGTGCCGCACATTTTTTCGCACGACATGCAAGGCCAGGTGTCAGCATCATCAACGCCGGTGACGGGCAACATGCGCATCCGACACAGGCCATGCTCGACATGTTCACGATCCGCCAGCACAAGGGCGACTTTACCCCCCTGAAGGTGGCGATCATTGGCGACATCCTGCACTCGCGCGTCGCCCGCTCCCAGATACTCGCACTGAATACCCTCGGCGTTTCCGAGGTCCGTGTTGTCGGACCAAAAACGCTGTTGCCGATGGATACGCGGGAAAGTCTTGGTGTCCATGTCTTCAACGACATCGAGGAAGGTATTGCAGGTGTCGATGTCATCATCATGCTGAGACTGCAAAAAGAGCGTATGACAGGCGCATTGCTGCCTTCGGAACATGAATTTTTCCAGCGCTATGGTCTCACGGTATCCCGGCTCGGACTGGCCTCGCCTGATGCCATTGTCATGCACCCAGGACCGATCAATCGTGGGGTTGAAATGGAAACGGTGGTTGCAGATGGCCATCAGTCCGTCATCCTCCACCAGGTGTCCTATGGGATCGCCATACGTATGGCAATTCTCTCCATGACCATGCAGCCCAGGGGAGAAACTTCATGAACAGGATACGCATCGCCAATGGACGGCTGTTCGACCCTGCAAGCGGCCTCGACATGACCGGTGATCTCTGCATCGCAGATGAAAAGATCGTTGGGGTCGGAATCGCGCCCGGGGACTTCGATGCAGACATCATCATCGATGCCCGGGACAAGCTCGTCATCCCGGGCTTGATTGACCTCAATGCCCGCCTGCGGGAACCCGGCCAGGAACACAAGGGGACGATCGTCTCGGAGTCAACTGCAGCAGCAAGCGGCGGAATCACGACCATCATCTGTCCGCCAGACACGACTCCCGTGATCGACACACCTGCCGATGCCGAACTGATACGCCGACGTGCCAAGCAAAGTGCGCACGCCAGGATTCTCTCGACAGGTGCACTCACCATGGGGCTAAACGGCGAACAGCTGACCGAGATGTCCTCACTGCAGGTGAGCGGCTGCATCGCCGTCAGCAATGCACGCAAGCCCATGCTGAACAATCTCGTCTATCGTCGCGCCATGGAATATGCGGCCACGTGGGATCTGCCGATTTTCGTGGTGCCCAACGACCATGCACTGGCAAACAGGGGATGCGCACACGAAGGGCGTGTTTCGAACCGGCTGGGTTTACCCGGAATTCCCGTTTCCGCAGAAACCGTCGCGGTTGCGACAACACTCGAACTCGCCCGGGAAACCGGAGCGCGTATCCATTTCCAGACACTCTCGAGTGCGCGATCCATCAGCATGATTCGTGACGCGCAACAACAGGGTATCCGGGTCACTGCAGATGTAGCCGCACACCAGCTACACCTGACCGAAATGGACATCGACGGGTTCGATGGCAACTGTCACGTCCTTCCGCCGCTTCGGACATTGCAGGACCGCGACATCCTGCGTCAGGCCCTGTCAGATGGAACACTCAGCGCCATCTGCTCCTGTCACGAACCGCATGAACCTGATGCCAAGCTTGCACCCTTTCCTGCGACCGAGCCGGGCATTTCAGGGCTTGAGTCGCTCTTGCCGCTGACACTGCGGCTGGTCGATGAGAACGTCATCAGCCTTCCAAGGGCAATAGAATTGCTGACGTCCGGACCTGCACAGATTGCAGGGCTTCCCTACAGCAAACTGCACATCGGTTGCGAGGCAGATATCTGTATCCTCGATCCCGAAGCCAATTGGGAATTCAAGGCTTCGCAACTGGTCAGCAGCGGCCATAACACACCGTTTGACGGCTGGTTCTTCAAGGGAAAAGTCAGTCATACGCTCTTTGCCGGCCGCCTTACCTTTAGCCAGGGTGAAACAGCATGAGCACCAGCAGTCGTAATACCATTTTTGTCGAGGACGCCCTGATTCTCTCCCATGAACAGTTTGAGGGAGAACAGTTCATCCTGCGTGTCATGGCACCGAAATGTGCCGCACATGCGGTCGCAGGCCAGTTCGCACACCTGCAGTGCGATCCGCAACGACCGATGCGACGTCCCATATCGATCATGCGCGTCTCCGCAAAGGAGGGGTGGGTCGATTTTCTCTACAAGCGGCTCGGCGAGGGCACCATTCTGCTGGCGAACAGAAAGCCCGGTGAAAGGATCAGCATGTTCGGTCCCATCGGCAAGCCCTTTACCGTCCAGCGTACCAGGCCCTTGCTGATCGGGGGCGGTGTCGGCATGCCACCAATGATCTTCCTGGCCGAGGAGCTCAGGAATCGCGGTGTCACCCCGTTTGTCATCCTGGGATCGGAAGTCCCCTTTCCTTTCACACCGCGTCCGTCGCAACACATGCTCGACGGCCTGCCTCCGGATGTGATTGCCTGCATGCCCCTGCTCGATGACTGGGGAATTCCATCCCGTCTCGCGTCACAACAGGAATTTGCAGGATGTCACAGGGGCTTTGTAACCGACCTGGCACGCAGCTGGCTGAAAACACTCTCGGAGAATGAGCTTGCCGAGATTTCGCTGCACGCCTGTGGCCCGCATCCGATGCTGGAGGCTGTCGTCACACTGGCAAGGGAGTTTGATCTTCCAGTCGAAGTATCGCTCGAGGAATTCATGGCGTGCGCTGTCGGTGGCTGTGCCGGCTGCGTTGTCGAGGTACAGGAAGAAAGCGGACCTGAGATGCGACGGGTCTGTGTCGACGGCCCGGTTTTCGACGGCTACCGCGTCTTCAGCTGAGCGCTCTGTTCAGTAGCAGGCCTGTCCGGCCTGCTGCCGGCTTCAGCCGAAGAGACTCCTGGAATCCTCTTCTTCCTCAGAGATCTGGAAGTCGCCTTCCTCAATACCTTCCCCGTCACCTGACAGCTTGATATCGAGACGCACCTCGTTGGAGGAGTCCGCATAACGCAGGGCATCGTCATAGCTGATCTTGCCCTGCCTGTAGAGCTGTGCCAGCGCCATGTCGAACGTCACCATGCCGTGTTCGCCCGACCGCTTCATGACATCCTTGATTTCATGAATTTCGCCGCGGCGTATCAGATCGGCAACGAAGGGGGTATTCAGCAAGAGTTCGATCGCAGGGACCATGCGCGAACCGCCCGGTCGAGTGCCTGGTTGGCATTGTTCGAGTGCAGCGTCGCCATACAGAGATGACCTGTCTCCGCAAAGGTGATGGCATGCTCCATTGTTTCCCGTGAGCGAACCTCACCGATCAGAATGACATCCGGTGCCTGACGCAAACTGTTCTTCAGAGCCGTTTCGAAGGAGTCTGTGTCAATACCAACCTCACGCTGGTTGACGATGGACTTGTCATGCTCATGAATATATTCGATCGGGTCCTCGACGGTCAGGATATGGGATGCGCTGTTACGGTTACGGTGGCCGATCATGGCCGCCTGTGT
>JARRMW010000011.1:0-37768 GCA_037385685.1 Gammaproteobacteria bacterium
AGTTCTGGCCTGTCCCAGCCTGCGCGCATACCGAGACGTCCCATACGACCGAAACCGTTGATACCAATGGTTGCTGACATGATTTTTCCTCGCTATCTCTGTTCAGTTGTGTGGGACAGTCAGGCGCAGCAGGCCGCGCCTGGACGATCAGGCATTGCCTCGAGTGCCTGTCGATCGGCAGCATAGAGTCTCTTTGTGTCAGCACTGTTAACTGCTGCCTCAATGACGCTTCTCACCCAGTCCGGGAGATCGGGATCAATGCGGTAATAGGTCCAGAGACCAGCCTTGCGATCACGAACAAGCCCGGCTTTGCGCAAGCCTCCGAGGTGATGGGAGATCTTGGGCTGCTGAAGTTTCAGGGCGTATGCCAGTTCACAGACACAAAGCTCCCTGTTGGTTGCCAGCAAGACAACAGAACGTAGCCTGGTTGCATCGGAGAGTGCCTTGAAAAGCACGAGTGGATCCATATCGATTTTTTTCTATATTGAAATTTATCGATATGGATTTTATTGCCGTCGGGGCAACACGTAAAGCATTATTGGCAACTGTAACCAAGAGCACCTCTGCAGGATCGAGCCGCTAATCGCGCGTAAGAGTGATTGCGGACTTCACCGCAAAGCAGGGTTGAATAAAGAAGGATCATCAAGCTTTCATGGCACTCCATCCACGACAAGTCAGCTGGTTCGAGGCGGAAATACCTCGCAACCAGACAGTATTTGCACTCGAGTCACTTGCTGCCAGCGGCAGCGTTGAACTTGAGGAAAAGGGATACCAGACGTCACCCTGCATTGATATCGAGGTGATCCGTGAGCAGCTGCGCAAGGTCGACGCGTTCTGTGCCAGCCACGCGGACGAGCTGCCGCCTCCGGAGGCTTCGCCCGAGAAACGTCTGCTGGACCCGGAAGAACTCGCTCTCTCGATTGTCAGTACCCTGCAACAATGGGCAACCGTGCTCGTCCAGACACGGCGGCGCATCCGTCAGCTGGAACTGGAAATCGATGATCTCTCGCTGCTGGACGAATGCCTGTTTGCAATGGGTGAGGATGCGAAACAACTCGAACAGGTCAGTCATGCGAGCGAGCTCCTCTACAAGCAGATCTTCACATGCCCGCACGAAAGCCTGGAGAGAGAACCCGGCCATGAGAAGGATCTTTTCACGACCCTTTACACAGGCAAATCCCATGATTTCTGGCTGGTGATCGGCAATCCGGACAGGAAGGAAGTCGTGGATGCCTGCGCCTTTTTCGCGGAATGCAACAGCCTGAAGATCCCTGACTGGTTGCCGGAAGTGGGCCCCGGCCGGGACGAGGCGATCACAAGCAGAATGCGTCTGGCAGAGGCAGAAAAGGGAAAACTCGTTACACAGCTTGCTGATCTGCGCAACTCCGAAGAGGTCCGTTCAGCACTCGGTTATGCACGCTTGCTGCGCTGGTACCTGGAGGTCTTCATCGAGAAGACCGGCGATCACGCTTCCTGCAAGCTGACAGGCTGGACCACCGCCGTTTCGCCCGATGAGCTCGAACAGCAACTCAGGTCGGATGGCATCGACTCCCGTTTTGTCTTCACGCCACCTCGCACCGATCTCACACCACCGGTCGAAATACACTCGGCAGGGTGGAGCACGCCATTCCGTCTCTTCGTCGATCTCATGGGATCACCGGGACAGCACGAGATCGATCCGGCACCTCTTGTCGCGGTACTGGTGCCATTTCTGTTCGGTTTCATGTTTCCGGATGTCGGCCATGGGCTTGTGCTGGCACTTGCAGGATGGGTTCTTGGAAAACGTTACCCTGCAGCCAGAATACTCATTGCCTGCGGACTTGCCGCAACGGGATTCGGATTCCTGTTCGGAGAAGTATTCGGACTCCACGGGCTCATTCCCTCTCCTTTCGGGCACGCCCTCGACAACGCTGTCACGATTCTCGTAATCACCCTGTTGCTTGGCGTAGCGATTATTCTGCTTGGCCAGCTTTTCTCCGGCATCGAGGCCTGGTGGAGAGCGGATTTCCGAACCTGGCTGCTGGAAAGCGCTCCGATCCTGCTGCTTTACGCCACGGCGTTCATCGGGATCATCTTTCCACTTGCCTGGTATCTTTCTGCTGCAGCCATTGCATGGTACCTGGCCGGCAGCCTCATCTTGTGCAAAGACGGGAAAGGGAGCTGTCTTGGCAGGCAATTGGGAAATCTCGCTGAAAGCAGTTTCCAGCTTGCAGTCGCAACTCTCTCCTTCATCCGGGTCGGAGCTTTTGCCCTTGCCCATGCAACTTTCTCGGTGGTCATCGGCGAACTGCTCGCGCTTGTTGATTCCCCGCTTGGCACGGCCCTGGTATTCAGCCTTGGCCACCTGGTTGTCATCGTACTCGAGGGACTTGTCGTGATGGTACAGACCACGCGGCTCGTGCTGTTCGAGTTCTTCACACGTTTTCTGCGCTTCGAGGGACGTGTCTACAAGCCACTGACAAGGCGCAATGACAGAGAGGCAGATTAGCCGGCAGCAGAAACCCTAGCGCCGGGAAGGCAGCAGTTGCACGACCAGGAACAGCAGTGCCGCGCTGACGACAATTGACGGACCGGCCGGCGTGTCCTGGAACCAGGATCCCGCAAGTCCCAGGCCGACCGCGACAATACCGATCAAGGCTGCGACAAAAGCCATCTGTTCAGGGGTGCTGCTGAATCGGCGGGCTGTCGCAGCCGGGATAATCATCATCGATGTGATCAACAACACCCCGACGATTTTCATGGAGACGGCTATCACCATCGCGATCATCAGCATGAAAAGCAGCCTGGTCCGCAAGACGGGCACGCCCTCGACCTGCGCAAGCTCCTCGTGAACGGTGATCGCCAGTAACTGCTGCCAGATGAGACCAAGCACCATCAGCACGACGACCCCGCCACCCCAGACCCATAGCAGGTCGGAAATAGTGACGGCGAGTATGTCACCGAAGAGATATCCCATCAGGTCGACACGCACATCCTGCTGGAAGGCCATGACCACGAGACCGACCGACAGCGCGCTGTGTGCAAGAATACCGAGCAACGTATCCGTCGCCAGCTGCTTGCGATTCTGCAGCGCCAGCAGCATGAGTGCCATCAGGAGTGACACGCTCATGACCGCAATATTGAGACTGATGCCCAGCAGGAAACCGAGCGCCACACCAAGCAAGGCAGAATGCGCGAGGGTATCACCGAAGTAGGCCATGCGACGCCAGACGACAAAGACACCGAGCGGTGCCGCGACAAGCGCGACGCCAATGCCGGCAGCCAGCGCACGTACCAGGAAGTCATCCATGGTCATGCTCCTGCTTTTCGATGATGTTGCCATGGATATCGTGGGCATGATCATGGTGATGCGTGTAGACGGCTAGGTTGTCGGCAACCTTGCTGCCGAAGAGTTCCAGGTAGGCCGGATGCCTGGAGACACTCTCCGGATGACCCGAGCAGCAGACATGACCATTGAGACAAAGTACGTCGTCTGTCGTGGCCATCACCAGATGCAGGTCATGGGAGATCATGAGAACACCGCAATCATATGTGTCCCGTATGCGCCCGATGAGGGCGTAGAGTTCCGACTGCCCCGTCACGTCGACACCCTGAACGGGCTCATCGAGCACGAGCAGATCTGGCTCACGCAGCAGTGCGCGTGCCAGCAGGACACGCTGATGTTCACCACCGGAGAGGTTCTGCATCGGCCGCCGAAGCAGGTGCGCGATACCAAGTTCCTCGATAACCTGCTCACAGGCTGCGTCCTCCCTGTCACATGCCAGTTTGAGAAATCGTTGTACTGTCAATGGCAGGTTCTCGGGAACCTGCAGTTTCTGAGGCATGTAACCGATGGTGATCCCTCGCATGCGCTCGACCCTGCCGGCATCGGGTTTCAGCAAACCGAGCATGACGCGCACCAGCGTGGTCTTGCCGGCCCCGTTCGGTCCGATCAGGGTGACAATCTGCCCACGCGCTACCGACAGGTGGACCCGGTCGAGAATTGTGCGTCCGCCGAGTGAGACGTCGACCCCGGTCGCCTTGACGAGTGGTGATGCATCAGTCACCGAGACACTCCACAAGGGCATTGGCAAGGTTTTGCATGAGTTCGAACCATGCATCGTTTCCCGGCTCTAGGTCCACGCCGACAGGATCGAGTGTACCGGTACGCACGTCTGTTCCCTCGATAATCGTGGCGATGAGCCCCGGATCGAATTGCGGTTCGCTGAATATGCACTTCGCTCCTGACTGCACGAGACGCTCACGCATCTCATGGACGCGGCGTGCCCCCGGCATACGCCCGGGGCTGATGACGACAGAACCCACAGCGTTGAGTCCATAATGTTTCTCGAAAAGCTGGTAGGCGTCGTGAAAGACGATATAGGGTGTGTCCCGGATCGTCAGGAGCTGTGATCTCAATTCTGCGTCGAGACGAGTGATACGCTCATGCAGCGCAGCAGCATTCACACGGTAGGTCTTCGCATTCTCCGGATCGATACCGGCAAGCGTCATAGCCACGGCATCCACGAGACGCCCCGCATTCAGGGGTGACAGCCACAGGTGGACATCCTCGCGCGCATGGCCGTGATGTTCATGCTGCTTTTCATGCATCTGCCCATGGTCGTGTGAATGGGCTTCCCATGCCCCGCCCTCGCGTAGACCAGCCCTTGCGAGACCCTGCATGGTCATGAATTCGATAACCTGCGCGCCTTTGCTGTTCGCAGCGATCGTTTTTGCGAGCGGCGCTTCGAGCGTCTCCCCGACCCAGACGATCAATTCGGCGCCTTTGATCAGGCGAACGTCGGAAGGAGCCAGTGTAAAGGTGTGCGGAGACTGGTTGCCGGAAATCAGGAGCGCGGGCTCGGCCACGCCCTGCATGACGCCGGCAACCAGCGAGTGCAGCGGCTTGATGCTGACGACCACGTCCGGAGCGGATGCAGCGGCACGCGGCAAACAGGTGAGCAGGGGTAACAGTAAAAGCAGGGTACGGAACAGCCTGAGCGGGGGCATGCATGAATTCCATTGAAGAAACAGGGAGCCATGTTATCGGCTCCCGGGTGTGCGTCAAGCATTCAGCTGCTCCATCCACGAACCAGACCGGCAGAATAACAGCTGTCCGGCCGTTGACATGGCGGGAGAATCACGCCGGATGCTTCCGGAAGGTCGCATGGGTATAATTGCCCGCTATTGAGTTGATTCCAGTCAGGTTCAGGCCAGCAATCCATGAAATTCATCGAAACCCGCGGCAATGACGGCTCGCGCCCCGAGAAGGTCAGCTTCTCGGAGGCGATGCTGAGCCCCATGTCCTCCTTTGGCGGCATTTACGTGCCGGAGTCCCTGCCCCTACTCGGCCTGTCCTTCCTCGAGTCCAACATGGACTCCAGCTACAAGCAGCTTGCCAAAGCGATTCTCGATGCCTACGACATCGATATCGCGGGAGATGTCATCGATGCAGCACTGGAACTCTATGACAGCTTCGATGACCCGCAGAACCCTGTTCCCGTCATCAGGGTGAGAGAGGACCTCTATGTCAGCGAGCTTTACCACGGTCCCACGCGCGCCTTCAAGGACATGGCATTGCAGCCGTTCGGGATCGTGCTGTCAGACCTTGCACTGAAACGCAATGAGCACTACCTCATCATGGCGGCAACCAGTGGTGATACAGGACCAGCCACGCTGGAAACCTTCAAGAACCGCGCCAACGTGAAGGTCGCCTGCCTCTACCCGGACGGGGGAACCTCCGATGTGCAACGGTTGCAGATGGTCACCGAGAATGCGCCCAATCTCAAGGTCATCGGGATCCATGGCGACTTCGATGACGCCCAGACAGCGCTCAAGACCCTGCTGGCCTCCGACACCTTCCGCGCCAAGCTCAGGGAAAAGGAGACTCATCTCTCGGCAGCCAACTCTGTCAACTTCGGCAGGATCATCTTCCAGCAGATCTACCACATCCACAGCTACCTCGAGCTGGTGCGTCAGGGTGCCATCATGCTCGGCGACAAGGTCTACCTGAACGTGCCGAGCGGCAACTTCGGCAATGCGCTCGGCGGCTACTATGCAATGAAAATGGGACTTCCCGTAGAGAAGATCCTCATCTCGTCGAACAGCAACAATGTCCTGACGGACCTGATCAGGAAAGGCACCTATGATCTGCGCGGACGCAGTGTCATCGCGACAAGCTCACCGGCCATGGATATCCTGAAATCCTCCAATATCGAGCGCATCCTCCATGACCTGTTCGGAGCCGGTCGTACAAAAGAACTCATGTTGCAACTCGACAACGAGAGGCATTACTCCCTCACGGCAGACGAGCTGGCAGAACTGCAATCGTTTTTCTGTGCCGATTTTGCCACCGACGAGGAGGTCAGGAACACTCTCCGGGAAACATTTGAACAGGGTTACCTCATGGATCCGCACACGGCGACCTGTTTCAAGGCGCACGAAACCTGCCGGGACAAGCCACTGAAATCCATCGTCTACTCGACAGCCGAATGGACCAAGTTCTCACCGACAATCGCAAACGCTCTGACCGGTGAAGTCGATACGCATGACATCGATGCCCTGAAGTCGATCTCGGAAGTCGCACAGACACCGATCCCGTCCCTGATTCACGAGCTTTTCGACAAGCCTGTCGCCCAGGGCACCGTCATCGACAAGAAGAACATCGAGCAGGAGATCCTGTCGTTTATCTGACCGGAGAATACCTGCATTCAGTGATCGCAAAATCTGCTGGCAGATGAAAAGATCCTGACGGATCGCCAGTGAACCTTTCGTCTGACACAGCGATGCGACACTGTGAATCTCTGTAGCACCCGGTTCAGATGCGCCGGTATCGCCAGGGCTTTCTGCACAGACTTCTTCAGAAAGAAATGACAACGAGCGCGCTGTTTCGTATGACATCGAATAACCCTGCACGCAGCAGGCTTTGACTGGCACGGCTGTGCTACCTTTATCCTCCTGAAGAGAATGTTCAACGACGCCACAGAGATGTCCACCACCAGCCAAACAGCAGGATCACTCGTCAACCAGGAGGATCTGCTTGCAATCTACCTGCCGCGGATGCGACAGCGCTTCAAAACCGAGGTCAACCGGCTGACAGGAGGTGCCATGCGACAGATGCTGGAGGGCCATGCAGACGCGGACGATCTTGCCTTTCTCATGAGCTACCTCTGCGCCTGGCACTGGCTGCAGCGGAATGTGCATGAAAATTATCGCGCACGGGTGCTCGCTGCGTTCCGCAATCCTGCACAAGAGTTCCTCATGCAGTTGCTGCTTTCCGAAACAGCAGAGGATTTCACCAGGGGTTACATCAGGCACTGGACGACACAGCAGGATGGCGGCCCTGTTCAACAGCAACAGCTGCTGCGGCTGCTCGCTTCAGCAGATGACGATCCGCAGCAGCTTGCCGACAGGATCATGGCAACATGGAAAACACTGGGCCTCTTCACGAAAGAGATCAAGGTTGCCTACGCCGACCTCGCAAGGCACGAGCGCGAGCGCTACAACAACATGCTCGGCACAGAGGACAGGGAACGCCTGAAACTCGTGGATGAACTGCCGGACCCTGCGCCGGGAAATATGCACTTCGCCAAGCTCGGCCTGATCCCGGCCATGGGCTGTCCCCAGACCTGCCGCCACTGCATGTTCATCTGGCGCCCGCCAAAACCGAAACAGAGTGATCCTGACAGAATCTACCGGCTTGTCGACGCTATGACAGACAGTGTCCTCTTCACGGGCGGCGATCTGACCAACCACCTCGATCATTTCTACAATGCGATCCGCAGCATGCGGCATATCAGGCACTTTGCGATCCTGCTGAACGGTGATTTCGCGTCTGACATGCCGACGACTCTGAAGACGCTCAAGGCGATGGCCGATGCTGTGAAATCCCGGCCCGCCTCATGGGCAAAAGCGAAAGTGCTCCTGCAGATCAGTTTCGACGAATTCCACCAGGAGGTATACGTAAACAGGAAAGGCACCCTGGAGGAGCGCATTCCTGTCCCGAAGATCGCGAATATCGTCGAGGCCGCTCCCCGTTTCGGCAAGCAGATTCAGCTTGCGTTGCTGCACAAGCAGACAGCGCTGAACTTCTCCATGGATGTATTGCACAAAGGTGTCTTTGACCGCCTCGTCAAGGAACTCGGAAAGCGTGGTCACCAGGTCCGCGTGCTCTCCAGCGGCCCGTCCTCGCGGCTCAAGCACAATCCTGCGGCGGGTGGCGAACTCGCACCGATTCTCAAGGATGCGAGTTTCGTACTCGCGAAATATCCAGACGTACCGGTTCTCATGACGAGTTCGACAATCGACGGTTACGGGCGAGCCGAACTGCTCGACGAGGGCGAAACCGTCAAGGAGAAAGAACTGCTTGCACAGGTACTGGCCGGCAAGGAGACAGGCGAATACTTCGATATCGACCTCATGTTCTGGTTCAACGGCTGGGCGACGCTCTTCAATGCCGTGCATGTCTGCCTTGGAAATCTTGACGAGGATGGAGCAGACAGGATTCTCGCCCGCCACCGCAAGGATCCGCTCAGCCATGCGCTGCAGTGTTTCGATACGCAACTGCTCGACCTCTACACCGAAGTCAGACCCGATCTTGAGCAGCGGATCGGGCAGGCCACGGGGCCGCATCATCTCTTCCATATGCTGACGGAGGATCCGCAGGTTCGGCTGCACATGACCCGGCGGCTCATCGACGCTGCCTGAGTCTCTCACGAACCCTGCTCAGATGATGGGTGGTGATAGCCACATCAACTGCTAAGATCGCTCTATTCGTGAATGCAACAGGAACAGCCAGACACCGGAGGCAACCAATGAAACTCTTCGAACCCCTGCATCTCGGCAACATGCATCTTGCCAACCGTATTGTCATGGCACCGCTGACACGCTCGCGTGCCGATGCAAAAACCAATGCGCCGGGCATATTGCAAGCGACCTACTATGGCCAGCGTGCTTCGGCAGGTCTCATCATCGCGGAGGGAACATCCCCATCGCCGAATGGCGTTGGCTACCCGCGTATTCCGGGTATTTACAGCCAGGCACAGATCGATGGCTGGCGGCAGGTCGCCGAGTCCGTCCATGACAGCGGTGGCAACCTTTTCGTCCAGCTCATGCATTGTGGCCGGGTAGCCCATGAGGCCAACCTGCCGCAAGGTGCCGGGGTCATCGCACCATCAAGCGTGGAATTGCCTGGCGAAATGTATACAGACGCCTATGGCCTGCAACCGCACACGCCAGCGCGCGCCATGACGCTCGAGGATATCCGCAGTACGGCGCAGGAATACGTGCAGGCGGCGCGCAATGCAGTCGAGGCCGGTTGTGACGGCGTCGAGATTCACGCAGCGAACGGTTACCTGCTCGAACAGTTTATCCACCCGCATACCAACCGGCGCGATGACGACTATGGCGGAAGTATCGAGGAACGCTGCCGCTTCGTGCTCGAAGTGGTGCAGCAGTGCTGCGACGCCATCGGGAAAGAGAAAGTCGGCATTCGGCTCTCGCCCTATGGCACGTTCAACGACATGCCGCACTATGATGCCATCGACGAAACCTATCTCTACCTGGCGAAGCAGCTGGAGAAGATCAGCCTGCTGTATATCCACCTGGCCGACATGTCCGGCATGGGAGGCCCCGCCATCCCGGGTGAACTCAAGAAGTCGATGAGTGACAGCTTTGGTGGCGCCGTGATTCTCTGCGGAGATTATGACAAGGCCCGTGCCGAAGAGGATCTGGAACTGGAAATCGCGGATCTGATCGCCTTCGGACGCCCTTTCATCAGCAATCCGGATCTCGTCGAACGGCTGCAAAACGACTGGCCTCTTGCCATGCCGGACATGGACACCTTCTATACGCCCGGCGAGAAAGGCTACTCGGACTATCCGCCATACACAGACTCCTGATCAGGCGCCCGTCCAGGGAAGTCCCGGTTTTTCGCGTTTTCGACGAATGATCGACCGCAGGCTCAGCGTCGCGCCGATGCTCGACTGGACCGACCGGCACTGCCGCTACTTCCATCGACAGCTGACGCACCGGACGCTGCTCTATACCGAGATGATCACGACCGGCGCACTGCTCTTCGGCGATGCAGAACGGCACCTGCATTACGACGAGGCAGAGCATCCGCTCGCACTGCAGCTCGGTGGCAGCGAGCCGGAAGCACTCGCCAGATGCGCGAAGCTCGCAGAAGCGCATGGCTATGATGAAATCAATCTCAATGTCGGCTGCCCCTCGGACCGCGTGCAAAATGGCGCATTCGGCGCCTGCCTCATGGCGACGCCGCTACTTGTCGCAGACTGCATGAAGGCGATGCTGGACGCGGTATCAGTTCCCGTGACGATCAAGCATCGTATTGGTATCGACGACATGGAGAGTTTTGACGAACTCGCACACTTTATCGGCACGGTTGCCTCGAGCGGCTGCCGCATCTTCATCATTCATGCACGCAAGGCATGGCTGCAGGGGCTCAATCCGAGACAGAACCGCGAGATACCCCCGCTACAGTACGAGTTCGTTTACCGGCTGAAGCAGGAATTTGCCGATCTGGAGATCATCATCAACGGGGGCGTCGAAACACTCGATCAGGCGGAAGGGCATCTGTCCAGGGTCGACGGTGTCATGATCGGACGCGCTGCGTATCACAATCCCTGGCTGCTGGCCGATGCAGACAGGCGTCTCTTCGGCGCAGAGAATCCGGTCAAGTCCCGCACCGAGGTCGTCGAGACGATGATCCCCTATCTCGAAGCACACCTGCGCGAATCGGGAGGTAAAGCCTCGCATGTCACGCGCCACATGCTCGGCCTCTTCAACGGACAGCCAGGGGCACGCAAGTGGCGACGCGCTCTATCCGAAAATGCGGTCAGGAAAGATGCCGGTGTCGAGGTACTGACAGAAGCATTGCAACTGGTGGCGCACTGAAAGAAAACCAGAGCGCGTGACAGAGAGTCAGCGCCCAAGCCGTGACGCCACAAGAGGGGCGAGCTCTTCACTGTCGGCAAGTTCAGGGGAGACGACCAACGACTGTTTTGACTCTTCGGGTGTCAGTGGCTCGGCTGAGGCAAGTTGCATCTCGAGGACCTCGATGGTCGCCTCTGCGGGATCGTCACTGCGCTGCAATCGCTTTCGGATGCGTTGTTTCAGCAACTCGACGGGTGTTCGCATCTCGATGATCAGAAACGGCACATCGAGCTCACGCGCCAGTTCGCCAAATGGTCGCCGCTGCTCAAAGCGCAGAAAGGTGGCATCGGCTGCAGCAACATATCCGGCTTCGACCACTTCCCGGCACAGTTCCAGCAGCCTGGCATAAGTCTTCTGCCCCATGTCGCGGGTGTAAATCCCGCCACCCGGTTCCGAGCCGGAGCGATCGAGCGGATCGAGACCCGCCAGGCGCTTGCGCTCGACATCGGACGCCAGCTGGATCACCGCGAGACTGGAAAAGAGCCGGCGCACCACGACACTCTTGCCCGAACCCGAGGGGCCTGACATCAGCAGCACGGCCGGAGATGCAGGCCTGGCATAGCTTTCAGCAAGCGCGAGATAGCGCCTGAACTGCTGTTCCAGCCTGTCGCGCTCGTCCTGATTGAGCTGCTGCTGCAGGCGCAGTACCGCGATTTTCGTACGCACCATTGCGCGATAGATGAGGTAGAAAGTGAGCAGCCTGAGACCGCTGAAATCACCACTGAATGCGAGCCAACGGTTCAGGAAACGTTGCGAGAGATCATGCCGTCCCGCCATGTCGAGATCCATCATGAGAAAGGCGACCTCGTTGAGCACATCGATCCAGCGAAGGCCCGCGTTGAACTCGATGCCATCGAAGATGATCGTCTGCCCGTGCTCGATGGCGATATTGCCAAGATGCATGTCGCCATGCCCTTCGCGTATCCGGCCGTCTGCAACCCTTTGTTCAAGATCGTCATGCAGTGCCTCGAAACGGGTAAGCGTCCATTGTTGCATGGCCAGCAGGCGCTCCCTTTCCGCGGGAGCGTCGACCCGCGCAAGGATCTGGTCGAAATTTTGCTGCATCGGGGCGAGTACGGCATCCGGCTGACCAAAGCCGCTTGCCGGTGATGCCACGGCAGCCTCGCGCTGAAAACGCGCAACCTGCTCCGCAATCTGGTCTATCCGGGATTCGTCGAGGAGTTCCGGACAGTCTGCAAGCAGGCTGTCGGCCGGGAACTCCCGCATCTGCACGGCATACTCGATGATCTCACCATCACCATCGATGACAGGATCATCGATACTTCCCGTGATCCTGGCGATACGCTGATAGACATCGGGTGCCAGGCGTCCGTTGAGACGAACCTCTTCCTCGCAGGCATGCTTGCGCCTCTCGAGTGTGGAGAAATCGAGAAAACCGAGATCCACCGGTTTTTTCAGCTTCCAGGCATGCCCCCCTCCGACAAGCACACTGGAGATATGCGTCTCGTAAACTGCCAAATCCAGCCTGCGGGCTAGCACCGCAACAAGTCGGGCATGTTGTTCGAGGTCACAAATCATTGTATTCTTTGCCCGTTTTGGTTTTCGGCAATGAACTATAATTGTCGGGTACAGTAACAGATCTACAGAGGTGAAGAATGTCTATCGATCGTATTGTCATGGCGTTTGCGGGTACCGTGATTCTCGTGAGCGTGCTGCTCTCCGTCTACCACAATGTCAACTGGCTCTGGCTGACCGGATTTGTCGGTTTCAACCTGCTGCAGTCCTCTTTCACGGGGTTCTGTCCGCTGGCGACAATTCTCAAGAAGATGGGCCGCCCATCGGGCGCGGCGTTCTAGAGAGAGCCAGGCCAACAGGCAAAAAACCGGAGCCACGGCTCCGGTTTTTTTGCTGTCATCGATAGGTGGCCGCAGGTTCGTGGATGTCACGCTTCCGCTTCGATCTCTGCGAAAAGATCATGCTCGCCCGCACCCGTGATCCTGACTTCGATGAAATCACCCGGCTCGATATCCCAGGCACCGTCGATCAGCACGTTCCCGTCGATCTCCGGCGCATCGGCCTCGCTGCGCGCAACCAGGTGATCGGCATGCACCTCGTCGACGAGCACGATCTCCTGCCGGCCGACACGCGCCTGCAGCTTGTCGGCACTGATTTGCGACTGCAGCTCCATGAAACGCTGACGACGCTCCTCCTGGAGTTCAGGGACCACCTGGTCCGGCAGGTCATTCGCCGCCGCTCCTTCGACCGGTGAATAGGTGAAGCAGCCGACACGGTCGAGCTGTGCCTCCTCGAGAAATGCCAGCAGTTCACGGAAATCCTCCTCGGTCTCGCCCGGGAAACCGACGATGAAGGTGCTGCGCAGTGTGAGTTCAGGACAGATTTCACGCCACTGCCTGATACGCTCGAGGACTTTCTCCGTTGCAGCCGGTCGTTTCATGAGCCGCAGGATTTTCTCGCTGCCATGCTGCAGCGGCATGTCAAGGTAGGGAAGGATATCGCCCTCGGCCATCAGCGGCACGAGATCATCCACGTGTGGATAGGGATAGACATAGTGCAACCGGACCCAGGCCTCGAGATGGCCCAGTTCGCGCGCCAGTGCACGGATCCGTGTCTGGACGGGCCTGCCCTTCCAGAAATCCGGCCTGTACCTGGTATCAACGCCATAGGCGCTGGTGTCCTGGGAGACGACAAGCAGTTCTCGAACACCGGAGGCAACGAGGTTTTCAGCTTCGTGCATGACCTCGGCGAAGGGGCGACTGACGAGATCCCCGCGCATTTGTGGAATGATGCAGAAGCTGCACCTGTGGTTGCAGCCTTCTGAAATCTTCAGGTAAGCGTAGTGTTTCGGAGTCAGCTTGACTCCGGATGGTGGCAACAGGCTCAGGAACGGGTCGTGAGGCGCTGGCAGGTGCTCGTGCACATGCTCCATCACCTCTTCGTAGGCATGCGGTCCTGTCACCGCCAGTACGGCAGGGTGGGTCTCGCGGATCTCGTCCTCACGCACGCCGAGGCAGCCGGTCACGATGACCCGTCCGTTCTCCTCGAGGGCCTCGCCGATCGTCTCGAGTGACTCTTCGACGGCATCGTCGATGAATCCACAGGTGTTCACGATCACCAGGTCGGCGCCGGCATAATCAGGCGAGATCTGGTAGCCTTCTGCACGCAGTTGCGTCAGGATGCGCTCGGAATCGACGAGGTTTTTCGGGCAGCCCAGGCTGACAAAGCCGACACTCGGCGACTGCTTCATGCAACGACGGGATTGATCAGGTGGTTGGGCGAGATGACCGCCGTGCTCTGCACGGCGACAGTCTCACGCAGGGAGCTGTCTGTGTCCATAAGCAATAGCCTCGCTATTCAGCCGCAGCGCCTGAGTTGCACCGCGTAATCGTTGGCGGTGCGCTGAACACGGTTAGCTTTTCTCAAGAGCCAGCGCTTGCGTTTGTAGGTCCCGCGCGCGTAGCCGCCTTGCCCCTCGTGATAGGCAAGGTACTGGGCGCGCGCATCCCACTTGGAAATCCCCAGCTTGCTGTGGGATTTCGCGGTATACCAGCCGACAAAATCGACAGCATCCTCGAAATCATCCCGATCTGCGAACCATCCTCCGGCTTCATCCTCATATTCATCCCAGGTAGTGTCCAGGGCCTGTGCATAGCCGTAGGCGGATGAAGGGCGTGTCCAGGGAATAAAGCCGAGCAGTTCTGTTCTTGGCGGTTTTGCATCGGCACGAAAAGAGGACTCGTGACGGATGATTGCCATCAGGACATGGACCGGTGTTCCCCAGCGCTCACTGGCATCTTTCGCATCCCCGTACCAGCCACTTTTTTCGTCGAATACGCTGCAGACATTATTCACGTTCCTGGGTGGGCTCGACGAGCATCCCGTTAACAGCAAGGGGGCCAGTATCAGCAACAGCAACAGGACTCTCATGAAATAACAATACCTGGTTCCATTTGCCGCCCTAGTCTAACCCAAAGTGGCCGGCCTTTCTCGCCTGCCTCGCGGTGCTGTTCTATACTGCCCGCTGTCACGGAGAACCCCGATGAAAATTGCAGCTACCCTACTGACCCTGTACCTTGCAGGAAACGCACTTGCCGAGACCCCGGAGCCAGCAGCTGCCGGTGATGCTTTCATGCACCACTATGATAGCAACAAGGACGGCAAGATCAGCCTCGAAGAGTTCCAGGCACCTGCAGCGAAGCAGTTTGAGGAGATGGATGTGAATGCTGATGGCAGCATCAGTGCAGATGAGGCAACGGCGTTCGTTGAAAAGCTGCGCAGCGAGATGCTGGAAACCAGCAAGGATCAATAAAGCGACCGGTCCCGCAGAATGAAAACCGGGCAGGCTTCCCGGGAATGAATTGCGCGGCAGTCGCTATCTGGAGTGAACGGGTTATTTTCCGTAAAGAGACGCGTAGAGTTCCGGGGCAAGTATCTGGCGGATATCAACGAAACTGCCACTCTCGAACTCGCGCAATTGCTCGATCACGGATGCAATGTTACCCGCTGCCTCAGCGGGCGTTTGCATGACTTTACTGTTGCGAGCCTCTCTCAACCTGTTGAGTGCAGGAAACTTGACGGCGTCGGCCTCCTCACAGAGATAGGACATCATGTCCGAATCGATGAGCCCGGGTGCGAGTGACACGATATGGGTGCCGGGCATCTCGTGGGCATAGAGCTTCGCCAGCATGTTGAGCGCAGCCTTGGACAAGGCATAACCACCCCAGCCTCTGTTGCCAAGAACGGATGCGCCCGATGAAATCATGAGGATTTGCGTGACCTCAAGACCCGAGTGGATGAGCCAGTCGAGAATCACCTTGTTCGCCCAGACATTGCTGTCCATGATGCGCTGGATATCTGCCAGAGGGGTTTTGGCAATCTCGCGGATCTCGCCAAGCATACCGGCATTGAGAATCACGAGATCGAGTTTATCAGCGGCTCCGAGGAGGTCCTCGAGACAGACCGGAATTACCTCGAAATCAGTCAGGTCGCAGCGCATGTCGCTCAGAAATCCGCCAAGCCCCTCGCACCCCCTGCGGCTGCAGCCATAGACATGCCAGTCCTGTTCAAGATAGTGCCGGGTCAGCGCATATCCGAGTCCGGAGCTGTTACCAGTGATAAAGAGCCTCCCCTCTGGCTGCATCATCATCTGAAAGAAAAGTAGTAGAGCAGCGTCGGCCTGCCGGCCTTGTCATCGTTATCGCTGATCATGAAATAGCGACCCTCTTCATGATGGCTGAGTCCCTCGAAGTTCTCGAGTCTCCAGCCATCGCGCGACTTGAGTACGGCCAGGTCTGAAAGCTGCAGGCTTTCTTCACCGATCACGGCCCTGCGCAAGCTAATGACGCCCCCGCCAAAGACTCCGGGCTCAAACAATCGCTCCATGATCAGCAAGGCCCCGTCGGGCATGGTCTCGAGTGAAACCACCTCGTTACCGCGCAGTGGTGACATCTCGTAAGGCCATTTTCGGCCGCTGGCAGTATAGAGAAAATGACCATCATCCTGCGGGCGTTGCGGCAGGGTCATGACACCGTAGTCCGGATGCCAGGTCACGGCCTCGAGCGCATGGTTGGCTCCACGATAGTTCTTGACGTTCGTCAGCGCTTTCGGCAACTCGATTTCACCGACCTGACTGCCCTCGATGGAGAAGCGGTCAATTCGGGGTTTCTGCTCGAATGCGATGAGCAACTCGGAATCCCCCTGGCGACCGTTGTTGCCATTGATGACATGCATCCCTTCGGAGTCCCTCTCCTTGCCCTTGAGCTTGTCACCGTCAGTGTCGCGAAGGCGAACACGGCCCAGGAATTCCACAGCAACCAGCTTGTCATCCTCGAAAACCGGCTTGAAATGATACAGGTGCGCATTATCCGACAATGCATAAAGGATGCCCTCATCCTGGTCCCAGGCAAGGGCTGAAAGGCTGCCAATCTTTTCTCCATCGCTGCTTTGCGATGCCAGCTCAACAGCACCATGCATCAGGATAACGGGCTCATCTCCCTCAAAGGCGATCACCGGTGTCGAGACGACATCGGCCGATAGGACAGGAGAAACGGTGATCAGCAGGATCAGGAAGAGGAATCCTGCCATCGCTACTCCTCCTCGAAGACACCCGGATCGCCAAGACCGACACGCAGCACGTGCGGCGTGTCCTCTTCGAGGTTCACGACGGTCGTCGGATCGATACCGCAATAGCCACCGTCGATGATGAGATCGACCTGGTGTTCGAGCAGCTGACGCATCTCGTAGGGATCCGTGAGCGGGATTTCGTCTCCCGGCATGATCAGCGTGCTGCTCGACAGGGGTGCATCGAGGTCCTCGAGCAACGCAAGTGCAATCCTGTTGTCGGGGATACGGATCCCGATGGTCTTGCGTTTCGGGTTTTGCAGCATGCGCGGCACTTCCTTTGTCGCCTTGAAAATGAATGTATACGGGCCGGGTGTCAGTGATTTCAGCAGGCGGTAGTAGGTGTTATTGATCTTCGCATAGGCCGAGATCTCGGACAGGTCACGACAAACCAGCGTGAAAACATGACTGTCATCGACACGGCGTATCTGCCGTATACGATCCTTCGCTTTCTTGTTGCTCATGTCGCAGCCAAGTGCGTAACAGGAATCAGTCGGGTAGACGATAATTCCGCCATTGCGGACCACGTCAACGGCCTGCCTGATGAGACGCTGCTGGGGATTGTCCGGGTGTATCTGGAAAAATTGCGCCATCTCTATGTCGTCTCTCCCCTTCTGTCGAGACCGAACAGTTCGGTGATGATGAGTGTGACAACGCCGATACTGATCGCGCTGTCAGCCACGTTGAAAGCCGGCCAGTACCATGGATCGATATAAAAGAGCAGAAAATCGACAACGTGGCCGTAGGCGATCCTGTCGATAAGGTTGCCGATTGCCCCGCCGATCACCAGTGCAATCGCAAAGGCCGTCCAGCGATGCGACAACGGCAGCCGTCGCAACCAGATGAATAGCACGATAGCGATGACGACCGAGAGTCCCGTGAAGAACCAGCGCTGCCATCCATCCTGGTCTGCCAGAAAACTGAAGGCCGCACCCTTGTTGTAGGCCAGCATCAAATCGAAAAAGCCGGGAATGACCGGAACGCGCTCATGCAGCGTAAAACTGTTGTCAATCCAGAGCTTGGTGACCTGGTCGAGGATCAGAACAGCAAATGACAGCCACAGGAAACGCATCATTATCCAGACGATCAGACGTGACGGCGAATTTCACCATCGCCGTCGAT
The DNA here is from genome assembly GCA_037385685.1 of Gammaproteobacteria bacterium. Classification (GTDB taxonomy): domain Bacteria; phylum Pseudomonadota; class Gammaproteobacteria; order Chromatiales; family Chromatiaceae; genus Sva-25. Next base: position 18,154 of record JARRMW010000011.1, read on the forward strand.
GTTCGTGATACAGCGGCCGCAGAGGTCAGGATGTTCGGGATTGCTGCCGACATCCTCACGCTGGTGCCAGCAACGGTCACACTTGGCATGCTGCGACGGCACCACGCTGACCTTGAGTCCCGCCAGTTCAGTCTGCGTGGCATTGGCATCGTCATCCGATGTCACCCTCGCTGCAGAGGTAATCAGCGCGAAACGCAGCTCGTCACCAAGCGCATCGAGCGCCGACTTGAGCTCACCCTCGCAGATCAGAGTGACCTCGGCATTGAGGCCCGAGCCGATATCGCCGTTCTTGCGGAGAATCTCCAGTTCCTTCGAGACTGCCGAACGCGCCTTGATGATCTGTGCCCACTGCTTTTCCGGGATCGCATCGGTTTCATCGAGCCGGAACAGCTGCCCATACCAGGTTTCGAGATACACGGAGTCGCTGCGCTCACCCGGCAAATGCTGCCAGATTTCGTCGGCTGTGAAGCTCAGGATCGGCGCCAGCCAGCGCACGAGTGCTTCAGCGATATGATACATCGCGGTCTGGCTTGAACGGCGGGCAAGGCTGTCGGCCTGGCAGGTGTACTGGCGATCCTTGGTGACATCGAGATAGAAGCCACCCATGTCGGTCACGCAGAAATTGTGAATCTTCTGGTAAATCAGGTGGAACTCGTACTCCCGGTAGGCGTCTGCAATCTCTTCCTGCAGTTTCGCGGCGCGGTCGACAGCCCAGCGATCAAGCGAGAGCATCCCGTCCGGTGCAACGAGGCTCACGGCCGGATCAAAGTCATTGAGGTTCGACAACAGGTAGCGCGCTGTATTGCGAATACGGCGATAGGCATCTGCGGTGCGCTTGAGAATTTCGTCGGAAACGCTCATCTCTGCACGATAGTCGGTCGCCGCGACCCAGAGGCGAATGATATCGGCGCCGAGTGTTTTCATGACCTGTTGCGGCTTCATGACATTGCCGATCGACTTTGACATCTTGCGCCCTTCGGCATCGACCGTGAAACCGTGGGTCAGGACCTGGCGGTAAGGTGCACGGCCATACATGGCCGTTGATGTCAGCAACGATGACTGGAACCAGCCGCGGTGCTGATCCGAGCCTTCCAGGTAGAGATCGGCCGGGCTCTGCAATCCGTCGCGGGTTTCGAGCACGCAGGCATGCGTCACACCGGAATCGAACCAGACATCGAGCGTATCGGGAACCTTCTCGTAGTGTTCTGCATCATCGCCGAGCAACTCTGCGGGATCGAGCGCAAACCAGGCCTCGATACCCTCCTGCTCGACGCGCTGTGCAACCTGTTCGATGAGGTCAGCAGTCTGCGGGTGCAGCTCACCGGTTTCCGTGTGAATGAAGAGTGCGATCGGTGTTCCCCAGGTCCGCTGACGCGAGATACACCAGTCGGGACGCCCCTCGACCATGCCCTTGATGCGCGCCTCGCCCCAGTCAGGCAACCATTCCACCTTTTCGATCTCCTGCAGGGCGGCAGCGCGGAGGCCATTCTGGTCCATACTGATGAACCATTGCGGAGTGGCCCGGAAGATGATCGGCGTCTTGTGGCGCCAGCAATGCGGGTAGCTATGCGTCAGGCGCGAGGAGAGCAGCAAGGCACCACGTTCCTGCAATACCTCGATCACATTCTCGTTGGCCTTGAGCACGTGCTGCCCGGCAAAAAGTTCCGTGCCCTCAACGAAGAGGCCGTTTGCTGCAACCGGGTTATCGACAGGCAGGTCATATTTCTGTCCAACGAAGAAATCCTCGAGACCATGGCCTGGCGCCGTATGCACGGCACCGGTACCAGCGTCCAGCGTGACATGCTCACCGACGATCACGGGTACCTGGCGGTCATAGAAAGGATGCTGAAGCATGAGTCCCTCGAATGCTCCGCCCTTCCCGTACGCGAGCACGTGGTAATCATCACAGCCCCAGCGCCCCATGGTCTCCTTGAGCAGGCCCTCCGCGACGACCAGGCGCTCCTTGCCGGCACTGCCCTCACATTGCACGACGGCATATTCGAGCATCGGGTTGAGCGCAACGGCCTGGTTGGCAGGCAGTGTCCATGGCGTCGTCGTCCAGATCACGACCGACATCGGTCCTTCGCCGTGGTGGCCGGGAACAGAGTGGCAGCGCTCGAAAAGAGCCTCCTCGTCGAGAACACGGAAACGCACATCGATCGCGTAGGACTGCTTGTCCCTGTACTCGACTTCTGCCTCGGCCAGTGCCGAGCCACAGTCGGTACACCAGTGAACCGGCTTGTATCCCTCGTGGATGTGTCCCTTGGCAAAGATCCTGCCAAGGGCTCGAATGATGTTGGCCTCGAAGTCATAATCCTTCGTCAGGTAGGGATTGTCCCAGTCACCGAGAACGCCGAGGCGGATGAAGTCCTCGCGCTGGTTGTCCACCTGCTTTGCTGCATAGGTCCGGCACGCCTTGCGAAATTCTGCAGCAGAGACCTTCTGGCCAGGCTTGCCGACCTTCTTTTCAACCTGCAGTTCGATTGGCAGTCCATGACAATCCCAGCCCGGGACATAGGGCGCATCATAGCCATCAAGCGTGCGGCTCTTGACGATGATGTCCTTGAGCACCTTGTTGACAGCGTGACCGATGTGAATTTCACCGTTCGCATACGGAGGGCCATCGTGCAGGATGAATTTCGGGCGACCTGCAGAGGTTTCGCGAATACGACGGTAGAGATCCTGCTCCTTCCAGTGATGCAGCATCGTTGGCTCGCGTTGCGGCAGATTGCCCTTCATCGGGAAATCCGTCTTCGGCAGGTTGAGGGTATCTTTGTAGTTACTCACAGTCACTCTTCCTGTTTGACGCCGAGCAGCCGGCGGGCCTTGTCGGCATCCTCGAGGATCTGCCGGCGCAGGGCGTCAAAAGATTCAAATTTCATTTCGTCGCGAATACGATCGATAAACTCGACCTCGACAAGCTGCCCGTAGACTTCGCGGTCAAAATTGAACAGGTGCACTTCCAGCAGGAAACGCTCGTCGCCCTCGACCGTCGGACGGGTACCGATATTGGCCACACCGGGCAATAGCGTCTCGTCCAGGCCAGCGACGCGCACCGCGTAGACGCCACGTAACGGGCTGCTCCTGCGCCGCAGCACGACGTTCAGTGTCGGGAAACCGATGGTCCTGCCACGCTTGTCACCATGTGCAACACGTCCGCAGATCGCATAACTGCGACCGAGGCAGGCATTGGCTTCAGCAATCTCCCCCTCGATCAGGTGACGCCGGATACGCGTCGAGCTGATACGCTCGTCCCGGTGCATCAGGGTATCCATGTCATCGACTGTGAAGCCGTGGGCCTCACCGGCCTCTCGCAGCATGCGCACATCACCGCTGCGAGCCCGCCCGAAACGAAAATCGTCCCCGACAAAAAGATGCCGGATGCCGAGGCCACGGACGAGGATCTCGTCGATGAACGTCTCCGCTCCCATGGCGGCCAGCCGTTTGCTGAAATGCAGGATCAGCACGTTGTCGATGCCGAGCTCCGTGAACATGCGAATCTTTTCACGTAGCGTGGTCAGCCGCGCAGGCGCTTCATCCGGCCTGAAATACTCCATTGGCTGGGGTTCGAAGATGATCACCGTCAGTGGCTCTCCGTGGCTGTCAGCCTCCTGACGCAACTGCCGGAAAACCGCCTGGTGGCCGAGGTGCACACCATCGAAATTTCCGATGGTGGCGACGCAGCCATGGTGGCTTTCTTTCAGGTTGTGGAGACCGCGGATCAGTCTCATTGGAACCCGTCAAATCACGAAAAGCGCGATTATATCAGGGCACTCCGCCTTTATCCTGCAAAAACCGGGACATCAGTGAGGCAGTCGCCGTATTCGTCAGAATTACTGAATCCGGCTGACGGTATGGCCACGGTGCTTGAGCATATCGATGAGATTCCCCTTGCCAACGAGGTGTGCATTACCGACGACGACCATTGTCTGTTGCGGCTTCGACAGGTAACCCTCTAGGCGAGGAAGCCATTTACGATTGCGATCAACCACGACATTGCGGTAGGTCAGTGGTGACATGCTGGCTGCAATAAGCCGTGCATTGCGGTCGATATCCCCCATCGCCCAGGAAACAAGCAAGCCGCTGAAGTCGCCATTTTCACTCTCTCCAGCCGTCTTGTTGAGGGATTCGGACAACTGCCTGACTTGCACCTCGAGCGGGTATTCCGCGAGTGTCATCATGGCCTCACGCGGCGTCTCGAGCGCCGAGATCTTCATCTCATTCCTCAGGGCCGTTTGCTCGAAGAGATTGTCGACCCCGAGTGTGCTCTGCATCCCCGAGTGCTCGAAAATTTCGTTGGTCAGCACAATGCGCAACAGCCAGGGTTGCATGCGCGAGATCCGGTACTCGTCGAGTTCGAGAATCGTGACCAGTTCCTGCAGGCGGGCGTAATCAGCCGGGGAAAGCAACTCGTCGAGCGTCTGGCCCTTCGGCAACAGCGCCCTTGCCTCGATGTAATCCGACATTTCCATGTTACCGGTGGAATCATCCGCCTTGCTCTCGATGACAAGTTCCTCTGCATTTTCGAAGGCCCTGGCGATGGCCGGCGTGTACCAGCGCACGCCCTCTGGCAGGACATGAATGGAACCGAACAGATAGACCTTGCTGTCGTCATCCTCTGCAAGCCACATCGCCGGGTAGGCATTGATGTCGCGTCCCGCCGTCTGGAGTGTTGCCGACTGGCAACCGGCCATCAGCAAAGCCAGCAGCAGGACGGAGATCCGGATGAACCCTGTCATTTTCAAGGATCGGCTGGGTACGCGCATCCTCTCCTCAGTGGGCCTCGTCCCAGTTGGCACCACGCCCCGCATCGACGACGAGCGGCACCGACAAGTCGGCCGCCTGCTCCATCATGGAGACGATCTCAGGGACGACAGCATCGACACTCTGCTCGCCGACCTCGAAGACAAGCTCGTCATGTACCTGCATGATCATGGTCACATCGGGCCTTTTTTGCCGTATCCAGCGATCAACCTCGATCATGGCGCGCTTGATGATGTCGGCTGCCGTTCCTTGCATTGGAGCGTTGATCGCCGTGCGCTCTGCAGCCGCGCGGCGCTGGCCATTGCGTGAATTGATCTCGGGAAGGTAGAGACGACGCCCGAAAACGGTCTCGACATAACCCGCCTCATGTGCCTGCTCGCGGATGCTGTCCATGAAACGGCGCACACCAGGATAGCGATCAAAATAAAGATCGATATATTCCTGTGCGGTGCCACGCTCGACACCGAGTTGCTTCGCCAGACCGAATGCCGACATGCCGTAAATCAGCCCGAAATTGATCGCCTTGGCCGAGCGGCGCTGATCGCCGGTGACCTCGTCCGGCACAACCCCGAAGACCTCGGCCGCCGTCGCACGGTGAATATCCTGCCCCTCGGCGAACGCCTTGAGCAGCGCCTCGTCACCCGACAGATGCGACATGATGCGCAGCTCGATCTGGGAATAGTCGGCAGCGACCATGATCGTGCCTTCGCGGGGAATGAAGGCCTGGCGAATCCGGCGACCCTCATCCGTGCGCACGGGGATGTTCTGCAGGTTCGGATCACTCGAACTCAGGCGGCCGGTCGCAGCGATGGCCTGGTGGTAGGAGGTGTGCACGCGCCCCGTGTCCGGGTTGATCATGGTGGGAAGCTTGTCGGTATAGGTCGAACGCAGCTTGGCCAGTCCTCGATGCTGAAGGATCAGTGACGGGAGTTCATGCCCCTGGTCGGCCAGCTCCTGCAGCACACTCTCGGCTGTCGAGGGCGCACCCTTCGGGGTTTTCGAGATGACAGGCAGGTCGAGTTCATCGAAGAAGATCTGGCCGATCTGCTTCGGTGATGCCATGTTGAACGGCCGGCCTGCAATATCGTAGGCCTCTTCCTCGAGTTCCGCCATGCGTTCAGCCATGCGCTTGCTCTGCCTGGCCAGCATGTTGCTGTCGATGCGCACACCGGTGCGCTCGATGCGGGAGAGGACTGGCACCAGCGGCATCTCGATATCCGTGAAAACGCTCGCAGGCCCCTTCTGTTTCTTGAGCAATGACCAGAGAATGTCATGCAGGCGCAACGTGACGTCGGCATCCTCGGCCGCGTAGGGCGCTGCCTGCTCGAGCGGGACCTGGTCGAAAGTCAGCTGCTTCGCCCCCTTGCCGGCAACTTCCTCGAACTTGATAGTGCTGTAATCGAGATAGGTCTTTGCCAGCGAATCCATGTCGTGCCGGGTCGCGACCGAGTTATAGACATAGGACTCGAGCATGGTGTCGAACGCGACACCCTCGACGTGAATATCGTAATTGGCCAGCACGTTCATGTCGTACTTGAGGTGCTGCCCCAGCTTGGGCTTCTCCGGATCCTCCAGAAGCGTCTTCAGTGCAGAGAGCACTTCCGCGCGATCGAGCTGCACGGGAGCATCCGGCCCCCTGTGCCCGACCGGGATGTAGCAGGCCTCACCCTCCCTGACGGAGAAAGAAAGACCAACAAGCTCCGCCTGCATGTAGTCAAGGCTCGTGGTTTCAGTGTCGAAAGTGATGAGCTTCGCCTTGCCAAGCTTTTTGATCCAGGCATCGAGGCGCTCGCGCTCGAGAACCGTCTCATAATCGGCGTCGGCAGCAGGCTCCGGAATCGCGGCCTCGACAGGGCTGGATTCCTGCAGCGTCGCGAGCAAGCGGTTGGCCTCGAGTTTTTCGTACCAGTTTCGCAGCACCTGTACATCGGGTTCTGCCTGTACAAGGTCGGCGGGCTTCTCGTGCAGTTCCAGGTCGGTACGAATCCGCGTGAGGTCACGTGACATTTCGAGCTGGCCGTTCCCGATCGCCTCTCGCAGGTATTCGCCGATCTTGCCCTTGATCTCATCGGCATGCTCGACGAGAGTATCGATGTTGTCATACTCGGCAAGCCATTTGGCCGCCGTTTTTGGTCCGCACTTGTGAACACCGGGAATATTGTCGGAGCTGTCACCGACGAGTGCGAGATAGTCGATGATCTGGTCGGCGCGCACACCAAACCTTTCCACCACGCCATCCGTATCGGTCAGGGTGTCGCTCATTGTATTCACGAGCGTAATGTCGTCGTTGACGAGTTGCGCGAGATCCTTGTCACTTGTCGAGACCAGGGTTCTCATGCCGGCCTTCTGCGCCTCGACGGCAAGGGTGCCGATGACATCGTCTGCCTCGACGTTCGGCTCGATGACGAGTGGCATGCCCATTGCCCTGATGATCGCGTGCAAGGGTTCTATCTGGTCACGCAGATCATCGGGCATGGGTGGACGATGCGCCTTGTACTCGGCATAGATCTTGTCCCGGAAAGTCTTGCCGGGTGCATCGAAGACCACACCGATGTAATCGGGATTCTCGTCAGCCATGAGCTTGCGCAACATGTTGATGACACCGACAACCGCCCCCGTTGGCTGTCCGGAGGAGTTGGTCAGCGGAGGAAGTGCATGAAAGGCGCGAAACAGATAGGAAGAGCCGTCAACAAGGACCAGCAGTTTCTTGTCAGCCATTGCGTGTCAGTTTCTCGAGCACCTCGTCGAGATCCTCTTTGGCAACACCACCGTTGTAGCGCTGCTGTATGTTGCCCTTCCGATCGGCAACAACAGTGTAAGGCAGCGCACCCATGCGGTTACCGAGTTCCCGGGAAAAATTGATGGCTTTCATGTCACCCAGCAATACCGGATACTCGACACCATAGGTGTCGATGAAATCCTGGACCGTGTCCGGATCATCGATAGCGATGCCGATGAAACGCACCCCCTTGTCATAATATTTCTCCTGCAACTCGACAAAGCCGGGGGTCTCCTCCGCGCACGGCGGACACCAGGGGGCCCAGAAGTTGAGGACCATGACATTGTCGTTCCACTCGCTGCTGGTGCGTTCTGCACCCTCGAGGTCAATCATGGCGAATGCAGGTACCCGCCTGAGCACCTCATTCTTTTTCTCAAACAGGTTGCTGAACCGCTCCGGGTGTTGCTGGATCGCGATGGTTGCACCAACCAGCGCAGCAATGAGCGCAAGAAAAATCGAGAAGACGATATAACGCATGGTCAGAACGCCTTGTCGAGGCTGTCGACGAGCTGCTCGACCGTGACATCGCCGATGATACGGTCTCGCTCGACACCCTGCTCATCAAACAGGATCACGGTCGGCGGTGCCACCAGGTTGAAGTGCTTCAGCAACGCGTCGTCCGCGGTGACATCGGCCTTGATCAAAGCCATGTCCGCGATGCGGGACTGCACGTCCGGATGCGGAAAGACTTTCTTCTCCATGGTCTTGCAGTAGACACACCAGTCTGCATAGAAGTCCAGCAGGACCCTTTGCGATGCCGACCGGGCTTTCGCCATCTCTGCATCCAGTTCTTCCACGGTCTTCACCTTGGTGAAGTCGTTCCTGGCAGCTGCCTGTGTACCGGTTGTCGAGACACCGATACCTTCGAGCGGCGACAGCGGATCATTGTTGCCAGCACCGGCGCCGATCAGAACAATACCACCGTAGACCAGGAAGGCGACGCCAAGCCCTTTCCAGAGCTTGCGCCAGCCGGAAACACCTTCCGGCAGCGGTTCCAGCGCACCCATGTAGATGGCCGGGATGATCAGCAACAGCGCCCACATGAGCATGGTTGCAAAGCCGGGCAGGTAGGTCGGTACAAGCCGTTCGAGCATGGTCACGGCAACCGCCAGCATGATGACGCCAAAGACCGCCTTGACGGTTTCCATCCAGCCGCCGGCACGCGGCAGCAGCTTGCCGGCAGAGACTCCGATCAGCAGCAGCGGCATACCCATGCCAAGCGACATGACGAACAGGGCCGAGGCACCGAGAACGGCGTCACCGGTCGTGCCGATGTAGGCCAGCGCCGCTGCCAGTGGCGGCGCGACACAGGGGCCAACGATCAGCGCTGATAGAAAACCCATGATGGCAACCCCGATGAGACTGCCCTGCTTCTGCTTGTTACTGATCTCGTTGAGCTTGCTCTGGAGACTGGAAGGAAGCTGCAGTTCATAGAAGCCGAACATCGACAGTGCCAGCGCCACGAAAAGCAGCGCAAAGGCCGTAAGCACCCAGGGATTCTGCAGTGCGACCTGCAGGTTCTCTCCCGAGAGCGCGGCAAAGACACCGGCAATGGTATAGGTCACGGCCATTGCCAGGACGTAGACGAGGGATAGTACAAATCCCTTGGCCGGGGTCAGATCCTTGCCTTGTCCGGTGATGATGCCGGAGAGAATCGGGATCATTGGAAAAACGCATGGTGTCAGCGAGAGGCCGACACCGATGATGAAAAAGGCTGCGACGATGGCCCAGAATCCCTTATTTTCAAACAGGCCATCCTCTTCGGATACTGCAACTGGCTCAGCAGCCGGGGCATCGGCCTCCAGGGCTGCCGGCGCCTCTTCCCGGGAAGCAGGCTCTGCGGCATCGGCCATGGCGACAGCAGGAAGCAGCAGCTCGATCACCTTCTTTTGCGGTGGATAGCAAACGCCCTGCTCGGCACACCCCTGGTAACCGGCTCGCAGCGAGACAGCGACCTCCCCGGCGACAGGGCGCTTGAGCGGAATCTCCGCGCGAACCGTGCCATGGTAGACAGGGATGTTGCCCTCCGTGCCATCTGGCTTCAGGCCCCACTTGATCTCGGGATCGGGCAGACTGTACTCGCCAAGCGCAGCATCACCCTCGAGGACGAGCGTGATCTTGTCTGCGTACATGTAGACGTCATCAGCGACACTCCAGATCGCCTGGAGCTTGCGTCCGTCGAGGACAATGGCCTCGAACTGCATCGCCTGGTCTGCCGGCAGAATGTCATCCTGAAAACCAAGACCGAGATCACCCGAGAGGCTTTGCAAACCACCGGGTTTGCTGGCACCAAGAGCAGGGGCTTCGGGTGCCCCGCTCACTGCCGCGGGAGCAGAAGCCAGCTCCAGAGTGTAGGTCTTCTTCTGTGGCGGGTAGCAGAGCCCCTTCTCGGCACACCCCTGGTAACGCACGAGGATATCGGCCGCGCCGGAACCGCTCGTAACGGGTATGCTGACAGTCACCTCGTTGAAGTAGACCTCGACCTCCCCCTCTTCGCCGTTAGGCTTGATGCCATGGTGCATTTCTGCCGGTGGGAATTCCGGCTCACCGAGCGTGATATCAGGCGACTGGCTCTCGAAGCGGAATTTTTCCTTGTAGAGATAATATCCCTCGGCAACCTCCCACGAAGCCTTGATGGTATTGCCATCGGCTGTGACGGTCGGCTTGAAGGCCTCGTCCGGCATGAGGAAATCATCATCGAACGCAAACAGCGCCGGTGCTGCGAGCAGCAAGATCAGGAAAGTCAGGAATCTTCCAGGCATTGGTCAATCCACTCCAGATAGGGTTGATGTCCCGCGTTAACAGGAACTGCCAGTATTTCGGGCACCTCATAAGGGTGCAGGTTGCTGATTGTATCCTCTAGAGCACCGAAATGGGCAGTATCGCTCTTGATCAGCAACAGAATTTCATCCTCACGCTCGATTTTTCCCTGCCAGCGATAAACAGATTCCACTCCTTGCAGAATGTTGACACAGGCGGCCTGGCCGCGTTCCACGAGCGCCGTGGCGAGCTTGCCTGCAACGATGCGGTCGGGGCATGTACAGTATATGAGCAGTTTCATTTTTCATTAGACCCTGTCAACGGGGGCATCTTTCATCCAGCATCAACACAGGTTGAACGATATGCAGAGCATCACCATATAATGTGCAGAAGTCACTTCCGAAACCATATTCCACCCGGACAGCCTATCCTATGCCTTTCTTGCTGATTTTTCTGATCATTTTCGTTTTCATCCCGCTGACAGAGCTCTACGTCATCATCGAGGTCGGCGACCAGATCGGTGCCTTCGCGACCATCTGGCTCGTGGTACTGACCGCCGTCATTGGTGGGTGGCTCGTGCGCAAACAGGGCATGGGCATCCTTTTTCGTATCCGCCAGCAGATGGAACAGGGCGAAGCCCCGGCGATCGAGATGCTCGAAGGTGCACTGCTCGCGCTCATGGGCATCCTGCTCCTGCTGCCGGGTTTCATTACGGACGCCCTCGGCTTCCTGTTGCTGATTCCACCGCTGCGCCGCTTCCTGGTCCTCGAGTTTCTCAAGCGCAGCGGCACCATGACGCATGCTGATGTCACCATCGTGCGCGAGGATGCCCGTTCACAAAAGCGCATCGATGTCATCGAGGGAGAATTCCAGCGGGAGGACGAGGGATTCCGTCGCAAGCCCGACTGAACCTCCTGTATCGCCTGGAAGACCTTTCTCACGATGCGCCTGGCAGATCAGCAAGGCAAGCTGCCGACGGAAGAATAACAAATGTCAGAACAGCCTGAATCCATCGACAGGCTCCTGTCCGCCTGAGGGGGCCAAGACAGGCGGCCTTTGGCAGCGCGGCGTTTCATGACAGGCGGCGGAAGGAAACGAGGCCGAGGCCGCCAGAGCGAAATGCAGGCAGTTTCTCGGCAAACACCGGGAGCGGCAGTACGCCAAGGCCGGGGATCTCCATTGCTGCCTTCCGCAGCGGTTACTGAGAGGCGACAGTCCGAGTGTTCCTGATGGATTGACTTCAGGAGAAACAGGGAGACTGACTCCCTTCTGCCCTTCGCGTTCTTTGTATCTTCCTGGTGAAAAATCGATTCAGTCGTACACCCTGATCTTCTGCGCCGGAGCGATGGTCTCCTTGTAGGCGTGCCAGGTTGCATGACCGATCCACGGCAGGATGACAGTCAGGCCAATAAAGGCCGTTGCGAAACCGACAAGGACGAGGCCAACGATCAGCGCAGACCAGACGGCCATTGCCGGGATATTGTTGCGTACCGCATTGACACTCGTGAGCGCACTCGTGATGGCATCGGTATTCCGGTCAAGCATCATCGGCAAAGAAAAGGCGCTGGCCACGAACACCAGCCCCGCAAAGACGGCGCCGATTGCCGTGCCGACACCGAGGAATTGCACCCACTCCATGAGTCCGGTGTCACCGCTGATCGGGAAGAAGACATGCACCATGGAAGCCGCACGTGCCCAGACAAGAAAGATGACCAGCAGGATCAGTGCAAACAGCAGTTCGTTGCGCATCTGCCCCCCGCTCTCCCTGATGCAGTAGCCGAACTGCGGCACAAGGCCTTTCTCGAGCTGGCGGCTGATCGAGTAGGGCCCGAAAGCCAGCGCGGGACCAAGCAGAATAATGCCGATGCCGATCGTGAAGAGCGCCATGCTGTTTCCTTCACCCCATGCCAGCCAGGTCAGCAGGAAGCAGAGCAGCGTGACAACGAGGCCATAGACCAGACTGAGCCTGGGCGCCCGCTTGAGATCCTGCCAGCCAAGCCTCAGCCAGCGCAATGGTGCTGTCGCCTCGAGTCTGTTGCAGGGATGAAAAAGAGGATCAATTTCGCGAACTTTTCGCGACTCTTCCTCCAGCGCCTTGGGCCGCTCCATGATGCTCTCCCTCCCGAGATGATGGAATGACGGTTGTCTGCGCAACCTTTTGTTCTGACTGACTGTATAAGCTGGGATCCATTTACGCAATATGCAGCGCATCAATCAGCAATTGCTGATTTTCACAGTCAGGAGGACAAGAATGCTGGAAACAGCACAGTCTTCGCGAAACCCGGAGCGCCGTCACTGACAGGAATGTACGGCCGAAGACCGGGCATTTGCAGGATGTCGGAAATCGCTGCGCCGGAGCGGGCGAGATTACGGGATTCAGAACACCAGGTTCATCATAATGATCGTGACGACCAGGAAAATGATAGTCATGATGCCACCTGCACGCATGAAATCGGCAACCCGATACCCTCCGGGGCCCATGATGAGTGCGTTGACCTGATGCGTCGGGATCAGGAAAGAGTTGGACGTGGCAATCGCCACGGTCAGCGCGAACACCGCGGGGTTGGCACCTGCACCGATCGCGATGTTGACGGCAAGCGGCACGAGCAATACCGTCGCACCCACATTTGACATTACGAGCGTGAAGAAGGTGGCCAGGACAGCAATCGATGCCTGGATGACCCAGACAGGCATATCGCCCACGACAGAGAGTACCTGCTCGGCAATCCACTTCGCCGTGCCGGTGGTCTCGACAGCGAGACCCAGCGGGATGAGCGAGGCAAGCAGGAAGACCGTTTTCCAGCTCACAGATTCATAGGCTTCCTCCATCTTCAGGACACCCGTCAGGACCATGCCCATGGCACCTGTCAGCAGGGCCACGGAGAGACGAATGTCGGTGAAAAGCACCATGAAAAGCGCGATGCCGAAAAAGATGGCGGCTGGCAGAATCTTGTTCGGGCGCAACTGCTCCTCACGTGGATACTCGGTCGTGACGACGACGAAATCGCGATCCTTCTCGATCCGTTCCAGCGCATTCCATGCTGTGTGCACCACGAGTGTGTCACCCGCCTGGAAAGGCATGTTGCGAATGTCCTCGCCTTCGCGCAGTGTCTCGCCATTGCGATGCAGGCCGATCATGGCCAGTCCGTAGGTCTTGCGCATCCAGACGTCACGTGCACTTTTGCCGATGAGTTTCGAGCCGGGGGGGATAACCACCTCTGCAATACCGGACTTGGCCGGGGAGAGCGACTCCGTGAAGGTGCGCAGCTGGTCGCGCATCCTGAGATCGTACTTCTCCACAAAGTGTTCGAGGTCGTTCGGGTCGGCAACGACACCAAGCACCATGCCCGCTGCGAATTCGACATCACGGGCAATGGTTCCGGGCCCGACACGGGTCTCCTCGCCGGGTCGTTTCGTGGCGATGATACGAATGCGGTAGGTGGTCTCGACGTCATCAAGATTCTTGCCGACAAGTTCGCTCCCGTCGGTCACGATCACTTCATTGATCGCGTAGTTCACACCATAGACATCATGAAAGTAGGCCATGGGATCCGTACCAACGGTACTGCTCTCGCTCTTGGTCTTGGGCAGCACAAATCGACCGGCCAGGACGAAATAGATGATGCCTGCAGCGATCAGGACGACGCCAATCGGAGTCACGGAGAACAGTCCCCAGGTTTCCATCTGCTGGTCTGCCGGCAGCGCCTTGTTGGATGTCAGGATCAGGTCGTTGAGCAGGATCAACGGGCTTGAACCCACCATGGTCACGGTGCCGCCGAGAATCGCTGTGAAACCCATCGGCATCAGGAGACGGGACATGGGCAGACCGGAACGCGCGGAAATCCGTGATACCACAGGAAGGAAGAGTGCAGCGGCACCCACGTTCTGCATGAAGGAGGAGATGAAGCCAACGGTCGCCGAGATGATCGGAATGATCCTTGATTCGGTCGTGCCGCCAATTTTCAGGATAAAGGCAGCAACACGGCTCATGATGCCGGTCTTGTCGAGGCCGGCACCAATGATCATCACGGCAATGATGGAGATGACTGCGTTGGAGGCGAACCCGTCGAAGAGATGGGTATTGTCGACGAGTCCCTGCTCGAGTCCCATCACCGGCGCAAAAAGAGAGGTCAGCCCCAGCAATACCATGATGGTCGCTGCGGCGACATCAACGCCGACGACTTCGAATGCAAAGAGATAGATCGTCAGGACGAGAATGGCACTGACCCAGGCAATTTCGATCGTCGGGACGATAGTGGCGAGATAGGCAGCCAGGATGGTGAAGATGACTGCAGCAATCACCTGCTTGCGATTCAGGAAACCCATGCTGGACGTTGTCGATTCTTCGTCGGCGAGTGTGTTCATATCATTACTGTCTTGGCCAGGCGACTCCCCGCGAAGGATACGCCGTCGTTACTTGTTACTGTTTTGTTCAGGCTGACCTGGTCACCGGTCGCTTGACGCACTTTTCCTCGATCATCACGAGCGGAACCGGTATGCGAATCGCACGCGGGAATCAATTCCTCTGCGAGACGCCTCGCAAGAGGATCATGCGGCATGGCAACCAGGAAGATCAGCGACGGCGTCTTCCTGAGATAGTCAGCGATCCCGGCAACCGCATCCACATCGAGCATGATCGACCTGAAACGCACCCCTGCATCCGCAAGGTGCTTCTCCAGCCCGGCAATTTTCCCGGTATCGACAACCCCGTGGATCAGCAGGTCAACACTTGCTGCATCCTGGCGAGAGCAGGTCTCGATGACATAGTCGAGCGGCGCACTTTTTCCCCTGCCATCGGCATGCTGGTGCCCAGCGCAGTGAGCATACGCTTGATGTCTCTGGTCAGTCGTTTCATTGCCAATTATATCCGAATATTCAGGAAAACTGTTGCTATGAATGCAACCTTCATGCCAAGGCCAGAAATGCGTTAAACCATTGTTTTCAATCCTTTTGGCCGGGAACGGGAAACAAGGGGATGTTGCGATACGCAACGAGTTGTCCGGGTGGTCTGACCGAAAAGCCCACAATCGCTGGGGAAACAGATCAATGCCCCCATTGTTGCAACATGTAACGCCCTATTGCACTTTGTAATGCCCCTGATCATGGATTTACACAGTCTTCGTGGAAAGATCACGAGTGGCTATCTGGCGCTGGCCTGCTATTTTCTCTGCAAGCAAGCTGAGCGCATCGGCAAGGACGTCGAGGATATCGGCCCACAGGCCATGGCAGCACTGGTCGATTACGGCTATCCGGGGAATATCCGCGAACTCGAAAACATCATTGAACGCGCCGTAACATTCACGCGCTCAAAAGAGCTGACGATCCAGGACCTGCCGCCAAGTCTCGCAGATCATAACCTGCAGGTTGTCCGCGAGAAGGATTGACGACTACCAACGCTGGCCGAGCGGGAAGAGGAGTACATTCGAAATGTTCTCGATCACCCTGGCCAGAATCGCACCCGGGCAGCAGCAATACCTGGCATCGATCGCGTCTCGGTGTGGCGCAAGCTCAGGAATCACGGGATGAGCGAAGAAGAAGAGAGCTGATACGACTCAGGTTCCACGCTGGCGAAATTCCGCGACAGGCACGCCGCCGATCCCCCAGTTATCCAGCTCGACCTCGTCGATAACAACAACAGTCGTATCGGGGTTCTTGCCGAGTATCTCCTGTAGCAAGCGGGTAACCCCCTTGATCAACTGGGTTTTCTGCTCAATTGTTGCGCCCTCGCGGGTGATCTTGATGTTGACATAGGGCATCTTTACAACTCCCGTTACTGGTTCGTATGGATGATTCAGACTTCGTATATATCGTTCGTTTGGACTGATCCTGGCTCTCAATTCCATATGGTAACCCCGTTCAAGACTCCGCAGGGGCGTGCAGCCATCATGCGCATCCCGGATGAATCCACTCCTGACCGGCCCGATGCCGGCTCACGGTGCCCGAAAGTGCCGTTTTGCATCACAGGGATCTCTTGACCTTTGGAATTTTGGCCCTATCATTAGCACTCACAAAGAGCGAGTGCTAACAGCACTCTTGAGCAAACCGCAAATCATTTGGAGAAATTACCCGATGAATATCCGTCCTTTGCATGACCGTGTGGTCGTTCGCCGCATGGAAGAGGAACGCACCAGTGCCGGTGGCATCGTCCTGCCCGACAGCGCGACCGAAAAGCCTGCCCAGGGTGAAGTCATTGCCGCGGGCAACGGCAAGATCATGGAGAACGGCGAAGTACGCCCTCTCGACGTCAAGGTCGGGGACAAGGTGCTGTTTGGCAAATATGCCGGTACCGAAGTCAAAATCAATGGCGAAGAGCTGCTCGTGATGAAAGAAGAAGACATCATGGGCGTCATCGAAGGTTAATCATTCAGGAATCCAGGAAAAGAGAAAATGTCTGCAAAAGAAGTCTATTTTGGTGATGATGCCCGCCACAGAATGCTGGCCGGCGTCAATATTCTGGCTAACGCCGTCAAGGTCACACTTGGCCCCAAAGGCCGCAACGTGGTTCTCGAGAAGAGCTTTGGCGCACCGACCATCACAAAGGATGGCGTCTCAGTCGCGAAGGAGATCGAACTTGCCGACAAGTTCGAGAACATGGGCGCGCAAATGGTCAAGGAAGTCTCCTCGCAAACGTCCGATATCGCAGGTGACGGCACCACCACAGCAACCGTTCTTGCCCAGGCCATGGTCCGTGAAGGCCTCAAGGCCGTCGCCGCGGGTATGAACCCGATGGATCTCAAGCGCGGCATCGACAAGGCCGTCATTGCGGTGGTCGATCAACTGCGCGAGATCTCCAAGCCCTGCGAGACGGACGCACAAATTGCGCAGGTCGGCACCATCTCGGCCAACTCCGACACCAACATCGGCAACATCATCGCCGAGGCCATGGGCAAGGTTGGCAAAGAAGGCGTCATCACGGTTGAGGAAGGTTCAGCTCTGCAGAATGAACTCGATGTTGTCGAGGGTATGCAGTTCGATCGTGGCTACCTGTCACCCTACTTCATCAACAACCAGGAAAACCAGAACGTCGATCTCGAGGATCCCTATGTCCTGCTGTTCGACAAGAAGATCTCGAACATCCGCGACCTGCTTCCGGTTCTCGAGGCCGTTGCCAAGGCAAGCAAGCCGCTGCTGATCATCGCAGAAGACGTCGAAGGTGAAGCACTGGCTACGCTCGTCGTCAACACCATGCGCGGCATCGTGAAAGTTGCTGCCGTCAAGGCACCGGGCTTCGGTGATCGCCGCAAGGCCATGCTGCAGGACATCGCCATCCTGACCGGCGGGACCGTCATTTCCGAAGAAGTTGGCCTGTCGCTCGAGAAAGCGACCCTGAACGAGCTCGGCAACGCCAAGCGCATCGTCATCACCAAGGAAGAGACCACCATCATCGACGGTGCCGGTGACGAGGCCGACATCAAGGCGCGCGTCGAGCAGATCCGCACCCAGATCGAGGAAACCTCTTCCGACTACGACCGCGAGAAACTCCAGGAGCGCCTTGCCAAACTGGCCGGCGGTGTTGCTGTCATCAAGGTCGGCGCCGCAACCGAGGTCGAGATGAAAGAGAAGAAGGCGCGTGTCGAGGATGCACTGCACGCTACCCGCGCAGCCGTCGAGGAAGGCATCGTTCCCGGTGGCGGTGTCGCACTGGTACGCGCCCTGACCGCAATCGCTGATCTCACTGGCGACAACCATGATCAGGATGTCGGCATCTCGCTGGCACGCCGCGCCATGGAAGAGCCGCTGCGCCAGATCGTTGCCAACGCCGGCGACGAGCCTTCGGTCGTCCTGAACAATGTTGCCAACGGCGAAGGCAACTATGGCTACAACGCAGCCAACGGCGAGTACGGTGACATGGTCGAAATGGGTATCCTTGACCCGACCAAGGTAACCCGTTCCGCGCTGCAGAATGCAGCCTCTGTCTCAGGCCTCATGATCACGACCGAAGCCATGGTCGCTGATGAGCCGAAGGACAACGATGCCCCTGCGATGGGTGCTGGCGACATGGGCGGCATGGGTGGCATGGGCGGCATGATGTAATCTGCCCCTTACGTCACCTGACGCCAAAAAGCCCCGCTGTGCGGGGCATATTTTTGGCTTTCTGCTTGTTGTCACTCCATAACGGTTTCGGTCATGTCTTTCAGGGGTCGGAGTCAAATTGGCTCCGACCTGTTTTCGCTACCATTCAGAAAAAAACCGGAAGCAAAAGAAAACCCCGCCGAAGCGGGGTTCTCACTGGAAGTGGGATCCGTCAGACGGACATCACTTTCCTTACTTGCCAGCCGGAGCCGGAGCCGGAGCCTGCTGAGGCATCGGAGCCGGAGCGCCGTAGCCGTAAGGTGCCGGTGGCATCGGAGCCGGAGCGCCGTAGCCGTAAGGACGGCCATAACCGTAAGGACCATAGCCATAAGGCGTGTTGTAGTTGTAGAAACGGCCGTCGCCAGCACCGTATGCGTCGCCGCGCCAGTCGGTATCCATGTCGGCATCAGCCTTGCCGCTCATGTTGAAATCGAATTCACCGGAACCGCGACCACGACCCGAACCGTCGCCATAGCCGTAGCCATAACCGTCGTTGTAGAAGTTGGTGTTGCTGTCATCGCCCCAGAACTCGGCAGAGGCAGTGGAGGTTGCGAAGAGCGCAGCGATTGCTGCAGCTGTAACGATAGCTTTCATGTAAATCTCCTCAAAGGAATCTGTCGTATTGGCTGAAAACGGGTTGCTTTTTAAAAGCCCTTCCGCTTTCATGGTGATAAGTATATAAGCAATTTCTTAAATACTCAAGTGCTTTTTTCATCACGCTCCATCTTTTTATAACCAACCGGGGCATCCGGCCAGAATGAATGCCTGGAGATTGATCCAAATCAATCACTCAGTGCCTCAAGTCATCAAAACAGAAAATATTCAGGGATTTCTTTCTGACATATCAATAAGCAATGATCAGCAAGAATCCGCATAAGCGTCAAAATCTGAATTCGCCCTCCCCCACTTGCATATGTGCCTCTCGGCAGAAGAGTGTGCCAGGTTTATGATTGCGATCGCAGGCGCTTTCATCGCACATTACTATCTAACCAGGATTCAAAACGGATAATCCTGTTGCTGTCAACGAACCAGCATACCCGTTGGTTCCGTCACCATCCGGGTATCGGCAGATGGGTTCGACAAACGGCCTGTTATTGTTTGCCTGCCGCTTCATGAGGCACCGGCAAGCATGCGATCCGGGGCACCAGGCAAAAGAAAACCCCGCCGGAGCGGGGTTTCGCTGGAAGCATTCTCCGTCAGACGGAGTTCGCTTCTCTTACTTGGCTACAGGAGCCGCAG
>JARRMW010000012.1:0-52579 GCA_037385685.1 Gammaproteobacteria bacterium
CGCCAGGCCGATGCGGCTGCGCAGCTCCAGAAGGAAGAGGAAGAGCGCAAGCGCAAGGAAGAGCTGGAGCGTGCCGAGAAAGAGGCGAAGCTCGGCAAGGCTGCTCCCGGCAAGAAAAAGCACAAGAAAGAAGAAGGCCGACGTGAAGAATTGCATGTCGCCGGTGATGCGCGTGGCAAGCGCCGCAGCAAGAAGCAGCGTGGAAGGCCGCAAAGAAACATTCAGGTACCGGAAACAAAGCACGGATTCCAGAAGCCCACCGCGCCTGTTGTGCGCGAGGTCGAGATTCCGGAGACCATCTCCGTTGGCGACCTTGCACAACGCATGTCGATCAAGGCGCCCGAGGTCATCAAGGCACTCATGAAGATGGGCATGATGGTCACCATCAACGAAAAACTCGACCAGGACACGGCTGTACTCGTCGTCGAGGAGATGGGTCACACGGCCGTTTTTGGCAAGTCCGAGGACGCCGAGGAACTGCTGCTCGAGAAACTGCTTGCTGAGGCCGTTAGAGGTGAAGCAGAAACGCGTGCGCCTGTTGTCACTATCATGGGCCATGTTGACCATGGCAAGACCTCGCTGCTCGATCACATCCGCGAGAGCCGAGTGACAGCCGGAGAGGCCGGCGGCATCACGCAACATATCGGTGCCTACCATGTCGAGACTGGCCACGGCATGATCACTTTCCTCGATACACCGGGTCACGCGGCCTTCTCGGCAATGCGTGCTCGCGGTGCGAAGGTGACGGATATCGTCATTCTCGTTGTCGCGGCCGATGACGGTGTCATGCCGCAGACGAAAGAGGCGATCCAGCATGCCCGTGCAGCCGAGGTGCCCCTGATCGTTGCGATCAACAAGATGGACAAGCCCGAAGCAAATCCCGATCGCGTCATGCAGGAACTCTCGTCTGAAGAAGTCGTTCCCGAGGAGTGGGGCGGTGATACCCAGTTTGTGAAAGTCTCCGCGCATACCGGCCAGGGTATCGATGAGCTGCTCGATGCCGTGCTGCTGCAGGCAGAGGTGCTCGAACTCCAGGCAAACAAGGATGGTCTCGCCAAGGGCATCATCGTCGAATCGACACTCGACAAGGGTCGCGGTCCGATCGCAACGGTTCTCGTGCAGAACGGCACCCTCAGGAAGGGTGATCCACTCGTCTGTGGTACAGAGTTCGGGCGCGTGCGCGCCATGTACGACGAGGCTGGCAAGGAAGTCGAGGAAGCCGGACCCTCGATACCGGTCCAGGTGCTCGGTCTCTCCGGTGCACCGAATGCCGGTGACGATGCCATTGCAACGGCCGACGAGAAAGCCGCGCGTGAACTGGCGCAGGTGCGCCAGGAGAAGCAGCGTGACAGCCGTCTCGCCGAGCAGAAGGCTGCCAAGCTCAACGAACTTTTCTCGCAGATGGGCGAGGGCGAGGTCATGACAGTGAACCTGGTCGTCAAGGCAGACGTGCAGGGTAGTGTCGAGGCGCTCAAGGATTCACTCGAGAACATCTCAACCGACGAGGTCAAGGTCAAGGTCGTTGCATCCGGCGTTGGCGGCATCAACGAGTCCGATGCCAACCTCGCTGCGACATCAAACGCCATTGTTATCGGTTTCAATGTCCGTGCCGACGCGGCCGCACGCCGTATTCTCGAGGAGCGCGGTCTCGAGCTGCGTTACTACAGCATCATCTACGAGGTGATCGACGACGTGAAGAAAGCGGCCTCCGGTCTGCTTTCTCCCGAGGTGCGCGAAGAGATCATCGGTCTCGCCGAAGTCCGCGACGTCTTCCGTTCCTCCAAGATCGGCGCCATCGCGGGTTGTATGGTCCTCGAGGGTGTCGTCAGGCGCAACAACCCGATCCGCGTCCTGCGTGACAATGTCGTTGTCTTCGAGGGCGAGCTGGAGTCACTGCGCCGTTACAAGGACGACGTCAGCGAGGTCAAGGCAGGCACCGAGTGCGGTATCGGCGTGAAGAGCTACAACGACGTGCAGGCCGGGGACCAGATCGAGGTCTTCGAACGCGTCGAGGTGGCACGCGAGCTCTGATACCGGATCCATTCGATGTCAGGGGATTACACCCGCGCGGAGCGCGTTGGAACTGCAATTCAGCGTGAGCTCTCCGAGCTTGTACCGCAGCTCAAGGATCCGCACCTCGGTCTCGTGACCATCCAGGAGGCGCGCGTCTCGCGTGATCTCTCGGTCGCGAAGATCTACTTCACAGTACTCGAGGCCGATCCGCAGGAGACACAGAAGCGGCTGCAGAAAGCCGCGGGTTTCCTGCGTCATGAGCTCGGTCGCACCAGCACCATGCGCACGGTACCCGAGCTGCGCTTCGTCTTTGATACCAGTATTGAGTATGGCAACCGTCTGCAGTCCCTGATCGAGGAAGCTGTCAGCAAGGACAACAAGGAGAAGGACTGAGTTGGCACGCCGTCGCAAGGGCCGCAGGATCAGCGGCATCCTTCTGCTCGACAAGCCTGCGGGAATGTCCTCCAATGCGGCGCTGCAGAAGGTCAAATGGCTCTACAAGGCCGCCAAGGCCGGTCACACGGGGAGTCTCGATCCGCTGGCGACGGGGTTGTTGCCGGTCTGCCTCGGTGAGGCGACCAAGGCATCGGCCTTTCTGCTCGATGCCGACAAGCGTTACGTTACAACCGTGCGACTTGGGGAGAAGACCTCCACGGCTGATGCCGAAGGCGAGGTGATCGAGACGGCGCCGGTTCCCGTGATCACCCTCGAACATCTCAGCGAGGTGCTCGAACGCTTTCTCGGTGATATCGAGCAGCTGCCGCCGATGTACTCAGCGGTCAAGCACCAGGGCGAGCGACTCTACAAGCTTGCGCGCGAAGGTATCGAGGTGGAACGCAAGCCGCGCAGCATCACCATTCATGATCTTGCCTGTCTCGACTTCGATGGCATCAATCTCAAACTCGATATCCACTGTTCCAAGGGCACCTACGTGCGCACGCTGGCAGAGGATATCAGCGAGACGCTCGGGACTGTGGGCCATGTCGCCGAGTTGCGGCGGACGGCGGTTGGTCCCTTTGATGACGTTGATATGGTCACGCTCGAGCAACTCGAGGCACTTTCACCTGAAGGATTCGAGGCGCTCGACAGGTTGCTGTTGCCGACAGATAGCGGGCTCATGCATTGGCCCGAGGTGAGGCTCAACGCAGATGCCGCGCATTACCTGCAGCAGGGCCAGCCGGTCTTCTGTCCGGGTGCACCCTCGTCTGGATGGGTGCGTGTCTATGACAACGAGGAGCGGTTTCTCGGCGCCGGGGAGATCAACCATGACGGCCTGGTTGCACCGAAGCGCCTGATGCTTGCCGACTAGAGGTGCCAGGTGTCGGAGACTGTTTTCTGGATCGAAAACAGTCTCTGATACCGGATTTTGTTCAGCCTGAAAAGTGTCATCGCGAACCTCGCTTGGCGAGGTGTGGCGATCTCGATGCTTAAACAATCTTCAAAGGCGAGATTGCCGCAGTCGCTGCGCTCCTTCGCAATGACAAAGCCAGTCTCTGATACCGGATTGCTGTCTTTAAGTATCAGAGAGCATTTTCCTGCGGAAAAAAATCCGACACCTGGTGCACTCGACACCAGTGCAGCTGAGGATCAGGCCATACCGAGGATGTGGTAGCCGGAGTCGACATAGAGGACGTCGCCGGTGATGCCGGAGGCGAGGTCGGAACTCAGGAACGCGGCGGCATTGCCGACTTCGTCGATGGTGACGTTGCGACGCAGGGGCGTCTTGCCCTCGGCTTCTGCGAGCATGCCCTTGAAGCCGCTGATGCCGGAGGCGGCGAGGGTGCGGATCGGGCCAGCGGACACCGCGTTGACGCGCACGCCCTCCGGACCCATGGAGTCGGCGAGGTAGCGCACATTGGCCTCGAGGCTCGCCTTCGCAACCCCCATGACATTGTAGTTTGGCACGGTGCGTACGGCACCGAGATAGCTCATGGTGACGATCGAGGCATTGCGTCCTTTCATCATCGGGAAGCCGGCCTTGGCCAGCGCCGCGAGGCTGTAGGAGCTGATGTCATGCGCGATGGCAAAACCCTCGCGGGTGACGGCCTCGACATAGGAGCCCTCGAGCTGGTCGCGCGGTGCGAAACCCACGGAGTGCACGATCCCTTCGAGACCGTCCCACTTGCCAGCCAGTGTCTCGAAAACAGCATTGATCTCGTCATCGGAGCTGACATCGAGCGGCAGGATAATGTCAGAGCCACACTCGGCGGCAACGTCCTCGACGCGGCTCTGGAGTTTTTCTCCCTGGTAGGTGAAGGCGAGCTGCGCACCTTCGCGGTACATGGCTTTTGCGACGCCATAGGCAATTGATTTCTTGCTCGCCACGCCGACGATGAGAATGCGCTTGTTTTCGAGAAATCCCATGATGAGTTCAACCTGTTGTTGTCGTTGCTGTGCGGGGATGCTCTGACCAGCATGGGCTTGATCAGAGGATACCCCGGGTGAGATCATGCGTACGTTACTTCAATCAGACGCATAAGAAAAGAAATTCACCGCGTGTTTTCCCGTCATTCACTCATTCTCCTGGCAACATTCCTGCTGCTTACTGCCTGTAGTGGCGGGCAGTGGAATAATCCCTATCCTGACGAGGATTCGCGCAGGAATATTTATTATTCCTCGTTCGAGGAACGACCCAAGCATCTCGATCCGGCACGTTCCTACTCCTCAAACGAGTGGGCTTTCATCTCCCAGATCTACGAGCCGCCGCTGCAGTACCATTTCCTCAAGCGGCCCTACGAGCTCGTCCCGCTCACGACCACGGCCATGCCGGAGATCCGTTACCTCGATGCCGATTTGAAGCTGCTCGAGGCCGGTGACGAGCGCATCGCCTATATCGACTATATCCTGAAGATGAAACCAGGCCGCATGTACCAGCCGCATGCCGCCTTTGCGCGTGATGAAGAGGGCAATGCACGCTATGACAGGGACTGGGAAGGACTTGCAGACGTGCACACGCTGGCCGATTTTCCTGAGACGGATACGCGTGAACTGGTTGCAGACGATTATGTCTACCAGATCAAGCGACTGGCCCATTCGCGCAACCATTCGCCTATCTTCAGGTTGCTCAAGGACAATATGCTCGGCTTCGGTGAGCTGTCGGAACGCATCGATGCCATGGAAAAGAGACTGCAGGAAGAGACCGGCGAGGAGAAGCCCTGGGTCGACCTCAGACAGTTCGACTTCGAGGGTGCGACCGTGCTCGATCGCTACAGTTTCCGCGTTCGCCTGAAGCAAAACTACCCGCAGTTCAAGTACTGGCTGGCGATGAACTTCTTTGCACCGATCCCCTGGGAAGCGGACCGTTTCTACCATTTGCCGGGGCTCGAAGAGAGCAATATCAATCTGCACTGGTATCCCGTCGGTACCGGCCCCTATTACCTTGCCGAGAACAACCCGAATCTGCGCATGGTGCTCAGGCGCAACCCCAATTTCGCCGGTGAAGCCTATCCGTCCGATGGCGAGCCGGGCGACGCAGAATCCGGCATTCTCGAGGATGCCGGGAAACCGCTGCCTTTCATCGACAGTGCTGTCTACAGCCTCGACAAGGAATCGATCCCTCGCTGGAACAAGTTCCTGCAGGGCTACTATGATATTTCCGGCATCGGTTCAGACAGTTTCGACCAGGCAGTCCAGATCGGTTCGACTGGTCAGGCCGAGCTCACGGAGGTGATGCGCGACAAGCAGATCCGCCTGCAGACCTCGGTCTCGACGAGTATCTTCTACCTGGGCTTCAACATGCTCGATTCCGTTGTCGGCGGTGATTCCGATCGTGCGCGCTACCTGCGGCAAGCGATCAGCATCGCGCTCGACTACGAGGAGTTCATCTCCATCTTTCGCAACGGGCGCGGCGAGATCGCGCACGGCCCGCTGCCGATGGGTATCTATGGTTATCGTGATCCGGAGACCGATCCGCTGGGTTACAACGACGTCGTCTACCGCCAGGAGAACGGCCGTCTCCAGCGTCGCCCGATCGAGGAGGCCAAAGCCCTGCTCGAGCAGGCCGGCTATCCCGGCGGGGTCGACCCGGCGACAGGCAAGAGCCTGATTCTCTATTACGACGTCACGGCCACCGGTCCGGACAGTACCGCGCTGCTGAACTGGTTTCGCAAGCAGTTCCAGAAGATCGGCATCGATCTCGTGATCCGCGCGTCGGACTACAACCGCTTTCAGGACAAGATGCAGAAGGGGACAGGGCAGATCTTTTCCTGGGGCTGGAACGCCGACTATCCTGATCCGGAGAACTTCTTCTTCCTGCTCTACGGGCCGCATGCGCGTGCCGGTGAGGAGCATGGTGAGAACGCGGCCAACTACAGTAACCCGGAATTCGACCGGCTGTTCGAACGCATGAAATACCTGCCGGATGGCGAGGAACGCCAGCAGGTGATCGACCGGATGATCGGGATCGTCCGCAACGATGCCCCCTGGGCATGGGGTTTCTACCCCGTGGACTATGCGCTCTATCACAACTGGTATGGCAATACGAAGCCGAACCTCATGGCCAACAATACACTCAAGTACCGGCGCATCGATCCCGCCGAGCGTGACCGCCTGCGCAGGGAGTGGAACCAGCCGGTGTTGTGGCCCGTCATCCTGCTGGTCGTCGTGCTGCTTGCGTCACTGGTGCCGGCAATCATGGTCTATCGGCGCCACGAGAAGGGGACAGCCCGATGATCGCGTATATCATCCGCCGCATTCTTTATGCGATTCCGATCCTGATCGGTGTCAACCTGATCACCTTTATTCTCTTCTTCACGGTCAACACGCCCGACGACATGGCTCGCATGCATCTCGGCATGAAGCGGGTCACCGACGAGGCGATCATGAAATGGAAGGAGGAGCGAGACTACGACAAGCCATTGGTCTACAACACCAGTGCGCCCGGGCTCGACAAGGTCACGGACACGATCTTTTTCGACAAGTCGCTGGCGCTGTTCGCTTTCAAGTTCGGGACCAGCGACAGCGGGCGTGATATCAGCCATGACATCAGCCAGCGCATGTGGCCGAGTCTGGCGATCGCGGTGCCCTCGCTGCTTGTCGGGTTGCTGGTCTATATCACCCTGTCGCTGATGATTGTCTTTTTCCGGGGGACCTATGTCGATTTCTGGGGTGTGGTGATCGCGGTCATCATGCTCTCGATCTCGTCGATGTTCTATATCATCGGCGGCCAGTACCTGATCGGCAAACTGCTGCACCTGGTCCCGATTTCCGGCTTCAACACCGAGGACGCCTGGAAGTTCCTCGTGCTGCCCGTCATCATCGCCGTGATCGGCGGTATCGGTGCCAACCTGCGTTTCTACCGCACCATCTTTCTCGAGGAGATCAACCGCGACTATGTGCGCAGTGCCCGCGCCAAGGGTGTTTCCGAGGTGCGCGTCCTGTTCGGGCACGTGTTGCGCAATGCGCTGATCCCGATTCTGACGGGGGTGGTCACGGCGCTGCCGCTGCTTTTCCTCGGCAGCCTCGTGACCGAGTCCTTCTTCGGCATTCCCGGACTCGGCAGCTACACCATCGACGCCATCAATCGACAGGATTTCGCGATCGTGCGCTCGATGGTTTTTCTCGGTTCCGTGCTCTACATCGTCGGTCTCGTGCTGACCGATATCTCCTACACGATCGCGGATCCGCGGGTGAGGCTGAACTGATGCCGACGCCCGTCTTCCTGTGGACCGATGTGCTGCTGTGGATTCTCGTCGCGCTGACGGTCATCACCATCCTCTATTCTCGCAAGCGGCGTCACCTCGCCGAACCCTGGCGACGCGTCTTTCGTTCGCGTGTCGCCGTGGGGTCGCTCGTTGTGCTCATGTCGTTCATCTCGATCGGCCTGCTCGACTCCGTCCATTTCCGTGGTGCCGGTTCATCGAGCTCAGGCGAGGTGCTGAGCCTCTTCGACCTCATGGTCTCGGGCCTGCGTGAACGCCAGGAGAAGACCTACTCGGCACCCTTCGCGACCCACCTCTATGCCAAGGAGACAGTGCAGCTCGAGGATGGGACCGAGCAGCGAATCTACCCGCGCCTCGTGCATGGCGGCAAGCATCTTGCGGAGGGCGACAGCGTGGCACGCGATGTCTACCTGACGGTCATCGTCTCGCTGTTGCAGGCGCTCGTGCTCTGGGCTGTCCTGATCCTGCTGATCGCAGCCTGGCGCAAGCAGGATGGCATGACACTCCGGCAGACGATCAGCTTGTGGATCTGTCCGCGTTGTCGCGTCAGTCTCGGGGTCGAGCCGGGTTTTCCGTGGGCGACTTTTCTGTGGACGCTGCTGGCGATGCTGATACTGGGTATGACTGCTGCCAACCTCTCGCAGGATTACCATATTCTCGGCACAGACAAGGTCGGCGAGGATGTCTTTTACCAGGCGCTCAAGAGTATTCGTACCGGGCTCGTACTTGGCACCCTGACGACACTGGTGATGCTGCCCGCTGCGATCCTGCTCGGTGTCATGGCCGGTTACTTCCGCGGCTGGGTCGACGATGCCATCCAGTATCTCTACACCACGCTGAACTCGATTCCCGGCGTACTGCTGATCGCTGCAGCTGTACTGATGTTGCAGGTTTACATGGACAATAATGCGGAGGCATTCACCTCGAGCCTCGAACGGGCAGACATGCGCCTGCTGTTTCTCTGCATCATTCTCGGCGTCACGAGCTGGACCGGACTGTGCCGGCTGCTGCGTGGCGAATCGCTGAAGATCAGGGAGCTGGACTATGTGCAGGCGGCCCAGGCATTTGGTGTCGGGCATTTCCGTATTCTCATGCGTCACCTGGTGCCGAACGTGATGCATATCGTGCTGATTGCCGTGGTGCTCGATTTCAGCGGGCTGGTACTCGCCGAGGCCGTGCTGTCGTACATCAATATCGGTGTCGATCCGACAACCAACAGCTGGGGCAACATGATCAACAGCGCACGTCTGGAAATGGCGCGCGAACCCATCGTCTGGTGGAGCCTGTTCGCCGCCTTTCTCTTCATGTTCAGCCTGGTGCTGGCCGCCAATCTCTTCTCCGATGTCGTCCGTGACGCCTTCGATCCGCGCCTCAAAGGAAAGCTCTGATGACCGAACCCGTCTTGCGCATCGAAAACCTCACCACGCAGATCGGACACGGAAAGGATATTGTGACGCCGGTCTGCGATCTGAGCCTGGAAATCCGGGCGGGGGAGACCTGGGCGCTGCTCGGTGAATCGGGTTGCGGCAAGTCGATGACGGCCCTGTCGATCATGCGGCTGCTGCCCGGCTCGGGGCGTATCGTGAAGGGCTCGGTCCGGCTGCTCGGCAACGAGCTGCTCGACCTGAGCGAGAGTGCCATGCGCGCACACCGTGGCGGCGAGGTCGGCATGATCTTTCAGGAGCCGATGACATCGCTGAACCCGGTCATGACGATTGGCAAGCAGATCGGCGAGGCCGTGCGACTGCATGATCCCGAGAACAGCGCCGACCCCGGCAAGCGGATCCTGGAGTTGCTGAAACTGGTCAGGATTCCCGATCCCGAGCGACGCATTCGCGAGTATCCGCACGAGCTCTCCGGCGGCATGAAGCAGCGTGTCATGATCGCCATGGCACTGGCGGGCCGGCCGAAACTGCTGATTGCCGACGAGCCGACCACAGCCCTCGATGTCACCATCCAGGCGCAGGTGCTCCAGCTCCTGCAGGACCTGCAGGAAAAAACCGGCATGGCCATTCTGCTGATCACCCATGATCTCGGCGTCGTGGCGGAGGTTGCCGACCGGGTCGGTGTCATGTACGCCGGGCAGATGATCGAGTCCGCCGACGTCAAAAGCTTTTTTGAAAGGCCGGGCCATCCCTACAGCCAGCGGCTCTTTCATGCGCTGCCGACGCCTGGCAAGCGAGACAGTGCACTGGTCGCGATTCCGGGACAGGTTCCCTCGCTGAAGGGACATTTCAGGGGGTGCCGCTTCTCGAACCGCTGCCCGATTGCCACCGTGGATTGCCATAACAGCCTGCCGCCTTGGCAGGGTGACAGGGACCGCGGATTCCTCTGCCATTTCGAGGAACCACGGCTGGTGGAAGAGGTATCCCGGCGTCACCCGGAGATTGACAGGGTCGCGCAGCAGCGGTTGCTCGAGGTCAAGGGACTGCGGATTCACTTCCCGATCAGGAAGGGCGTCTTCCGCCGCACGGTCGGCCATGTGTATGCCGTCGACGGCGTGGATCTCGTCATCGAGCGCGGCAGGACCCTGGCGCTCGTCGGGGAGTCGGGATGTGGCAAGACAACGGTCGGCAAGGGCATCCTGCAACTGATCCGGCCGACTGCTGGCGAGGTCTTCTTCGATGGTGATGATCTCGCAAAACTGAATGGCAAGGCACTGCGCAGGAAACGCCGTGACATGCAGATCATCTTCCAGGATCCTGCGTCGAGCATGAATCCGCGCATGACCATCGAGGAGATTGTCGCGGAAGGTCTGGTTGCGCAGGGGCTGGAGAAGGACCGTGCCTCACGCACGCAACGGATTGTCGAAATCCTGCAGCAGGTCGGCCTGCCGGAGGATGCGCTCGGGCGTTATCCGCACGAATTCTCGGGAGGACAGCGGCAGCGAATTGCCATCGCGCGTGCGCTCATCCTCAAGCCCGACCTCATCGTCTGCGATGAACCCACCAGTGCGCTCGACGTGTCGGTGCAGGCACAGATCCTGAACCTGTTACGCCAGTTGCAGCACGAACTCGGGCTCTCCTATCTCTTCATCACGCACAACATCGGCGTGGTCTCTTACGTGTCGCACGACCTGGCCGTCATGTACCTTGGAAGAATCGTCGAGCAGGGGAGTGTGGATGCCGTGATGCATGACCCGCGCCATCCCTACACGCAGGCGCTGTTGTCGGCAGTGCCAATACCGGACCCGGATAGCGGCCGTGAGGTGATTCGTCTCGAGGGA
Organism: Gammaproteobacteria bacterium; assembly: GCA_037385685.1. Classification (GTDB taxonomy): domain Bacteria; phylum Pseudomonadota; class Gammaproteobacteria; order Chromatiales; family Chromatiaceae; genus Sva-25. Next base: position 10,900 of record JARRMW010000012.1, read on the forward strand.
GACATGCCGTCACCTTCCGCACCACCGCAGGGCTGCCATTTTCATCCCCGCTGTCCACAGGCGATGGATGTCTGCAGGCAGCGTTACCCGGACGAGTCGCTATTGCCTGACGGCCGGCGTATCCGCTGCCATCTCGTGACAAGCGACTCCTGATTCAGCCTTTCGCAGGGATCCTGAGTTTCTGTCCCGGGCGCAGGTTGGTGGTTTTGAGTCCGTTGGCTTCCTCGATTGCGCCGACGGTCGTGCCATACTGGCGCGCGATGCCATAGAGCGTGTCCCCGCTCTTGACCCTGTGAGTCCGCGTGCCGGATCCACCAGCGGAAGCGACGGCAGATTTGCCACCACTGATTTTGAGTTTCTGGCCGATCCGGATATTGTTGCCGCTGATGTTGTTGTCCTTGCGTATGCGGTCGACGCTGGTGCCATAGCGCAGCGCGATGGCATAGAGGCTGTCACCACTCTTGACAGTGTGGGTCGTCGCTTTCGTGCTGGCTGTGCGGCTGCTGCTCTTGCTGGCGCCGCTCACCTTGAGGCGCTGGCCGATCCGGATATTATTGCTCCGCAGGTTGTTGGCCTGTTTGATCGATGCCACGGAAACGCCATACTGGCGCGCAATACCCGACAGGGTCTCTCCCTTGCTGACGCGGTGTGTGACGGTCTTGTCCTTGCGTGATTTCGAGGCGACCCGCGAGAAGATCCCGCCTGTCTTTGCCTCGGGCATGCCGGCGAGAACGGTATTGAACTGGCTGTATTTGTGCCGTGGAACGAAGATGGTATTGCTCTTTCCCGGCTCGGTCACATGGCGGACATAGCGCGCATTGAGGGCAGCGAAGGCGTTCGGGTCCATGTCGCTGCGGCGGGCGGCTTCCCTGAGATCGATTGCCCGCGTGGTTGTAACTGTTGAGAGCACGCGTGTTTTCGGGATACGGTAGACCGTGATGCCGTACCTGCGCGGGTTCTTGATGATCTTCGATATTGCGAAGAGTCGCGGCACATAGTCCATGGTCTCCTTGCGCAGGTCCAGGGACCAGTAGTCCGTCTTTCTGCCGCGAGCCGCGTTGGCTTTTTGAGCACGACTGATCGTGCCTTCACCACCGTTATAGGCCGCGATGGCGAGTGCCCAGTCGCCGTCAAAGAACTTGTGCAGATACTCGAGGTAGTCAAGTGCTGCCTGCGTGGCGAGCTTGGGGTCACGGCGCAAGTCGACATAACGATTCCGTTTCAGGCCGTAGTAGTCACCGGTGCTCCTGATGAATTGCCAGATGCCTGCAGCGCCGGAATGGGAGGTAGCGGTCGTGCGATAGCTACTCTCGATGGCCGGCAGCAAAGCGAGTTCCATGGGCATGCGCCGCCGCTTGAGTTCGGTTACCACTTCGTAGAGATAGGGGCGTGCGTTACGCTGCATGCTGTCGAGAAAGGCCTTTTTGCCCAGCAGGTAATCGACCTGTTTCTGCACCCGCGCGTTATTCGGAATGTTGATTTTCATTCCACGGCGAACGTCACTCCAGACATCACCCGCTCCCTCGATATCCTGGAACATGCCGCCGGCAGTATAGGCTGGACCCGTCGTGGTACATGCATTGAGCAGCACGGTAGTAATGACGATAACCAGTATCGTCAGCGGCGTTTTGGAAAACTGCATGATGAGGCGGACCCGAAAATGAGATATTGTTATGCTCGATTTGCTGATCGAAACTATACGCGAAATCACTATCTCCATCCACCATCCCGGGAGGCTCGGTATCCGTGGCATCGGCCAAGCAAAATTCCCATTTAAAACAGTCATTTGAAGGCGGATTCGGCGAGCTCCTCATGGCATGCGAATTGTCATTTGCGAAGTCATGGCTGAGGCATCTCGGCGGGGTGGAAATGGTTGTCACGGGCATCGCGAGCGAACCGGTCATCCGGCTGGCAGAGGATGCTGCAGCCATCAACAAGACCTTCGTGCTGGAAGCAATGCAGGGGGAGGAAATCCAATCTGGCAATATCGTGATTGCGCGTCCGGACAGATTGCCGTTCAGGAGTGACAGCATCGACCTGCTCATTGCGCTGCACACGCTGCAGCAGACAGAGGATCCGCGTCGCATGGTGCGCGAGGTGGAAAGAGTGCTCTCTCCGGAAGGTCGTGTGATCTTCAGCGGCCTGAATCCCTGGAGCCTTGCCGGACTCTGGGGCCTGGTGACAGGCGGGAAAATCCTGGGTGAGTTTCCGCTGAAGGAGTGTGTCTCACGGCACATGCTGTGCGACTGGCTGTTGTTGCTGGGTCTCGAGATCGAGAAGAGCGAGACCTTCGGTCACCGTCCGCCATTGCAGAGCGAATCCATGCTCGGCAAGTTTGCCTTCCTGGAAAAGCTCGGTGACAGAGCCTGGCCCTTTTTCGGGGCTGGTTATCTCGTCCAGGCACAGAAACATGTCTCCAACCTGATCCCGCTGGCCCCGGCAAGATCCTGGCGTTCACGGCTCGTGCCCGGCGGGGTTGCCACATCATTCAACCGCTCATGCGAAAAGTAGAAATCTTTACCGACGGTGCCTGCAGGGGCAACCCGGGACCGGGAGGCTGGGGTGCGATCCTGCGATACGGCGAAGCCGAAAAGGAGCTTTCGGGCGCCGAACCGCAAACCACCAACAACCGTATGGAACTGACAGCCGTGATCAGTGCGCTTCATGCCCTGACGCGCAAGTGTCACCTCGATATCACGACCGATTCGAAATATGTCAGGGACGGCATTACGCAGTGGATTCACAACTGGAAACGCAACGGCTGGAAGAATGCCAGCAAGAAACCGGTGAAGAATGCCGATCTCTGGAAAGAACTCGACAGTCTGGCCGGGAAGCACGAGATCGTCTGGCACTGGGTCAAGGGACACTCGGGGCATCCGGAAAACGAAAGGGCCGATGAGCTGGCCAATCTGGCGATTGATGCCATGCTCGGGAAGTGAGGTGTTTATATCTCTACCGACTCTATTTTGAATCGCTTCGCGATGACCTGTTTGGATGCGCGCGTCGGCGCGCACCCGAGTGACTTTTGTTCCGGCAAAAGTCACCAAAACCATTCGCTCCGACGCACAACCCTGCGGGTTCCCTCGCGTACTCGGCCAAACAGGCGAGGCCCTAAACTCGCTGCACTCAGACATACGGCCTCTTGATTCCTGTTTGCCCTGTGCCGCTCGGTTGTGCGTAAGTCGCAGTGGGTGGCCTGCCTGGATTCATTTGTCTTTTCTTGTCATCGTGAACCTTGCGCATCAAGGTCTGGCGATCTCGAGGTTTAGAGTGCATGGTCGCTGGTGGTTCTTTGCATTGACAATGTCTGAATATCAACAAACATTGAATTCTGCGACAACACTCCCTTCTAACGCGTCGAGCATCGCAGTTCCTGACAGGAAACAAGCGAGGCGTGTCTGAGCGTAGCGAGTTGGTGAGCGCCTGTCAGGGATGCGAAGCGCAGAGCAGCCGCAGGCCGCGTTAGCAGGGTGCCCTTTTCTTTGCCATCTTTCTTTTGGGCAAGCAAAAGAAAGATGGGTGCCGCGGCGCACCCGCCGCTTCCAGATGGAGTGCGCACTGAGGCGCGCATCAAAATACAATATCGCGAAGCGATTCAATGTAGCGGAAACCCATAAAACCCGTTCATCAAAGCGGATTTCCCCCGAATTCCTTCAAAACCGCCGTCTTGTGGCCCAATCCGGCCTGTTTTCAGATGCTGATCATGGTATGATTCGCGACCAATTTCGTGCGTTCATCTGGACTCATTGCCGGGGAGCGCGTTTTTCCATCCATTGCGGAGATATGACATGACAATGAGCGCAGAGGCCAAAAAGGCCATCATCGAAGAGTACAAGCGTGGCGACGGTGATACCGGCTCGCCAGAGGTCCAGGTTGCACTGCTGACTACACGCATCAACGAACTGACCGAACACTTCAAAACCCACAAGAAAGACAACCATTCACGCAGAGGACTGGTCCGACTGGTCAATTCACGTCGCAAGCTGCTCGACTACCTGAAAAACAAGGACGTCGAGCGCTACCGCGAGCTGATCAGCCGTCTCGGACTGCGTCGCTAATCTGCCCATCAGGCTGCCGAGGAAAAACAGTGATACCAACGCCGATCAGAAAAACCTTTCAGTACGGAAAACATACAGTCACTCTCGAGACGGGCGAAATCGCCCGTCAGGCAGACGGTGCTGTCCTGGTAAACATGGATGACACCGTCGTGCTCGTCACCGTGGTCGCACGCAAGGAGGCAGATACAGGCCGCGATTTCTTCCCGCTGACTGTCGACTACCAGGAAAAAACCTATGCTGCCGGCAAGATACCCGGCGGTTTTTTTCGCCGCGAGGGACGCCCGAGCGAGAAGGAGATCCTGACGTCACGACTGATTGACCGTCCGATTCGTCCGCTATTCCCGAAGGGATTCGTGAACGAGGTCCAGGTGATCATCACTGTGAAGTCCCTGAACCCGGAAGTGGATCCGGAGATCCCTTCGCTGATCGGCACTTCCGCCGCCCTGGCAATTTCCGGCCTGCCGTTCAACGGTCCGGTTGGTGCTGCGCGCGTTGGCTACAAGGACGGCGAGTATCTGTTGAACCACTCGGAAACCGGGATTGGTGAAAGCTCGGAACTCGATCTGATCGTGGCCGGCACGGAGCATGCTGTCCTGATGGTCGAGTCGGAAGCGAATGAGCTCTCCGAGGAAATTATGCTGGGCGCGGTCCTGTTCGGCCACGAACAGTCCAGGACTGTGATCGACGCAATTCGTGAGCTCGCTGCTGAAGTCGGCAAGGAACCGATGCCCTGGACGCCGCCCGAATCCAACGATGAACTCATCGACCACGTGACGGCAGAGGCTGCCAATGCCGTCATTGAGGCCTACGGCATTGCTGACAAGATGCAGCGCTACGGCAGGCTCGATGCGATCAAGGCGGATCTGGTGCAGAAACTCTGCGCCATCGACGAGTCGAAATGGAGTGAGCAGGAGATCGAGGCAGCGCTCGGCAAGCTCAAGAAGACCACCGTGCGTAGCCGAATTCTCGACGGCGAGCCGCGCATCGATGGCCGTGATACACGCACCGTGAGGCCGATTACCGTTCGCACCGGCGTTCTGCCGCGCACGCATGGCTCGGCCCTCTTTACCCGCGGCGAGACCCAGGCGCTGGTCATCACCACGCTGGGTACCGAGCGCGAGGCACAGATCATCGATGCGCTCGAGGGCGAACGCAAAGAGAACTTCATGCTGCACTACAATTTCCCGCCGTTCTGCGTGGGTGAGACGGGCCGCGTCGGCAGCCCGAAGCGGCGTGAAATCGGCCATGGCCGTCTTGCCAAGCGCGGCGTGTTGGCCTGCATGCCGACGAGCGACGAGTTTCCCTACTCGATTCGCGTCGTCTCCGAGATCACAGAATCCAACGGCTCTTCTTCCATGGCATCTGTCTGTGGTACCAGCCTCGCGCTCATGGATGCAGGTGTACCTATCAAGTCGCCGATCGCCGGTGTTGCCATGGGTCTCATCAAGGAAGGCGACAAGTTCGCTGTCCTGACCGATATTCTTGGTGACGAGGACCACCTCGGTGACATGGATTTCAAGGTTGCCGGTACCGTCAATGGCGTCAATGCACTGCAGATGGACATCAAGATCGAGGGCATCACGAAGGAGATCATGGAGATCGCGCTGGACCAGGCCAAAGAGGGCCGCATGCACATCCTCGGCGAGATGGGCAAGGTGATTTCCGAGCCACGCCAGGAGATGTCCGAACATGCACCACGCATCACGAGCTTCACGATTAATCCCGACAAGATCAGGGATGTGATCGGCAAGGGCGGAGCGACCATCCGTTCCATCACCGAGGAGACCGGTACGTCCGTGGATATCACCGACGATGGCCTCGTGCGTATCGCTTCTGTCGACAAGGCGGCTGCCGATTCTGCACGCAAGCGCATCGAGCAACTGACTGCCGATGTCGAGGTTGGCAAGATCTACGAGGGCAAGGTCGCACGTATCATGGACTTTGGTGCATTCGTCACCATCCTGCCCGGCAAGGACGGCCTCGTTCACATCTCACAGATCTGCAACGAACGTGTCGAGAAGGTGACCGACAAGCTCTCCGAGGGCGATGTCGTCAAGGTCAAGGTACTGGAACTCGACAAGCAGGGTCGTATTCGTCTCAGCATGAAGGCTGTTGATGAGGGTGAAGGCTGAGCAGGCCTTTCTCTGTTGTCATGAAGGGGCCTGAGCGGCCCCTTTTTCACTTTCATCGCGAGGCCACACGGCTTGAGCAAGCTCGAACAGATCGTCAGGCGACTCCAGTCGCATGACGGAGATGCCTTTCTTGGTGAGCACCTGATCGGGCTCGAAAAGGAGAGTCTGCGCGTTGCCATCGACGGGACCCTCTCGCAGCAATCACACCCCCTGGCGCTCGGTTCGGCGCTGACACACCCGCTGATTACCACTGATTACTCCGAGGCGATGCTGGAGCTCATCACGCCGCCAATGTCGACAGCCAGCGAGGCGCTGTCGATGCTGTGTGACATCCACAAGTTCGTCTACGACAATATCGGTGATGAGATTCTCTGGTCGACCTCGATGCCCTGCGTACTGGCAGGGGAGACCAATATCCCGATTGCCGAGTACGGCAGTTCCCATGCCGGGCGCATGAAGCATATCTATCGTGTCGGTCTGGGGCACCGCTATGGCAAGGTCATGCAGGTAATCTCCGGTGTGCATTTCAACTACTCGGTTGACGAACATTTCTGGCCACTCCACGCAGAGATGCAGGGTTGGCAGGGCGACATGCAGCCATTGATCGACGGCGCCTACATGGGGATGGTTCGCAACCTGCAGCGCTACGGATGGATCATTCCCTACCTGTTTGGTGCCTCGCCGGCCGTCTGTAAATCCTTCTTCGGTGACAAGACGGTGACCATGCTGGAATTCGACAAGGGCACCTTTTACGAGCCTTATGCCACATCGCTGCGCATGAGCGATATCGGCTATCAGAACCAGAAAGAGGAGAGCGTTGGTATCAAGGCCAACTATGACTCCCTGCAGTCGTATATCGACAGCCTGCGTTGTGCGATCGAGACACCGGCACCGCTCTGGGAGATGATCGGGCTGAAGGATGCTGACGGCGCATGGAGGCAGCTGAATACCAACATACTCCAGATCGAAAACGAGTATTACTCGACTGTCAGGCCCAAACAGATGTTGCAGGGCATGGAGAAGCCAGTCAGTGCCTTGCAAAGACGGGGTATCCGCTATATTGAACTGCGCTCGCTGGACGTCAATGCATTCGAGCCCCTGGGTATCAACGAGACCCAGCTGAACTTCCTCGAAATCTTCCTGCTTGCCTGCCTGTTACAGGAAAGCCCGGCCATCAGCATGGCCGAGCGCGCGGAGATCGACAGCAATCTGCAATTGACCGCCTTGCATGGCCGTGATGAAAAACTCCGGCTGCGCAGGAGCGGAACCCTCGTCAGTCTGCGTGACTGGCTGCACGAGATTCTCTCGGAAATGGAACCACTTGCAGAGCTGCTGGACCGGCAAGAGTCGGGACAACCCTATCTGGCAGCGCTGCACTGGCAGCAACAGAAAGTCAGGGACACCGCCATGACGCCATCGGCCCGGATGCTGGAGGAGATGCGCGAGAACGGTGAGAGTTTCTATGAATTCGCGCGTCGGAAATCAGCCGAGCATCACCGTTATTTCGACTCTCGCGAGATCGACGCGGCGCGAGTGCAAGAGTTCAGCACACTGGCATCAGACTCGTTCGAAAAGCAGCAGCAGCGGGAAGCAGCCGACCATGGCAGCTTCGATGAATTTCTAAATAATTACTTTAAAGATAACCTGTAAATAACTGTAATTATTTAGTAATTTCTCCCTCTTCCCATGCGTAGGGCAGGTCGAGGAAGTGCAGTAGCGGGCCATTTTCGTTGACGAGGCGGACACTGCCTTCATCCGCACTGGCGATCTCGGTCACGATCAAGGCCTCACAGTTCCCGTCCTGGGTGGACGCCGCGAGCATGACCTTGCCTGCACCCTGTGCAGACTTGCTTCCCGGCGCATGGAGGTCGGTGCCCGGTGCCGGGCAGTCACCATCGATTGCGACACGGTACATCCGGCGTTTCAGCGATCCGAGGTACTGCATCCTCGCGACTACTTCCTGTCCTGTGTAACAGCCCTTGGTAAAGCTGACGCCATTGACGAGATGCATGTTGGCCATCTGCGGCACAAAGGCCTCGACAGTCTGCTCGAAGACCATCGGCAGGCCGGCACGGATGTCCTGTAGCAGCCAGTCGTTGAGTTCTCCTGTTCCGACATCATCACCGAATTGACTGATTCTCTTGTCCAGAGCGCTGTTGCTGCCAGTGAGGATGAACCTGGGCGCATCCTTCCCGCTGGCGAGGCGGATGATGCAGACACCGTCATCCGCACAGGTGACTGCATCGATCTCAGCGGGTGCGTCATGACCGAGCAGTGCCGCAGCATCCTCGCCGGCAAGGCCGATAGTCCGAAAGGTGTCGCTGATGTTCGCGAGTTCCACCTTCGACATCAGGACGAACATGCGCAGCCGGCTCATGACAGGCTCGATACGTTCCGGCGGCAGCAGCATGAGGATGTTGTCCCCTTGCCTGACCAGTCGCATGATGGCCATCATGCGTCCCTTGTGGCTGCAGTAGGCGCCGAGCTGACTTGCGCCGTTGTCGAGATCCCGGATGTCGTTTGTCAGCTGCCCCTGCAGAAACCCTGAGACGTCTGCGCCGGTGGCCTGCAGGACGCCGAGATGTGTCAATTCGTAATAGCTGGTGTTGCTCATTTCGGGAGATCGTTGTCGTCGTACATGCACAGAGAATGCGTCAAGTGCGTAGCGGAATCAAGCGCATAAAATCCGGGCTTTCATCGCCCCGGATGGCGTCAGGAGACGCTGACGTCGAGTGGTTCACGCCCGGCATGTCTGCCGCGGCTCGCGCTCTTCCACCAGTTGTCATGCGTCCCTTCATCATTAACCTGGTTATGTGGCGTGAAGGTCTGGTTGTCACTGCCCTCGGTTGTCAGGAAACCCCAGTCACGAACCTTGGCGCTGTGCATGAAAAAGGTCCATGCCTGTTGCTGGCGGGGCAGCACGATGCGATGAAAATCCTCACCCGTGAGGCGATTGATGCTGCCGGCGCCGAGAATGCGTTCTGTCACGTCCGCCCCGGTCTTGCGCTGTTCCAGGTAACCGCCCGACAGCACAATGCCGAGTGCGCGTTCCCAGGGATGGTCATGCAGGCCGCGGTCAGGGTCACTGGAGAGGAAACGGTGGATGTAGGCGCCGCCTCCGCCCGGAAGGCGGAAGAGATGGTAGCGCTCGAGATAGGGCTCGCCCTGGTTGCCGCGTATGATCCGGCAACGCAACCAGCCGGTGATTGAATAAAGAAGCTTGTCGCTGAATCGGGTTTTTGAAGACATCTCGGTTACTGGAATCTGCTACAGACGGTATCATAAGGGATTTGTGGCTCATTGCGTGAGCCCATCGCTATACTGCTGCGGGATGCTTCATGAATAAACTGGATGTCGGCTGCCTGGTGGTCTACAAGAGCCGCCCGGCGCGCGTGACAGGCGTGACGGACAAGATCGATATCAACTTCAGCGGCGGCAACAAGAGGGTCAGGAGCAAGGACGTGCTCTTGCTGCACCCCGGGCCGGTCGCAAGCCTCGACAATCTCGATGCCGGTCAGGGTGAACTCGATGAAGCCATCGAACTGCTCGAGGGAGAGAGCACCAGCCTGCCGGAACTCGCAGCGCTTCTCTACGGCGATTACACCCCTGCCGCCGCATGGTCCGCCTGGCAACTGCTTTCCGAGGGACTCTACTTCGAGGGCACGCCGGAGGAGCTGCATTCGCGCGATCCCGAGCTGGTCAGGGAGGAGATAGCGGAGCGCGTGCTCAAGGAACAGCGCAAGGCTGCCTGGGATGCGCTCATCGAACGGCTTGCCGCGGGCGAGATGGAAGAGGGAGACAGGACTGAACTGGCCGAGGTTGAACGCCTCGCGCTTGGCCAGTCCGAGACCAGTCGCATCCTCCAGGCTCTTGATGTCGGCCAGACACGCGAGCATGCGCACCAGCTGCTTTTACGCGTCGGTTACTGGCCTGAAGCATTCAATCTGCATCCGTTACGTACCGGCGTCGCCCTGCAGGAACCGGCCATCCCGGTTCCGGACCTGCCCGACGAAGATCGACTCGACCTGACGCATCTCGACGCCTGGGCAATTGATGATGCAGGCAGTAACGATCCGGACGACGCGATCAGCATCGATGGCGAGCGTCTCTGGGTCCACATCGCCGATGCAGGGGCACTCGCGCCGCCGGGCTCGGATCTGGATGTGGCAGCTTGCGAGCGCGGTGCGAATCTCTACCTGCCCGAGGCCATCGTGCCCATGTTTCCGCATGGCATGACAGAGCGGCTTGGGCTCGGGCTCAACGATACATCACCGGCGCTGTCAGTCGGTTTTGAAATCGATGCCGATGGCAGACTGCAGGAGATCGAGATTCACCTTGCGACAATCAGGGTGACGCGTATGACCTATGCCGAGGCGACAGCATCGGATGACAGCCGCCTGGAGGCGATTACCGCTGTGCTCGCACGTTTTCGTGATCGTCGCATGCAAGCCGGTGCTGCAGGCATCAACCTCCCCGAGGTGAGCGTGCGTCTCGATGGCGAAGAGATTCTCATCAAACCGCTTGAACGCGGCGGCAGTCGCCAGATGGTGGCCGAGGCGATGATGGCAGCCGGGGAAGCCATCGCTGAATATGCCCTGCGTAACGGTATCCTGATTCCGTTCGCCAATCAGCCGCCACCCGACGAGATAAGGACGCCGGAGAGGATGTCGGAGATGTTTGCGTATCGCAAGCTTTTCAAGCCTTCGCGGATGGCGACGCAGCCTGAGCGCCACTTCGGCCTCGGCCTCGACCACTACACCCGCGTCACAAGCCCGCTACGCCGTTACCCGGACCTCGTCACGCATCAGCAGATCCGCTCTTTCCTGAAGCAGGAGCCGTTGCTCGATGAGGAGACCATCGTGGAGCGTGTCGGCGAAGCGAGTGCTGCCTCGTCGCTGGTCCGTCGTGCGGAGCGATTCTCCAATCTTCACTGGAAACTGGTCTGGCTGTCGCGGCAGAAAAACTGGCAGGGCGAGGCCGTGATCGTCGATCTCGAGGAGCGCAAGGCGACACTGCTTCTGCCTGAACTGGCGCTGGAATCCCGGGTACGAAGGACACCGGAGATGGCCCTCGATCAGCGTGTCGTCGTCTCGCTGCAGTCGCTTGATTTCACGGTACCGGAAGCGCGTTTCAGGGTGCGCAAGGCCTGAACTTTCGGGGCCCTGTCAAGCCTGAACTTTCTCTGAGCTGCGCCTTATCTGGTGAACGTATTTGGGTATACTGTGCACCTTGTGATTTAAGCGGAGTGACATGCAATGTCCCAGGAAATGCCGAAGATTCTTGCTGAATTTGAGAACTACTGCTCCGAGGAACGCGAGCATCGCCTCAATGCAGGCGGACAGTTCGATGTCGAACTGTTCGACGAGGCCGTGGAACTCGCAATTCGCCAGATTCTGAACCAGCTCGGGGGTGAGGCATGATTATCACCGGTCTGCATGCCAGGAATGTTCTGAAGTATCGCGAACTCGACCTGAACGATCTCCCGAAAGAGGGCATCATCGGGGTCAGTGGTCCGAACGAATCCGGCAAGAGCACCATCGGCGAGACCATCTGTTTCGCGCTCTACGGCCGTACCTGGTCCCATGACGAGAACAATCGCAGGAAGATTATCCGCTGGGGCGAGGACCGTTGTCTTGCCGCGATGTCATTCCTTGCCTCGGACGGCCGGGAGTACCAGGTCTCCAGGCACCTGGATTCCGATGGCAATCACAGTGCAAGACTCTCCTACAAGGGGGACGAAGAGGCGATCGCGCGTGGTGCCGAGGCTGTCAAGCTCTCGCTGCAGCAGATTCTGGGCGTCAAGTACGACGAGTTCATCGAATCCTTCTATCTCGCCCAGCGGGAACTGACGGCACCGCATCCGCACAGTGATGCCATCAAGAGCATGGCAGGCATCCTGACTCTCGAAAAGACCCATGAGGCTTTCGATCGCGAAATCGAGAATTTCAAAAGCAGCATGGTCAACGCCGATGCGCGCCACATCCGCATCCAGGAAGATATCGAGGAGCTGGGACTCGAACCCGGCAAGCTCGAGTCGATGGAAGAGGAGCTTGTCCTTGTCCAGCAGGCATGCGATTCGGCCCGAAATGAGGCTGATGAACTCCGTGCCGCCACCGGGGAATTCATCGCCTCGATCGACGATTATCGCCAGGCCAGCAGCAAGCGCAGCCGCTATCGCTCCCTGGAATTCCTGTTCCTGCTCTTCGGTGCGCTCGCTGCGGTGGCCTGGATACTGCTGACCTACTACCCGCAGCATGCGCTCACCCAGCCGCTCGACAACCTGCTGCAGTCAGTCCCGATGCCAGGCGGTAGCCTCGAACTCAAGTGGCTGGTCTATATTGCCGCAGGACTTGGTGTTCTCGGACTGCTCACCTGGCTTGGCACCATGGGCACACGCGAGGTGATTGTCGCCTTCGAGGGAAAGAGTGACGACTATGTTGAAAAAGCAGGGGCTGTGGTCAAGCGACGCGAGGAAGGGGCCGACCTGTCGCTTGCGGGTGTCGCCGTCGACGAGCTGGATAATGCCGTGGACGAACGCCAGACAGCCTCGATTCTTGCACATCTCGGGCAGCGGGATGCGACGAAACAGCAGGTTGAGGTGATTGCGAACCAGGAGTGTGGATGGCTCGATAATGTGGCCTCCCTGTTACAGGAGAAGATCGATGACCTGGGGCGTCTGATTGCTTCTGAACGCGATCTCGTCAAGCGCGCCGAGAACATGCGGCATGAGCAGGACAGCTATCGCAATACCATCGAGGAGAACAGCCGCAACGTGAAGGTCAGGGCGCTTGCAAATCAGCTCATCGAGGGATCGATGGAGCGCGTTGCCAAGCGGTTCAATCGCGAGTTGCGTGATGGCGCTGGTGATATCCTGCCGCGCCTCACACAAAACAGCTACCAGCACCTCAAGCTCGACAACGAGCTCGACGTACAGGTCTTCTCTGCCGAGAAAGGGGACTTCATGGAGTTCGACGAGATCTCCAGCGGAACCCAGCGCCAGGTCCTGCTGGCTGTTCGCCTGAGCATGTCCCAGGCGCTGGCGCGTGATGTCGTCAAGGGGGACCAGTTCCTCTTCCTGGATGAACCCTTTGCGTTCTTCGATGAGGAGCGGACGACCCACTCTCTCAAGACCATGCACGACATGGCGCACCTGCCGCAGGTCTGGATCATTGCCCAGGAATTTCCAGGCGAATCGGATTTTGCTCGCAAGATCAGCTGCAGCCGTCTCGATGTGGATCTCAAGTCCTTTGGTTGATGCAGGACACCGGGGTATTGGCCCCGGTGCTTTTTGTTCAATCTCCGGAGCACGGGCAGTGGTCTGCTGTCCATGAGGCTGCCTCGTGTCCTGCGTCGACAGGCCGGGGAGGTCCTGATCAGGGAAGGGTGCTATATCAGCGAGCTGTCAAACTCGGAGGCTGACCCCGGCCTTTCTATCGCGCAAGCGCGCGTGCCGCCCGGTGCCACCACAGAGTGGCATTACCTGTCGGCTACCGATGAGCGTTATCTGATCCTCGAAGGGGAGGGAGTTGTCGAGATCGAGGGATTACAGCCGACAACCGTGCGACATGGTGATGTCGTCCTGATACCGGCCGGATCCCGTCAGCGCATCACGAACAGTTCCAGGAGAGCCGATCTCCTGTTTCTTGCACTCTGTACACCTGCATTCCGTCATGAAAACTATTGCAGTGCTGAAGCAGGCGCGACCTCATGAAGCCTGATTTCACTGCCAGGATTTCCGCAACAATGACACGAAGACTGCATCGATGAAAAAACTTTTCTATCTGCCTCTTTTTTTCATTCCCGGCCTGGCCTTTGCTTCCGGAGGCTACGATCACGGAACGCCGGCCGGCAAGGGTAATCTCGATCTCGATATCACGATCAATCCCGAGAACCGTTTCGAGGACGGGCAGAGCTATGTCGTCTGGGGTTACGGCATCACTGACAGGCTCGACTTCCACGGTTATGTATCGCATGAGGCCAACGGGACCGACCAGGTCTATGCCGGCCTGATGTACAACTTTTACAGTAATGACTGGCTTGATCTATCCACGGCGGTCGGCCTGCGCGAACGCGAGAGCAAGACAGATCTCTTCGCACCGCAGCTTCTCTACACGTTCAAATTGCCCCACCGCTTCGACATCGGTGGCAGTATCGTCTATGTCTACAACCTCGATGACTCTTTCGAGCGCGGCACGACTTACGATATCTTTCTGCGAATCCCGTTCCCGAAATCCTGGATACCTTCCTTCATGAAGGATGCCAAGTTTGCTGTCGGCGCGTTTCGCAATGCCAGCGGCAATACCAATCCCACCTATAGTATCGACCTGAAGTTCTGACGCGATGCTTGTCAAGCATCCCGCAGTGGGAGGGGTTGGCGAACCCGGCATGACACTCTGTCGGGGCAATTCTGCAGGCTGCGGGTGATTCCTTTATACTGTGCATCAACAAGTCAGATCCTTCCCGTCTCATGTTCAAGAATCTCAGTGACCGACTCGGCCAGACGCTCGACCGCATTCGCGGCCAGGGACGACTGACCGAAGACAACATCAAGGAAACCCTGCGCGAAATCCGCATGGCACTGCTCGAGGCAGATGTTGCCTTGCCCGTGGTGCGTGATTTCATCGACAGTATTCGCGAGAAGGCGACCGGCGAGAATGTGCTCAAGAGCCTGACGCCGGGCCAGACGCTCGTCAAGATTGTCAATGACGAGCTCGTGCATGTCATGGGCGATGCCAACGAGCGTCTCGATCTCTCGACCCAGCCGCCGGCCGTCGTACTCATGGCTGGCCTGCAGGGATCGGGCAAGACCACAAGTGTCGGCAAGCTCTCGCGCTATCTCAGGGAACGCGAGAAGAAAAAGGTCATGGTCGTCAGTTGCGACGTCTACCGGCCGGCAGCGATCGACCAGCTCAAGACGCTGGCAGGCGAGGTCGGTGTTGGTTTCTTTCCAAGTACGCCGGACCAGAAGCCCATTGCCATCGCCCGTTCGGCACTGGCTGAAGCACGCAAGACATTCGCCGATGTCCTCATCGTGGATACCGCCGGCCGGCTGCATGTCGATGCCGACATGATGTCGGAAATCCAGGAACTGCATGCCGAACTCAAGCCTGTCGAGACGCTGTTCGTCGTTGACAGTATGACCGGTCAGGATGCGGCCAACACGGCGAAGGCTTTCAACGACGCCCTGCCACTGACCGGGATCATCCTGACCAAGGCAGACGGTGACTCCCGGGGTGGTGCGGCTCTCTCGATTCGACACATCACCGGGAAGCCGATCAAGTTTCTCGGCATCGGCGAGAAGGTCGATGCCCTCGAACCCTTTTATCCGGACCGTCTTGCATCTCGTATTCTCGGTATGGGCGATGTCCTCTCGCTCGTGGAGCAGGTCTCACGCCAGGTCGACCACGACAAGGCCGAGAAGCTTGCGAAGAAGGTCGCAAAGGGGCAGGGCTTCACGCTCTCCGACTTCAAGGAGCAGATGGAGCAGATGTCGAAAATGGGTGGCCTGACGAGTATGCTCGACAAGCTGCCTGGCATGAACAAGGTTCCGGATGCAGTGAAGAACCAGGTCAATGACAAGGAAATCGGCCGTACCATCGCCATTATCAATTCCATGACACCACAGGAGCGGGAGTTCCCTGCGATCATCAAGGGGTCGCGCAAGAAGCGCATCGCGGCCGGCTCCGGTGTGCAGGTACAGGAGGTCAACAAGCTGCTGAAACAGTTTGCCCAGATGCAGAAGATGATGAAAAAGATGAAGGGCAAGGGCATGATGAACATGATGCGCGGCATGAAGGGTGGTCTCCCGCCCGGCGGTATGCCTCCGGGCGGTGGACTACCGCCGGGAGGAGGGTTTCCCTTCAAGTAATGCAGAAGCCGGGGCAGCGCCCCGGTTTTTTATGGGGCGGGTCAGCAGGCCGATTCTCATGCGGTATCGATAATCACCGAGTGCCTGCTGGTCGCTGCAGACACTCACGATGAAATGATCCATGCCAATTGCGAATTCCATCACTGCTGGTACTGTAAAGGGTGAGAAGAGAATTACCCCACGGATGTATTCATGCGCTTCAAGTATCTGCTGATTCCCCTGGTCGTCGCGGCAGCCATTGCCGTCTGGTACCTGCGCCAGCCGGATCCTGTCGCCGTCACTGTGGCGGCGGTCGAGCAGGGCAGGGTCGAGACGACGGTCTCCAATACCCGCTCCGGGACTGTCAAGGCCTGCTTGCGTGCCAAGCTCTCACCGGGGATCGGCGGGCAGATCGCGAAGCTCGAAGTGCGCCGGGGTGACATGGTCAAGAAAGACCAGTTACTCGTTGAGCTCTGGAATGATGATCTCGTCGCACAGGTCCAGTACGCAGAGAGCGAGTACAAGGCAAGCCAGTCCCGCGCCCGGGCGGCCTGCCTGCAGGCTGACAATGCGGCGCGCGAAGCGAAGCGACTGAGGTCACTGCAAGCCAGCGGTGCGGCCTCCGATGAGGAGGTCGAGAAGGTCATTACCCAGGCTGATGCCCTCGCGGCTGACTGTCTCGCATCAAGGGCAACGGTCGATGTCGCGAAATCACAGATCGCACTCGCAAGGGCGCAACTCGAGAAGACGCGCCTGCGTGCGCCCTTTGACGGTACCGTTGGCGAGATCCAGGGTGAACTCAATGAATATGTGACGCCATCACCACCGGGCATCGCCACCGTACCCGTCATCGACCTCATCGATAACACCTGTTTCTATGTCACGGCGCCGATCGACGAGGTGGATGTGGCACGCGTGGAGGTGGGTTTCCCGGCGCGACTGACGCTCGATGCCTATGGTGATATGAAATTTTCCGGCAAAGTGCGTCGGGTTGGCGCCTATGTACTCGATCTCGAGAAGCAGGCGCGGACGGTCGATGTCGAGGTCGAGTTCGACAATCCGGCAGCGCTCGGGTGTGTACTTGCTGGTTACAGTGCTGACGTCGAAATCATTCTCGCGGTCAACGAGGAGACCCTGCGCATCCCGAGCGAAGCGGTGATCGAGGAGAAGTATGTCTATCTGCTCGACACACGCGAGAAACAGCTCGTCAAAACCGAATTCGAGCCTGGCATGTCCAACTGGGATTTCACCGAGGTACTCTCGGGGCTCGAAGCAGGTGACCTGGTCGTGACCTCCGTGGGCAAGGAAGGTGTGGCAGACGGTGTTGCCGCGGTGCGTGAAACGCAGGAATGATCGAACTCAGGGACATCAACAGGATCTTCCGGGTCGGTGACGAGAAGGTTCACGCGCTGCAGGATATCCGACTCACCTTCGAGCCCGGCGAGTATGTCTCCATCATGGGGCCGTCCGGATCCGGCAAGTCGACACTGCTCAACATCCTGGGCTTGCTCGACAAGCCGACATCCGGTTCCTACCTGCTCGACGGTATCGATATCACGAGCATGAGCGACAACCAGCAGGCAGATGTGCGGCGTAACAAGATCGGTTTTGTGTTCCAGTCCTTTCACCTGATTTCACGCCTCACGGCGGCCGAGAATATCGCCCTGCCACTGACGCTGGCCGGCATGCCGCCGAAACAGCGTGACAGCCGCGTCATGGATGTGCTCGAAAGTGTCGGATTGACGGAGCGTGCCGAACACCGCCCTGACCAGCTTTCCGGTGGCCAGCGACAGCGGGTCGCGATTGCCCGTGCCACCATCATGCGACCGACGATCCTGCTCGCCGACGAGCCGACAGGGAATCTCGACCAGTCGTCCGGGGAGTCCGTCATCGAGGTCCTCGAGGGACTGAACAGGGAAGGGATTATCCTGCTCGTGGTGACGCATGACCCGGATATCGGCGGACGCGCAAGGCGGCGCATCCGCATGGTCGACGGCCGCATCAGCGAGGACGACCACTGAAATGCGGCTTGCCGATACCCTTCTTTATGGCGCCGGTAACATCAAGGGATCGCCGGTGCGCACCTTCTTGCTGTTGCTGGCAATGTCCATTGGTGTGGCCTCCGTGGTCATGTTGAGTTCGCTGGGCGAGGCTGCAAGACTCTATGTCGTCAACCAGTTCTCGGCGCTGGGAACACACCTGCTCATCGTGTTGCCGGGCCGCTCGGAAACGGCTGGCGGCGCGCCGCCGCTGCTTGGAACCACGCCGCGGGACCTGACACTCGAGGATGCCGATGCGTTGTTGCGCAGTCCCTATATCAATGACTACGCTCCCATCGTCGTCGGTTCGGCACCGGTCTCCCATGACAGTCTGGAGCGCGAGGTGACCGTCATCGGCACGTCGGCCTCCTATGCGAGGATTCGCGAGCTTGAGACAGCACAGGGGAGATTCCTGCCGGCCGGCGATTATGACCGCGCTCCGCCAGTCTGTGTCATCGGCGAAACCCTCAGGAAAGAACTCTTCGGTCACAGGCGTGCTGTCGGGAAACGCCTGAAAATCAATGACCGCCGTTTTCGCGTGATTGGTGTCCTTGCAGACAGTGGCCAGTCGTTCGGTATGGATATGGGTGACCTCGTGATCGTTCCGACGCCCCATGCCATGGCGCTGTTTGATACAGAATCCCTGTTCCGTATTATCGCCCAGGCCGCCGGGCGCAGCGCAATCGAACCCGGAAAGCGCGCAATCACAGAGATCATCAGGGAGCGCCACGAGGGCGAGGATGATGTCACGGTCATTACCCAGGACGCGATCCTTGCAACCTTCGACCGGATACTCAAGGCCTTGACCTACACGGTTGCAGGCATCGCAGCAATCAGCCTTGCGGTAGCCGGCATCCTGATCATGAATGTCATGCTGGTGTCGGTTTCGCAACGCACACCGGAGATCGGTCTGCTCAAGGCCCTCGGGGCATCACAGGACCAGATTCTTGTGCTCTTCCTCTCCGAGGCCGCACTGCTGTCACTGATCGGGGCAGCGAGCGGTATCCTGATCGCCTGGTTCGGGGTGTTCGGACTCGACCGGCTGTTTCCCGCTTTTCCCCTCGGAACGCCTGCCTGGGCCTACCTGAGTGCTGTGGTCGTTGCACTGCTGACAGGGATCGGCTTCGGCATCATGCCGGCAAAGCGTGCATCCAGGCTCGATCCTGTCCTTGCGCTCACGGGCCGCTGAGATGCTGCTGCGCGACTTCGCACACCTGACGCTGGGCTCGATCATCTCGCTGCGCATGCGCAGCTTCCTGACCGCGCTCGGTATCGCCATCGGCGTCGCCGCCGTCGTCCTCCTGACCTCGATCGGCGAGGGTGTGAACCGCTTCGTGCTTGCAGAGTTCAGCCAGTTCGGTACCAACATCGTTGCGATCACGCCCGGCAAGACCAGCACCTTCGGCATGTCGGGTGCCGTCATCAATACGGTGCGTCCACTGAGTATGGAGGATGCGCAGGCCATGCAGCGCATCCGCAATGTCGAATTTGTCGTGCCGGTGCTGCAGGGCAATGCCGAGATCGAGTATGCCGGAAACAGCCGCCGCAGCATGGTGATCGGCGCAGGCCACGCCGTCCCCCAGGTGTGGCAGATGGATGTCAAGGTCGGGCGTTTTCTGCCGGATGATGATCCCCGCTTCGCGCGTGCGCTTGCAGTGCTTGGCAGCAAGATGGCATCGGAACTCTTCGGTAGCGAGAATCCGCTTGGCAAGCGGGTGCGCATCGCCGGTGAGCGTTATCGCGTCATCGGTGTCATGGAGTCCAAGGGTGTCATGCTCGGCTTCGATCTCGATGATACCGTCTTTATTCCCGCCGGCAGGGCGCTGGCGATGTTCAATCGCGAAAGCCTCATGGAGGTCGACCTGCTCTACAAGCCCGGCACCGCTGTCGATGAGATCACCAAAGAGATCTCGCGCATACTCGAGGCCCGTCATGGATACGTGGATTTCACCATCGTTACCCAGGAGGAAATGCTCGAAACGCTGGGTTCGATACTGGATATCCTGACGCTCGCCGTCGGTGCGCTCGGCGCCATCTCTCTCGTTGTTGGCGGTGTTGGCATCCTCACGATCATGACGATCGCCGTGACGGAGCGTACCCACGAAATCGGTCTGCTGCGTGCTATCGGTACGCGCAGGAGCCAGATTCTCGGCCTTTTTCTCGGTGAGGCCATCATGCTGTCAGCCATTGGCGGGCTGGCCGGTCTTGTGATCGGGGGAGGGGGCGCGGCGCTGCTTGGACTGCTGATTCCTGCCTTGCCGGTTCACACACCGCTGCACTTTGCGCTGCTTGCCGAAGCTGTCGCAGTCGTGATCGGCATCATCGCCGGTGTCGCCCCTGCACGGCGCGCAGCCGGCATGGACCCTGTCGAGGCGCTCAGAGCGGAGTAGAAGTTATGTGCGGAAAGATGGCATGTTCACACATTCATGTTGTCGGAGTTGATCTGACCAGATACGGATGTCGTCGGGCCAAACACAGAACAACTCGCACACCTGATGCTAATAAAAGACGGGTCGTGATGACCCGTCAAGCAGTACAAGGAGAAGACAGAAAAATCAGGCCCTAGATCATGTACATGCCGCCATTGACCGGGAGGTTGGCGCCGGTCATGTAGGCATTGGCATCATCCGTCAGGTAGGTCACAGCCATCGCGATCTCTTCGGGCTGTGCCATGCGTCCGGCCGGAATCTGGCTGATGATGGCTTCGAGAATTTCCGGCGCGATTGCCTTTGTCATCTCGGTCTCGACGTACCCCGGAGAGATGGTGTTGACCGTGATGTTCTTATAGATGGTTTCCTGAGCGACAGCCTTGGTGAAACCGTGCATACCGGCCTTCGCGGCTGAGTAGTTGGCCTGTCCGAGCTGGCCTTTCTGGCCGTTGACGGACGAGATGTTGACGATGCGACCGAAGCCGGCTTCCAGCATGCCCTCGACAACTGGCTGGGTCACGTTGAATACGGAATTGAGATTCGTATCGATCACAGCGTTCCACATCTCCGGTGTCATGCGCTTGAGCATCTTGTCACGCGTAATGCCGGCATTGTTGATCAGGATGGTGACGGGGCCAACACGCTCCGCAATCTCCCTGATCATGCGTACCGAGTCCTCGTAGTCGCTGACATCACCTCCGGCGATCTCGACGGCATAGCCTTCATCGGCCATCTGTTTCTGCCAGGCCTCCGCAGCCTCTTTTTCTGGCGGATAGTAACCGGCGACGACCTTGCGGCCCTGGTCGACCAGCGCCTTGCAGATTGCTGTTCCGAGGCCACCGTTTCCGCCGGTAACCAGTGCGACTCTTTGTGACATCAATACACCCCTTTGATTCAGTTGACTTCTTTGTTTCTAAAACCGGGAGTTCCGTTGGGAACTCCCGCATTGTATTGCGAGCAGGTCGTTTCAGGCAGCCTTGCGGACTTTTGCAGCCTGCTTGACGTTCTTCTCAGCTGTCTGAACGTTTTCCTCGATCAGGGCGCTGTACTCGTCGCGTGCGGCATTCATCATCTCGACCACTTCGTTGAAGTTGCCGAGTGACTTCTCGCTGCACTCTTTCGCAAGCTCGAGCTGCAGCTCGACAGCCTGCTTCACATCCTTGACTGTGGCGAGTTTCTCGGCAGTCGACATGGCGGACGTGAGGCAATTGTTCATCATTCCCATCTGGTGATCGAACATCGCCTGCATGGTTTTCACATTGGTTTCATTGAGTTTTTTCATTGCCGCGTAACTCTCTTCAGCGAGTTTGTTGGCCATTTCCAGCATTTCGTTTTGCATCATCATATCCTCGTGTTTTCGGAAAAATCAGTTATGCTGCACTGCAGCAATGTTGCAGTGCACAAAATAGGTGATGCAAAGGGGGATGTCAAGGGAATTGGTGAAAAAAAGTGAAAAAGGCGGGGGAAGCCGGATTACTTCTTCTTCTCGCCGGCCCCGAGGCCAAAGGCCTTCAGGAAGTCTTTCTGCATCGACTGCCACATCTCGGCCTGTTGCTCATGGAAGAAATTGAGACTCTGTTCCATGAAGCTGGAGAATCCCTCGCGGGAGTTTTCACTGTAATAGCGAATGAAGTCCTGCAGGTGGGCGTTACTGAAGAGAGGATCCTGGTCGGATTCCTGCTCGAGGATGATCTGCAGGAGAATGTTGCGTGTGATGTCCTCGTCGCTCTGGCTGTCGATCACCTTGAAGGGGGTTTCATTGATCACAAGATCGCGAACTTCAGGCAGGGTGACATAGCGACTCTGGACCGTGTCGTAGAGACGGCGGTTGGGATATTTCTTGATGATGCGTACGTCGCTTTCTTCACTCACGTGGGCGTTCCTGCAATCCTCGTCGGGGCATTCTACCCCATAAACTGGCCACCGTTGACTGGCATATTGGCCCCCGTAATGAAGGCGGCATCATCCGAACAGAGGAAAGCAACGGCAGCGGCAATCTCGCCGGGCTTGCCAAGGCGCTGGACCGGTATCTGCGCGATGATTTTCTCGCGTATCTCCTCCGGGACGGCCATGACCATGTCGGTGGCAATGTAGCCGGGTGAGATGGTATTGACCGTAATGCCCTTGCGGGCAGTCTCCTGTGCCAGAGACATGGTGAACCCATGCATGCCGGCCTTGGCTGCCGCGTAGTTGGTCTGCCCGAACATGCCTTTCTGGCCATTGATCGAGGAGATGTTGATGATGCGTCCAAAACCGCGCTCTACCATGCCGGGGACAAACTGGTGCGTGACGTTGAAGATGCTGTCGAGGTCGGCCTTGATGACATCCGACCACATCCCGGGTGTCATCTTCAGAAAGACCTTGTCGCGGGTCAGCCCGGCATTGTTGACGAGGATGTCGACCTGGCCGTGGTCGGCCAGGATTTGTTCGGCCATCGACTGGCAGGAATCATAGTCACCGACGTCACAGGCGATGATCGAGAGGTCGCGTCCTGCTCCGGCGTGTTCCTGCTGCCACTGTTCCGCTTTTTCCCTGTTGCGGTAGGTCGTGATGACCTTGCAGCCGGCATCGGCTAGCCGTGTGCAGATGGCGTTTCCGATACCGCCGGTACCGCCGGTAACCAGTGCCGTTTTGCCAGTCAGGTTGCTCATCAAACCAATCCCCGTCCTAGTCTCTTTCTACTGCCATGGCGACTCCCTGGCCACCACCGATGCAAAGTGTTGCCAACCCTTTTTTCGCATCACGTCGCTTCATACCGTGCAGAAGTGTCACGAGAATACGCGCGCCCGAGGCACCGATGGGATGGCCGATGGAGATGGCTCCACCGCTGACATTGACCTTGTCGAGATCCCAGCCGAGTTCCTTGTTGACCGAGATCGCCTGGGCGGCGAAGGCTTCGTTTGACTCGATGAGATCGAGATCATTGATATTCCACCCGGCCTTCTCGAGTGCCTTTGTCGTGGCAGGGATCGGGCCTGTGCCCATGATTGCCGGGTCGACGCCTGCACTGGAGAAGCTCTTGATCGTCGCCATGGGGGTCAGGCCGAGTTCCTTCGCTTTTGCAGCTGACATCACGATGACCGCGGCGGCGCCGTCATTGATCCCGGAGGCGTTGCCTGCCGTCACCGTGCCTTCTCTCCTGAAGGCAGGGCGCAGCTTGCCGAGACTTTCGGGCGTGGTACCCGGTCGCGGGAATTCGTCACGATCGAAGACGACGGGATCGCCACGTCGCTGCGGAACTTCAACCGGGACGATCTCCTCGGCAAAGAGTCCCTCGTTCTGGGCAGCCTCTGTCTTCTGCTGCGAGCCCGCGGCGAATGCGTCCTGCTCCTCACGCGGGATGCTGTACTTGTCGGCGATATTCTCGGCAGTAATGCCCATGTGGATATCATTGAAGGCACACCAGAGTCCGTCCTGGATCATGGTATCGACCATCTGCCAGTTGCCCATCTTCTGGCCATTGCGCGAATTCGGAAGGATATGCGGAGAGGCGCTCATATTCTCCTGGCCACCGGCGATCATGATCTCGGCATCGCCACACATGACGGCCTGGGCTGCGAGATGCACTGCCTTGAGTCCACTGCCGCAGACCTTGTTGATGGTCATGGCCGGCGTACTGTCAGGCAGGCCGGCCTCGATGGATGCCTGTCTTGCAGGGTTCTGGCCCACACCTGCCTGGAGAACCTGGCCCATGATGACTTCGTCGATCTGGTCTGGCTGCAAGCCGCTGCGTTCGAGCAGGGCCTTGATCACGGTAGCGCCAAGTGTGCTTGCCGGGATGTTGGCGAGGGATCCGCCGAAAGTGCCGAGCGCAGTGCGTGCTGCTGCGACAATGACTACATCGTTCATCGAAAATAACTCCAAAGGTAGATTATCTGAAAGTGTGTAACGTTAATTCTTGTTGTGGGCTTCTGCCGGCGCCGGGCGCCATTCCCTCTTTTAGTCTATGGAGCATAACCGGATTCAAGCGGTAATTGAAAGGGGCAGGGTGGATTGGCTGTCTCTCAGGCTGTTCTGTCAGATACGCAAAGGCGTCGCTGTTGTTCGTGACTATTTGACCGTGAAATAGAGGCTATTTATTTTCGGTGATTCTGTTGTCAGCTGAATGGTTCGATGGCAAGATCGAATGTCTTTAACGAAGACAAACAGGCCTGCAGGCGTATGGCATTCATGCCGCTGCGGCCGAGAACCTACAGAAGAACAAGCGTCCATTGGGACCAATAGACCAAGACCACGCCAGGAGAAGTCAATGTCTGATGTAAAAACCTACCCGGTGCCTGCCGAATTCGCGGCCCAGGCGAATGTCACGGCTGAACAGTACGAGGCCATGTATGCCCAATCCGTCGAGGATCCGGAAACGTTCTGGGGCGAGCAGGCGGAACAGTACCTGACATGGTTCAGGAAATGGGACACGGTGCTCGACTGGAGCTTTGACGAGGATGACCTGCACATCAACTGGTTCAAGGGTGGAACGCTCAATGTCTCCTACAACTGTCTTGACCGGCATCTCGAGACGCGTGGTGATCAGGTCGCGATCCTGTGGGAAGGTGACAACCCGGAAGAAGATCGCAAGATCACCTATCGCGAGCTGCATGCAGAAGTCTGTAAATTCGCCAATGTCCTCAAGGAGCGCGGCGTCAAGAAAGGTGACCGTGTTTCGCTCTATCTTCCGATGATTCCTGAAGCGGCCGTTGCGATGCTGGCCTGTACACGTATCGGCGCGATCCACTCGATCGTTTTCGGCGGTTTCTCGCCCGATGCGCTTGCGAGCCGGATCCAGGATTCGGACTGCCAGGTCGTGATTACCTCGGACCAGTCCATGCGCGGTGGCAAGAAGGTTCCGCTCAAGGCCAATGCCGACAAGGCGATGGAATCCTGCCCGAACGTTCACACCTGCCTGGTCGTCCAGCGTGGCGGTGATCCTGTCGAGTGGAAAGAGGGCCGCGATGTCTGGTACCACGAGGCTGTTTCGGCAGCCTCCGCCGATTGCGAGCCTGAGGAGATGGAGGCCGATGATCCGCTTTTCATCCTCTATACCTCCGGATCTACCGGCAAGCCGAAGGGCGTGCTTCACACGACCGGTGGCTACCTTCTGCAGGCGGCGATGACCCACAAGCTTGTCTTCGACTACAAGGATGGCGAGGTCTACTGGTGTACGGCCGATGTCGGCTGGGTAACGGGGCACACCTATATCGTCTATGGCCCATTGACCAACGGCGCCATCACGTTGATGTTCGAGGGTATACCGACCTACCCGGATATCTCGCGCTTCTGGCAAGTGTGCGACAAGCACAATGTCGCAACCTTCTACACGGCACCGACCGCAATCCGCTCGCTCATGGGGGCCGGTGACGAGCCGGTCAAGAAGACCAGCCGCAGCTCGCTGCGCCTTCTCGGAACGGTCGGCGAACCGATCAATCCCGAAGCCTGGGAGTGGTACCACCACGTCGTCGGAGAGGAACGCTGCCCGATTGTCGATACCTGGTGGCAGACCGAGACCGGTGCGCACATGCTGACGCCACTTCCGGGGGCGACGCCGCTGAAACCGGGCTCCGCAACGAACCCCTTCTTCGGCGTGCAGCCGGTTTTGCTCGATGACCAGGGTAACGAAATCCAGGGAAATCCGGCCGAGGGCAACCTGGCGATCAAGCATCCGTGGCCCTCGATGATGCGCACGGTCTACGGAGATCACAGGCGCTTCTTCGAGACCTATTTCGCGATGTTCAAGGGCTATTACTTCACGGGTGACGGTGCTCGCCGTGACGAGGATGGCTACTACTGGATCACGGGCCGTGTTGACGATGTTCTGAACGTCTCCGGGCACCGGCTGGGTACGGCCGAGATCGAGTCAGCGCTGGTGTTGCACGATGCGGTTGCCGAGGCCGCTGTTGTCGGTTATCCGCATGACCTGACCGGGCAGGGCATCTACGCCTATGTCACCCTGATGGCCGGCGAGGAAGGCACCGATGAGCTCAAGGCCGAGCTGGTCAAGCTTGTTCGTACCGAGATCGGGCCGATTGCGAAGATCAATATCATCCAGTGGGCGCCGGGACTGCCGAAGACGCGTTCAGGCAAGATCATGCGCCGTATCCTGCGCAAGATCGCGGCCAACGAGATCGATGGTCTTGGCGATACCTCGACACTGGCCGATCCGGCTGTCGTTGACGACCTCATCGCCAACAGGGAAAACAAGTAACGACATTCTGTCGATTTTCCTCCACACTCTGAACCCCGCCATCATGGCGGGGTTTCTCGTTGTGTGGCAAGCCAGGCAACAGGGCTAAAGTGTCAACAAAACTGTACATTTAACCCGTCTGAGACTAGAATAATGGCCCGGAATTCTGAAGATTGTCGACATATTCAGGTATTAGCCGCACCGTCAGCGGCAAGATTTCACACAAATTCAAGATAACGGAGAGATCCCGATGCTAGAAGCCTACAGGAAACATGTGCAGGAGCGCGCCGCCGAGGGTGTGCCACCCAAGCCGCTGGATTCAGAACAGGTCGCTGCACTTGTCGAGTTGCTCAAGAATCCGCCAGCGGGTGAAGAGGCATTCCTGCTCGACCTGCTGAAAAACCGTGTACCCGCCGGTGTCGACGAGGCAGCCTACATCAAGGCCGGTTTCCTGGCAGCGGTTGCGAAAGGCGAGGCCGACTCTCCGCTGGTATCCAAAGCCGAGGCGACCGAACTGCTCGGTACCATGCTCGGCGGCTACAACATCGAGCCGATGATCCAGCTGCTTGACGATGACGAACTTGGACCGATTGCGGCCAAAGGGCTCTCCCACACGCTGCTGATGTTCGATGCCTTCTACGATGTCAAGGAGAAGGCCGACGCCGGTAACGCCAATGCCCGCGCAGTCATGGAATCCTGGGCCAATGCCGAGTGGTTCACCTCGGGGCCGGAACTGGCTGAAAAAATCACGGTCACCGTCTTCAAGGTACCGGGTGAAACCAACACCGACGACCTTTCGCCGGCGCAGGACGCCTGGTCACGTCCCGACATCCCGCTGCATGCGAATGCCATGCTGAAAATGGCACGCGAGGGCATCGAGCCCGATCAGCCGGGTGAGATCGGTCCGCTTGCAAAGATTGCCGAGCTCAAGGAGAAGGGGTATCCGCTGGCTTATGTCGGTGATGTCGTTGGTACAGGGTCCTCGCGCAAGTCTGCGACAAACTCGGTGCTGTGGCATATGGGGAATGACATCCCCTTTATTCCGAACAAGCGCGATGGCGGCTTCTGCTTCGGTGGCAAGATTGCCCCGATCTTCTTCAACACCATGGAAGATGCAGGTGCGCTGCCGATCGAGATGGATGTCTCGAACATGGAGATGGGTGATGTGATCGATGTCTACCCGTACGAGGGAGTCGTGAAACGTCATGGCAGTGACGAGGTGATCAGCGAGTTCAGCCTGAAGACCGATGTCATTCTCGACGAGGTGCGTGCCAACGGTCGCATCCCGCTCATCATCGGGCGCGGACTCACGGCGCGCGCGCGCGAGGCGCTCGGCCTGCCCCCATCCGATCTCTTTCGCATGCCGAAAGAACCCGAGACTTCCTCCAGGGGCTATACCCTGGCGCAGAAGATGGTTGGCAAGGCATGCGGCATGGAAGGTGTGCGTCCCGGCATGTATTGCGAGCCGCGCATGACGACGGTCGGCTCCCAGGACACCACGGGACCGATGACCCGCGACGAGCTCAAGGACCTGGCCTGTCTGGGCTTTTCTGCAGATCTCGTGATGCAGTCCTTCTGCCATACCGCGGCCTATCCGAAACCTGTCGATGTCGATACGCACCATACGCTGCCGGACTTCATTATGAACCGGGGAGGGGTCTCCCTGCGCCCGGGTGACGGCATCATCCACTCCTGGCTGAACCGGATGCTGTTGCCGGACACGGTCGGCACGGGCGGTGATTCCCATACGCGCTTTCCCCTCGGGATCTCTTTTCCTGCGGGCTCCGGTCTTGTCGCTTTTGCGGCTGCGACCGGCGTGATGCCACTGGACATGCCGGAGTCGGTGCTCGTCCGCTTCAAGGGCGAGATGCAACCTGGCATCACACTGCGCGATCTCGTCCATGCGATTCCCTACTATGCTATCCAGAAGGGGCTGCTGACGGTCGAGAAAAAGGGCAAGAAGAACGTCTACAACGGCCGTATCCTCGAGATCGAGGGTCTCGAGAACCTGACCGTCGAGCAGGCCTTCGAACTCTCCGACGCTTCCGCGGAGCGGTCAGCCGGCGGCTGCACCATTACACTCTCGGAGGAGTCTGTCAGGGAGTATCTCGAGTCGAACATCGTCATGCTCAAGTGGATGCTCTCCGAGGGTTATGGTGACGAGCGCACCATCTCGCGTCGCATCGAGGCGATGGAGGAGTGGCTGGCCAATCCGTCGCTCATGCGGGCAGACCCGGATGCGGAGTATGCGGAGGTCATCGAGATCGATCTCAACGAGATCACGGAGCCCATCCTGTGCGCACCGAACGATCCGGATGATGCACGCCTGTTGTCGGATGTTGCAGGTGACCAGGTCGACGAGGTCTTTATCGGTTCCTGCATGACCAACATCGGTCACTTCCGTGCAGCCGGCAAGCTGCTCGAACAGTATGGCAAGGAGCTGCCGACCCGGCTGTGGATCGCGCCGCCGACCCGCATGGACCAGGCACAGCTCACAGAAGAGGGCTACTACAATATCTTCGGTCGCATGGGCGCGCGTATCGAAACGCCGGGCTGTTCACTCTGCATGGGTAACCAGGCGCGAATCAAGGAGAACAGCACGGCTGTCTCCACCTCGACACGCAACTTTCCGAACCGTCTTGGAACAGGTGCGAATGTCTACCTGGCGTCGGCGGAACTGGCTGCTGTCGCAGCGATTCTCGGCAAGTTGCCGACGGTCGAGGAGTACATGGCCTATGCGAACAACATCGACACCATGGCAAGCGAGGTCTACCGCTACCTCAACTTCCACCAGATGGAACACTATCAGCAGGCAGCTGCCAACGTGGTGATTCCGGTGTCCGAAATCGCATCGGCCTGAGACTTGTCAGCGAACATACCCTCTTCCCGCCAGGGAGAGGGTATTTTTTTGCTTTATCCACTATTTCCCGAGAAGCACAAATCCGCTGGCGATGAGCAGCACGCTGATCGCGCGCTGGAACGCCTGCTGGCTCAGACTCGTATGAATGCGTCCACCCATCCAGAGACCGATTGCCATGATTGGTATGGTGGCAGCGACGAGAGGGAGTGTCTTGCTGTTGAAGAATCCCAGACCGATATAGCCGAACAGGCGTACAGTGCCATCCATGATGAAGATGGTTGCAAAGGTTGCGCGGAAGCTTGTCTTGTCGAGCCCCCTGAGTTTCAGGTAGATGACGTAGAAAGGACCGCCGGTACCGAACAGGGTTCCGATGAGGCCGCCAAAGCCACCAGCCGGAGCAGCCCATTTGCGTGAGTAGCCAGACTTCACGCTGACAGAGAGCAACGTGTAGATCGCGAAAATGATGATAAAGGCGCCCATGATCTTTGGCAGCAGATTGGCATCGACATACTTGAAAACAAACAGTGCCGTGAAAATGCCGATCAGCGTGTAGGGCATCAAAGGCATGATTTCTTTCCATTCGACGGCTTCACGGTTTTTCATGCCCTGGCTGAAAGAGGAGAGATAATCCAGCAGTACGACGATCGGCACTGCTACCGACAGTGGCAGGAAAAAGGCGAGTAGCGGGATGGCAATGAGGCCCGAGCCAAAACCGGCGATACCACGCACGATATAGGCCATGGTAATGATCAGGAGGATCGGTAGCAGGTGCGACAGTTCGAAAACTTCGTTCATTGTTCAGTAGTCCTTGGCTGGCGTTCTCAATAATCAATCCATATCCCGCTGTTCTCTGCTTGTCATTCAGAGACTGGCGGATGCAGCTAGTATGGAAACAAGTCTGTAAATCGTTTAACGGGACGCTTCCCGTCAGTGATTCAGTGGCAACGCCACACGTGTTCGCGCATGCTGCCCGCGGAACTGTCTTGCGAGGAGCATGAGACCGGGGTCAAAGCCCATGCCGGGTTTATGCACATACGCAAACCGTGCTCCGGATCGTTTGCAGGAGGAATCCATAGCGGCATCAGTCGCCGGGTTTTCAGATATCCCGGTGGCCCTGGACGGGCAGGCTCTGGATAGTAAATGCGTGCGTATGCGCCGGGCTGCCATGAACCACAGGGACTGGCAGGAGCACAGAAGTACTCTGATTGACATGATGTCTACCTCTTATAACCTGAACGTGATATAAGCGTCATCTTCTCGTCAAACCAAGCCAGCACCGGATCTGTTGCAAGCGCCTGTTACAAACAAGGCTCGCTGTTTTTGTTATTCAGCTTTTTTCCGGATTTACTGAAGTATAGAGCATTTTGTGAATGTCAAGTTGACAATGTCACTCAGATGTCAACGATCGACACGGGACACTCTCTGCGTGGTGCCATGCATTTTGCTGGTGGATGCTGTTCAGGAGGGGGTGTGCCGGGTCAGCACTGTTCCCAGGGCAAGCCATGAAACCGCCAACCGCCCACAGTGCTGCGCTGGTGATGTTCGTTGAGTTCTCCC
Source organism: Gammaproteobacteria bacterium (assembly GCA_037385685.1). GTDB lineage: Bacteria > Pseudomonadota > Gammaproteobacteria > Chromatiales > Chromatiaceae > Sva-25. The sequence continues at coordinate 41,997 of JARRMW010000012.1, forward strand.
TCGAACCCCTCGTCGACATGGAAAACATTCTTCAGACCCGCATCGTTCAAGGCGCGACCGGCTTCCTTCGAACGCTTGCCGCTGCGGCAAATCAGGATGACGGGTGCACAGCCATCATCGTCATCACAGCTCTGGCCGCCGAGCATGAGCTTGCGAACCTCTGTGACAAAGTGCGGATTGATATCCCAGTCCGGTTCATCGATCCAGGGGATATGCACAGCACCGACCGGATGGCCGACAAACAGGAACTCCATTGAGGAGCGAATATCCACAAGGACGGCTCGCGGGTCATCCCTGAGCATCTGTGCAGCCTGCACGGGCGACAGGTCATGGATCTCTGTTGTCATCCTGGTTCCTCCGACTTGCTGGGTGCTGGCACGAATGGAAGATAATCGGCCTTCCATGCACGTGACCGGACATATCCTCTCAAGTCTACATCATCCAGCTCCCTGCGCGTCGAAGAGCCGTCTTCGAGTGCCACGCGCAAGACACGTTCGGTCACATAGAGGCTCACGTCTCGGAGTTCCGAGACAGGCGGGAAGAAGAGTCCCTTGTGAAGATGATGCTGCTCCGTATAGTCGGCGACAGCATAGGCTGATTCAAGAATCATCGCCTCGCTGATGCGTCGGCACTTGCCGAGGACTGCGGCAAAACCGATGCCAGGAAAGACGAACGCGTTGTTGCCCTGGCCGATCGCATGCAGCGTGCCCTGGTAGTCTACCGGTGCGAAGGGGCTGCCTGCAGCGACGAGTGCCTTGCCCTCCGTCCACTCGATAATCTCTTCAGGAACAGCCTCGCAGTTAGCCGTCGGGTTCGACAGCGGAAAGATGATCGGGTGTTCGCAGTTCGCGGCCATTTGCTCGATGAGCTCTCGCGTGAAGAGTCCCCCGACGCCCGTCAGGCCGAGCAGGATGGTCGGTTGCGCCTGTTCCAGCACTTCCATGAGCGACGGCCTGTCGCCGGCGATTTTCCAGTCACTGTATGTTGAACTGAACTGCGAGACCGGTTGCTGGTAACTGTCCGGGTCGATCAGGTCCTCAACGACAAGGCCGGCTGCATCCATCACAAACATCTGGCGTCGCGCCTGCTCGCGGCTGAGTCCCTCGTGCACGAGACCATCCTGGATAGCCTTTGCCACACCGACGCCACCTGCACCTGCGCCGACAACCACGATACGCTGATCGGAGAGCCGCTGGCCAAGCTTCTTGCAGGCGGACAACAGGCCGGCGAGGACTACGGCGCCTGTCCCCTGGATATCGTCATTGAAGCAGGGCACTCTTTCCTTGTAACGCTCCAGTACATGGAACGCGACATCCTTGGCGAAGTCTTCCCACTGGATGACTGCCTTTGGCCAGCGTCTCTGGACACTGTCGACGAACCTGTCGAGCATGTTGAAGTAGGCATCGCCCGTGAGTCGCTTGCGATGCACACCGAGGTAGTTCGGGTCGTTCAGCAGTTTCTCGTTATCGGTGCCGACATCGAGACAGACCGGCATGGTATGAAAAGGGCTCAGGCCTCCGCCGGCGGTGTAGAGCGCAAGCTTGCCGATCGAGATCGCGAGCCCCCCAACACCCTGGTCACCGATACCGAGAATCGCCGAGGAATCCGTTGCGACGATCATCCGCACATCGTGCCACGGGTAGTCGTCCACGACCTGGTCGATATGGTCGATCCCGAGAACCGAGACAGTGAGGCCGCGCGGGCGCTGGTACAGATCGCTGTATTGCTGTACTGCCTTGCCAACCGTTGGCGTGTAGACGATCGGCATCATCTCGTCGAGATGCTCTTCCAGCAGCTTGAAGAAAATCACCTCGGAGCGTTCCTGGCAGGCGCGCAGGTACTGGTACTTCGCGATATCATCATCGAGTTTCAGATAGCCCTGGTAGACACGGCGAACCTGCTCCTCGAGTGTTGTCACACGGGGCGGCAGCAGGCCCTCGAGACTGAAGGCGGCGCGCTCTTCGCGCGTGAAGGCCGTTCCCTTGTTGAGCGCGGACATGCGCAACATCGGAAAGCCGCGCAGCGCTATCTCGAGATAGCCGCTTCCCTTGTCGTCGGTCTTGTACGCGATGTATGGACTGAGTTGTGGCATCCGGTTTCTTTTTGCTACAGGCTAGCTGGCTGTTGCCTTGAGTTCCAGTCGGCGAGCGTGAAGAACAGGTTCCGTGTAGCCATTGGGCTGCTCACGCCCCTTCAGCACGAGATCGAGAGCTGCCCTGAAGGCGATACCGTTACACGCAGGCGCCATGGGACGGTAAGTCGGGTCTCCGGCGTTCTGTGCATCGACGACGGCTGCCATGCGCCTGAAGGTTTCGGTGACCTGCTCCTGTGTGCAGATGCCATGATGCAACCAGTTGGCCATGTGCTGGCTCGAGATACGCAGTGTCGCGCGGTCCTCCATGAGGCCGATATCGTTGATGTCCGGTACCTTGGAGCAGCCGACGCCCTGGTCGATCCAGCGCACCACGTAGCCGAGAATGCCCTGGGCATTATTATCGAGTTCCTGCTGGATCTCGTCTCGTGTCAGAGAGCCTGGATCCGGGTGGAGCGGGATCGTCAGGATATCGTCAAGGCTGGCGCGTTTGCGGCTGGCCAGTTCGACCTGGCGCCCGGCAACATTCACCTTGTGGTAATGCATGGCGTGCAGCGTCGCCGCGGTCGGGGAGGGAACCCAGGCACAGTTTGCACCGGCTAGCGGATGAGCAATCTTTGCATCGATCATGCTCTGCATGAGATCGGGCATGGCCCACATGCCCTTGCCAATCTGCGCCTTGCCGCCGAGACCGCAGGCCAGGCCGATATCGACGTTCCAGTCTTCGTAGGCAAGAATCCAGGGTGCTGTCTTCATGTCACCCTTGCGCAGCATTGGACCCGCTTCCATGCTCGTATGGATTTCGTCTCCGGTACGGTCGAGAAAGCCTGTGTTGATGAAGATCACGCGTTCCTTTGCTGAACGAATGCACTCCTTGAGATTCACAGTCGTTCGGCGCTCTTCATCCATGATCCCGACCTTGATGGTGTTCTGTTCGAGACCGAGTGCGTCCTCGATACGGCCGAACAGCTCGCTTGTGAAAGCGACCTCCGCGGGACCATGCATCTTGGGCTTCACGATATAGATACTGCCAGTTCGGCTGTTGGTGACCGTGCCCGTGCGTTTCAGGTCATGCATCGCGATGAGGCTCGTGATCATGCCATCCATGATGCCTTCAGGAACTTCTTTGCCGTTGAAGAGCACGGCACTGTTCGTCATGAGATGACCCACGTTCCGGATGAGCATCAGGCTGCGGCCCGGAAGGATGAGTTCCCCGCCTTCAGGCGTGACATAGCTGCGGTCGGGGTTCATGCGGCGTGTCATTTGCCGGCCCTGCTTGGAAAAGGTCTCCTCGAGATCCCCTTTCATCAGACCGAGCCAGTTGCGATAGACCAGTACCTTGTCTTCTGCATCGACAGCGGCGACCGAATCCTCGCAATCCTGAATTGTCGAGACAGCGGCCTCAAGCACGACATCACTGATGCCGGCAGCATGGAGTTTGCCGACCGGGTTTTCGGGATCGTGGTGGAGTTCGATATGCAGGCCGTTGTGCCTGAGCAGAATGACATCGGGCCTCTCTCCACCCCTGTAGCCCGCAAAGGCAGCTGGATCGGCGAGTGACGAGCTATCGCCGCTGGCAAGCGTCACAACAAGCTCCTTCTGCCCGTCCTTGTCGGCGAGCATGTAGGCGGTAACATCGGCATGACTGCCGGCTGCAAGCGGCACCGCCTCATCGAGGAACTTTGCCGCGAGCCCGATTACGCTGTTCGCACGTTGCGTATTCAGTGCCGCGCTTTTTTCGAGTCCCTCGCTTTCCGGAATGGCATCTGTGCCGTAGAGCGCATCGTACAGGCTGCCCCAGCGTGCATTGGCAGCGTTCAGGGCATAGCGTGCATTGTTGACCGGTACGACGAGCTGCGGACCGGCGATGGTTGCGATCTCGGGGTCGACATTGCCGGTCTCGATGCTGAAGTCTTCGCCTTCTGGAAGCAGGTAGCCGATCTCGACGAGGAATTGCTTGTAGGTGTCGAAGTCGAAGTCAGCGCGGTGCTCGCGATGCCAGGCATCCAGCCTGGCCTGGATTTCGTCTCTTCTGTCGAGGAGTGCACGATTCTTTGGCGCGAGGTCGGCGATGATGGCTTCGAACGCCTGCCAGAAGTGTGCCGGCTCCACGCCGGTTCCGGGTGCAATCTCGCTGGCAACGAGATCGTGAAGTTCCGTGGCAATCTCGAGATTGCCGATAGAGACTCTGTTGCTCATTAGTGCCTCGTTCATATCAAAGAAATGCGTTCGGCCTGACACCACACAATGTCATGTGCCAGGTTCGGTATGTAATCGCGGTCAGCTGTCGGCTTGCGCCCTGGCCACCGCGCTGGACGTCTCGCGGATCAGCACCACCATCTCCCGGAGTGCAGCATCCGTTGGTTGTGCCGTTTCCATCATCCAGTCGAATATTTCCTGATCCTGATAGCCCAGGAGTCTCTGGAAAGTGCGTTGTTCTTCCCTTGGTGCGCTTGCGTAGGCATGTTCCAGGTAGTTGAGGAACCAGAAATCGAGTTCCCGCATTCCCCGGCGGCATGCCCAGCGCAGACGCAGCATTTCTTGTTGTAATGTTTCGGCGGTCATTGAACCGGTGTTCAGATGCCTTTTTCCAGCATGCGCTTGCGAATGTTGCCGATCGCCCGTGTAGGGTTCAGCTCTTTCGGACAGACATCCACGCAGTTCATGATGCTGTGGCAGCGATAAAGCTTGTAGGCATCATCCAGTTGCTGCAGCCGCTCACCAGTCGCCTGGTCGCGACTGTCCTCGATGAAACGGCTGGCCTGCAAGAGTGCGGCAGGTCCGAGGAACTTGTCCGGGTTCCACCAGAAGGACGGGCACGAGGTCGAGCAGCAGGCGCACAGGATGCATTCGTAGAGACCATCGAGCTTGTCGCGGTCTGCCGGACTCTGGAGGCGTTCTTTTTCCGGATCCGGATCCTTCGTGATCAGCCAGGGTTTTGCCGCCTTGTACTGGTTGAAGAAAGGCGTCTGGTCAATGACGAGATCGCGGATGATCGGTTGGCCGGGCAGGGGACGGACCGTGATCGGCTCCTTGAGCTGATCGAGATTCGTCAGGCATGCAAGGCCGTTGCGCCCGTTGATGTTCATGCCGTCCGAGCCGCAGACGCCTTCACCGCAGGAGCGCCGGAAGCTGAGCGTTGGATCCATCGCCTTGATAAGGAGCAAGGCGTCGAGCAGCATGGTCCCCGGCTTGACGTCAGGGACTTCGTACTCCTGAAGGAAGGGCTTCTGGTCTTTTTCCGGGTTGTAGCGCTGGATCAGGAATTTCATGATTGTCTCTCTGTGTCGCCGTTCAGTAGGTGCGTGCCTTCGGCGGGAACGGGTCGACTGTCAGTGGTGTGAGGTGCACGGGCTTGTAATCGAGCTTCAGGTCGTCGAGGAAGAAGAGGGTGTGCTTCATCCACTTCTCGTCGTCGCGCTCCGGGTAATCGACACGCGAGTGTGCACCACGGCTTTCGGTCCGTGCCTGGGCCGAGACAATGGTCGCCAGTGCGACATCCATGAGGTTTTCGAGCTCGAGCGCCTCGATACGTGCTGTATTGAAGACCTTGCTGTGATCAGCAAGGCGTGCGTTCGGCAGGCGTGCGGCGATCTCGCGCACCTTCTCGACACCGGTCGTCAGGGTGTCGTGATCACGGTAGACGCCGCAATAGTCTTCCATGGCGGCCTGCAGGTCTGCCTTGATGATATCGACGGATTCGCCATCACTGGTGTCGTCCCAGCGCTTGAGCCGCGCCAGTGCCTTGTCGGTACTATCCCGGTTGAGCGTCGTGTGGGATGGCATTGACTCGATGTCTTCAAGCATCTGGATCGCAGCGGCACGTCCGAAGACGAGAATATCGAGCAGCGAGTTGCCACCGAGGCGGTTGGCGCCATGAACGGAAACGCAGGCGCATTCGCCGGCGGCGTAGAGCCCCGGAACCACTTCCTCCGGACCACTGCCCATGGGAGCCACGACACGACCGAAGCGATCCGTCGGGATACCACCCATGACATAGTGGGCGGTCGGGTAGATGGGTATCGGCTCTTCGGCAGGGTCGACACCGATGAAGGAGATACTGGTCGCGCGGATCCCTGGCAGGCGCTTCTTGACGACATCGCCAATGTGGTTGAGCTTCAGCAGCACGTGATCCTTGTTGGGACCGCAGCCGCGTCCTTCCTTGACCTCGGTATAGATCGCGCGGCTGACCACGTCACGGCTTGCGAGGTCTTTTGCGTTTGGCGCATAGCGCTCCATGAATCGTTCACCCTCGCCATTCACGAGGTAACCGCCTTCACCGCGCGCACCCTCGGTGATCAGCATCCCCTTGCCGGCGATGCCGGTCGGGTGAAACTGGTAGAACTCCATGTCCATGAGGGGAATGCCGGCGCGCAGCGCCATCGCCATGCCATCGCCGGTATTGATGAGTGCATTGGTATTGGTTCGGAAGATCTGTCCACATCCGCCGGTCGCGAGCAGCGTCGTCTTGGCATGAATGATCAGTGGTTCACCTGTCTCGATCCCGAGAACGAGAGCGCCCTGGATATGGCCATCCTCTGCCTGGATCAGGTCGACAGCAAAATACTCGTCAAAAAAGTGCGTCTGAGCGCGCAGGTTCTGCTGGTAAAGCGTGTGCACGATGACATGACCGGTACGATCGGCTGCGGCGCATGTCCGTGCGGCCTGTTCGCCCCCGAAATTCTGACTCTGGCCTCCGAAACGGCGTTGGTAGATGCGGCCGTCGTCAAGGCGTGAAAAGGGTACACCCGTGTGTTCGAGTTCGTAGACAACCTGGGGAGCGATCTTGCACATGTATTCGATGGCATCCTGGTCACCGAGATAATCGCTTCCCTTGACGGTGTCGAACATGTGCCAGTGCCAGTTGTCCGGCAGCACGTTACCAAGAGCCGCATTGATGCCTCCCTGGGCTGCTACCGTATGGGAGCGTGTCGGAAAGACCTTTGAGATGACGGCGACCTTGGCGCCTGCCCGCGAGAGTTGCAGAGCGGCGCGCATGCCGCCACCGCCGGCGCCAATCACGAGGGCGTCGAACTGGCTGATTGGTGTAGACATTTTGATATCTTGCATCAGAAAAGGTTAAGCAGGACGCGAGCGGCCCAGAGACCGCAAACGATCAGAAAAATGGCGGCGAGCGCAAGGGCCGTGAAGCGTGCCGCGAGTGGATGCACGTAGTCGATGATCACATCGCGTGCGCCGATCCAGGCGTGCATCAGCAGCGCCAGAAAGAATGTCATGACCGCGAGATTGACCAGCGGTGAGGAGAGGAGCTCTCTCCAGGCCACGTGATCCGGGGGCAGGCCCTTCAAAACAAGGGCGATCATGACCGCGAGCGTGAAGAGGGCGATGTAGATTGCACTCACGCGCTGTATGGTCCAGGCACGAAGGCCGCTGAGTTGCATGCTCACCAGATCACCCCCAGGAAGACGATTGTCATGGCGATGGAAACAATGAAAACGCCGACCGCGCTCTGCCGCGCCTGCTTGCGTTCGATCCAGACATCGATATCGAGCAGCAGGTAGCGGATACCGGCGACGAGGTGATGGCAGAGTGACCAGAGGATGACGGCTGCGGCGAGCTTGAACAGCAGCGAATTGGCGACAGCGGCAGCCTGTGAAAAGGCGGCCTGGTCTGTCACGGCGAGTTCCAGCAACCATATGCAGACAGGAATGGCCAGAATCATCAGCACACCGGATATGCGGTGCAGGATTGAGACGATGCCCGGCAGTGGCAGCCGGATCTTTGTCAGGTCCAGAAACCTTGGTCGTTTAGCTGTGCTGTTCATGATGCATTCGTTCTTGCTTGGGTTATTTACTGTCTTGCTGTCTGGCCAGTGACTGGCTCGTCCTGCATCGCCTCGAAGCTCCGGCGCGCATTTTCACGTGATGCGCGAATGTGATGCCGCATCAGAAGCTCCGCCATCTCACCATCGCCACGCTCCATGGCTGCCACGATTGCGCTGTGCTCCTGGTACGCCTCTTCGGGACGCGGGCTGGATGCGCTGAAACTTGCTCTGTAGAAGCGCACCAGGTCGTACAGATCCTTGCAGAGCAGGCGAATCAGGCGCCTGTTTCGGCTGCCCTGGATGATCCTGAAATGAAAGTCGAGATCAACCTCTTTCAGGAAGTAGGCGTAGTTACCCCCGGAAATCTCGTTGCGCTGCGTCTCGACGATCTTTCTGAGTTCAGAGATCTCTTCGGATTCCATGTTGTCCGCAGCAAGTCGTGCGGCCATTCCTTCAAGGGCCTCGCGGATATGATAGATCTCCATGAGTTCCTCGATCGAGAGGGTGATGACGCGTGCCCCGACGTTGGGCTTGCGTTCGACGAGATTACAGCTCTCGAGTCGCGCGATGGCTTCCCGCAGGGAACCGCGACTGACACCGTAACTGCTGGCCAGTTCCGGTTCGCTGATTTTCTGACCCGGTGCCATCTTACCCCCAAGAATAGCCTCCCGGAGCTGGTTGAACACCCTGTCGGCGATCGTGACGGGTTCCTGCTCTTCGCAGGATGAGGCAGTGGCCATCGCTGTTCTCTAGGTTTGTCGACAAAAGATCATGATATGTCGACAATGATAGGCAGAATGAGGCTTCAGTCAAGAGATAATGCGTCAATTGTTGACATTGAGTATTTAAATTGTCGACATGTGCGGTCGCAGCAAAGCTACCTCATACCGCTGGTATCTGTTGCCGGCCTGTTTGTTCATTTCAGTGACAGTTCGGCACGATCAGAATGGGGATTTTGGCATCCTGACTCACGCGCCTCGCTGTCGAGCCGATCAGACCCTTTCCGATGCGATGATCGCTCGCGCAGTTTCCCATGACAATGAGGTCAGCTCCGCGTGCCTCAGCCTCTTCGTTGATCATCTTGCTTGCGTCGCCACACTGGACGACCACATCGGAGACCTTGCTGTCACCGGCACAGATATCCGCCTCGTCACGGCAATAGTTTTCGAGTCGCTCGCGCATGGTGGCAATCACTTCTTCCATGCCTTCATGTTCGATGGAATCGAGTTTCTCTTTGGGCAGATAGAGTGAGAGCATGGTTTCGGCAGCTTTTGAGAGAGGTTCAACGACGTGCAGCATGATGATGTTTGCGTCGCAAAGCCGGGCAAGGGTCACTGCATGCCGAAAGACCGGGCGCATGTGCTGCCCGAGGTCGGTCGCGTAAAGGATGGTATTGATCTCTGGGTTTGCGTTCATCTGTTGTTCCTCGTCAAAGCCGATCTCTTTCAATGCTTTCTCTCTGTTTACGCAGCGGCTTCGGACTTCCTGAAAAACCTCAGCCAGATACCACTGAGCAGCCAGGAATAAAGCCAGGTTCCTATGATGATCAGCGCGAAGGCGACACCGATGTCTGCCGCACTGCCGTCAAGTGAAAAGGCCGGGACGTAACCGAACAGGAAGGGCGCCAGGTAGAGGAACTTTGCAAACTTGAAAGCCGTGAAAGCGGTTTTCCACATGTTAGCTTTTGCAATGGTTGCGCCAGCGAAAGCCGCGATGCAGACGGGTGGAGTAATGTTGGAGTCCTGCGAGAGCCAGTAGACAATCATGTGCGCGGCGATGAGGTTTACCCCAAGGTGTGTCAGGGCCGGTACCGCGACGACGGCCGTGATCAGGTACGCAGCCGTCACGGGAACGCCCATGCCAAGCACGAGGGAAGCCAGTGCCACGAAGAGAATCGTCAGCCACAGTTTGCCATCCGCCGCTTCGATGACGATGTCGGCAAAGGTCAGGACCAGTCCGCTGTAGGTTAGTACACCGATGATGATGCCGATCACGCCGAGAGTCGCGCCGATCTGGAGACTGCTGAGCGCACCCTGGCGGGCTGCCTCGACAAAGCGTGTGGGCCCGATGCGTGTCTCTTTCCTGAACCAGCTCACGACGAGACAGGCGATCAATCCCAGAATTGCGGAGTATCCCGGCGAATAGCCAAGCAGCATGAAAATGGTGATGACGACAAGCGGCGTGATGTAGAACCATTCGGCTTTCAGGATATCGAACGCATTCCTGTCGGATTTCTCACCCACGATGTTGTGCTTCTTCGCCTCGAAGTGAACCATCATGAACACGCTGAAGAAGTACATGAGTGCAGGAAAGATCGCAATTAGCATGATCTGGGAGTAGGGCACGCCTGTCAGTTCCGCCATGATGAAACCACCGGCACCCATGATCGGCGGCATGAACATGCCCGATTGCACTGCCCGAGATGGAGCCGAACAGTCCGCTGGCGATGACAGATACCTTGCCGGGACCACCGATCTTGTGGCCGACAGCGGCGAGCGGGAAATCGATGAAAAATCGCTGGGCGCCGCTCTTTTCGAGAAAGGCGCCGAAGATCACGAAGAGAATGATGTAGGTGGCAAGCACGTTCGCCATGATGCCGAAGACACCATCGCTCTTGTAGAAGATGCTGGTGCACAGGCCGAGAAAGGTATCACCTGCATGCTGCAGATCCTCCGGGATCCAGCTTGCATAGCCATAGACGCCATA
>JARRMW010000013.1:0-62764 GCA_037385685.1 Gammaproteobacteria bacterium
GAAAAAAACGGCGGGTTGGGCGGCTTTCACCGTCCCGTCTGTTGACGAATCGTCCGTCAGACAGCCCGCACGCACCGTTCCTGGCGTAATGCCACACGTTTTCCTGGACATTGTCTCAACCTCATTGTCATTGCGATTTAGGAAGGCTCGTTTCTGAGCCTGTTGTTTGTGCAATTTTTATAGCTAACCAAACAACAGCGATTTCCCCGCTGTGTCACAAACTCTAGACGGTGGTCACTTAAATGCAATGAAACTGTCAATGAAATGTTTTTATGCCTTGCGAGGATGTCATCCAAATGTGGGGCTATGAAAAATCAGGATGTTAGGAGATCTATGCAATATCGAAATTCGCTCTTTGTATGAAGAAGCATCTCCAAGTGAATGTTTTGATGATGCTTTGAGCTGGAGCATTTTCGGGAGGCCTGGGTTAACACTTCCAGGCGAATATCAGAATGACGTTTTTAATGAAGAATGGCTATCAGTTCAATCTCGGAAAGAAACCTGGAAAATGTGAAGAATTTTCGCGACAGGGATAACAATGCAAAAACATTCTGTTAGCTGACGTTTGTCGAAAGGCATACAGAAATTGATAGATTCAGCTTATGGTTAAGATACCTTTTATATATGGAACTGCCGCCATCGGCCTTGAGCCACTCCAGGGCCGCGCAGAGCTATTAACAGCGCCCTCCGTCCCGGAGAGAGGCATGCCATCGAACGCTGGTGTGTTGCAAGGACTATGCTTGCTGGCTAGTCCCTGCCGAGGACATGCACGTTATTTTCCCGCAGCATGGAGACAAGCTGGATCAGCGGCAGGCCGACCAGCGAGCTGGGGTCCTCGCCGTCCATGAGGCTGAAGAGTGCGATGCCGAGTCCCTCGGATTTGAAGGAGCCGGCGCAGTCGTAGGGTTCCTCGCGGCGCAGGTAGTCGTCGATCTCTTCCTCGGTGAGTTTTCTGAACTGCACGCGGAAGGGTTCGCAGATGGTGTGGCTGCGGCCGGTCGCCGAGTCGTAGAGCGACAGGCCCGTCAGGAAGGTGACGCTCTGCCCGGATGCGGCCTTGAGTTGCTGCATGGCGCGCTCGTGCGTACCGGGCTTGCCGAGGATGGTGTCATCGAGGGTCGCGACCTGGTCGGAGCCGATGATGAGCGCGTCCGGGTACTTTTCTGCAACGGCCTTGGCTTTTGCCAGCGAGAGCCGCTGCACGAACTCTTCGGGTTCTTCGTCCTCGTGGCGGGTTTCGTCGATGTCTGGCGAGGCGGTCTCGAACGGCAGGCCGAGACGCGTCAGCAGTTCCTGCCGGTAGGGTGAGGTCGATGCGAGTACCAGTGTGCGTAGCATGGATCCTGTTCCTCTCATGTGGCTGAAAGAGACTACCCGAGAGTTTACACTACAAGGGGTGGGCGGTAAGCTTGCGGGCCGAACAAACAAAGCGCCACCGGGGAAGCTCTCTTGACATCCAGTATCCGCTACAGTGTGCAGCCAGGCGGCAGCCTGAACGGGGAGATCCGCGTCCCCGGCGACAAGTCCGTCTCCCATCGCTCCATCATGCTGGGCTCCCTGGCAGAGGGCGTGACCCGTATCAGCGGTTTTCTCGAGGGCGAGGACAGCCTGGCGACCCTGCAGGCGTTCCGCGACATGGGTGTGAAGATCGAGGGGCCGGTCGATGGCAAGGTGACCGTGCACGGTGTCGGCATGCATGGCCTCAATTCGCCATCGAAGCCGCTCGACCTCGGCAACTCCAGTACCTCGATGCGTTTGCTCTCCGGCTTGCTGGCCGGGCAGGGGATCGATGTGACGCTGGTCGGTGATGCCTCGCTGTCATCGCGTCCCATGCGTCGTGTCACCGAACCGCTCGCGATGATGTGCGCGGCGATCGACACAACAGAGAAAGGCACTGCGCCACTGCACATCAAGCCGGTCGAAAAACTCGAGCCGCTGCACTACGAGATGCCCATGGCGAGCGCGCAGGTCAAGTCCTGCATCCTGCTCGCCGGTCTCTACGCGGATGGCCAGACCTGTGTGACCGAGCCTGCACCGACACGCGACCACACCGAGCGCATGCTGCGCGGTTTCGGGTACAAGGTGGAGACCAGCGGCAACCGTGTCTGCCTCGAGGGTGGCGGCAAGCTCAAGGCAACAAATATCGACGTACCGGCGGACATCTCCTCGGCAGCCTTCTTTCTTGTCGGTGCATCGATCGCCGAGAACGCGGACCTGACCATCCGCCACGTCGGCATGAACCCGACGCGCATCGGTGTCATCAATATCCTGCGTGAGATGGGCGCCAACATCGAGGTGCTCAACGAGACCGAGGTGGGCGGCGAGCCGGTCGCAGACCTGCGCGTGCGCTCTGCACAACTGAAAGGCATCCGCATCCCCGAGGAGCAGGTACCGCTGGCGATCGACGAGTTTCCCGTGCTCTTTGTGGCCGCGGCCTGTGCCGAGGGCAAGACGGTGCTGACCGGGGCCGAGGAGTTGCGCGTCAAGGAGAGCGACCGCATCCAGGTCATGGCCGACGGCCTGCAGAGGCTGGGTGTCGATGCCGAGCCCACGCCGGACGGCATGGTGATCCGCCAAAGCAGCATCAGTGGCGGACAGGTCAACTCCTACGGCGATCACCGCATCGCCATGGCCTTCACCATTGCTGCGCTGCGCGCATCAGGCGAGATCGCGATCGACGACTGTGCCAACGTCAACACCTCGTTCCCGGGATTCAGCGACCTGGTCAACAGCATCGGCATGGATGTCACTGTCTCGGAGTGTGCATGAGCCGTCAGAAACTGATTACCATCGACGGGCCGTCCGGTTCCGGCAAGGGCACCATCGCCCAGCGCCTGGCTGACGAACTCGGCTGGAAGGTGCTCGACAGCGGCGCGCTCTACCGGCTCGTCGGGCTGGACGTACGCACCCGCGAGCTTGATTTCGAGGACGAGGAGTCGGTGGGTGCAGTTGCCGCCAGTCTCGACGTGCGTTTCGAGAAGGGAAAGGTTTTTCTTCATAATCAGGATGTTACGAATACCATCCGCAGTGAGACGGCCGGCAACGATGCCTCAAGAGTCGCTGCCTTGCCACGTGTGCGCGAGGCATTGCTGCAGTGGCAGCGTGACCATGCAACCCCGGATGGCCTGATCGCGGATGGCCGCGACATGGGCACCGTCGTCTTCCCGGATGCACCCCTCAAGATCTTCCTCACGGCAAGCCCCGAGGAGCGTGCGAACAGGCGCTATAAACAGTTGAAAGGAAAAGGAATGTCTGCTAATCTTCCGCGCCTCATCGAAGAGATTCGCGAGCGCGATGAACGCGACAGCAATCGCACCACCGCTCCCTTGCGTCCGGCAGAAGATGCGATCCTGATTGACTCTTCCGCACTCTCCATCGATGAGGTAACCGGAGAAATCCTCAAAGCTGCCCGCGGCCTGTTCAACGACGAATAGCGCTCACGCCGTTTTTTCTCCATATTTCGCTCCTGCCACACCAGCAGGGTAATGTTAACTACTTGATCTGCCTTAACAGGCAACAGTGGATGCTCGCACGTCGAGGCATCTTGGGAATAACTTAATCATGTCAGAAAGCTTTGCAGAACTCTTCGAAGAGAGTGTAGCCAACCTTAACCTTAAACCCGGCACGATGGTCATGGGTACCGTCGTCGATCTCAGCGATGATTTCGTTGTCGTGAATGCCGGTCTCAAATCCGAGGGTGTCATCCCGAAGGAACAGTTTCTCAACGCCGACGGTGACCTCGAAGTTGCCGTCGGTGACCAGGTGGAAGTCGCGCTGGACGCCGTTGAAGACGGCTTCGGCGCAACCCGCCTGTCGCGTGAAAAGGCCAAGCGCCACCACGCCTGGATTGAACTCCAGAAAGCCTACGACGATGAAGAGATCGTCAACGGCCGCATCACCGGCAAGGTCAAGGGCGGTTTCACCGTCGACCTCGGCCAGGTCCGCGGCTTCCTGCCGGGATCGCTCGTCGATGTCCGCCCGGTCCGCGATACCTCCTACCTCGAGAACAAGGATCTCGAGTTCAAGGTCATCAAGCTCGACCAGAAGCGCAACAACGTTGTCGTTTCCCGCCGCGCGGTTGTCGAGGCCGAGTACAGCGAAGAGCGCGAAAAGCTGCTCGAGAACCTCGAAGAGGGCGCTGTTATCAAGGGCGTCGTCAAGAACCTCACCGACTACGGCGCATTCGTCGATCTCGGCGGTGTCGACGGCCTGCTGCACATCACCGATATGGCCTGGAAGCGTGTTCATCATCCTTCCGAGGTTGTCGAGATCGGCCAGGAAATCGACGTCAAGGTGCTCAAGTACGACAAGGAGAAGATGCGTGTCTCCCTGGGTCTCAAGCAGCTTGGCGATGACCCGTGGGTCAACATCACGCGTCGCTACCCCGAAGGCACCCGTCTGTTCGGCAAGGTCACGAACATCGCCGACTACGGTTCGTTCGTCGAGATCGAGGAAGGTGTCGAGGGTCTCGTGCACGTCTCCGAGATGGACTGGACCAACAAGAACATTCACCCGAGCAAGGTTGTTTCGCTGGGTGACGAGGTCGAGGTCATGGTCCTGGATATCGACGAGGAGCGTCGCCGCATCTCGCTGGGCATGAAACAGTGCCGCCAGAACCCGTGGGAAGAGTTCGCGCAGAGCCACAACAAGGGCGACCAGGTCAAGGGCAACATCAAGTCCATCACCGACTTCGGTATCTTTATCGGTCTCGATGGCGGTATCGACGGCCTGGTTCACCTCTCCGATATCTCCTGGGACATTCCGGGCGAGGAAGCGGTGCGCAACTACAGGAAGGGCGATGAAGTCGAGGCCGTCGTGCTGGCAGTCGATCCCGAGCGCGAGCGCATCTCGCTTGGCATCAAGCAGCTCGATACCGATCCCTTCTCGACCTACGTTGCGACCCACAACAAGGGCAGCATCGTCAAGGGCGTGATCACCGAGGTCGATGCACGCGGTGCAACCGTCGAGCTCGCCGACACCGTTATGGGTTACATCCGCGCATCCGAGATCGCGCGCGAGCGTGTCGAGGATGCCAGTGCGGTGCTCAAGGTTGGCGACGAGGTCGAGGCGAAGTTCATCGCGATCGATCGCAAGAGCCGCAGTATCAACCTTTCCATCAAGGCGAAAGACTACGACGAGGAAGCGGAAGTCATCCGCAGCTACTCGTCCAAGTCCCAGCCAGCGGGTGGAGCGGCCACACTGGGTGATCTGCTCAAGGAGCAGATGGAATCCGGCGATAACGACTGATATCGCCTGACAGGTGACGGGGCAATTGCCCCGTCATTCAGTTTGAGACAACAGAAGCGAAAATATGCCGGTTACCAAATCAGAATTGATACACGTCATCGCTGAACAGCAACCGCACCTGGCCCAGAAGGATGTCGAGCTCGCGATCAAGTGCATTATCGAGCAGATGAGCAACGCGCTGGCAAGTGGTGACAGGATCGAGATCCGCAGTTTTGGAAGTTTCTCGCTGCATTACCGCAAGCCCAGGATGGGACGTAACCCCAAGACCGGCGATCCGGTCGCGCTCCCGGGAAAGCATGTTCCGCATTTCAAACCAGGCAAGGAGATGCGTGAGCGCGTCAACGAGGCATTCCTGGAGGAACTCGAAGAGGAGGCCAGGCTACACAAGGAAAGGGAAGCTCTCTAGCTTCACTTGCCAATTGCCTGAAAAGATGGCGGTTGATATATTCAACTGTCGCTGCAAGCAGCAAGCGTGCTGCGATGCAGACAAGACCGAAGTAATTGAACGATCATGGCCTTGCCGTTTTTGTAACGCCATGATCCCCGGAGCCCGAAGTGCTGCCGGACGCTGGCTGAACGAGCCGGAAAGAGAAAGATGATTTCACAAGGCGTTACCATCCAGTAACGGCTTGGAAGAAGAGACAGGCCGCACATGATGCCTGTCCCGGCCGGGAAAACCCGGCGAGAAGAAAAGCGAATCGCACTGTGAAGCCGGCAATGTCCGGATCGCGAGGCTGCCCCTGTCCAGATTTATCGGCTGTGGGCGCCGCATCGCTCACATCAGAAATCCTCTTTGCCACAACTCTTGCCTGTGCGACTGTTCAGTCGACATGACGCTGCGAGCTGCAGCGTAGACCTTGCATCTGCAAAACCATATCCGGGTGGAATCGCATCCGGCAGATGCAGTGAACAGGTAGATTGCCACAATGAAAAGAATGCTGATCAACGCGACCCAGCCCGAAGAGCTGCGTGTCGCTATCGTCGATGGACAGACGCTCTTTAACCTGGATATCGAACATCCG
The DNA here is from genome assembly GCA_037385685.1 of Gammaproteobacteria bacterium. Lineage (GTDB taxonomy): Bacteria > Pseudomonadota > Gammaproteobacteria > Chromatiales > Chromatiaceae > Sva-25. The sequence goes on from JARRMW010000013.1 coordinate 6,270, forward strand.
GGCCGGGAGCAGAAAAAAGCCAACGTCTACAAGGGCAAGATCTCGCGGGTCGAACCGAGCCTCGAGGCGGCCTTCGTCAACTACGGCGCCGAACGCCACGGCTTCCTGCCGCTCAAGGAGATCGCGCGCAGCTACTTCACCGAAGAAGCGCAGAAGAAGGGCGGCAAGCCGAATATCCAGGAGGCGATCAAGGAAGGCCAGGAGGTGATCGTCCAGGTCGAGAAGGAGGAGCGCGGCAACAAGGGCGCCGCACTCACCACCTTCGTCTCGCTGGCCGGCCGCTACCTGGTGCTCGTCCCGAAGAATCCACGCGCCGGCGGTATCTCGCGTCGCATCGAGGGGCAGGAACGCAGCGACCTCCGCGATGCCATGTCCCAGCTGAAGATTCCGGATGGCATGGGACTCATCGTGCGTACCGCGGGAATCGGCAAGTCCACTGAAGAGTTGCAGTGGGACCTCGATTACCTGAACCAGGTCTGGACTGCGATCGAGAAATCGGCCGAGGAGCGTCCCGCACCCTTCCTGATCTACCAGGAAAGCAACGTCATCATCCGTTCGATCCGTGATCACCTGCGCAATGACATCGGCGAGATCATCATCGACAACCCGGACATGCATGTCGAGGCAAAGGCTTTTATCGAGTCTGTCATGCCGCACAATGCACGCAAGCTGAAACTCTACAAGGACGAAACGCCGCTGTTCTCGCGCTACCAGATCGAGAGCCAGATCGAGTCGGTGTACGATCGCGAGCTGCGCCTGCCATCCGGCGGCGCCATCGTGATCGATCACACCGAGGCGCTGGTCTCCATCGACATCAACTCGGCCCGTTCGACCAAGGGAGCGGATATCGAGGAAACGGCCCTGAATACCAACCTCGAGGCCGCTGACGAGATCGCACGCCAGCTGCGCGTCCGCGACCTCGGCGGTCTCTTCGTCATCGACTTCATCGACATGGGTCCGAGCAAGCACCAGCGCCAGGTCGAAAGCCGCCTGCGCGATGCGCTCAAGGAAGACCGGGCGCGTGTCCAGGTCGGCCGCATCTCGCGCTTCGGCCTGCTCGAGATGTCACGCCAGCGACTGCGCCCGTCACTCGGCGAGTCCACGCAGCATGTCTGTCCGCGATGCGAGGGGCATGGCTTCATACGTGGCGTCGAATCCCTGGCACTCTCGATCCTGCGTGTCATCGAAGAGCATGCCATGAAAGAGAACACCGGGCGTGTCACGGCGCAGTTGCCGGTCGATGTGGCTACTTTTCTGCTGAACGAAAAGCGCCAGGCGATCTACGACATCGAGAAGCGCCAGGGTATCGAGGTCGTCCTCGTTCCCAACCAGCACATGGAGACGCCGCACTACAGTATCGAGCGCGTACGCCAGAGCGACATGCCGCAGGGCAAGGATGGGAAATCGAGTTACCAGCTTGTTGAGGAGCCGGAAGCTGTCGTGCCCGAAAGCAAGGCCGTACAGCAGGCACGCATCGAGCAGCCAGCCGTTCGCCCCATCACGCCGCCCGCACCAGCACCGGCCTCCAAAGAGCCACTCATGCCTCCGAGCGAAGATGCCTCGCAGACAGGCTTTCTGAAACGCATCTTTGGCCTGTTTGCGCCTCCGAAAGCAGAAGAGGAGAAGGCCGGGCAGCCTGAAAAACGCGAGCAGAAGCCGCAGGCCAGGAGCAGACAGCCCGAACGGCAGAAGCCGCAGCAGGGGAATGGTCGCAAGCGTGGTTCCGGTCAACGGTCACGCCCGGCTGCTGGCCAACCCAAAAGCGCCGAGTCCTCAAAGCAGGAGGCTGCCGGGCAAGAGCAGCGCAGCGACAAGAAAACCGCGCAGGATGACAGCCAGGAACAGAAGCCGCGCCAGCAGAAAAGTAGTGGCCGCGGACGTCGCGGCGGACGCCGTACGAGTTCCGGACGCCAGGCACCGCGCCAGCGACGCAGCGATGACAACCGCAACCAGCAGCAGTCTTCCGATGCACAGAAACAGGAAGGTGCCAGGGCGGAAACACAAAAGCCTGCGAACAGATCCAGGCGCCGTCCCAGGCCGGAACAGAAGCCGGAATCTGCCGAAGCAAAACAGAAAGCACCCGGGTCGGATGCAGGCACGTCCGAGACCAGTGCAAAGGAGACAGGCCAGCAAGCGCGTGGCGAGCAGAAACCCGCGACCACACGCGACAAGCCGGCCGCTGAAAAAGCAGCTCCGTCCGGCCAGCAGAAGCCTGCCCCGAAAAGTGACGAAAAGGAAAAGTCACCAAAGCCGGCGCAAAAGCGTGACGAGCCGGCCGCTGAAAAGGCAGCTCCGTCCAGCCAGCAGAAGCCTGCCCCGAAAAGTGACGAAAAGGAAAAGTCACCAAAGCCGGCGCAAAAGCGTGACGAGGCGCCTGTTTCTGCAAAACCGGCTTCGGCTCCTTCAGCGGATAAACCAGCCGTTGCCTCTACCGGTGGCGAGCCCAAGCCGAAACTCAAGCAGGTGGAAACGAAGAAGTCAGCCGGTCAGGACGCTTCCGGTAACACCGACCAGAAGGCCGCCGCGGATTCCTGACGCTCCTGGCCAGATGACGGCATGAGCGGTCAGACCCAGCACAAGGTTCGATTGTTGCGCATCGGTGAGGAAGCCGATGCGCAACGCATCGACAACTTCCTCATGAAGCACTTGAAAGGCGTGCCGAAGAGCCACATCTACCGGTTGCTGAGAAGTGGCCAGGTACGCGTCAACGGCAAACGCATCAAGCAGAATTTTCGCCTCTCCGTCGGTGACGAGGTGCGCATTCCACCCGTCAGGACATCGCAGACCGGTACGCCCGGTAAGCTGTCGGATCAGCAGAAACAGCGTCTCAATGACGCTATTCTCTACGAAGACAAACGGCTGCTCGTGATCAACAAGCCCTCCGGGATGGCCGTGCATGGCGGCAGTGGAATCAGTCTCGGGGTTATCGAGCAGCTGCGCCTGCTGAGACCCGAAGAGAAAGGCCTCGAGCTGGTGCATCGGCTCGACCGTGCAACATCCGGCCTGCTGATGATTGCAAAACGGCGATCCGCGCTTCGGACACTGCATACCCTGCAGCGTGAGAACCGGATTCGCAAGAGCTACCTGGCGCTCGTGGCGGGTGACTGGCCGCAGAATCGCATGCGCGTGGATGCGCCGCTGAAAAAGAACCTGTTGCGTGGCGGCGAGAGGGTCGTGACTGTCGATGCCGACGGCAAGCCCGCATCGACACTGTTCCGTATCAAGGAGCAGTTTGGCGACTGCATGCTCGTCGAGGCGGAGCTGTTGACAGGCAGAACGCACCAGATCCGGGTCCATGCGGCCCATCTCGGCACGCCCATCATCGGCGATGAGAAGTATGGCGATGACGAGATCAATCGACGTTATCGACAACTCGGCCTGAAACGGCTTTTTCTGCATGCCTGGCAGCTTGCCTTCGAATGGGGCGAGGAGGGCGACATGCTGAAACTTGTGGCGCCGCTTGAACCGGCGCTCGAACAACTCTTGACGACACTGCGCGAGACCTGATGTATCAACTGCTGGTATTCGACTGGGACGGCACCCTCATGGATTCCGAGGCTAAAATCGTGACCTGCCTGCAGGCTGCGGCCGCCGAGATAGGTGTCCCGGCACCTGCCGAAACGGAGGCACGCCAGGTGATCGGCCTTGGCCTGCACGAGGCAGTCAGAATGCTTTTTCCCGACAGTGACGAGGAAACGCACAGGGGACTGGCCGAAGCCTACCGCGACCACTTTCTCGTGCGCAACAAGGCCCGTTCGCGGCTGTTTCCCGGTGTCGTCGAAACACTGACGTTCCTGTCGGATGATTACCTGCTCGCCGTGGCGACAGGCAAGAGCCGACGCGGGCTCGAGAAAGAACTCGACGAGTCAGGCCTGCGGCGATTTTTCCAGGCGACCCGCTGTGCCGACGAGGCCTTCTCCAAACCCCATCCGCAGATGCTGGAAGACATTCTCGAGAAGCTGGGCATGAACGCTTCGGACACGCTCGTGATCGGTGACACCGAATACGATATGCGCATGGCAACAAGCGCAGGTTCCCACGGGCTTGGTGTCAGTTATGGCGTGCATGAACCGCAACGACTGATCGACAGCGGTGCACTGGCGACACTTGACGCGCTTTCAGAGATGCCTGCATGGCTCATCGGACGATGAATCACCCTGGTTCAGAGTCCACTGATACAATTTTCATGATTTTTGATTGATAAACGGACACACCGGCATGGCGACAGAAGACGACACGAGGCAAGAAGCAGGCAAGAAGCAGGGCGACGGTCCGTGGGAACGGCAGCTCGTCGAGAAACTGGTCATGGCATCAACCCGGGAGCAGACCCGGGCGCGTCGCTGGAATCTCTTTTTCAAGTTCCTGATCCTGGGCTATTTCATCGCGTTGCTCGTGATGGCTTTCTGGGGCGACAGTCTGACCGAGGCAGAGGCCCATCTGGAGGATCACGCGGCAGTCATCAGAATCAATGATGTCATCGCGCCCGATCAGCAGGGTGTATCGGCCGACCAGGTCATCAAGGGTCTCAAGAAGGCCTACAAGAACGACAAGGTCAAGGGCATCATTCTCGAGATCAACAGCCCCGGTGGCAGCCCCGTGCAATCTGCCCGTATCTGGTCTTCGGTCCGTGAGATGCGCAAGGAGCATGCCGATATTCCTGTCTACGCTGTGATCGGGGATGTCGGGGCTTCAGGCGCCTACTACGTTGCTTCTGCTGCCGATGAGATCTATGCCAACGAGTCGAGTATCGTCGGTTCCATCGGCGTCCGGATGGGCGAGTTCGGTTTTGTCGATACTCTCGAGAAGCTTGGTATCGAGCGCCGTGTCATCACGGCCGGTGACCGGAAGACTGCTCTCGATCCCTTCCTGCCGTTGCAAGAAGCAGACAAGGCGCATGCCGAAAAGATGCTTGCAGAAGTCCACGCCCAGTTCATCGATGCTGTCAGGCAGGGCAGGGGCGAGAAGCTCGTCGACAACGCGGATATCTTCAGCGGGCTTTTCTGGAGCGGCAAGACTGCCATGGAACTCGGGCTGATCGACGGCTTTGGTGACAGCCATTATGTCGCCGGGGAGTTGCTCAAGGTCGAGAAGAAGGTGGATTACACCTACGAGGAGACTGCGCTGGATCGCCTGCTGCGCCGGTTCGGTGCCGGTGTCGGCGAAGCGCTCGTGCGCTACAGCGTCGAGTCGAGCCTGCAGATCCGGTAAACAGGCCTCAGGCAGGTCGCTGAAGGATCAGCTCGAGCACCGCCTTGGAGCCGAAATAGGCGAGTAGCAGCACCAGGAAGCCGCCGATCGTCCACTGCAATGCCTTTCTGCCGCGCCAGCCGAAACGATAGCGTCCCCACAGCAGGACTGCGAAGATCACCCAGGCAACCAGCGACAGCGCTGTCTTGTGCACCAGGTGCTGGGCAAACATGTCCTCCAGAAACAGAAAGCCGGTCACGAGCGAGCCGGTCAGCAAGAGCTGCCCGATCGCGATGAATTCGAAGAGCAGGCTCTCCATGGTCTGCAGCGGCGGCAATGCACGAATAAATCCACCGGGCTGGCGGTTGTGCAGATGCCTGTCCTGTACCCACAGCAACAGCGCTTGCACGCTGGCAATTGCGAACATGCTCCAGGCCAGCAGTGAGGTCAGCACATGCAGGCCGAGCTTCCAGCTTGCGCCGGCCTTGAAGAGCATGCTCGACTCCGAGAATCCTGCGATCAGGACAGCTGCGGCAATGAACGGGAACATGAAAATCGCGAGGTTCTCGACGGGCTTGCTGAATGCCGACACCAGGGTCACGAGGGCGATGGTCCAGCCGGCAAGGCTGACAGCCTGGAAGAAGGCCAGGTTGATGCCCTGTTCAGTGTGCAGGTTGTAGTAGAGCACCAGGGCGTGCAGCAATGCGGCGCTGAATCCGGTAGCGAGCACTGTGCCGCGACTGATCTTCTCCGCCGCATCCGGGCGAAACAGCCTCACGGCCGCGATCAGGGCAGTCAGCAGGTAGAGAAAAGCGGCAAGGATGGGTAACGGCTGTTGCATGGCGGCATGATCGCATATTTGCGATGACTGGAGAATCGCGAATTGAGGGATCCGGCGTGAGATTCCGGTGCTTCAGTGAATGTCCGAGCAGCGACTGCCTGTAACCCTTCAAACAGCAGAGATTTTCATCATGGCCGAATAAATCGGTATATAATTGGTCGCTATTTTTCAGTAGCCCGAAGAGCCAGATAGAGATGCTGCGAATTGCCGAGGAAGCCCTGACTTTTGACGATGTCCTGCTCGTGCCCGCCCATTCGAGCGTGATGCCCAAGGATGTCTCCCTTGCGACGCGTCTGACACGCGACATTGAACTCAACATTCCGCTGGTCTCTGCCGCCATGGACACGGTTACCGAGGCCAAGCTGGCCATTGCAATGGCTCTCGAGGGCGGTATCGGCATCATCCACAAGAACATGACCGTCGAGCAGCAGGCATCGCGTGTTCGCTGGGTCAAGAAATACGAGAGCGGCGTCATCCATGACCCGATCACCGTGTCACCCACGACCAGCATCGGCGAGGTCCTCGAGCTGACGCGCAAGAACCGCATCTCCGGCGTTCCCGTCGTCGATGGTGACGACCTGGTCGGCATCGTCACCGGGCGTGACCTGCGTTTCGAGACGCGCACCTCCGAGCCTGTCAGCTCCATCATGACACCCAAGGACAAGCTCATTACTGTCAATGAGGGTGCCAGCCGCGAGGAAGTCAAGGCACTCCTGCACCAGCATCGCATCGAGAAGGTGCTTGTCGTCAACGACGACTTCAAATTGCGTGGCCTGATTACCGTCAAGGATATCCAGAAGGCCAGCGACTACCCGAATGCCTGCCGTGACAGCCAGGAACGGCTGCGCGCCGGTGCTGCAGTCGGCGTAGGCGAGGGTACCGACGAGCGTGTCCAGGCACTGGTCGAGGCGGGCGTGGATGTGATTGTCGTCGACACGGCACACGGCCACTCCCAGGGTGTCCTGGATCGTGTGGCCTGGGTCAAGAAACACTTTCCGGACATCCAGGTTGTCGGTGGCAATATCGCCTCCGCCGAAGCAGCCGTGGCCCTCGTCGAGGCGGGCGCGGATGCCGTCAAGGTCGGTATCGGCCCGGGCTCCATTTGCACCACACGTATCGTTGCCGGTGTCGGCGTGCCGCAGATCACAGCTGTCGCGAATGTTGCCGATGCGCTCAGGGACACCGATGTGCCGGTCATCGCGGATGGTGGCCTGCGTTACTCCGGGGATATTGCCAAGGTCCTCGTTGCGGGAGCGCACTCTGTCATGGTTGGCGGCCTCTTTGCCGGTACCGACGAGTCGCCCGGCGAAGTCGAGATCTACCAGGGACGTTCCTACAAATCCTACCGTGGTATGGGCTCGATCGGCGCCATGTCCGGCAAGCAGGGATCCTCCGATCGCTACTTCCAGGAAGGGACGACAGAGTCCGACAAGCTCGTTCCCGAGGGGATCGAGGGGCGCGTTCCGTACAAGGGTCCGCTCCTGAACGTGATCACGCAGCTCACCGGCGGCATCCGTTCCAGCATGGGTTACACCGGCTGCGCCACGATCGAGGAGATGCGGACCAAACCGCAATTCGTGCGTGTCACGAATGCCGGCATGCGTGAATCCCATGTCCACGACGTGACCATCACCAAGGAAGCGCCGAACTACCGTCGCGACTGAGACCATCGACGGACAACGCTCATACAGAAGACTCTCAAGCGACGATCTGGAAGCCCGATGACTGATATTCATGCCCACCGAATTCTGATCGTGGATTTCGGTTCCCAGTACACCCAGCTGATCGCGCGACGCGTGCGCGAGGCCGGCGTCTACTGCGAAATCTGGCCCTGGGATAACTGCGAGGAGGCGATCCGGGAGCAGAAGCCGGCTGGCATTATTCTCTCGGGTGGCCCCGAGACGGTGACAGGCGAAGAAGCACCGAGCGCCCCTCAGATCGTTTTCGAACTCGGCGTGCCGGTACTGGGCATCTGCTACGGCATGCAAACCATGGCGGCACAACTGGGTGGCGAGGTCGTCAATTCAGACAAGCACGAATACGGCTACGCGCGTGTTCGCGCCCGGGGACATTCGACCCTGCTGCGTGAGATCGAGGATCATGTCTCGGGCGAAGGCTACGGCCTGCTCGATGTCTGGATGAGCCACGGCGATCGTGTCGAACAGTTGCCCGATGGTTTCATGGCGATCTGCACGACGGACGATGCGCCGATCGCCGGGATGGCCGACGAGGAACGTCGTTTCTACGGCCTGCAGTTTCACCCGGAAGTCACGCATACCACACAAGGTGGCCGCATTCTTGAACGCTTCCTGTTCGAGATCTGTGGCTGCGAGGCCCTGTGGACGCCCGGGAGCATTATCGAGGATTCCATCAACAGTGTCCGGGAACAGGTTGGCAACGGCAAGGTGCTGCTCGGCCTCTCCGGAGGTGTCGATTCTTCCGTGGTAGCGGCGCTGTTGCACAAGGCGATCGGCGACCAGCTCGTATGCGTTTTCGTCGATAACGGCCTGCTGCGCCTCAACGAGGGTGACCAGGTCATGGCGACCTTTGCACAGCACATGGGGGTCAACGTGATCCGTGTGGATGCCGAGGATCGCTTTCTCGCTGCGCTCGAGGGCGAGGCCGACCCGGAAAAGAAACGCAAGATCATCGGCAACCTTTTCATCGAGATCTTCGAGGAGGAGGCCTCCAGGCTCGAGGATGTCGATTTCCTTGCGCAGGGAACCATCTATCCCGATGTCATCGAGTCTGCCGGCGCCAAGTCCGGCAAGGCGCATGTCATCAAGTCGCACCACAACGTGGGTGGCCTTCCGGAGTACATGAAGCTGGAGCTGATCGAGCCACTGCGCGAACTCTTCAAGGACGAGGTGCGCAAGATCGGTGTCGAACTCGGCCTGCCGTCCGAGATGATCTACCGGCACCCGTTTCCCGGGCCGGGACTCGGTGTCCGCATTCTCGGCGAGGTGAAAAAAGAGTATGCAGATCTGCTGAGGCTCGCGGATCACATCTATATCGAAGAGCTCCACAAGCACGATCTCTACGACGAGGTCAGCCAGGCCTTTACAGTCTTCCTGCCGGTCAAGTCGGTTGGCGTCGTGGGTGACGCACGCCGCTACGAGTATGTCGTGACCCTGCGCGCGGTCAAGACTGTCGATTTCATGACGGCACACTTCGCACACCTGCCTTTCGAGTTCCTCGAAACCGTCTCGCGCCGCATCATCAACGAGGTGCCGGGCATCTCGCGTGTCGCCTACGACATTTCAAGCAAGCCCCCTGCAACGATCGAGTGGGAGTAGGGCAGATCTGGCACTGGCTGGCAGGGGTAAGCAGACTCTTTCAGTGATATCGATCATGGTATTGTGATGCATATATCAGCGCAGCGAACCAGTACCATGCCTGGCGTGCCGAGCCGTTCATGGTATCCATGATCGAGCATTTGCCTCACCGGATTGGAAGGCGGCATGCACATGCGTTCTTTCCTTCTACGCCCGGGACACTTACTTTGTCTTCTTGACTGTAGTCGCTTGTACGACGGTCCTGTACAGATAGCAGTATGGTATTACCGTTTAGTAGGAAAATAAGCCATTGAATATAAATGATAAAAAAGACTTATTTACAATAGGGCGGGAGTGACGGAAATTTATAAGTTATTGAAATATAATAATAAATAAAGTTCAATTGATCATATAATCTGCATCATCAATGGTATTTTTCATGGCATTTTCCGCGCGCTGTAACGCAAATACCTGCGATACCATGAGTAGCATATTGGCGCTGTCATGGTATCAGAGCGCTTGAACTATATGTGCACTGGCGCAATCCGGAAACCTGTTATAGCGGCAATGATTATCTGGATTCTGGTCATGAAATGAGTTGGATATATCTCGCTAATCCTGCGTTTACAGTATCCCGGTCGGTTAATTGCCAATTGTAACCAAGTACGTTACAGTATCACTCCATGGAAGGAGATCGCCACTGATTCAAAGTTTTCGGGACCGCTGGCTTAGGGATTTTTATCTGAAAGATAAAACCAGCAAGAAGATACCGTCTGAAGTCGAAGACCGACTTTTCCGAAAGCTGCAGTTAATCGATGACGCGACCTGTGATCTCGACTTGCGGTCGCCTCCGAGCAATCATTTTGAAAAGTTGAGAGGAAATCTGGCAGGGAAGCATTCGATCCGCGTTAATAAACGATGGCGGCTGGTGTTTACCTGGTCAGGCGAACGTGGTGAGGCCGAGGACATCTATCTGGATAACCACGACTATCGGTGAGGCAGGCTATGAATATCACAAAACGACAACCCGTCAGTGTCGGTGAAATGATTACCGAGGAATTTCTCGCGCCCTTGGCGCTGACTCAGGGACAATTGGCTGAAGCGATGGGCGTCAGTCGAAAAACCGTCAATGAATTGTGTACCAATCGTCGTGCAATCACGGCCGATACGGCATTGATGCTGGCGACCGTATTTGGGAATACGGCTGATTTCTGGTTGAATCTGCAGCAGCGCAACGAGCTATGGAAAGCGCTTAACACACCAAAGCGGCGAGCGCGGATCGAGAAGGCTAAACCGATTGCGGCTTAAGTTTGACTGGACATGGTATTTTTCGTGGTATCAGCACCCGTGATCGCTGGAAAGTCTTTGTCACTGCTGACATTTTTGGCTCGTTGATAATCGAGTGGGAGTAGGGAAACTCTGAATCACGGGAGAATAGATCAGAACCCTTGTCCGAAATCGCAGACGTTTCTGGAAGGGTACTGCCCCCTTTACGGCCAAAACGGCGAGCACAAATCGAGAAGGCGAAGCCAATCGCTGCTCAAGTTTTTTGAACATCTATTTTACCGGGCACGATTTTGCATTGGACAATTCGGGTATGAAAGTCTGATCGGACAGTGGGAAACATATGACCGCAACACTCTTGCAGAAACATCCAATCAAGGGCACACGGGAATTCAGGCTTGTCGGGGATGAGCTCGAGTATACAATCAAGTCTCCGTTGAAATCGGAGTCGTTGAGCGTCGTTTTGAGTGTCCTCGATTCCGAGCCTGTCGTTTCCGGTTCGATGCTTGCGTTTGTCAGTCAGGTGAACAGGGAACCGCTGGTTGAGTTGTTCCTCAACAAGCCGGACAAGGAGAGCTTCGATGCGTTTGTCAGCACCTTGCGGCAACGTATCTCTGAAGAGGATTTCGGTCGTCTTCGCGTCAGGGACAAGGGCGTTGCCGTGATCCCGGAGCGGGTGAGTGAATCCATCGACATGCTGCAAACCTACGTCGATCCGGCTGAGATCGAACCATTGCTATCTGCACTCATGGAACTCAAGGCGAAACCTGATGACGTTCAATGCCTGCTGAATGTCGCCGATGCATTCAACGCACTTGGCTTTGTGCAAGGCCAGGTCATCACCTACGCGCCTTATATCAATTTCCTGTTGTCCGGGGACAATGAAGACTAGCCTCAAGGACACCGACAGGTAACCGAAGATACCTATGGATCACCCACCAACCGGATTCAGGAAAAATCGATCGCTATGGCTGTAAAAGTGGAAATTTATGGTACGAGTAACTGCAAGAAGTGCGTTGATGTGCGTGAGTTGCTCGATCGCAAGCAGGTGGAATACATCGATCATCTGATCGACCTGATGCCCCTTGAAAAAGATGAAATGATTCGGCGCACCGGGCTGAAATACTATCCCCAGATATTCATCAACGATGAGCATGTCGGCGGTGAAGAAGAGCTGATGGCGCTGGAAGCTGACGGGGAATTGGACAAGTTGCTGGGTTTGAAAATATAGAATAACGGCATTGAATGACACCGCCCTGTACGAATCGCGGAAGTTTTTTGGAAGTTAAAGGGCGCTGATCCCTTTCTCCCTGACACCTTTCACCATGCAAAGGGTTTTCAGCTTTCTAGTGAGCCGGTCGGGCCGGCCATTTGTCCGCATACCTGTCCATGACCTCCCGGACATCTTCGGGTACATCCTGCGTCATCATCTGCCTTTTCCCATCTGCAAGGAAGCCGGGCATATCCCAGGGCAGGCGGCGGCCGAGGTTATCGAATACGCGTTCCATCAGTCGAGGGTCGCGTGAACGGGTTGCCGCGATGCCTGCATTGAGATTGAGGACGCGCCATGGCCGCCATGGATTGCTTCTGTCCTCGTCCATTTGTTGTTTCTCTGACGCGGCCTTTGCCACCTCCTCTATGAGTTGACACATTTCGCCAAGATCGCTTGTATCGTTCAAGCCGTTGACAATCCATGCAAAACCATCTGCTATCCCTTCGAGATTGTCCAGAACAGCATCCCGACGCACGAGCCAGACTGCCAGGGAAGCATATATGTGCGCCATCTTGTCCCGTTGATCCAGGATTTCCATCAAACGAAGCTGGTAGGCGAGCCGGTCAAGCAGTTCCAGGCCATACTCGGCGAACTCCGAAACCTGATCGGTATCCATCACCCCGTTGCCACTCTCCATGATGGATGAAATCTGGTAAAAATCGGACAAGGCGGATGCCAACGCAACCGGCCCCAGCCCGTCTTCGGTCAGTTTTTGTTGTTTTTCATTCTCAGCCAGGACTGCCTGCATGACCTGTAATGTCATTTGGGAGATGGCATCCACTTCAGTAGCGAGTGTGGTCATAGGTATTCAGTACAGTGTCAAAAAACGGCATCAGGGCCTGCATTATACTTAATGCTTAGCCTGCCTCCGGTAAGCGATACCACAGATTCTGTTCAGTGTTTGTCTGTGCCTTCAGGGCTTTTCTCGTTATAGTGTGGGGATGAAGTAGTGAGTCTAAAGGGGACTGATCCCTTTCTTCAGAAGTCCATGATTAAAGCTTATTCCCAACGTCTCTTGCCCCCGTATTCTGGCCAGGTTCAGATTGTCGAATCGGAACACGCGCGCGCGCTCACGATGGACATGGATACCTGGGAGATCCAGTTTCGCCGTCATGAAACGAACTTCATCAGGGTTGCCTGGGTAAGTCATCGCGATCTCGGCGAGCTCGAGGCAAAGGCAGCACGGGACGGGGAGGAAATCGATGAGAGAATTCTTGAGCTGACGCGGTTTCTCGAAACCGCCCCTCTCCCTTTTCCTGCCGCGGACAAGTTCGAATACTGGCTGCTGGACGCAGTCGATGATTCACCGCTGGCGCTGATATTCAGCTGCACGGAAGGAGTGCAGATGGGGCGATTTCCATCCCACCCGGAGTGGACCGCCTTGCCTTCTGCAGTCATGCCGATCGAGCTGACCCCGGAGGAGAAGGAGCGGTCGGAAACGCCTGTGAACTATCGTCTGGAACAGCTTGTCGCCGAGCGCGCCGGCAAAAAGCCCCGCGCACGCTGGTTCCAGCGGCGCCCCGGTGAACCCGATGATTTCCCGCCACTCATGATCAGGGAAGACTGGGAGAACGAGACGGATCGTGCGATCTGCCAGCGCTATCTGAGTCGGCAGTCCACGCGCCTGCTGATGCTGCACGGCCTCGAGCATCATGAACGCAAACGCCTTGAAGAGGCGGCCAAACCCCATGCCATGGAGGTGTACAGGTTCCACTCGCTCTATCCGGAGTTTGCCGACGACAAACTGATGAGCGCTATTCTCGTGGAAGCCCGGCTCAGGGCTTCCCATGGAGAACAGGACAACCGGCTGCGGCGTCGGGACGGTATTACTTACCTCTAAAGCGCATCACGTTGCATGGGTGCGATGCCAAAATTCTTCCATAATCTGCATGTCTCTGAGGCCATTGACAAAGAAGGCTTATGTCAATGCGAAATGGAGTGGGAGCCGTCTCCAAAAGAGGTAAAATACGGCCCCCGGGCGACCTGCTTCGGTTGCGCAGCCAACTGTTATCTCCGGCAAGACAGAAAACCCGGATATCGCTGAAAGTAGTCACAGGAGTTTCAACCAGATGAGTAAACAGGAAAAAACCATGACGGCTGATCAAGAGTGCCGCTTTTGCGTGAGCAAGCCGGGCAGGCGCATGATTGCCGAGAGTGAATATGGATTCGCTGCCTGGGATCGCCATCCCGCCAGTGAAGGGCATTTCCTGGTCATTCCATATCGTCATTTTGCGAGTTATTTCGATATCAGTGATGAAGAACTCGTGGACCTCTGGGGACTGGTTGCAAAGGGCAAGCAAATCTGTGACGAGAAGTATCATCCCGATGGTTACAACATCGGTATCAATGTCGGTACTGCCGCAGGCCAGTCCATCCATCACCTGCATATCCATGTGATCCCGCGTTACAAGGGAGATGTGGAAAATCCGAAGGGTGGGGTACGGGGCGTCATCCCCGACAAAAAACTGTACACATTCGAGCCCGATTAGGGCGGGCCAGCAAGAGCGGATCACAGATACTCGCACCCTGATCCCAGATTGCTGTTCATGTTTCCGGTTCCCGGGCATTAACGCCATAAAGAGAAGCTAATCGAGCATAATTCAGTTCAGGCCGACGCAATCGGTCATGATGGAGTAGATGATGGAATTAAAATTTGATGTCGAACAGTTCGAAAAGTGCCAGGCCATATTGATTGACGATATCGCACAACGTATCAAGGTCAAGCTTGTGGAAGCAGGGCTGGAAGGGCAAGAGCTAGAGGACTATGTCGCCAAAATCACCTTCAGCGTCGCGAGTGCTCTCGATGACATGGCAGCCATCGAATCTGACGGCTTCGAGGTCAGGCCCTACCTGACTTTCCGCGAGGATGACGAAGTCCTGCTTCATTGTGGCGAAAACTCCTACACCAATGAATTCGTTCACCTGGCATTGAAAAAGCTCTTCGGCTGATTTTTCCAGACAGGAACCCGGTGTTCTGCCATGGGCGGGTGACAGGACAGAACCATGATCCGGCCTGTCAGCCTGTCCCGTCAGGCAATATCCTTTAGAATCCCGATACACTTAACATTTCATGGAGACCGGTTGGCATGCCGCAATTTATTTTCGTCTACCTCGGGGGGCAGTTCCCTTCAGATCCTGAAGAGGGGCAGAAGCATCTTCAGCGCTATCAGCAATGGCTGGATTCACTGGGCCAGTCGGTCGTCAGCCCTGCGATTCCATTCAAGGATACGCATGTGGTGCAACCGGACGGAACGGCCGAACCCGGCAGCTCGAGTGCAATGTCGGGCCTCAGTATCATGAGGATGGATTCCATGAAAGATGCGCTGGCGGCAGCGCAGTCCTGTCCGTTTCTCGAGATCGGTGGCGCCCTGGAGGTGTCGGAAATGATCGAGATGTCGGGCGGCCAGTCCGGGGATGCGTCCAGCGAGAAGCCTAACTGATCCGGCTGCCTGCGGGACCAGCCGCTCGCCCGCGTTGCTGTATAGCGGACCGTGATTTCCCCGAAAGCGGGGGCAGGTGGAATCACGGGACGACGTGCGCAATGCCAGGAAATCCTGATTTGTCTCCCTCTGGGGGGAAAGTTCGGGTAAAATATGCCCGTTTTGCATGCGCATGACGCTGAGAATTACCGTGCAGGTCATCCGGGAGGGACCGGCACGAAAGATTGATTCGCACCTCCCGTTTTTACTGTTTAGCAGAGGTAGATTATGAGTGATGCACCCAAAAGCCGTCCAAAGGTCCCTACTGGCAAGGCGCGCTATGTGACCACCCGTCAGAAAGAGGCGAACGAGAAGGGTTTCGTTGGCTATGAAACGACCTGGGAGTCGTTTCAGAAAGAGGCTGAGTACAGCACTCCGAAGCGCCCTTGAGCAAAAGGCCGCGTACCCCTTACGGGGCACGCGGCCGCATCCTTCCTTCTATTTAGAAATTCTTCCAGCTGTCGTCCTGACAGCCTCGCAGCGTCAGATCGGGACGGCCGTCCCCCCGCCGATATCCGGTCCTGATTCCACCTTTCCGCCGGCCTGGATTTCTTCATCCGTGGCATCGCGAACGGTCAGGATATCGAGCTTGAAAATCACCTCCCGGCCGCAAAGGGGATTGTTGCCATCGATGGTGATGATGTCTTCGGCAATACGGGTAACGATGAAGGTCTTGACCTGTCCCTTGTCGTTCTCCATGAGGATAGACGTACCGACTTCGCGGTATTCTTCAGGCACGTTGTGAATATTCTCGTTGATGACGAGTGATTCGTCCCTCGGGCCGTACAGCTGGTTGCAGTCGATCGGCACCTCGATCGTTTCGCCGGCCTTCTTGCCTTCGAGTTCCTGCATCACGGACGGTGCCAGCACTTCGTTGACGCCGTGGACGTAACCCAGGGGATACTCGACCTCGGTCAAAACGGTATCCGTCTTGGCGTCGATAACTTTGTACTTCAGCTCGACGTACTTGCCATTGGTAATGATGTCGTTGTTCATGTCTGTCACGTTGGTCTTGATGGATTCCCGGTTTGCTAGAAGATGGCGGCGGCAAAGATGCGGATTTCGCCTCTCTCGTAGCCGATTACCATGCGCCCCAGCCATTCGCCTTCCTTCTTGGTGCTTGTGACCCGGTAGAGGCAGGTGACATGCTGGCCGCGGCGGATGAAACCGAGAAAGTCATACTTCGGATTCAGGTTGCGCGTCAGTTCGCTCTTGGCGAACTGCTTGCCGACTTCGATCTCGTTGAGGCCGCGAAGGAGGTCGTGTGAGAATTTCTTGACGAAATTGCCGTACTCACCCTTGTTGGAATATTCGATGAGTTCATCCCACATCGTATTTGCAATCTCAAGGAGCTCCTCATCGGTATGGTCAATGATGTTTCCTCATCGGTATGGTCAATGATGTTCTTGAATACTTCTTCAGGCTGGTCGCCAGCTTCGTTCGTCATGGTCATTTCCCGGTCTAGTCGATGTCTGGTTTATCTTAATGAAAAAAAGATCAACATCTGTTGATCTTTTCAGGTCCTGTCAGGAAGCCGGGGGAACCCGGCGCTAGCCGGGCTCCCTGAACGGCATTCCAGTTAGGCGGCAGCTTCCTCTTTGTCATCCACGATGTGGTAGCAAGGTGCCTTCTCCATGGTGTATTCGCCAGTCACAGGATCACGACGGGAGACTGTCAGTACGTGCCAGTTATCGTCGTCAACCTTCATGGCATCACCACGGTAGTAGTAACCCGGCCAGCGTGTTTCCTTGCGGAAGAGGGTGTGTTGCATGACAGCCTCGGAAGTGAGGTGACGATGCTTGACTTCCCATGCACGCAGCAGCTCATGGATGTTTTCTGCAGCGATCTTCTCGAGATCTTCTTCCAGGGTCTTCATTTTCTTCAGACCGATCTGGAGGAGCTTCTCGTTGGTCATGTAGTTGACCGTAACACCACCGGCATACTCGTCCATCAGCTTCTGCAGGCGATCCAGTGCCTGGCGCGGGTTGATGTAGTTCGGGTTAACCGAACCAGCGGTGATCTCGTTGCGGTAGACACGGTAGTGTTCCATCGGCTTGTAGATCTCTTTCTTGCGCTTTTCGATCTGCTGCTGGGAAACCGTGATGCCTTCAGCCTTGCCATCGTCGATGTACTTGCAGGCTGCCTTGGCAGCGAGACGGCCTTCTGTGAAGGAACCAGAGGAGAAGGCGTGCGGTGTACCACCAACGGCGTCACCGGCGCCGAACAGGCCTTCGACAGTGGTCATACGGTTGTAGCCCCAGAAGTACTCATCCGGAGAGATATCTTCCGGACCCGAGCACCATGCGCCGCAACCGGTCGCGTGGGAGCCCATGACGTACGGCTCGGAAGTGGTCAGTTCCGGGTTTTCGTACTTGGGGTCAACGTCTGTTGCTGCCCAGAGTACGGCCTGACCGACGGTCATGCCCAGGAAGTTGTGCCAGCCGATTTCTTCGAGGTGCGGATCCTGGAATGCTTCCATGGTGACCATGTGGATGGGACCACGACCAGCGTTGACTTCGTTGATCAGCGCGTGGTTACGCAGACAGGTCGGGATAGGACGATGTGTGCGATGAGACGCTTCGACGTCCAGGTAACGCTTGCCAACCATCTCTTCCAGGGCAGGGAACCAGTTTGATTCATACTCTTCACCCAGGCAGTTCTGAGTGTAGGTCTTGAGGTGCAGGAAGTATGCACCGACCGGGCCGTAACCGTCCTTGAAGCGAGCCAGTACGATACGGTTTTCCATTTGCGTCATCTTGGCGCCGGCGCCGATGAGCAGGCCATAGGCCGAACCGGATGACCAGGGCGCGTACCAGACACGACCTGCGCCTTCACCGACTGAACGCGGCTTGTAGATGTTGGAAGCACCGCCGGCACCGACGATCACGGTCTTCGACTTGAAGACGTGATAGTTACCGGTACGCACGTTGAAGCCGACTGCACCGGCAACGCGGTTCTCCTTGGACTCGTCCATCAGGAGGTGAGTCACACAGATACGGTTATAGACCTTGTCAGCTGATTTCTTCGCAGCTTCTGCGACGATCGGCTTGTAGGACTCACCGTGGATCATGATCTGCCAGCGACCTTCACGCTGGTAAGTACCAGTCTTCGGGTTGCGCATCAGCGGCAGACCCCATTCCTCGAACTGGTGAACAGCCGAGTCAACGTGGCGAGCCATATCGAACAGGAGGTCTTCACGGACCATGCCCATCAGGTCGATACGAGCGTAACGAACGTGGTCTTCAGGGTTGTTCTCGCCGAAGCGGGTACCCATGTAGCAGTTGATCGCGTACAGACCCTGTGCAACAGCACCGGAACGGTCGATGTTCGCCTTCTCGGCGATGACGATCTTCTTGTCCTGACCCCAGTAGCGTGCTTCCCAGGCGGCACCTGTGCCACCGAGACCGGCACCTGCGACCAGGATGTCGATGTTGTCTTCTACGATAGTTTTATACGCCATGATTAGTAACCCTCCACGCCTTCTATCATCTTGAGACCATTGGACTTGAGGGTGTGGATGTCACCATCGTCCATACGGATATATTTGGGCTCATTGAACAGGAGCTGGCTGTCGCGTTGCTCCTGCGTCGGTGCCGGGACGTCTGCCAGCTGGGGGATATGCTTACCCCAGGGCTTGGTCGTGATCGGCGCCAGCAGTTCCATGTCTTTTTCACCATTGCGGAACTTGATGCGCCACGCAATGACGCCTTTCTCTTCATCACGCTTCACGCGTACAGAGTGGCCCAGCGGGGCGAAGTCTGCATAGCCGCGAACGTCGATTGCCTGATGGGGGCAGGCCTTGACGCAGGAGTAGCACTCCCAGCACATGTTCGGTTCGATGTTATAGGCGCGACGGGTGACCTTGTCGATGTGCATGATGTCTGACGGGCAGATATCGACGCAATGACCACAACCGTCACAACGGGTCATATATACAAAAGTTGGCATAGTAAATACTCCTTACTTTTGAAAGTTAATTAGTAGTGACGAGGGGCTTCGCGGCTGATACCGAGGCCCATGTTTGGCGGATTGGATCCCATGTACTCAGGAATATCCGGAAATCTTTTCTGAACTGAAGGATCTGTCAGATCGTACTCATCGGGCAATTTCTCTCTGGAGCCGTCTGCCTTGATGGTTTTCTTCTGGTAGGCCGCTGCAGGCTTGAAGAACATGTGCGCGAACTTGGACCAGTAGACAGAGCCGAAGAGGACGACGCTGGAGATGATAAAGAGCGCAAAGAGAATCGTGTTGATGACACCTGCACCCATGGTGAACGACCAGAGCAGGGCAAAGGTTGCAGTGAACAGCAGACCAAGGATGAAGAGGTCGCCGCGGCCGTTGAAGTTGTACCACTTCACGCCTTCGGAGGCGACGTCGACACGGATGTCAAACCAGAACCAGTACCCGCCGAAGCAGAGTGCCAGTGCGCCCAGGTGCCAGAGCATAGGCCAGATGCCTGCTTCAGCTTGCGTTGCGTAACCGAAGATCAGTACCGCGGTGCTGACAACGAAGAGGATGAATCCGTACATGGTGAAAAGATGCGAGATGCGGCGCTTGGTGCTCTTGAACTCCGAAGAGGTCAGTACCTCGCCAGCGACTGTCTGGATCGCGAGGGATGCTTTCTCACCGCCACTCAGGCTGCGCTTGGCATCCTTCTGCGCTTTTTTGGCGTTCTGGAAGAAGTACTCGGCACTTTTCTTGTGCCTCATATCGAGGATGGTGCCGGCGATGACCAGCAGTACCATGACGATGACATATCCCTGCATGATCTCAGGGGTAATCATCATCTCCGAGAGTGTAGAGAAGGGGTTAGTGGTGAACATATATGCGGCTCCTTAAACGGGCAATAGAAGTCAGTAGACAGGGTTTACCGGCCGGGAAGTATAAATGGGACCGCGATGGACTGCCAATCAGGTTATTTACCTGGGCATAGACAATTTGTATTGCGAAAATGAACAGGTTTATGACCATATGTGCTTCTGAAGCGTCATGTTGAGAATCAATCTCAATAAAGTTCGTATCTCTTGTGTCTTGGAGGACATTACACCAAGCCCGATACGCAGACCATGGCAGGTCACAACAGATTCTGGACAATGAATCCGTAATAGCATGAGCTCATAATTCCGTGAGCCGGAAATTCGCCATTTCGGTTGCTTTTCCTCGACCGAGACAGTCGCAGTCACTGAATAAATCATGGCAACTCCTGGTGGTGGAACAGGGGACGGAGTCAAATTGACCCCGATACCGGAAATGCACACCCCCGAAATGTGTACCCACAAAGAGAAGAAGCGCCAGCGACTGTGGCAATCCCTGCCTTGAGATCGTTACACCTTGCTGCGCAAGGTTCGCGATCACAAAAAACGGGATCGGGGGCGGAATCAATCAGACTTCGATCCCCGCAGTTCTATGGCATTCCTGTCAGCGCCTCATCATGCATCCATAGATGTCAACGCCGTTTTTAAGATAAAGTACGCGCGCCGACGCACGCAGGGATCAGGGGTCGGGGTCAATTTGATTTCGAAACCTTGAATTGGAAAGATTGTCATTGCGAAGGAGCGCGAGCGACTGTGGCAATCCCGGTCTTGAGATCGCCACTCCTTGCTGCGCAAGGTTCGCGATGACAAAGATCATGCGCGGTCAGAAATACAGGTTTGCGGAGATGGAAATGGTGCCCTCGACAGGAGTCGAACCTGTGACCTATCGCTTAGGAGGCGATTGCTCTATCCTGCTGAGCTACGAGGGCAGGCTGCGCATTGTAACAACTAACACGCTGGATGTAACAGCGGCTGAAACAACCAGGAATCACTATGTCCGGTAATACCATCGGTAAACTCTTCACGGTCACCTCGTTCGGTGAAAGCCACGGCATCGCGATCGGCTGTATCATTGACGGCTGTCCTCCCGGTGTCGAGCTCAGCGAGGCTGATATCCAGCATGACCTGGAGCGCCGTCGTCCCGGCAAGACACGTCACACAACACAACGCCGCGAACCCGACGAAGTCCAGATCCTGTCCGGGGTGTTTGAGGGTAAGACAACCGGTACGCCAATTGGCCTGATTATCTATAACCAGGACCAGCGCTCGAAAGACTATTCAGACATTGCAGACCGCTTCCGTCCTGGCCATGCGGATTACACCTATCTGCAGAAATATGGTGTACGGGATTATCGCGGTGGCGGTCGTTCATCTGCACGTGAAACGGCAATGCGCGTTGCTGCCGGTGCCGTCGCAAAAAAGTACCTGAGAGACCGCATGGGGATCGAGGTGCATGGCTACCTCTCGGCGCTCGGTCCAATTCGACCGGACAGGCATGACTGGAGTGCGGTCGAGCAAAATCCCTTTTTCTTTCCCGATGCCGGGAAGGTTGACGAACTTGAGCAGTATATGGATGACCTGCGCAAGGAAGGTAATTCCATCGGGGCCGAGATCACCGTGGTTGCGACCGGCGTGCCCCCGGGGCTCGGCGAGCCGATCTTTGACCGTCTCGACGCCGACATCGCGCATGCGCTCATGAGCATCAACGCGGCAAAGGGCGTGGAGATCGGTGCGGGCTTTTCCTGCGTTACGCAAAAGGGCACGGAGCATCGTGACGAAATGACACCTGACGGTTTCAGAGGCAACAACGCCGGCGGGATTCTCGGAGGTATCTCCTCCGGGCAGGAGGTCGTTGCGCGTGTCGCGTTCAAGCCGACTTCGAGCATTCGTCTTGGAGGGGAGACCGTCAATGTCGCCGGCGAGTCCGTTGATGTCATCACCAAGGGGCGACACGATCCCTGTGTGGGGATTCGTGCAACACCGATTTGCGAGGCAATGCTCGCCATCGTGCTGCTGGATCACCTGCTGCGCCAGCGTGGCCAGAACGGCGATGTGACGCCAACGACTCCTGTTATCCCGGCTGCCGTCAAGGAGTAGGGCAGCCGCATGCCATACTGGCGGCTGTCCTCATTCTATCTCTTCTATTTCGCCGCGCTTGGCGCGCTCATCCCGTTCTGGACACTCTACCTCAGCTCGCTCGGCTTCAGCTCGATTGAGATTGGACAGCTCATGGCGATCCCGACGGGGACCAAGATCGTCGCTCCTTATATCTGGGGCTGGCTCGGCGATCGTATTGGCAAGCGCATGGCAATTGTGCGCACCGGTTCGCTACTGGCATTCCTCACATTCCTGCTTGTTTTCTGGCTGACAGACTACGCTGGCCTGGCACTGGCGATGTCACTGTTCAGTTTTTTCTGGAATGCCGTGTTGCCACAAGTCGAGGTTGTGACTTTTCACTACCTCAGGGACGAGACGCCGAAGTACAGCCGTATCCGTGTCTGGGGCTCCGTTGGCTTCGTCGTTGCGGTCACCGGGCTTGGCTACGTGGTTGACAGTCACGGGCCGTCAAGCATCCTGCCCGTGCTCGCACTTCTCTATCTGGGTATCTGGGCCGCGAGCCTGTTGATTCCTGAAAATGAGCAGGAGGGGCTATCAGGGTCCGAAGAGCCGCTCATGCCGATAGGCAGCTTCCTGCTGCAGCCGGGCATACTGGCTTTTTTCATGGCCTGCCTGTTGATGCAGATGAGTCACGGCAGCTACTACACCTTCTACTCGATCTATCTCGAATCACAGGGGTACAGCAAGAGCCTGATCGGCGAGCTCTGGGCGCTCGGAGTTGTCGCCGAGGTTGTCATCTATATTTTTTTCATGCATGCGGCGCTGGTGCGCTTCGGTGCGATCAGGTTGCTGATGCTGAGCCTGCTGCTCGCAGCGTTGCGATGGTTACTCATCGGGAGTTTCAGTGAACATCTGCCGGTACTCCTCTTTGCCCAGCTGCTGCATGCAGCAACATTCGGGATTTTTCATGCCGCAGCGATCCACTCTGTTCATCATCGCTTTCCACGCAGGTTGCTCGGCAGGGGACAGGCGCTCTACAGCAGTGTGAGCTTTGGGCTGGGTGGAACGCTCGGCAGCCTCAGCAGTGGCTATTTGTGGGAATTTTTCGGGGCATTTGCCAGTTTTCTCGTGTCCACACTCGTTGCCTTCGCTGCCTTCTGGATCATCTATGTGGCATACCGTTCTGGCCAGTTCGCCACGCACCCCGGTCAGGAACAGGGATAAAAAACGTTAAATATGTCACTGTTTTTTAAAGAATGACACGTTTATAATTAAATGATAGTTATTTTATGATCAGGAAAACCGGAGTTACCATGGTTTTGCGGCTCATCCCTGCGTCTCACTCTGCCACGTCGCTGGCTCTTGGTATGAGCGTCCTGTTGTGTGCCTCATTGCTTCTCCCGGCACAGGCTGCTGCCGAGGATTACAGTGATCTCATTGGTGGATTCAAATCAGCGCCAGCCAGGCCCAGTCCGCAGCCCATAACGACTGCGAGCATCGAACAGCCTGTTGTTGAGACTGTCGATCCCGAGCAGAATCTCGCGAACTACAGCAACCGGTCACCCGGCAACTTCCCGAGCTACAGTTTTCCTCCCCTGGAGCAGCCGCTCTTTCCCGCAGTAGCGCCACTGCTCAATGCTTCCATGCAGGGGCGATCTCTTGAATCCGGCCTGCAGAACTACAACGCTGCCTCGAGAAAGAGCACGATCAACAGCTTTTACAAGCAGCGCTCCTTCTCCAGGGCATGGACGGGCAGTAATCGTCTCCAGGACAATGCATGGCAGGCTGTTGAAGTTCTCGAGCAGGCTGCTCTCGAAGGTCTCAACCCTGGCGAATACCATGTCGATCAAATCAGGCAAGCCTACATCGACGGTGATGAAACCTTGCTCGAGCTTCTGCTGACAGACAATGTGCTGCGTTACGCTTCACACATTCGCGACGGGCAGTACGCGCCCACAACCGTCGATCCACACTGGATGATCAACTACGAGGTGCGTGGCGACATCATCACGCAGCTCAACAAGGCGATCAGTGAGCGCAGGGTCGGGGAGTATCTGAGATCCCTGGCTCCTCCGCACGCTGTCTATCAGGATCTTCGCCGACAGCTGCGCAGCCACGCCGAACTCGCGAATAACGGTGGCTGGCCCCGATTCCCCTCGACTGGCATAACACTCAAGCCGGGTATGCGCCATTCTCATGTCGCACTGCTGCGTGCACGCCTGGCTGTGACCGATGGTGCAGACAGCTACTACGTTTCCGATCCGGAGTATTTTGATCAGGACCTGCAGGCCGCTCTGGAACGTTTCCAGGAGAGGCATGGCCTGAATTCAGACGGCGTTGTGGGCCCCAAGACGCGTATGGCGCTGTCGGTACCCGTGCAGAATCGCGTCCGCCAGATCATGGCTTCAATGGAACGCTTCCGCTGGATCCCGCGTGATCTCGGCAGCACCAACATCGTTGTCAATGTTCCTGCCTTCCGTCTCTGGTTCACGCAGAATGGCGCCGAGGTCCTGACCATGCGCACCATTGTTGGCAAGACCCGGGTCGACCAACAGACGCCGAGTTTTACCGATTCAATGCAATATCTCGTACTGAATCCCAACTGGAACGTCCCGAGCAGCATTGCCTCCAA
Organism: Gammaproteobacteria bacterium; assembly: GCA_037385685.1. GTDB lineage: Bacteria > Pseudomonadota > Gammaproteobacteria > Chromatiales > Chromatiaceae > Sva-25. Next base: position 31,113 of record JARRMW010000013.1, read on the forward strand.
GGAGATCACCAAAGAGGTGATCGATGATCCCGATTATCTCGATCGCGGCGGCTATACGGTTTTCGACCAGTCCGGAACCGCCGTCGATCCCTCAACCATCGAATGGTCACAGTACGGCGGTCATAACCCTCTGCCTTATCGCATCGTCCAGTCACGTGGTGCTGACGGGGTTCTGGGAAGCGTAAAGTTCATGTTTCCGAATCGCCATGGGATCTACCTCCATGACACCCAGACTCGCCATCTCTTCAAGAAAGATGTACGCGCATACAGCCACGGCTGTATCCGGATCGAAAAACCGATGGAACTTGCCTCGAAACTGCTGGGCGGGTCGCCTGATGAGGTTGACGAGATGATCAGGAACTCAAGCAAAAACCGTCACATCGATCTCAAGCTCGAGTTCCCTGTTTACCTCGTCTACATGACAGCCTGGGCAGATAACGGTGTACCGTACTTCTATGACGATCTCTATAACCGGGATCGCGATCTTGTTCTGATGGATGTCTCCAAACGACGTGTCTAGAGCGGCATGCTGAATGCTTTTCACAACCCGGCTTTCGCCGGGTTTTTTCTTGCCCGCCTGGCCGGAATTTCCATTGTTGAGAAAACGTTGACATTTTGCTAGGCTATCGCGAATTGTAGAAAGTCTTTCTAAAAAGACGGGGGGATGTATATGAAATTACTGGATATTCCACCATCCGGAAAAAGCCGCAGGCATTTTCTGAAAACAGCAGGCACCATCGCCACTTTCCTTGCTTCTCCAGCCGCTCTGGCAAAGACACAAAAACTCACAGGCTCACGAACCATCTCCCTTCACAACCTCCATACCGAGGAAAAGATCAAGATCGATTACTGGGTCGAGGGCAAGTATGAACCCGAAGCACTGGCCCGTATCGATCTGGTATTGCGTGACCATCGCGCGAATGAGGTCTGTTCGATGGATCCCAAGCTCATCGATATTCTCCACAGTATCCAGCAGCGGACGGTCGGCAGCAGTGCCAAGCCCGTCGAGGTGATCTCTGCCTATCGCTCACCGACGACGAACAGCGACATGCGCCGCTACAAGCGCGGCGTCGCCAAGAACAGTTTTCACACGGTCGGGCAAGCGGTTGATATCCGTGTGCCGGGATTCAGCACACGCGATGTCTACAGGGCTGCACTGGCCATGAAAGAGGGTGGAATCGGATACTATGGACGCGCCGGTTTCGTGCATCTCGATACAGGCAAGTACCGCACCTGGTGAGGTTGCAAAAAGCCTGATTTCCAGCGCTTCCCGCAACCCGAAACCCGGCCCCTTCAGCCGGGTTTTTTTGTGCCTGTTTCCATGTCTCGCAAGTGGGAAATATGGTAGAATTTTCAGCTTGAAATCACATAAATAGAACAGCCGAAAAAGTGCAGCCAACTGCATTTTCCGAGCCCCGCTTATGACACAATTCGCCAAGGAAATTCTCCCGATCAATCTCGAAGACGAGATGCAGCAGTCCTACCTGGACTATGCCATGAGCGTGATTGTCGGACGCGCGCTTCCGGACGTGCGGGACGGGCTGAAGCCGGTCCACAGGCGTGTCCTCTTCGCCATGAACGAACTCGGAAACGACTGGAACAAGCCCTACAAGAAATCGGCGCGTATCGTCGGTGATGTCATCGGTAAGTACCATCCTCACGGCGACACGGCTGTCTACGACACCATTGTCCGGATGGCACAGCCCTTCTCGATGCGCTACATGCTTGTCGATGGCCAGGGAAACTTCGGTTCCGTCGATGGCGATTCGCCTGCTGCGATGCGTTACACCGAGATTCGCATGGCGAAGATCGCTCACGCCATGCTGGAGGACATCGACAGGGAGACGGTCGATTTCATTCCCAACTATGATGGTTCTGAAAACGAACCATCCGTGCTGCCAGCGCGCATTCCCAACCTGCTGGTCAACGGTTCAGCCGGTATCGCGGTTGGCATGGCAACCAACATTCCGCCTCACAACCTCACGGAAACGATCAATGCCTGCATCGCGATGATCGACAACCCTGATATTGACCTCAGGGAGCTGATCGAGCACTTGCCGGGACCGGATTTCCCGACAGCGGGAATCATTAATGGTGCTGCCGGCATCCACCAGGCCTACAAAACCGGCAGAGGGCGTATCTACGTCCGAGCTCGCACCGAGGTCGAGACGGATGAGAAGGGCCGCGAACGCATCATCGTCACCGAGCTGCCATACCAGGTCAACAAGGCGAGACTGCTCGAAAAAATCGCGGAACTCGTCAAGGACAAGAAGATCGAGGGCATTACCGGTCTGCGTGACGAATCCGACAAGGACGGCATGCGCATGGTTATCGAGCTGCGCCGTGGCGAGGTCTCCGAGGTCGTGCTGAACAATTTGTTCCAGCATACCCAGATGCAGAATGTTTTCGGCATCAACATGGTTGCTCTCGTGGACGGGCAGCCGCGCACACTGAACCTGCGCCAGGCACTCGAACTCTTTCTTCGTCATCGTCGCGAAGTTGTTACCCGCAGAACACTTTTTGACCTGCGCAAGGCTCGCGACAGAGCGCACATCCTGGAAGGTCTGGCCGTTGCCCTCGCGAACATTGACGAGGTCATCGAACTGATCAAGAAAGCACCGAACCCGGCCGAGGCACGGGTGCAGCTCGTGGAACGCGTCTGGAAGTCGGGAACTGTCGAGGCGATGCTCCAGCGTGCGGGTGCAGAAGCAACGAAGCCGGAAGATTTGCCCGAGGACTTCGGGCTGCATGAGGATGGCTATCACCTGACTGAAAAGCAGGCACAGGCGATACTCGACCTGCGACTCCAGAAACTGACGGGACTCGAGCAGGACAAGATCATCAGGGAATACGAAGAGATCCTGGAACGCATTGCCGACTTGCTGGATATTCTCTCCAGCTCGGAGCGCCTGATGCAGGTCATCCGTGAGGAACTCGAGCAGATCAGGGAGCAATTTGGCGACGAGCGTCGTACCGAAATCATTGCGAGCCAGCTCGACCTGACAAGCGAGGATCTGATACCCGAAGAGGACATGGTGGTGACCTTTTCCCACCAGGGTTATGCCAAGTCCCAGCCACTCGACGCCTACCAGGCCCAGAAACGCGGCGGGAAAGGAAAGGCGGCCACGAGGATCAAGGACGAGGATTTCGTCGACAAGCTCTTCGTTGCCAATACACACGACACAATCCTCTGCTTTTCCAGCCGCGGGCGTGTCTACTGGCTCAAGGTGTACCAGTTACCCCAGGCCGGGCGTAATGCGCGGGGCAGACCCATGAACAACCTGTTGCCGCTGGAAGAGGGAGAGCGTATCAATGCGGTTCTGCCGGTGCGCGACTATCCCGAAGACAAGTTCGTCTTCATGGCAACCAGCTCGGGTACCGTCAAGAAGACACCCCTGCAGGCTTTTTCACGTCCGCTGAAGAGCGGCATCATTGCACTGGGACTCAGGGAGGATGATCACCTGATCGGTGTCGATATCACGGATGGAGAACAGGACGTGATGCTCTTCACCTCTGCAGGAAAGGCCATCCGTTTTCAGGAATCCCAGGTGCGCGCGATGGGCCGTACCGCCGCAGGAGTTCGTGGTATCAAGCTTGCCGAGGGGCAGCATGTCATCTCGCTGATGATCGCGAGAAAAGATGCCCGGGTGCTGACTGCCACCGAAAACGGGTTCGGCAAGTGCACGCCAGTCGATGATTACCCCGTCAGGGGACGAGGCGGCATGGGCGTTATCTCCATCAGCACCAACGAGCGCAACGGCGACCAGGTCGGTGCTGTGATCGTTGACGAGGATGATGAAATCATGCTCATTACCAACGGCGGCACTCTGGTGCGTACGCGTGTGGCGGATATCTCTGTCTCTGGCCGCAGTGCCATGGGCGTCAAGCTCATCAGTCTCTCGAATGATGAACGCCTCATTGGCATCGAGCGCATTGAAATGCTCGAAGGTGAGCTCGATGACACTTCCGGCGAACCCGGCGAACCCGGCGAACCCGGCGAACCCGGCGAACCCGGCGAACCCGGCGAGGGCGAACAGAATCAGAACGATACTTCCGAGGAGTAGTTAATCAATGTCACGAGTTTTCAATTTCAGTGCAGGGCCCGCTGCATTGCCCGAGGCTGTACTCGAAAAAGCACAAAGCGAAATCCTGGACTGGCATGGATCAGGCATGTCAGTCATGGAAATGAGCCATCGCGGCAAGGATTTCATGTCCATTGCTGCAAGGGCGGAAGCTGATCTGCGTGAGCTTATGCAGATACCTGCCAATTACAAGGTGCTCTTCCTGCAGGGCGGGGCGTCTTCCCAGTTCGCAATGGTCCCGATGAACCTGCTGGGTGACAGGACATCAGCTGACTATATCAATACCGGAGCCTGGTCGAAGAAGGCGATCGCCGAGGCAAACCGCTTCTGCGACGTGAATGTCATCGCATCGACGCAGGAGAACAATTTCTGCTCCGCGCCAGAGGCCGGGGAGCTCAGGATTTCACCAGATGCGGCCTATGTGCACTACACGCCGAACGAGACAATCGGTGGTGTCGAATTTGACTACATCCCGGAGACTGGTGATACCCCGCTGGTTGCCGACATGTCATCGACCATCCTCTCCCGTCCGATCGATGTGGAGAAGTTCGGCGTGATATACGCGGGTGCGCAAAAGAACATCGGCCCTGCCGGGCTGACGCTTGTCATCATTCGTGATGATCTGATTACCCAGGATCTTCCTGAAAGTGTGCCTAGCATGTTCCGTTATGCAACGCATGCAGAGAATGGTTCCATGTATAACACCCCGCCGACTTTCGGCTGGTATCTCGCGGGGCTTGTGTTCGAATGGCTCAAGGAACTGGGTGGTCTCGAGGCAATGGCCGAAATCAACCAGCGCAAGGCAAAGCTGCTCTACGATACTATTGATAATTCGGTTTTCTATGAGAACCCCGTCGAGCCGCGCAACCGTTCGTGGATGAACGTGCCCTTCACTCTCGTCAATCCCGAGCTGGATGCCACTTTTCTCGCTGAAGCCACGCAAGCCGGTTTGACGACCCTCAAGGGGCATCGTTCCGTTGGTGGCATGCGCGCAAGCATCTACAATGCCATGCCCGAGGAAGGGGTCAAGGCACTCGTCGATTTCATGGAGGCGTTTGCCTCTCGCAATCACTGATATAACAGAAGAGTACCGGCTCGCCCGCAGGGCGGGTGACGGTGGACACTATTCCAGACAACAGATTTCCATGTACAAGATTCTTACCCTTAACAATATTTCTGTCGCCGGACTCGACCGGCTTCCGCGTGCCGATTACGAAGTGTCGTCAGAATGTTCTAATCCGCACGCCATCCTCGTGCGCTCGGCAAAGATGCATGACATGGACCTGCCGCAGACCGTCAAGGCGATCGGGCGTGCTGGCGCAGGTGTCAATAACATCCCGGTCGACCGGATGACAAAACTCGGCGTGCCTGTCTTTAACGCGCCGGGCGCCAATGCCAATGCTGTCAAGGAACTCGTGCTTGCCGGCATGCTGATGGCTGCTCGCAATATCGGACAGGCATGGGACTTCGCACGTGCCCTTGAAGGCGAGGACGCCCTGATCAACAAGGATGTCGAGGCCGGCAAGAAAAATTTTGCCGGTTTCGAACTGCCCAACAGGACCCTGGGTGTTGTTGGGCTTGGCGCGATCGGTGTGCGCATCGCCAATGCTGCCTTGAGCCTCGGAATGAATGTCATTGGCTTCGACCCCACCATCACGGTGAAGAGTGCCTGGCAACTCGAATCCGGCGTCAGGCAGGCGATGAACATCGATGATCTCCTGACCCAGTCGGATTTCGTGACCTTTCATGTGCCGTTGACGGACATGACGCGCAACATGATCAATGCACAGCGTATCGCGACCATGCCAAAGAACGCTGTGCTGCTCAATTTTGCGCGTGACGGTATCATCGATGACGAAGCTGCCGTCGCCGCACTCGACAGCGGCCACCTCTATGCCTATGTGTGTGATTTTCCGAGCAACTTGCTGAAAAACCATCCGCGCTGTATCACACTTCCTCATCTCGGCGCGTCCACGAAGGAGGCCGAGGACAACTGCGCGATCATGGTTGCAGAGCAGGTGAAGAGCTATCTCGAGGATGGCAATATCGTCAATTCGGTCAACATGCCGGAAATCAATCTTCCGCGCACGACCGGCTTCCGTCTCGCGATCATCAATGCGAACACCCCGAACATGGTGGGTCAGATCTCCACGACACTGGCCAATGGCGGGCTCAACATCATTGACATGCTCAACAAGTCGCGTGATGAAATTGCGGTTACACTTCTCGATGTAGATGATGAACCAGCCCGGTCCACGCTTGAGGCGATCGACGCTATCGAAGGCGTTCTGTCCGTCCGGTGCCTGGGCTGTCCTGACAGCTGAAAAACATGTCCGATAACGACAAGCTCAGTGATATACGCGAAAAGATCGATTCACTCGATGAGCAGATCCAGAACCTGATCAACGAACGCGCGGCCTGTGCACAGGAAGTTGCGCGTATCAAGCTCGAGACTGATCCGCAAGACACGACCTTTTACAGGCCTGAACGTGAAGCCATGGTGCTGCGCGCGGTCAAGGCACGCAACACGGGCCCACTCGGTGACGAGGAAATGGCACGCCTCTTCCGGGAGATCATGTCGGCCTGCCTGGCGCTCGAAAAACCGCTCAACATCGCCTTTCTAGGGCCCGAAGGAACATTTACGCAGGCTGCCGCACTCAAGCACTTCGGCCACTCGGTCACGACCACGCCATTCGGATCGATTGCCGATGTCTTCCGGGAAGTCGAGGCGGGCAGCTTCGATTACGGTGTCGTGCCTGTCGAGAATTCCACCGAAGGCGTCGTCAGCCATACGCTGGATCTTTTCATCAACTCGCCACTCGCGATCAGTGGCGAGGTCATCCTGCGCATCCATCACAATCTGCTCGGCAGGCAGAGTGACTGGCACAGTGTGAAAACTGTCTACAGCCATCAGCAGTCACTGGCCCAGTGCCGTCGCTGGCTCGACCAGAACCTGCTGCATGCGGAGCGTATTGCCGTGGGCAGCAACGCCGAGGCTGCCAGGCTCGCAGCTGCTGATGACACCAGCGTCGCCATTGCCAGTACCGAAGCGGCGACTCTTCACAAGCTCACGGTACACGAGGCTAACATCGAGGATGAGCCGGGCAACACCACGAGGTTTCTCGTCATCGGCAAGCAGCAGCCGGGTGTCAGTGGTGATGACAAGACCAGCCTGCTGTTATCCACCAAGAACGAGGCTGGTGGCCTGCATCGGCTGCTGTCACCGCTTGCCGAGCATGGCATCAGCATGACACGGATCGAATCACGGCCGTCACGGCGCGGTGTCTGGGATTATGTCTTTTTCGTCGACATTGTCGGGCACAAGGATGAACCGAAAGTCGCTGCCGCATTGAAGAACCTGGAATCCGAAGCCGGTATGTGCAAGATACTCGGCTCCTACCCGAGTGCTGTCTTATGACTGACTGGTTGAAGAGAACCGCGCCTGGTATTGCCGGCCTGCATCCCTATATTCCCGGAAAGCCGCTTGATGAACTCCAGCGGGAGCTTGGTCTGACCGACACCATCAAGCTGGCCTCGAACGAGAACCCGCTTGGCCCGAGCCCGCTTGGATGGTCTGCCGCGCAAAAGGTCGCGGGCGAGATCAACCTCTACCCGGATGATTCGGGTTACAGGGTGCGCCACAAGCTGGCAGACAAGTTCTCAGTCGCTCCACAGGGGATTACGCTCGGTGCAGGCTCGAGTGACGTAATCGACATGGTTGCGCGGACTTTCCTGTCGCCTGGTGTCAACGCGGTTTTTTCGGAGCACAGCTTTGCGATGTACCCGATCTACACGCAGGCCAGCGGTGCGGATGCACATGTTGCAGCCCCGTATCCTGCGGACCATCCCGAGATGCCCTACGGACATGATCTCGATGCCATGCTCGGACAAATCGACGCCAGTACGCGCGTCGTCTTCATCGCTAACCCGAACAACCCGACCGGCACCTGGATCGAGAGTGACGCGCTGACGGCTTTTCTGGACAGGATCCCGACCGATGTCGTGATCGTACTGGATGAGGCCTACACCGAGTATGTCACGCTTGAGGGTTTTCCCAACGGTCTCCAGCTGCTCTCGCGTTATCCGAATATGATCGTGACGCGCACCTTCTCGAAGATCTATGGACTGGCGGGGTTGCGCATCGGCTATGGTGTATCGAGCCCGGAGCTGGCCTCGGTAATACAGCGTGTCCGTCACCCGTTCAACGCCAACCTGATCGCTCTCGCTGCAGCAGAAGCTGCGCTCGATGATGAACAATTTCTTGTTCACAGCCGTAACGTGAACAGTGCAGGTATGCAGCAGCTCAAGAGCGGGTTCGACGATATGGGACTCAAGGCCATTCCCTCTGTCGCCAACTTTCTTACTGTCGATCTCGAAAGGGAAGCAGCACCGGTCAACCAGGCCCTGCTCGAGCAGGGTGTCATCGTCAGACCGGTTGCGAACTACAAGATGCCAAATCATCTGCGCATCACCATCGGCTCCGAAAAAGAGAACCAGACGTTCCTGGCCGCATTTCGCCGGGCGATGAACGCATGATCATCCACAAGCTCGCCGTCATCGGTGTGGGACTGATCGGCGGTTCGCTTGCACGTGCATTGCGAACAGCCGGGCAGGTCGGTGAAATCGTCGGTTGCGGACGCGGCAGGGAGAACCTCGAGAAGGCCGTCGAACTTGGCGTCATCGACAGCTACACGCACGATATTGGTGAAGCAGTCGAGGGTGCCGACATGGTCTTTCTCGCCGTTCCGCTCGGCGCCATGCGCGATGCCTTCCTGGCCATGAAGGGCCACCTTGCCGAACATGCGATCATTACTGATGGCGGCAGTGTGAAAGGCAGCGTCATTGCGGATTGCGAGGCTGTTTTTGGCAAGATCCTGCCGGGATTCGTGCCGGGCCATCCGATCGCGGGAACGGAAAAGAACGGTGTCGAGGCGTCTTTCGCCGAACTGTATGAAAATCGCCGGGTCATTCTGACGCCTGTCAGCGAGACGAATGAGGCCGCAATTGCGCGTGTGCAGGCCATGTGGCGTGACTGCGGTGCAGAGATCAACCTCATGCCTCCGGCTGATCATGACCGGGTGCTCGCCGCAACCAGCCATCTGCCACACATGCTCGCTTTTGCGCTGGTCGACATGTTGTCACGAGTCGACTACGAGGAGGATATTTTCAAATATGCTGCCGGGGGTTTTCGTGATTTCACCCGAATCGCCTCGAGCAACCCCATCATGTGGCGGGATATCTGCGTGGCCAACAAGGATGCGGTTGCAACGCTGGTCGAATCCTACGCCGACGAAATGACGCAGCTCGCCAAAGCTATCCGCGACGATGATATTGATACCCTGACGAAGATGTTCACGAACGCCAAGAAACACCGTGACGCCTTCATCGACGGTATCTGAGTCTGTCAGTTATGCGGCTATGCCGCCATCGTGCATCAACCCCGGCTCGCTGCGTGCGAGCCATCGTATGAATGCTATGGTTAGTATTCAGCAACACATTCAACGAGGAATTACATGAACGTCGATAACAACCGTGTCGTCTCAATCACATTCACACTCACTGACGGCGACGGTAAAACGCTCGACGCGACACAACCTGGCAAGCCGCTGGATTATCTGCACGGTGCCGAGAGCCTGTTGCCAGCCCTCGAGCAAGCCCTGGCGGGTAAAACAGTCGGAGAGAGTTGCAAGGTCTCGATTTCACCGCAAGAGGGTTTCGGAGAGATCAACCCCGAGCTGATCCAGAATGTTCCTGCTGCGGCGTTCCAGGGCGTCGACAAGATCGAGCCCGGCATGGCCTTCGAGGCCAAAGGGCCGAGCGGTGAGGTCGAACAGGTGCTCGTCGAAGCTGTCGAGGGCGATCAGGTGCGTATCAACGCGAATCATCCACTGGCTGGTGTGACGCTCAATTTTGATGTCACCGTTGTGGCGATTCGTGAAGCCGATGAGAGCGAGATCGCCCACGGCCACGTTCACTAGCCAACGCACACAGCCAGCAGCGCTACAGGCACCGGTCTGATACGGCGCGCCGGCGATGTGACCAGCTGCAGGAGCGGCCTCTCACCTCATGCCTTGCGGGACCGCTCATCTCCGGTTCAGACGGGCTCGAGCGAGGCATCGAGGATCTCGATCCAGTGGCGCACCTCTGTCGCTGTTCCCGATTGCAGATGCATCATGCAGCCGATATTCGCCGTGGCGACCACATCGGCACCTGCCGCATCGAGTTTTTCCAGTTTGTTGTCACGCAGCTGCAGGGCCATGTCCGGTTGAAGGATCGAGTAGGTTCCGGCCGAACCGCAACAGAGATGGGCATCAAGTGGTGTCCTGACGCTGAACCCGAGTTTTTGCAGCAGGCCCTCCACCGTACCGGTCTGCTTCAGGCCATGCTGCAATGTGCAGGGGGCATGGAAGCTGATCTGCGGAAGTGGTTCCGACAGTGTCAAACTGCTGCTATCGATAGTCTGCGAGAGGAATTCGCTGATATCCATCACGGTACTGGCAATACGCTGCGCCTTGCCGGCATAGACGGGATCGTTTTTCAGCAATTCAGGGTATTCACGGATCTCGAGGCCACAGGCGCTCGCGGTGGTGACAATAGCCTCGGCCCCGGCATCGAGATGCGGCATCCAGCTGTCGATGTTGCGCCTCGCCATCTCCTCACCGGCAGGGATGTCCCCCGTATGGTTGCTGACTGCGCCACAACAGCCTTCGCCGTTTGCGACGATGCAGCCGATTCCGAACCGGTCAAGCACGCGGCTGGCGGCGGCGTTGATACTCGTTGCAACCACTGACTGTACACAGCCCTCGAACAGGATGACGTTTCGCGCGTGCGTTCGGGAGGGACGAGCGCCCGGTTCGTGGATGACCGGCATTTTGGCTTTCAGGGCCGCCGGCATCAATGGCCTGAAAATAGTGCCAAGTTTGAAGAGGGGCGCAAAGCGCGCAGGGTAGGGCAGGAGTGTCCTCATGCCCCAGCGCAAGAGGCGCTCGTTCAGCGAGCGCTGCACGTGTGTATCGACGGCCTGCTTTCCGATCTGCAGCAAGTTGTGATAGCGGACTCCTGAAGGACAGGTGGTTTCGCATGAACGGCAGACGAGACAGCGATCAAGATGTTTTCGGGTTTTTGCCGAGGCGGTTGTTTCCTCGAGAGCCTGCTTGATGAGATAGATGCGTCCGCGCGGTCCGTCAAGCTCATCGCCCGTCAGCTGGTAGGTCGGGCAGGTTGCGGTACAGAAACCGCAGTGAACGCAGGTACGCAGGATGCTGTCTGCCTCCTTTCCCCAGTCTGTCTCCAGCAGCGATGACGAGAGTCTTGTCTGCATTACAACTCCCGGTAGAGGCGGCCAGGGTTCAAAATGCCACCGGGATCGAAAGCCTGCTTGATGCGCCGGTGCAACGCCAGCATCGGCGGCGCTAGCGGCATGAAGGCGTCTTCCCGGTCCGGTGGATTGCGGAAGGCGGTTGCGTGTCCGCCGGCTTCACTCGCGATGGTTCTGATCGTCGTGCCATCCTCGTCACTCAACAGCCAGCGTTGTGCCCCTCCCCAGTCGAGTAGCTCTTCACCCGGCAGGTCGATGGCCGGTGTGGCCTGCGGCAGTGAGAGTCGCCACAGGGAGCGGGTCGACTTGAAGAACGGATGGGTCTGTTCACGAAGACGCGTCCAGAATCCGGATGCTTCCGATACCTCGCCACCCAGGCTTGCGACAGCATGATCGACCGCCGCTTCCGCGCCGGAGAGTCGAATCCGGAGTACTCCCTGGTACCAGGCCGCGGCCGAGATCGGCCAGGGTTGGCGTGACAGTTCGGTCACACGCGCCAGCGCATCGGTCCGGTCCAGCTCCATTGAGAGGGTCAGGCTTTTCTGCGGGACGGGAACAACCTTGATACTGACTTCCGTGAGCACTCCGAGCGTGCCGAATGCACCGCACATGAGCCGAGAAACATCGTAGCCGGCGACATTCTTGATCACTTCCCCGCCAAAACGGAGGAGTTCCCCCTTGCCATTGATAAGACGCGATCCAAGGACGAAATCACGCGCTGCGCCTTTCCAGGGCCGTGCCGGACCGGAGAGGCCGCAGGCAATGGTTCCACCGAGAGTCGCTGTTTCGCCGAACGCGGGCGGCTCGAACGAAAACTGTTGCCCTTTCTCTGCAAGGGCAGCCTCGATCTCGCTCAGGGATGTGCCCGCTTTCGCCGTGATGAAGAGTTCCTCGGGCTGGTAGCTGACAATACCCGTGGATTCCAGCGTGCTGATTGCCTCGCCCTCGCAGTGGGGCCCGAGAAACTTCTTGGTGCCACTGCCCGTGATACGCAAGCGGGTACCTTTCTCGAATGCGGCGCGGATACGTTCCTGCAGTTCCATCAGAAACGTTCCAGCTCGGGAAAGGGCAACTCACCGTTGTGGACATGCATCGCGCCGAGCTCGGCGCAACGGTGGAGTGTCGGTACGGCCTTGCCGGGGTTCAGTAATCCGTGGGGATCAAAGGCCTCTTTCACAGCATGGAACTGCGACAGTTCGAGTGCCTGGAACTGGACGCACATCTGGTTGATCTTTTCTGTGCCGACACCATGCTCGCCGGTGATGGTGCCACCGACATCGACACAGAGCTCGAGTATCTTGCCACCGAACTCCTCGGCTTTTTCGAGCTCGTTGCCCTTGTTGGCATCGTAGAGAATGAGGGGGTGCAGATTACCATCGCCTGCATGGAAGACGTTCGCGACACGGAGTCCGTATTCATGCGACATCTCGCCCATGCGGCGCAGGACGTCCGGCAGCCTGTGTCGCGGGATGGTGCCGTCCATGCAGTAGTAATCGGGAGAGATGCGTCCGACGGCCGGAAATGCCGACTTGCGACCGGCCCAGAGCGAGAGGCGCTCCTGTTCACTTGTCGACAGCTTGATGCTCGTGACACCGCAACCCTCGAGAATCGTCGTGACGCGGGCGATGTCTTGCTCGACCTCTTCCGCGGTACCGTCCAGTTCGCATAACAGGATGGCAGCTGCATCGGTCGGGTAACCTGCGTGAGCGAAATCCTCGGCAGCGCGTATCGAGAGGTTGTCCATCATCTCGAGTCCCCCCGGGATGATGCCATTCGCAATGATACGACCAACGGCTTCACCGGCTGTTTCGACGCTGTCGAACGCTGCCATGATGACCCTGGCCAGTGGCGGGACTGGCAGGAGCTTGACCGTGATTTCGAGAATAATCCCGAGCAGTCCCTCGGAACCTGTCATGAGCGCCAGCAGGTCATAGCCGGGCGCATCGAGTGCGTCACTGCCGATCGTCAGGAGGTCTCCGTCGATCGTCATGACGCGCAGTTTCTGGATATTATGTACCGTCAGGCCATACTTGAGACAGTGCAGACCGCCGGAGTTTTCCGCTACGTTGCCACCGATGGTACAGGCGATCTGGGACGAAGGGTCCGGCGCATAGTAAAGTCCATGGGGCCTTGCAGCCTCGCTGATAGCGATATTACGCACACCCGGCTCGACAACTGCGGTGCGGCTGTCGGGATCCAGTCTGCGGATGCGGTTGAACTTTGCAAGGCTCAGGATAATGCCGTCCTCGTGCGGTTGTGCACCACCCGAGAGTCCGGTCCCGGCACCGCGTGCAACGACAGGGGCTCCATGCCTCTTGCAGCACTGCAGGATGCGCTTCACCTGTTCTTCCGTATCCGGCAGTGTCACGGCAAGCGGGAGCGTTCGCAGGGCTGTCAATCCGTCGCACTCATAGGGGCGCAGTGCCTCGGTTTGGTCAATCAGGCCTTCTGGCGGAAGGATTTCACGCAATTCTTCCAGGATCGCTCTTTTCATCGATGCAGACTTCCAGGGTTCATCGTGTGATGGTAACCCAAGCGGAAACTGTCAGGAACTCCGGATTCCGGTTGTCCGGATGCAATGATCGCTGTCATCAGAAGGGATCGATAATCAGAATGATAAGCGTCCCCGTCAGTACAAACAGCGAGACCGCGACAATGAGTGCGCCCACGAGTGTGACGAAGAGGGTGAACCACGCATCGGCATCCCCGATCCGAACCGCCAGAAGCACCGATCGCCAGTCAAGGAGGCGTGAACTTCCGCTGATCTGTTGCAGCCTGTGCAGGCCAGCCCACAAGAGCACAACTCCCAGAAATGCAATGACAGAAAATCGAATCATGGTTACCTACCGGGAAACTAGAGCGATGCCTCGGCCTTGATGTCGAGGTATTGATTAACAAGTGCGACAGGAAGCTGCCTCGCGGTGATATCGAGTGCCCGAATCCCGCGGTGTATCAGCAAAAGATGTTTCCTGCGACGCTCATCGAGGTAGCGTTCAACTGCATGATAGCGCAGTGCCTGGTTCCCTGTATCGATCGGGCTGGTCACAGTCTGATCGAGGATTTCTTCGCGCAAATCGGCCAGCACGACCAGGTGTTGGTGTCGTAACTGCCGTGTCGCAGCGAAAAGATCCCGGTCATCCTCGTTGCGGGTATTCGTAATCAGGATCACGAGCGCCCGCCGGCTCTGCAGTGATGCCAGTCGGCCGGCTGCCGCAAGATAGTCGGCCGGCTGGAGGGACGATTCCAGGTTGTAGAGGGATTCCAGCAGGCGATTGACCGTGTCCTGACCTTTGCGTGGCGGGATCCAGCGCTTGTCTCCGCCGATTGTCATGACGCCAACGGCATCACCCTGGCGCACCGCGACATAGCTCAGCAGCAGGACCGCATTGAGTGCCTGGTCGAGGTGAGCACGCCCCTCATCCCTGTGTCGCATGCGTCTGCCCGTATCGAGCAGAATGATGACCTGCTGGTCTTTTTCATCCTGGTAATCTTTGGAAATGAGCTTGCGCTGGCGGGCACTGGCCTGCCAGTGGATTTGCCGCTGGCTGTCGCCCTGGCGAAACTCCCTGAGCTGAAAGAAGTCGTTACCTGCGCCACGACGCTGCTTTCGCCTGACCCCGATCTGGCTCAGGCGATTGTCTGTTGCGAGCAGGGTGTAGGTGCTGATTTCTGCAAAGTTCGGATAGACGCGCACGCTTTCCTCACGACCGGCGAAGCGCCGCTGTTGCCACATTCGCCAGGGCGAAACGAGCTGCAGTTCACTTTTCCTGAACAGGGCATCACCACGTTCAGGCGGCGAAACACGATAGTCGATCTCGATACCGGATCCGGCATCAATCCGGAGCGTCCGGGGCATTTCATCGCATCTGAAGTGTTCAGGATAGTGATCGTGGATCTGGAACTGCACAGGATAGTCCTGATGGTTCCTGATCTGCAGGCGAATATGCGTGCCAACCGAGAGTGGCAGGTTGCGTGGCATCAGGCGATGAACATCGGGCGTTTTCATCTGCCGGCAACGCCACAGGTCCGAGAGCGCGATTCCGAGAAACACGGCTCCGCTCAGATACCATGCGTCTGTCATCTGGGGATAGAAAGAGGCAATGCCACCCGGCAACAACCAGGCTGAAGCGAGGTAGAGCAGGGGGCGGCGTGGATACCAGTTCACGTCCGCGGACTCTCCACCGTTGCCAGGATATCCTGCAAGACATCGTCCGGTTGACGACCCTCGATTTCCAGATCGGCAGCCAGCCGAATGCGGTGACGCAGTACCATGGGGGCGACACGCTTGATGTCATCCGGAGTCACGAAGGGATTACCGTTCAGCAAGGCCATCGCACGTGCTGTTCGCAACAGGGCGATTGCTCCGCGTGGCCCGCTACCTGCCTCGAGGCCCTGCCAGTCACGGGTAGTGCGGATCAGATCGACTGCATAGCCAACGACGGCCTCGTCGATATGCTGCTCTGCCGCGGTTTTTTGCAGATGAAGAATCTCTTCCGGCTCCAGTATTTGCTCAACAGCCGAAATGTCGAGATCATCTGCCACCATACGTCGCGTCACCCTGGAAACCATTTGCTGCTCTTCTGCCTGGTCCGGATAGCCAATCATGATCTTGACGAGGAAGCGGTCAAGCTGTGCCTGGGGAAGAGGATAAGTGCCTTCCTGCTCGATCGGGTTTTGTGTCGCCATCACCATGAAGGGAGGTTGCAGGGAAAAAGAGTCTCCCTCGATAGTGACCTGTTTTTCCTGCATCGCCTCGAGAAGCGCTGACTGGGTCTTCGCAGGTGCACGGTTGATCTCGTCGGCAAGCAGGAAATTGCAGAACACGGGGCCTTTGCGGATATGGAACTCGTTGCTCTTGAAATCAAAGAGTGCGTGACCGCTGATATCCGTCGGCATCAAATCCGGCGTGAACTGGATCCGGCTGAATCGTCCCCCGATGGCCTTTGTCAGGGCGCGAACCAGCAACGTCTTGCCGAGTCCCGGCACGCCCTCGACGAGAACATGTCCCCCCGCGATGAGCGCGATGATCACTTCTCGGATGACAGGTTTCTGTCCGATGACTGCCTGCCCGACCTGCTGCTCGAGTGCACGCAGCTGCCCGGTTGCCTCGTTTTGCTCTACTGTTTCCAAAATGTCTGTCCTCGATGAATTCGAAGGCGCAGGAGCTGGATGAGCTGCGCCTGTCTGGTCAGTTGTTCACTGTTTTCCACATCGCGAAAGAGAGCGAACTCTACTTCGTTGAGTTCAAGACCGCTGTGATTGCTGATCCACTTCGCCTGTTCCTGCTCACGCATATGCATGAGGCAACCGTGTTGACTCCTCCAGTAATCGAGCACGAGTTGCTGTGTAGCGCGAGTGACATAGGCCAGGTCACCATTGCGCCAGAAATAGCGGCTTGTTGCGTCAAGGTGCTCGATCAGGTCTCGTCGCCGGTTTTCGACTGGTTCCAGCAGCGGGCCGATCCTGCGCATGCTGTACCACAGCACCAGGCAGAGCAACAGTGTTGCAGCTGCCAGCAACGGGAAAGTGTGCTCAACAAGCAAACTCCACAGTGATGGCATGGACTTGTCATAGAGCAGCCAGACCTTGCCGTTTCTGTCAGTCAGCAGGGAGAGTAGCCACGCATGGTCATACTTGCCGATCAAGTCATTAGTCAGGAAGCGGTTATCGCTGGTCACGGTCACGAGGCCGCTTCCATATGTCAATTGCACGAGATGATATTCAGGGTCTGTTTCATTTCCATCAACCTGCCCAGAGTCTGCACCTGGCCTTGTGAGTCCTCCTCTGGGAATCCCGAAATCAGGGGTTCTCTGGTCCGAGTGCAGCCATGTGGTGTTCCTGAAATGCGCTTCGAGCGGTTCCTCAATGCCATGGAAAAGGAAGCTGATGCTCTCTTCACCAGCAAGTATGTCCGGTGACAGGCTGAATAGCGTGAAGTCACTGCCATGGCGATGGATGCCGAGCCTGTCGAGAAGGGGATAGCCGCTGTTGTCATTCTTCGACCAGCTTTTTTTCGGCGTGATGACCAGATGGCCGCCATGTTCTACCCAGTCAAGCAGTGCCTGTTCCCGGGCGGTGGAGAGGGAGTGGAAAAGATTGTTGATGATCAGGGTATCTGACGGCGCCGGGAGTTCGTCAAGAAGCTTCCGGCCGCTCACACTTGAGGCGTCGTACCCATTGGCTGTCAGGAAACGCTCGGCAGCGATCAGCGGGTTTGTTCTGACGGCCTCGGCAATATCCGTTTCGACCTCGACGTCCACCCGCTCATAGTTCTGCAGGAACCATGTGACTGCTGCAACAAGCAGTAATACACCGATTGCGCCTTTGATGCGTTTATGACGCATCTTCCTCTCCGCTATAGACTGCGGGCCATTGGCGACAGAGTGCGATGAGCTCTTCCGGCGAGAGTCCGTATCCCGCGTAAGCAAGGCTCTGCCAGCTTCGCGTCAGTGTCTCGAAATAGTGGCTTTCCTGTTGCGGACGATGCTGCCGTACCAGCTGAAGGCATTCTCCCTCGGTTGCACTGTCGGGAATATCGAGTTTCTGCAGCCTGATATAGTAGAGGATTGTCGCCCTGTAGAGCAGGCTCATTGCCCGGCGCAACTGACCCTCCTCGCAGAGTTTGATGACTGCATGAACCGGGTTGTCGGGAATGTGGTCATCGTCCTCATGATCCGGCTGCAGCAACCGATGTCCACGGCTTTCCGCGGCTGTACGGCTTTTTCGACCCGTTTCCAGGCCACCACTTGCGCTCTGCATGATTCTGAATACCAGCCAGCCAGCGAAAAGCGCGATGAGGGCATAGGCAAGGAGGCGCAGCAGCAGGGCCAGCCATTCGAGATTGCCCAGGCTGAAGTCCATACCGTCCCGCTCATCGGATTCTCTCTTCGTCTCTTCGATCGCACGCCACTCTTTCCGCATGACCGTTTTTCCAAAGTCCTCATGCGAGAGGACCTCTGCAATACTTTCTCTCGCCTCCATGCGGTCCAGTGCATCGGCCGTTCCGGGACAGGACAGCAACATGCCGGTGGCTAGCAGGACCGGTGCCGCAAGCGTTGCACCGGGAAAGACGCGCACTTGTGAACGTTTCGCCGTCTCCCGAGCAATACGGCGGAAATCGATCTCGATATCCCATGCCTCGAGATCGGTGCGGGAATTGATATAGAGCGAGAAACCTGCAGCGACATAGAAGGGTGCAACGATGGATGCTGCCAACAGGTAGAAGATGCTGTTGGTCCATGCAACCATGGAGCTGTTACTGATGGAATCCAGCAATCCGAAGTCGACATCGACCGTCTCTGGCAAAAGCATGATCACGAGACCGATCGTTCCCAGGTAGAGTATCGACTCGATGTGAAACATGAGAACTGTTAACCAGCCACTGTTTGGATCGGTCGAGAAAAGCAGTTTCATGCGTCTGCTGAAAGGCTCTCCCCGCAGCCCCTCCAGTTGCTGTATGCAGAGGAAGAAAGAACGTGACGGAAAAAGCCGGCGCCACGTGAGATTGCCCGGCAGGCCCACGGGCAGGATGCGGGGGAGTCGGCGCAACTGTTCGCGGATTGGCGTCTGTTCGTTGAAGAGTGCGCGACCGAGCCAGTCGGTCATCATCGGTTCATAGAGTGGTTTCAGCCACCAGAAAAGAAGCAGTGCGAGGCCGAAACTTCCCGGCATCAGCAGGTGCAGCAGAAGGAACAGAGGAAAAGCAGTCGCCATCCACATAAGCCACAGGGGCAGGAACCAGCGTCTCGCCATGTGAAAGCCGAGATCAATTGCCTCCCAGCTCCGTCTGGGACGCAGCACCGCTGTTGCCTGTTCAAGCTGCATTCCGGTTCCTCCCTGTAAAAAAGAGGTAGGAGAAGACCAGAAGCCACAGCAAAGCTCCGGCAATGAATTTGATTGCTGCGGGGATGGGGAGCGGGGACCAGAATGCCTCGATCAGAGCGGCTGTGAAAAACATGCCTGCCGCACCACTAATGAGAATCACTGCCTGACCGGCATTGCGTTTGAGCGCTTCGATTCGTCGCATGTTACCCGGCGCGATAATCGCCTTGCCCAGGAGCAGTCCGGCCATACCCGAGATTACGATGGCGACAAGCTCGAAGGAGCCGTGACCGATCACGAATCCCCAGAATGTTTCAACATAACCGAGTTCGGTCAGATAACCGGCAATACCACCAATGACGAGGCCATTGAGAACAAGGAAAAAGAGCGTGCCAAGACCTGCGAGGATGCCGCCGGCGAAGGTCCTGAAACCGATGCCGGTATTATTGTAGACATAGAAGCCGAACATGCTGACACGACTTGCATTCTCCATTCCCTCCTGTCTGCCAGTCTGGTGATCTGCATCCGGGTTGTACATGTATTCCATTTGCGCAACCGAACTGTCATCAACAACGACATAAATCATGTCGGGGTTGAAATAGCAGACTGCGCCAAACAGGATGCCCGGCGCAAAGAAAAGCATGAAGGCAAGCCAGAAGAGCCTGTGGTGATTGCGCAGGGTGACCGGAAAATCGGAAACCATGAATTCGAGCATGCGCTTCCCGATTCGAAATTCGCGCTTGTACAACTGGTGGTGTGCTCTCATGGCCAGGTGATGCAGTTTCTCGATGAGGGCAGTGCTATAGCAACGGCTCTGTGCCAGAGCGAGATGCTGGCAGACATCGCGGTAGAGTGAAGGGAGGCGCCTGATCGATTCGGTTGGCAGCTTCGGTCCATTGCGTCCGGATTCCAGGCTGTCCAGGATCTCCTCGAGTGCTGACCAGGAGGCTTCATGTAGCTGCTGGAACTGAATTTGACGCATCTTTCTGATACTCGGCCCGGTAGTCTCTCACCGGCCGTTTGCGAGCCAGCGAGCGTAACCGAGCAGTTTCTCCACACCCTGTCTGCCTTTTTCTCCCGTCAGGCTGACGAGATGGTCTGACAGCTCGATACTGCGGGATTCGGAAATACGTTCCATACGCTCTGCAAAATTGATCAATGCTTGCTGTTCACGGGGCAGCAGGTCTGCGGGTGGTTTGATCGCCATGCTGTTGATGACCGCGGACTCCCTCGGTGCCGGTTTGTAGACCACAAGGGTATCGGCCGCCATATCACCCAGTCTCTGAAAGCGCTTGTTCAGCAACATCGAGACGAGGCCAAAGCCGTAGAAGAGGGGCAGAAAATCGACAGTGCGCAGCAGATTGCGAATCACTGATGCCTGCCATCCGACCGGTGTGCCATCACTATGGACTACGACCATGCCAAAGGCAGACTTTCCGGGAGTGGAGCCTCTCGTGAGTTCATAATAGACCGGATAGAACCATTCCAGAAAGAAGACGGCGACGAGGAGTATGCCGGTGCCTGTTGCGCCCAGAACGCCGAGAACCAGTACCAGTCCGATATAGAGCCCGATACGGATCAGGCTGTCGATCAGCCATGCGGCCCCGCGAGCAACCGGGCCGGCAGGGTAGAGCTTGAGGCTGATCCCTTCCGGCGTTTCAATCGTGCAGGCGGTGTCCAGTTTCAGTGGCGTCACGGTTCGGCATTATTGCATGATCGCGGGAAACAGGATGGCCATTACGATCCCGATAAATCCTAAAACGAAGAGGCCTGTTCCGGTGTAACCCAGGGCTTTTTCCCAGCCAGGTGTCGGGCGAGCAGGAGCAAAGCGGTTGCCTCCTTCATCGCCGCGCTTCAGCAACAGATACAGCAGGAGAAAGAAATTCACCAGCGGGACGATGAGCAACAGGGCCAGCCAGCCGGTCGTGTTGAGATCGTGCAGCCGCCTGATCACAAAGATGACTAACAGAACCGTTGTGATGATCGTCAGGAGGACGTAAGAAGGGCCTCCGATACTCGAGAAAAAGAGAGCGATTTTTTCCGGCTCAGTCTCCATGAAGAGTGTCGTTCCGCCCAGCAGTCCCATGGCGATATAGCTGAGAACCGTCACGAGCATGTACCAGGCAATAAAACTCAGCCGGCCAAAGCGGCCTCTCGGCGAGAACGGACTCGAGGTGTCGATTTCATTCGATGGTGGCAGTTGTGGATCGCTGGAGGGTGTCTTGTAGGGATTGTCCATCTGCTCTGTCGCCTTCATGGTCTTCTCGACGGCAGTGTATCCTGATTCCCCGAACCTTGGGAGCGCACCATGTTCCGCAGGAGTCACTTTGCTGTCAATATCCCGGCTGTTAGGATGTCATGCAGATTCAACGGCCGGAGATACCCGCTGGACGCAGAGTTTTGGCATCAACGCTGGCGTGATGGACGCATTGGTTTTCACCTGAACGCCACCAATCCCAACCTGTCGGAGTGGTACAGCAGGCTTGAGCTCGTCGCTGGCCAGCGTGTTTTCGTTCCTCTTTGCGGGAAAAGCCTGGATCTTCTCTGGCTGAGAGACCAGGGTCTGGAGGTGGTCGGTGTCGAGATCAGCGAACTTGCGGTGCGAAGCTTTTTCGAGGAGAACGGTCTCGAACCGGTAGTCGTCAGCGTCAATGACCACGACCAGTGGCGTTCAGGAAACATCACCATACTGCATGCCAATTATTTTGACCTGCAGCCCGGTGATCTCGGACCGGTGGATGCAGTCTTCGATCGGGCATCCTTGATTGCGCTTCCACCCGACATGCGGGCGGAATACGCTGAAAAGATGCGTGAACTCGTGTCCATCGATGTGCCTGTATTGCTTATCACGCTCGACTATCCCCTCCACCAGATGTCCGGACCTCCCTTTCCGGTATCGCGGGATGAAGTAGAGGAGCTCTACGGCGATCACTATCGCATCGAGAGCCTCGCCTCTATTGATCTGCTGCTGGACGAACCACACTGGAGGGAGAAGGGGCTCGAGGAGTTGACAGAGACTATCTACCTGCTCGGACGGTAATGCATCCTGATGTGGGGAATGCCGGCTTCCATAAAGATCTCGCCTTCGGGTTCGAAGCCATTACGTCGATAGAACGATTCTGCACTTGTCTGGGCGTTGAGGAACAGTCTCTCCTTTGCAGGTGCGCAAGCGATCAGGCATTGCAGCATTGCTGTTCCGACCCCCAGCCCTCGCCACTCCCTGAGAACAGCCATGCGTCCGATCTGTCCGTCCGGCAACAGCCTTGCCGTGCCGATGACTTCTCCTGCGAGGCTTGTGGCCCTCGCGTGCATGGCTGTTGCATCGAGACCATCCCATTCGAGATCGGCAGGGACGCCTTGCTCGTCGATGAAGATCCGGCGGCGGATGGCCGAAAGCTGCGTGGATGTATCCGGCCAGTTGACGAGGTCGATCCTGCAGGGAGTACTAGTCAAAGCCAAGGTACCCCCGTTCACAGAGATCGATCAGCATGGCTGCAGCATCTTCGTCATCCAGCCAGATCCGGAGTTCATCAGGATGCCATGTATCCTGCTCGCTGAGCAGGACGGCAAGGGAGAGACATGATTCGGGCAGGGGATAGGAGTGACCTCCGCAGAAGAGGTACAGCCTGCCCGCATTGTGCATGAAGAGAATCCTGCTGGCGGGGTGTCGTGCGAGTGGCTGGTCGTGCATTCTCTCGAGCAGTTTTGCCGGAGTCGCTCTGTCCTGACCGGGTACGGGCTGCAGGTGCTCCTTGGGTTCGGTGATGTAACGGCCGAACCACGCACCGAAATCGACCGCATCCTGTTCCAGTGCCCTCAGGAGCATGCTCTGCAGTTTGATGACAGCTTGTGGCTGGATCTCGCCATCGTGGACTTGCAGTTCCAGTTCCGGATCACTGTAACGATGTTCTTCGATGAGCTGCTGTTGCGCTTCGGCCCAGTCCGGCAAGAGTTCCCGGGCAGAGGGGGCGCGGAAGCCAACTGACCAGGTGATGCACTCGCCCCGGGCTATACCCCAGTGAGCCACACCGGGTGGGAGGTAAAGCATGTCGCCAGGCTCCAGCAACCACTCCTGATCGGCCTCGAAATGCTGCAGGATCTTCATGTCCAGATTTGCAACCAGGCTTCTGTCTGCTTCGGGGTCTGTATCGATACGCCAGAGGCGCTTGCCGGATGCCTGGATCAGGAAAACATCATACTCGTCCGTATGAGGACCGACAGAGCCCTTGTCGACTGCGTAGCTGATCATGATGTCATCGATCCGCCAGCGGGGCATTCCCCGGAACTGTTCCAGGAGGCTGCCGACCTCGGGGAGATGCTTGTCCATGTCCTGAAAGAGGATTGTCCAGCTTGAGTCCGGCAATGCTTCGAGTTCAGAGCTGGTGAAGGGGCCGAAATGCACCTCCCAGGGGCGTTCACCATGCTCCAGAACGAGGCGAGATTCGATATTTTCATCACTGGCAAGCGAAAAAAGGGCTTCTTTGCCAGGCTGTGTCTCTGGCAAATCCACGGCATTTCGCAACAGCAGGGGCTTTTTTTGCCAGTAGTCACGAAAAAACGCACGATTTATCAACATATTAGGGAAAACCCGTAATTTTCTGTTCAGGGAGATGATGATTTTGTGTCACGAAATACATAACGAAGGGCGACTAATTGAATGATGTACTTTCATTTTTTTTTGCGCAAAAAAATTAAGGGGAGTACCTATGTCAAAGGTAAACACAAAACTGACTGCACTGATCGCGCCTCTGAGTCTGGCTGCCGGTCTTGCAATCACAACATCTGCTTTTGCAGGTGATGCAGAGTATCTGTCCGATTCCCAGGGCGAGAATGTCGTCAACAGCTACGAAGAGTGCTGGGAAGTATCCTATGGTCTGCCGACCTGTGGTGAAGAACTTTACACTATCAGCGGTAGCGGTCTGTTCGACTTCGACAAGGCGACCATTCGTCCTGACCTGCAAGCGAAGCTCGACAAACTCATCGCCGAGAGCCCGAAACTCAGAGAAAAAGGTTACAGCAGCGTCACTATCGTCGGTCACACCGACAGTGTCGGCTCCGAGGCTTACAACCAGGGCCTGTCCGAGCGTCGTGCCAATGCAGTTGCTGACTACCTGTCCGCTGGCGCCGATGTGCCGCGTGAGGTGTTCGTGACGTCCGGCATGGGCGAGAGCCAGCCGGTCGCGACCAACGAAACCGCTGAGGGTCGCCAGCTGAACCGTCGCGTTGAAGTCACTATCGAGTGATTCCAACTGCACGGATTCAGGCAGGCTTCGGCCTGCCGGCAAAATAAGAAAAGGCCGCATTGATTGCGGCCATTTTTTTGGGTCGAGTGGTGAAAAGAGTCAGACCTTCTTTGCCTGTTCCTCTGCATTGCCGATGTAGGTCGCCGGTTTCATCTGCAAGAGCGATTGTTTCGCTGATTCAGGAATATCCAGTCCACTGATAAAGGTTGCAAGCTGATCTGGCGTGATCCTCTGGCCACGCGTCAGCTCCTTGAGCTTTTCATAGGGCTTCTCGATCCCGTAACGGCGCATGACGGTCTGGATCGGTTCTGCCAGGACTTCCCAGTTTGCATCAAGATCCCCGGCGAGACGTCCTGCATCCGCCTCCAGCTTGCCGATGCCACGCAGCAGTGATTGCAGCGCGATCGAGGCATGCCCGATACCGACACCAAGATTCCGCAGTACCGTGGAATCCGTGAGGTCTCTCTGCCAGCGCGAGACCGGAAGTTTTGCGGAAAGGTGTCCGAAAAGGGCATTGGCAATACCCAGGTTCCCCTCTGCATTCTCGAAATCGATCGGATTGACCTTGTGGGGCATGGTCGATGAACCGACTTCGCCGGCTTTGGTCTTCTGCCTGAAATAGCCAACCGAAATATAGCCCCAGATGTCACGGCAGTAGTCGATCATGATGGTGTTTGCACGCGAGATTGCGTCGAAGAGTTCGGCAATGTAGTCATGCGGTTCGATCTGGGTGGTATAGGGATTCCATTCCAGACCAAGTGACTCGACAAAGTCCCTCGCGAAGGAGGGCCAGTCGATCTCCGGGTAGGCTGAGAAGTGCGCATTGTAATTGCCGACCGCACCGTTGATCTTGCCGAGTAGCGGAACCATTTCGATCTGCTTCTTCTGGCGCTCGAGTCGCGCGACGACGTTCGCCATCTCCTTGCCGATCGTCGATGGCGAGGCCGGCTGGCCATGCGTCCGTGAGAGCATCGGAAGGCCGGCATGCTCATGTGCCAATGTGCGGATCGCGTCGATGACCTTTTGAAGCTCTGGTAACAGTACAAGGTTGCGCCCGTCACGCAGCATGAGTGCATGGCAAAGGTTGTTGATATCTTCAGAGGTGCAGGCGAAATGGATGAACTCACTGACTGCCAGGAGCTCGGGATTGTCCGCGATCTTCTCCTTGAGAAAGTACTCGACTGCCTTCACGTCGTGATTGGTGGTGCGCTCGATCTCTTTCACGCGAGCTGCGTCGTCCGTTCCGAAGTCGCTGATGATTCTTTCCAGCAGCGCGTTTGCCTGTTCGCTGAAAGCAGGCACTTCACTGATTTGCGGGTTGCCTGCAAGGGCCTGCAGCCAGCGGATCTCGACGATAACCCGGTAGCGAATGAGCCCGTACTCACTGAAAATCGTTCGCAGGGATTCCGTCTTGTTACCGTAGCGTCCATCGACGGGTGAGACGGCAGTGAGTGTCGAGAGTTGCATAGTGTGTATCCGGGAATCAAAAAAAGCCGATTATACCATTCGCTGTTGCTGCCTCGATAATACGGACTCCTGCGCTCGGGAATCCTGCCGACTGAAGCGCTTTCAGCGATTGGTCACCAGCGCACCGTGCTTCCGGAAGTGGGGTATGAAGTGGATTGCAGCGGGATCGTTGATTACGCACCAGGCGTCGTCATCTTCTCAAGAGACCCCGGGGCGTTTCTCATCGATGGCGCACACAGCAAAGATGCGCTCGTGATTGTGTGAGTCAGTGTGTCCCTGCAGCCGCGGTAAATACTCTGGAGCGATAGTTGCTAGTCGGAGCGATTGGCATTATTGCTGGTTGCAGGCCCGCGTCTACGGGAACGCCTGCGCGGTTTGCCCGACGCCTCTTTTCCGCCAGTGGAGGATTTCCGCCCGGGACCCGAGTGGCGCGGCTTGCGGCGTTCACGCCTGATACGGCTTTTCGGGTCGATCTCTGCAAGCAGGTCCAGTGGTGGCATTTCGACAGGAACACGTGCCTTGATATAGTCCTCGATATCCGGCAATGACATGGCATAGGTTTCGCAAACCAGGCTGATCGCATCGCCATCCGTCCCCGCGCGCGCGGTTCGCCCGATCCGGTGCACATAGTCCTCGGCATCGGTCGGGAGATCATAATTAATGACGTGGCTGACGTTCTCGATATGCAGGCCGCGTGCAGCGACATCAGTTGCCACCAGGACCTGAACCTCGCCATCCTGGAATTTTTTCAGCAGGGAGAGGCGTTTTTTCTGGGGTACGTCACCGGAAAGGATTGCGCAACTGATGCCGTTACCCTCCAGATATCCCCAGACTTCGTCAGCGGCCCGCTTGGTGTTGACGAAGATGATAGTGCGTGCAGCTTCATGCGCACGCAGCAGACCAATCAGGAGTGGTATCTTTTCCTCGTTGGCAACCATGTAGCCGATCTGGCGTACCCGGTCGGCAGTCACAGAGTCGGATTCAACCTTTGCGATCCTGGGATCGTTCATGTGCTCGTAGGCGAGTTCGGTCACGCGGTAGCTGAGTGTTGCAGAGAACAGCATGCCGAGACGTTCACGGGGATGTGGCATGCGCCGCAGCAGGAAACGGATATCCTTGATGAAACCCAGGTCGAACATGCGATCAGCCTCATCAAGTACCACGGCCTGTATCGCCTTCAGATCGTAAACGCGCTGCTTGAGATAGTCGATCAGGCGTCCGGGAGTTCCGATCAGGATATCGACCTCTTCGAGTGACTTGCGCTGTTGCTCATAGCCGGAACCGCCATAGACGACGCGCAGTTTCAGCCCTGTGTGTTTCGAGAGCAACTCTGCATCCTTGTGGATCTGGATGGCGAGTTCACGGGTGGGTGCAAGAATAATGGCGCGTGGCTGATTCGGCCTGCGACGCTCGTCGGCAGGATGGTCGTGCAGGTACTGCAGTGTGCCGAGCATGAAAGCCGCGGTTTTGCCGGTCCCTGTTTGTGCCTGTCCGGCAACATCCTTGCCCTCGAGGAGGATCGGAATCGTCAGTTCCTGAATAGGAGTGCAGTAAGTAAAGCCGGCGTCCATGATCCCTTGCATGATGGGATCGGTGAAATTGAAACTGTCGAAGCGTGTTTCAGTCAGGTGTTTCTCACTCATGGGCCCGTAGCATACCTGAAAGGCACGCAGATGGCTGGCTTATTCTTTTTCTGTGAGGAATGGGGGTAACTTGCCGGGTGACTGGATACGAAAGAGCTTGTCACGTGATGCCTTGCCGCTCACAAGGTCTACAGCACTTTTTGCGACACCAAACTCTTTTGCGAGAAATGCCGTGAGATACCTGTTTGCCTTGCCATCGACGGGTGGGGCATGAATTCTGACGCGGTACTGCCTGTTGCCATAGGCCCCCGCAAATTCATCGCATCGTGCCCCGGGCTGAACACGCAAGTTCAGCAACAGTGTCTTGCCCTCCCATCGATACCAGTCAGTCACAAGAGTCCCTTGGGAACCCCGAAGAGGAGCGTCAGAGGAGGGATGATGAGCATTCTCAGAAAGATGAGCCCGATGATTGCGATCATGACTGAAAAATCAAGTCCCGAGGGGGCTGGAACATAACGGCGGATAGGGCGCAGGAGTGGATCGGTCAGGGCGCGGAGAATCCAGGCCAGCGGATGCGTTTGCAGCGAAGGAATCCAGCTCATGATCGCCAGGATGATCATGGCAGCGATAAAGATGGTGAAAGTGAGTGATACCAGGGAGGGAATTGCCCAGATGAATGCGGCAAGGATCATGCCGTTCCCGGAAAGCAGGATGATGAGCAGAAGTTCAGCTGACTTGACGAGCCAGGCAAGGACCAGCGACGCAATGTCCATACCGGCAATGCCAGGGATGAACTTGCGCATCGGCCTGAGGAGCGGTGATGTGAGTGTTACGACGAACTGCGAGAGGGGGTTATGAAAGTCGACACGCAACAGCTGGAAGAGGAAACGCAGCATCACGATCAGTGCATAAGCACCGAAAACCACCTGGATCAGAAAAATGAAAGGGCTGGCGAGATAACCGGCGTCCATGGCGTCAATCGACAGGCAGTTGAGAGGAGAGTTCGATTGAGCGATCGCGCGCGGCGGTCATGGCCTGCTTCAGGATGCGCTCGAGACCTTCCTGTTCAAAGACCCGGATAGCCTGTTCTGTCGTGCCTCCAGGGGATGTCACTTTCGCACGAAGCGTTGCCGGTGAATCGTCACTCTCGAGGGCCATGCGTGCTGCACCAAGCGCTGTCTGAAGTGTCAGCAGGGTTGCTTCTTCCTCACCAAGGCCAAGGGATTGCGCACTGCGGATCATCTGTTCCATGAAGAGAAAGAAATATGCGGGGCCACTCCCGGAAACAGCAGTCACAGCATCGATCAGACCCTCATGTTCGACCCAGATGGTGATACCAGCTGCACGCATGATCGATTCCGCAAGGCTGCGCTGCTCGTCGCTGACGGTATCACTTGCAAAGAGCCCCGTCGCACCGGCCTGCAACATGGCAGGGGTGTTCGGCATCGTCCGCACGATGGCGCAGTCGTCACCAAGCCAGTGACGCAGGTGTTCGATACGGATACCGGCAGCGACGGAAAGCACCAGAGGCCGGTATTTCCGGACAGCCGGGGCGAGTTGCTGTGCAACATCGGCCATCACCTGTGGCTTGACCGCCAGTACAACGACATCAGCCGCACTCACGGCGCTGCTGCTGTCCGTCGTGCAATTGATATTGCTCTCTGAACTGAAAGCGTCGAGTTTTCTCCTGTCTGGATCCATGGCGATGATCCTCTCTGCAGGATGTCCATCCTTTAAGAGACCCCGGATCAGTGCACCGGCCATGTTACCGGCACCGATGAATGCAATGCTTTTCTCTTTCATGATTTCATCTTATCAAGTTCGGGCACCAAAGATTGCAGTGCCGATTCTGACCATGGTGGATCCCTCCTCGATGGCGGCTTCAAGATCACCTGACATGCCCATCGAGAGGGTATCGAGATCATGCCCGTCGCGTCGTAGTTCGTCGAACAATGCATGGACCCTGGAGAAGGCAAGATGTTGACGCTGGCTGTCGTCGGTCGGTTCGGGAAGGGCCATGAGACCGCGCAGGCGAATGTTCGGCAAGCGGGCGATTTCCCTTGCAAGCACCGGAGCCTCCTCGGGCGTCACACCCTGTTTACTCGATTCTCCACTGATGTTGATCTGCAGGCAGAGGTTGAGCAGAGGCATGTCGGATGGACGCTGCTCCGAGAGTCGCCTGGCATGTTTCAGTGAGGCGACACCATGCACCCAGGCAAAGGAGTGCGCGATCAGACGGGTTTTGTTGCTCTGGATCCCTCCGATGTAATGCCACTCGATATCGAGATCCTGCAGTTGTTCCATCTTTTCGATGGCCTCCTGCACATAGTTCTCGCCGAAGCGGGTCTGTCCTGCTTCAAAAGCTGCACGAATGGCCTCGGCCGGTTTGGTCTTGCTGACAGCAAGCAGTGTGACAGTCGCAGGATCCCGATCGCATGAAGTCGCTGCTAATTCAATGCGTTTGTGAATTTTTTGAAGATTTTGTCTAATTTTTTTGTAATCCGTTGTCATTCCGGGCAGGGATGGTGTAAGTTTTGAGCTACCGGGAGCATTTTACATACATAAAAAAGTGGATATAGCAGAATTACTCACCTTTACGGTCAAACAGAAAGCCTCTGACTTGCATCTCTCCGCCGGCTTGCCACCAATGCTGCGAATCGATGGAGACATGAAACGGCTCAAGCTGCCCGATCTCGACCAGGAAACCGTGCATGCCATGATCTATGACATCATGAACGACAGGCAGCGTCGGGTCTACGAAGAGCAGCTCCAGGTGGATTTTTCCTTTGCGCTGCCGGACATTGCCCGTTTTCGTGTCAACGCCTTCAACCATGACCGCGGCAGCGGCGCTGTCTTCCGGGTGATTCCCTCTGATGTCCTCACCCTCGAGGATATCGGCGCACCAAAGGTCTTCAAGGACATCATCGACGTCAAGAACGGTCTTGTCCTCGTCACCGGTGTAACGGGTTCGGGCAAGTCCACCACGCTGGCTGCGATGATCGATCATGTCAACGACCACCGTCAGCAACACATCCTGACGATTGAGGACCCGATCGAATTTCTGCACACCAGCAAAAAATGCCTCATCAACCAGCGCGAACTTCACGAACACACACACAGTTTCTCCGATGCATTGCGCGCTGCCTTGCGTGAGGACCCGGATGTTATCCTGGTTGGCGAGATGCGCGACCTCGAAACGATCCGCCTCGCGCTGACCGCAGCCGAAACCGGTCACCTTGTATTCGGAACACTGCATACCAGCTCGGCGGTCAAGACGATTGACCGGGTCATCGATGTCTTCCCGGGCGAGGAGAAGGCCATGGTGCGTTCCATGCTGTCAAACTCGATTCGATCGGTCATCTCGCAGTCACTGATGAAGAAAATCGGTGGTGGACGTACGGCGGCCTGGGAAATCATGGTGGCAACCCCCGCGATTCGTAACCTGATCCGCGAACACAAGCTGGCACAGATGTACTCGTCCGTCCAGACAGGCCAGGCAGATGGTATGCAGACGATGGATCAGAACCTGAGGCAACTGGTCGACAGGGGCATCATTACGTCTGAAACCGCGCGTGGCAGGGCGGAAAACAAAGAGGATTTCTAGAATGGATATACGACCACTTCTCGAACTCATGATCAGGCGGGGAGCGTCGGATCTTTTTTTCAGCGTCGGCCGTCCTCCCTGTATCAAGCTCAACAACATGCTGCATCCGGTCGGTTCGTCGAATCTGAGCGCTGCCCAGACGATGAAGATCATCGAGTCGCTCCTCCCAGGCAAGCACTTTGAGCGATTCCGTGATCAGCGCGAGGCCAATTTTGCGCATTTCGAGGAGGGGGTTGCCCGTTTTCGTGTCAGTGCCTTCTTCCAGAAGGACACGCCCAGTATCGTCATGCGCCATATCGAGACCGATATTCCGACGGTCGAGGAACTCGAGTTGCCGACGGTCCTGAAGGAGATCGTCATGATCCAGCGGGGGCTGGTTCTGTGCGTTGGTGCGACGGGTACCGGCAAGTCCACCACACAGGCGGCCATGATCGGCCACCGTAACCGTAACAGCGCATCCCATATCCTGACCGTCGAGGACCCGATCGAATATATTCATGAGCATGACAAGTCCATCGTCAACCAGCGTGAGGT
>JARRMW010000014.1:0-31977 GCA_037385685.1 Gammaproteobacteria bacterium
CATTCAGAAAACATGGAAGAAAATGTCTGACAAGGCGCACGAATTTGCACTCTCCGGCAAGATCGCACTGCCTGAACCACTGATCCCGCTGATCCAGAAGGCGGTCGCTGGTTGATTCAGCCCGCTGACAGGTGATGTGATGACAAGGGCCGCAATCGCGGCCCTTGTCATTTTTGTGCTTGCCACTCCTGGCCGGATCCGTGTGGTACAGGCTCGATGGAACTGTATTGATATTGCCGATAGTGATTATTTGTCGGATGACGGGGCACGCGAAGGCGGCGGGTTCTATACTTTCCTGAAAAACAGAATAAAAGAGGAGGAGTGGGCCACGATGATTTCCCCCATCAAGGTCACCATAACGGGTGCTGCCGGCAATATCGGCTACGCGCTTGCGTTTCGTGTCGCCTCGGGCGCCATGTTCGGACCTGATCAGCCCGTAATCCTGCGTTTGCTCGAGATACCGCAGGCACTCTCGTCACTGCAGGGGGTTGGCATGGAACTCGAGGACTGTGCGATGCCGCTCCTGCACGATATCGTCATGACGGATGATCCACGGATCGGATTTCGAGACACAGACTATGCCATCCTCGTTGGTGCCAAGCCGCGTGGCAAGGGCATGGAACGCAAGGAACTGATCACCGACAACGCGAGAATTTTCGCTGTCCAGGGACGCATGATCAACGAACATGCATCACCCGACGTGCGGGTACTTGTTGTCGGGAATCCGGCAAATACCAATGCGCTCATTGCGGCCGCCAATGCTCCTGATCTGGATCAGACACAGTTCACGTCCATGACGAGGCTCGATCACAACCGGGCACTCGGCCGACTCGCCAACAAGACCAACAGCCTTGTCGCCAATATCACGCGCATGGCGATCTGGGGTAACCACTCCGTGACCCAGTTTCCTGATATCAGTCATTGTCTCATTGATGGGACGCCGGCCTTTGAACTGGTCAGTCGCGACTGGGCAATCGACCATTTCATTCCGCGTATCCAGCGACGTGGTGCGGAGATCATCCAGGCGCGCGGTCTCTCCTCTGCTGCATCTGCGGCGGATGCGATCGTTGCCCACGTTCGCGACTGGGCGCTGGGGACGCCCGAAGAGGACTGGGTCAGCATGAGCGTGCCCTCGGATGGCAGTTACGGTATCTCCCAGGGGATCGTCTTTTCCTTCCCGGTGACCTGCAGTCACGGTGAGTACCAGGTCGTGCAGGGGCTCGAGCTCGATGCTTTCGCGAGGGCGCGACTCAGGGAATCGGAACGTGAACTGCTCGAGGAACGGTCAATTATCGAGGAACTGATCCCGCGCCTGTGAAGAAACCTGCCGGAACCGGGAGATGCGATCGGGATATCCCGGCAGCTCTACCGGGTTGTGCTTCCGTGAGATAGAAAGGTTATCCTGAGCAGTAGGCTCATGCTGCCATTGCGGGCAGGATGTCAATTAACACAAATGATTCAAGAGAGGAGGCTGTCGATGTTCAATGCCCTGGTACTGGAACAGGAGGAAGGAGGAACAGTTGCAACTGTCCGCCAGCTGGAGGAGTCAGATCTGCCCGATGAAGCGGTGCTCGTCGATGTCGCCATGTCGTCTCTCAATTACAAGGACGGACTTGCCGTGACGGGTACGGGCAAGATCATTCGTGACTTTCCAATGGTACCCGGCATCGATTTTGCAGGGAGCGTTGCGGAGTCGGCTTCCGACCGTTTCAAACCCGGCGATGCCGTCATCCTGACAGGCTGGGGTGTTGGCGAGCGTTACTGGGGCGGTTTTGCACAGAAGGCACGCGTCAGGCCGGAGTGGCTCGTGCCCATGCCTGAAGGTCTCGATGCACGCAAGGCAATGACCATCGGTACGGCCGGACTCACAGCCATGCTTTGCGTGATGACGCTCGAGGAGGCGGGGATAAAACCGGATTCCGGCAAGGTGCTTGTCACAGGAGCAGCCGGCGGAGTCGGCAGTATTGCCGTATTGCTGTTGTCGCAACTTGGCTATGAAGTGACGGCACAATCCGGCCGGCCGGAAACCCGTGACTTTCTCGCGGGCCTCGGGGCGAGCGACTTCGTCAGCCGCGACGAGATGAGTGAACCCTGCAGGCCGCTGGAAACACAGCGCTGGGCCGGTGCCGTCGACGTGACAGGCGGGGCGATCCTCGCGCGCGTACTCGCCGAAATGCATTACGGCGGCGCCGTTGCGGCCTGTGGCCTGGCTGCGAGCTTCAAACTCGAGACCACGGTCATGCCATTCATCCTGCGCAATGTCAGCCTGCGCGGTGTCGACTCGGTCTACTGCCCGATCGAGCGGCGCACAGAAGCCTGGCGGCGTCTGGCACAGGAGTTGCCGGAGTCGGCCTTCAACGAGATCGGCAGCTTGATCGGTCTCGAAGAGGTGCCCGGGGCTGCCGCGGATATTATCGCCGGCAAGATCAAGGGACGGACGCTGGTCGATCCGAACCGCTGAGAACTTCTTTGCCTCTGCATGCTTGCAACATGGTGCAGCGGAGAAGCCGGGGGTGCAGTTCAGCGGGATCCAACAGCGTCCCGTGCACTGGCAGCAAGCCGGAAATGGAGAGGTCACGCCGGTAACGGTAACTCGACGGTAACGCGCAAGCCTCCCAGCTCATCCGATTCTCCGAGATCGATACTGCCACCGTAGAGTTCGACAATCTCCCGGACGATCGACAGGCCGATCCCGTGTCCCTCTTCAGATTCGTCCAGCCGGGTACCGCGCGTCAGTATCAACGAACGCGAATCCCTGTTGATCCCGGGGCCGTCATCCTCGATGACAAGGTGCATGCCATCTTCGGTTCCGAGAGTGAGACGTATCCTGTGCTGTGCCCACTTTGCGGCGTTCTCGAGCAGGTTCCCGACAAGCTCGAGCATGTCTTGCTGGTCCAGCGGCAGTTGATCCTCCGCATTGATAACAAGCTGCAGGTCGAGTTGTCTGTCGCGATGCAGTTGCCGGATGACGTCTGCGAGTTCTGTAATATCGGTTGCGGGCCTGAAACGCTTGCCCGCCAGTGCTGACCCGGCAATGCGTGCACGGTTGAGTTCGCGATCGATGAGATCATGCATGCGTTCGGCCTGTTTCACCAGGTATTGGTCATCATGCTTTCTGCCTTGTTGCAGGATCAGACTCAGCGGTGTTTTGAGTGCGTGAGCAAGGTTGCCGGCAGCATGTCGCGAGCGCGCGAGATAGCCCCGCCAGCCTGTCAGCAACTGGTTGAAATCTGTTACCAGCGGAGTGATTTCCGTTGGCACGTCGGTTCGCAGAGACTCCTTCTCGCCACGGGCGATACTCCGGACGTCCTCGCGAACCAGGTCGAGCCTACGGAAGGCACGCCGCAAAAGGCGCTTCTGGATCAGCAGGAAGAGAAGCAGCGTGACCACGACGACACCGATGGCAAGCCAGAGCAACCATTGCATCATGGTCCGGAATGCGCCGATATCCTCGGCAATTGCCAGCGTAAAAGCCTGTTGCTGCTTGCGATAGGTCGCTGTATGCACCAGCAGCAACTGCTCTTGCGGGCCATCGGTCATGTCGACACTGTTTTCACCCGGGGCGGTCTGCTCCACGCTGAAGACGGTGTCCCAGAGCGAGCGCGAGCGCAACAGGCTGCCATCATCGAACCGGATGATGAAGTAGTGGCCGGAGTAGGGCTGGTTGTAGATTGGCGGGACTGCATGCAGAAACCGCTTCTCCCGCGGTTCCAGCATGGCGACCAGCGCCTCGGCATCATGCTCCAGCCGCGTCGTGACATAGTCTTTGGCCAGGTCGCGTACAGCGACGATACCAGTCAGCGCGAGCGCGAGCATGGCCAGCAGAACAAGTCCGCCCAGGGCAATCTGCAGCGAGCGCTCGAGAGAGTGCCGCTTTTCAGGATTTGAAGACATAACCCTGACCGCGCCGTGTCTCGATGCGATCCCGCCCGATCTTCTCGCGCAGGCGCCGCACATAGACCTCGATGAGATTGCTGTCGCGGTCGAATTCCTGGTCGTAGAGGTGTTCCGTGAGTCGAGTTTTCGACAGCGGTTTGTCCGGGTTCAGCATGAAATAGCGCAACAGCCGGAACTCGGTTCCGGTCAGCTTGTGGCGCTTGCCGTTCCCGAGTTCGAGCAGTTGCTGCCCTTCATCGAGTGTCATGCCATCGGCACGCAGTATGCTGTCTGCAATACCGTGGCTGCGCCGAATGAGGGCTTGCAGGCGTGCCAGCAGTTCCTCCGGATGAAACGGCTTGGCGAGGTAATCATCCGCCCCCGCCTTGAGGCCCTCGACCTTGTCCTGCCAGGTGTCGCGTGCGGTCAGGATCAGCACCGGCATCTTCAGCGTGCTGTCGCGCCAGTCCCTGAGCACTTCCAGTCCGCTGCGTTTCGGCAGGCCAAGATCAAGGATCACGGCGTCGTAACTCTCGTTCTCACCAAGGTAATGCGCCTCTTCTCCGTCGGTCGTGGCATCCACGGCATAACCTGCCTGCTGCAGTACAGGCAGCAGTTCTGCAACCAGTTCCGTATTGTCTTCAACCAGCAGTAGCCGCATCTACTCCCGTTCCTGTTTCAAAACCTGTCCTGTCGCAGCATCTACCTCGAGTTCAAAGATATCGCCTTCGCTTGTCAGGTACTCGATCTCATAGATATCACGGCCGTGTTCCTGTTCATGCTCCACCTCGAGCAACCGGGTGTCCGGACCGAGATCCAGCTTCCCGAGGATTTCCTCGAGCGACAGGATCTTGTCCTCCTGGCGCGCCTGGTAGGCACGCTCGTGATCATCGTCCTTGCTGTCGGCGAGGAGGTGACCGGTAGCAAGCATCGAAAGCAACAGCAGCAGTATGGTCAGCTTGCGCATTTAATCATCCCAATAGCCATATCCGGGGATACGGACATCATGTTCATTGAAACGCCCTTCAGCAGCCCGGGTATGACAGGCTTCGCAGCGGCTGAAGCTCTTTACGCCAGGATTGTTCTTCACCATTCTGGCAGGAATCTCGTGATGCTGCGCGCGAAACCAGCGGGCGTCCGTGATCCTTGCCGGCTGGCTTGTCCGGGCTCCGCCCATTGTGCGGGCAGCGTTCCGCTCGAGGAAGCTGCCAATCTCCCCGGCTGTTGCGGCGTCGAGTTCCGCATTGTCGCCGAAATGATCCTCGAGGTTAGCCATCAGTCCGCGCCAGGATTCCTTCGCAAGCATGTCCGGCGGATAGGCCATGTGGCAATCGCCACATTCATTGCTGTAGGTACCAAACGCAGGATCCTGTCCCCGGTCGCGGTATTGCTGAGTCTCGGAACTGCCGGCAATGCGACGCAGCCATCCCCTCCGGTCATCATCGTCGTCATGATCGCTTTCATGGTATTCATGGTGCGCATCCTCTCCGCGCTCGTCATGACCGGCAAGCAGTGCGACAGATGCCGTCAGGCCAAGCATGAGACTGATTAGTATCAGCAGTGTTTTCTTCATAGCAGATTACTCCTGTTGTCCAGAAAGCCAGGTCAGCAGATCGCCTTTCTCCTGCGGAGTGCATTCGCGTCCCAGTGTCCATTTGCAGTTACGCCTGAACCATTTTTCAGTTTTCGCCATGTCCGTGAAGCGCTCCGGATTGGCCGATGCTGCCATCGGCTCGATCGGCTTGCCGGTTTTAACGTGTTTGCCGGGGGCGACCGGGTCAGCCGTGTGACAACTGCTGCAGGCACGCTGCTCGCCGTCGATGATACGGGCCGTCGTCCATAACAGCTTGCCGCGCACTGCGCTGAACCCGGCGGCACCGTCATCTCTGTAGCCGGCGAGCAGACTGTCAATCTCATTCGCGCTGGCAATGGAAAGGGAAGTCATCAGCAACATCGTGATCATGCCCGGTTTGTTCATGATTCCTTCGCCTCCTTGACACCGGTGAGCATGGACCGGACAAGATTCTCCCTGTGTGCGAAGCTGCTCCAGATGACACCACCGATATGCAGGATGACGAGGAAGAGTGTGAAATTTGCAAAGAACTCGTGGAGTTCCTCGAAAATGTCGGCCGAATATTCGCCCTGGAAGAAGCCGGCCATGGGCCCTGCAAGGTCTGTATTGCCATAAAGCGCGATGCCGCTGATGACGGTGATCAGCAACGACAGGATCAGCAGGGTGACCATGACACCACCGGCGGGATTGTGGCCAAGATAGCGCGGCTCGCTGTGGCTGAGCATTTTGCGGATGTAGCTCCGGATGACAGCCGGGCT
Organism: Gammaproteobacteria bacterium; assembly: GCA_037385685.1. Lineage (GTDB taxonomy): Bacteria > Pseudomonadota > Gammaproteobacteria > Chromatiales > Chromatiaceae > Sva-25. The sequence continues at coordinate 6,208 of JARRMW010000014.1, forward strand.
GTAAACGAAGTCCCGGAAGCGTGCATGTGGTGTGCCGATGAAGCCCCAGACGATTCTTATCACGAGCAGAGCGGTGATGAGGTAACCAGCCCATACATGAGGTGTCATGAGTTCGTCCTCTGTGATCCAGGCGACCAGGAAGGAGAGCGCCAGGGTCCAGTGGAAAATGCGTACGACGGGGTCCCACACGCGGATCTTCCCCGATTCGGTCGTTGTCATTGTCAGTTCCTCTTGCGATCTGATGGATGTTTGTGGCAAGTCTAGAGAGGTAATCTGAAATGAAGCTGAATGCGGGACGGGTTCGGGATGCGGTGGATGCGAGAGAGGAGATTTACATCAGGTGAAGGACCAGGATATCCAGTGCCAGCAACAGCATGACGAAGAGTCCATTCCATCGCGGGAAGCTGAAAGCACTGATCCCGTAGCGGCCCTGTATTGCAAGACTCAGTCCGCTGAAGGGAGAAATGCAGACGCCTGCAGCCCAGGTCATCAGAAAGGTCATCGCCAGCAGGTCCGGGTCCGGCGAAGCTGGCAGGATCAGGCCGCTTGCCGTCGTCACGCTGATGACGGGATGGATGCCGACAAGGCTCAACAGCACCATGCCGACGAGTAGCAAGCTCGCTTCAGACGGGCCAAAAACCTCGGGTGTCAGGTCCATGCCCGAAACAGTCACGGCTGTTGAGATCCCGGCAGCCAGCACACCCGCGGAGAGAAACAGAACAAGTTCCCCCGACATGCGGGGAAGCCCCTGTGTGATGAATTCCCCAAGCCCGGGCAGTGCTCTGTGACGATGTCGCACCAGCATGACAGCAAACGTCAGCAGCAGCGACAGCGATGAGATCAGTGTCAGGATGGAAAGGTCCGGGTAGCTGTTGTGGATCAGCATCACAGCCAGCGCGAGCAGGCCCGGAATCCACAGTGCCTGGAAATTGAGCGGGTAGCCACGGAACTTCTCAACGTCGAATATTTTTTCGAGTTGCCAGGCGCTGAAGCCCAGCGCCAGCATGGCGACTGGCAGGCCTGTGAGTGAGACAACGCTCAGGTTTGCCCCGGGAGCATTCGTCAGCGCGATACCCATGGCAGCGAAAAAGGGTGACCAGCTGGCTGCCATGGCGAAGCCGCGCGAGAGCACTGTTGCCTGCAGGTACGTCAAGGGTCTGTTTCTTGACTGGCGGTCACCGACAATCATCACCGTCGAGAGGTTGATGACTGCTCCAAAGAAGTGAACCCCGAATAGAGTGCGCCAGAGTGCGGCACGACCTGTCGGGAGGTGCTCGTCGTCTCCGGTCGATGGCAGTGTAATCAGTCGCAGAAAACTGACGGAGGCGAGCATGGCGAGCATCGCCTGATTGGCAACAATGGCCTGTTCAAGTCGTGCTGTTCCCGTTGCTGCCAGTCCCCACAGCAGTCCGGCTCCTCCGATGGCAAGCATCAGGAGTGATTGCACGCGCTGGATTCCCGCGATGTTTCTCACGAGCAAAAGACCGGCACCCCAGCCAAAGAGACCGGCAATCATGACCGGAAATGCCGGAGAGAAGCCATGTGCGACAGAAGCAAGGATCATGCACAACAGCAGAATGCCGGCCAGGTGGCGCTGTGTCATTTTCGCTCCGGACCTTGTACCCGGCGATAGCAGGGAGAATCGAGCAGCATCCTGTTTTGCACAGGTGCCATCTCGAAAGCGTTGTCACTCTGCACCCTGCATCCGGGAACAATGCGGTCTGGCCCGTCCCACTCGATCAGGATGATTCCCTCTTCGATTGTGGACCATTCGAGATAGTAGCTGCCTGTAATCTGCATGGCCGGCGATGAAGACGAAACAGCAGGGTCGAAGAGCTGAAGCACTGGTTCGCGGGAGGCGGTTTGACAGGCCACGATGACGACGGGATCCCGGATGCCTTTCAATGACCGGAAGGAAACGCCGGTCGTGGCGCATCCGTCCTCCTCGCCATCACAGAAGCGGCAATCACCCAGAGACGCATCAATCAATATCCTGTGTTCCTCGGTGACACTCAGGCGCCATGCCATGTCCCGATCCCGCAGGAGTATCCACTGCAGCGTTCTACCCGCATTGAATACAGTGGAGTGAATTTTGCCGGAGAGTGGCTGCTCAGCTGAGGCTGGTATCACCATGGCCAGCAGGCAGACGAGGAGTCGGGATCCGGTGGTGATCATCTACTCGCGAGACTGGTGCAACATGATTCATCAGGTTAGCAGTTTCCCTGTAAAATGCATTCCGAACCTGTGAGGATGGGTTTGTGATAATTATTTCAATAACATACTTGAGAGAGCTCTGTCTCTATTTGTACTATTATGTACAGAGATATTTCTGTTCATGAGACCACCGCAACGCCTTTGCCCGGATTGCAACTCCTCGAGGGGCTCTGGTCGTTCAACAAGAGTCACGCAGAGCGACAGCGGCTGTTCGTGGAATCGGCTGATCGACATTCGGGAGACAATGCCGGTTTGCCCGTCACAGCTGTGTAAAAAGGTATTCGCCTATCAACATGCAAATTGCTGAAGCGCTTGCTCCTGACGAGAGCCTGGCTATAGACAACACCGGACAGATGGATGCCGGGTCAGAGCCGGGAGGCTCCGCTATCGTCAGAAAGCAGTTAATGTTGTTCAATCGTTACATGGTGCCGACGTTTACCTTCGTCGTCGCCAGTACTCTTTTCCTTGCCTACATACTCTATCCCGGTGTTGACAACTTCGTGCTCTTGCGCTGGGTGTCTGTCATGTTCGCCCTGCTTGTTCTGCGCGCGGCGCTTGTCCCTCTCTTCAATCGCGTCCGGGACAGGGAGTTTAACGCGGAGTGGTGGAGGTTCTTGCTGACGACCAGCACGCTCGCCCTTGGCCTGTGCTGGGGGAGTGCAGGAATCTATCTCTTTCCTGAATTGCCGTTGCACCAGGCCTTTCTGCTGATGATCCTGGTCGGCGTTGCAGCCGGATCTGTGCCGGTCCTCGCGCCTCTCTCCACTGCCGGATTGCTTTTCCTGGTCACCGTGCTCGCTCCACTCATCATCAGCCTCTTAATCCAGGGTGACGAGGCATACCAGGCAATGGCCGCCGTGGTCGGCATCTACCTGCTCTTTCTGATGGTGACATTTACCCAGATACACAGAGGCACTCTCAAGGCTATCAAGCTGCATTTCAAAAATTTCGAGCTGCTCGATAGTCTGCAGTCATCCCAAAGCCAGAAAGGCAGCCTTGTTGAAAAGTTGCGTTCGGAAGTCGACGAGAAGAACCGTGCCTTGCTCGACATGCAGCTTGCAATGAGAACGGCGGAACAGGCGAGCAAGGAGAAAGACCAGTTTCTGGCGACCATGAGTCACGAGATCCGCACCCCGATGAACGGTGTTATCGGCGCACTGGATCTGCTTGATAACATGATGCTCTCACCAGAACAGCAGGAGCTGATCGTCACGGCCAGCAGGTCTGCTGAATCCCTGATGGGCATCATCAACGATATTCTGGACCTCTCGAAAATCGAGAGCGGGCAACTTGAGCTGGAGCGTATCCCTCTCAACATCCGGCAGAATACGGTGGATGTTGCTGCCCTTTGGAGACAGAAGGCAGTGCAACAGGGACTTGATTTCAAGCTCGAAATCACTGATGACGTACCTTATGACGTGGTCGGAGATCCGACGCGCTACCGACAGGTTCTCAACAACCTGTTGTCAAATGCCATCAAATTCACTGAAAAGGGACGCGTCGGTCTGCGCCTGTCGCTGGCGCGGGAAAGCCGCATGGCTTATACGCTGCGCGTCGAGGTTTCAGATACCGGTATAGGCATCGAGCCCGCAGCGAGGGAAAGACTCTTCAAGCCCTTTACGCAGGCAGATGGCAGCATGGCACGCCGCTTCGGCGGTACCGGACTTGGTCTCTCCATCACGCAGCGGCTTGTCGACATGATGGGTGGCCAGATCGACATCGAAACCGAGCCCGGTAAAGGCAGTATTTTCTGGCTGACGGTGAAGATGTGGCGCCCCGAAAGTGCGGAGTGGAAGCACAGGCAGGAGCTGCGCAACCTGCGAGTCCTGTTCGTTGGTGACAGGGAAACCTATAAAAGAAGCCTGGCCATGCCGCTCAAGAAATTCGGGATTACCAGTGATATTGCGGAGGGGGCCAAAGCAGCACTGGAAAAACTCGACTATGCGCTCAAGGTTGGCAAGACCTGGTCCTATGACGTCTTGCTGATCGATGAGTACATGCAGCAGGGTGACGTACTCCAGTTTGCAGAGGAGATCTACAAGAGTCGCTTGCTCACGGGGGTCGGTATCGTGCTCGTCGGTAGCGAGGGATCCTATACCCTGAGAAAAGGTGCTGCCATGCGCTGCATTGACCAGCTGTTGATGGTCCCGTTTACGTCCGATACGCTCGAGGAGACGCTTGGAAACTTCGGTTCACATGGAAAGTATTCCTATGGATCGACCGGCGGTCCCAAACCCAAGCATGACCGGAAGTCGCGCGATGCTGGCAAGCAGCAACTGGATCAGGCAAGCGAGGCGATGCAGGCGGCCACCACAGAGGCATTTGCTCCGCTGACTGGGAGGGTTCTCGTTGTCGAGGATAACGAGATCAACAGGCAGATCACGACCAGCATGCTGAAACAGATGGGACTGGAGGTGGCCGAGGCCGAAAACGGCGTCGAGGCTGTTGATCATTTCCAGAAAGAGCAGCCGTACGACCTGATCCTCATGGACGTGCAGATGCCAAAACTGGGTGGATGTGAAGCAACAGGCCTCATGCGCAAGATCGAGACCAGCGATTCACGACCACGTGTTCCGATTGTTGCCATGACCGCCAATGCAATGAAAGGCGACAGGGAGCTTTGTCTCGACGCTGGCATGGACAGCTATCTGGCCAAGCCAGTCAAAAGAGATGCGCTCTACAACGAGTTGTCAAAATGGCTCGCGCCTGGCTCCCGTGTTGAAGGAGAGGTCAGGGAATTGCCTGATACGCCCCGACAAAAAGTCGGTCCCGTCCGGGTACTCATCGTCGAGGATGATGAATATGGCCAGATTCTCGTTACCAAGATGCTGGAGAAAATGGGGATCGAGACCCTGTCGGCACGCAATGGTTTCGAGGCGGTCAAGATTGCCACGTCGAAAAACCCGGATCTGGTGCTCATGGATTGCCAGATGCCCGGCATGGACGGTTTCGAGGCCACCAGCAAGATCAGGGAACACGAGAAGCGTCATGGTTATTCTCCGGTACCGATCGTTGCGATGACAGCAAATACACTCCCTCAGGACCAGCAGAAATGTTTCAGTGTCGGTATGGATGATTTTCTCGGCAAACCTGTAACGATTAAGGCCCTGATGGCGAAGATAGATGACTGGCTCAAGCAATCGACATCCATCCACAGTGAGCAAAAAGGCAAAGGGGGCGCTGCTCCGGTCGAACAGTCAACGCACCTTAACACGCGGACAGTCGAGGAGCTCAGGGAGTTGATGCAGGAAAAATTCGTCCCGATCATACAGACTTATATGCGCGACACTCCTATACGTTTCAAGACCATGCGTGACGCCATCACTGCCAGCGATGCGGAACAACTCTATCGGGCAGCGCATAGCCTCAAGTCTGCCAGCGCCAGTCTCGGCGCGAACGGTCTCTCCGAGCTTGCCAGGCAGCTCGAATTCATGGGGCGCGAGGAGGATCTCAAGGATGTCAGGGATCTCTTCAACGAAGCTGTCAAGGAATATGGCATCGTCAGGCATGCACTGAAGAAATACCTGTCCCCCAGCTGACATCAGCGAAAAATTTCAGTCGAGTTGCTTGACCAGGACCCTTGAGTTGCGACGGTAGTTATAGAGACTCCGCCTCGCCATGGGCAGCGACTGTACCTCTCCCTTTTTGAATCCGCGCTCCTGGAACCAGTGGCTGGAAACGGTCGTCAGAACAAAGAGTTCAGCGATTCCCTGTTTCATGGCCATCTCTTCAAGCCGTTGTAACAGGGTGTCGCCAAATCCCTTGCCCTGATAATCGGGATGGACTGCAACACAGGCGAGCTCTGCCATAGCATCCTTTTCATAGGGATAAATTGCCGCGCAGGCAATCACAGTCCCGTCGCGCTCGATAACAGTGAAGTGGCTTATTTCCGTTTCAAGCAGTTCGCGAGAACGGCGTACGAGAACTCCCTTTTCCTCGAGCGGTTCAATGAGCCCAAGAATGCCCCCGACATCGTCGATACGTGCCTGGCGGATGAGGTCAAAGGGTTCGGGACTGACGAGGGTGCCAGCACCATCCCGTGTGAAGAGCTCCTTTAACAGGGCTCCCTCGATACCGCGAGAAACCAGGTGTACGCGCTTGACACCCTTGCGGCATGCGGCGGCGGCCTTTGTCAGCAACAGGCGCAGCTCACCAGAGAGTGACGAGCGGCGTGCCAGTGTCACATCGACCTGGGACGGCGTGAGGTGGATGAGGGCTTTGCCACCGCGTTTGAGCGGCTTGCCCTCAGTCAGCAGGATCAGCTTGTCAGCATTGATTGAAGCGGCGACGGCTGCTGCGACATCGGCAGAGCTGAGGTTGAAGACCTCGCCGGTCGGCGAATAACCGAGCGGGGGAATCACGACCAGGTTGCCAGCCTCGAGCTGGGTGCAGATCGACCTGGTTTCGATACGTCTGACCTCGCCGGTGTAGAGATAGTCTGTGCCGTCGCGCACGCCAATCGGTCGTGCAGTCACGAAGTTGCCGGATATGACGCGAATCCGGGCTCCCGCCATGGGTGAGTTGGATGCGGCGGTGGAGAAGAGCGCCTCGATTTCAACACGGACGCTGCCGGCTGCTTCCTTGACACAAGTCAGGGCAGTTTCATCGGTAACGCGCAGGCCATTGATATAGGCCATTTCAGCATTGCGCAGGCGCAGTCTCTCCTCGATCTGCGGGCGCGAGCCATGCACGAGCACCAGCCGGATCCCTAGCCCGTGGAGCAGCGCGATGTCATGGATCAGCGTCGAGAAATTATCGTCCGCAACAGCACGGCCGCTGAAAGCGAGCACAAATGTCTTCCCCCGGTGTGCATGCACATAGGGTGAGGTTGCTCGGAACCAGTTGATGAAGCTGTCGGACACGAAGCGGCTCATGGATCAAAAACATCATTGAAGCGGAAAAGCATGCAGGGTGCAATTGCTTTTCGAGTGTTGGTGCGATAGCTGTTTCAGGGTTAGGTGACGTTGATCAGGAGCCAGCCGGAAAAGCCCTTGATGCTGTCGCGAAGGTTTGACACCTGCCTGGAGTCTGCCTACATTCAGAACTGATCTCACAGACCGGGCAACATACAGATGTCTGACCCACGCCACGTGGACGCGGTCGAAGCCGGACTTTCCCAATGGGGGGAGAATGCGTCCAGCCTCCTGCAGATTCTGATTCATATCCAGCAGCGTCTCGGACATATCCCGGATAGCGCAGTGGAACGGCTGTCTCACAGACTGGGGATTGAGCCGTCCGTGATTGACGGGGTAGTGACCTTCTACAGCTTTCTCTCATATGAGCCTTGCGGTCGTTATGACATCCGCTTCAGTGACAACATCATCGACCGCATGCTGGGCAGCCGCGAATGCGCAGAACGGCTGATGAAGCATCTGGGCGCGGAGCCAGGCAAGTCTGACGCGGACAAGGGGGTCACCATCGGCTATACCTCCTGTACCGGCATGGGTGACCAGGGCCCGGCAGCGCTCGTCAATGGATTGACCCTGACAAGACTGACGCCTGAGCGTATTGACGCCATTGCCGATCTTGTGAAAAACCAGATCCCCGTCGATGAATGGCCCCGGAACTATTTCGAGGTCAATGAGAATCTTGTGACTGGTGACATACTGCTCGATGACTGGTACCACCCGGGTGCTGCCACACAGGCCGCGCAGAGCATTGGCAAGTCAACAATCCTCGAACAACTTGAAACATCCGGGTTGCGCGGACGCGGCGGAGCCGGTTTCAGTACAGGCATGAAATGGCGGTTCTGTGCCGATTCAGGGGGTCAGGAAAAAGTCGTTGTATGCAATGCAGACGAGGGCGAGCCCGGCACCTTCAAGGACCGGTTGCTGTTGCAGGCTTATGCCGATCGTCTCTTCGAGGGGATGACACTCTGCGCGGCAGTGACCGGTGCGCAGCAAGGTTTTCTGTACCTGCGGGGCGAATACCGCTACCTGCTTGATGCGCTCGAGGCGGAACTGCAGGAACGCCGTGATGCGAACCTTCTCGGTGACTCGATTCTCGGACAGGATGGCTTTGATTTCGATATCCAGATCCATCTCGGTGCGGGCGCCTACATCTGTGGTGAGGAATCGGCGCTGATCGAATCACTCGAGGGCAAGCGCGGCGTGCCTCGCATTCGTCCGCCTTTCCCCGTGACCCATGGCTACCTGGGTCGCCCGACCGTGGTCAACAACGTTGAGACCTTCATAGCGGCCGCCGGCGTTGCCGAGAATGGTCCCGAATGGTTACGCTCACGCGGTACAGAAGCGTCCCCCGGAACCAAGCTGCTGAGTATCTCGGGAGACTGCGACAAACCGGGCATTTACGAAATTCCTTTCGGTACGACAATCGCTGAAATCCTTGACCTGTGCAGCGCCAGTGATACCCAGGCGGTGCAGGTTGCTGGCCCCGCAGGCATCATGCTGGCCCCGCAGGAGTTTGGCAGGAAAATCGCCCATGAGGACGTCGCGACGGGCGGCTCCTTCATGGTGTTCGATAACAGCCGTGACCTGGTTGCTGTTGCGCGTAATTTCATGGACTTTTTCGTCCACGAGAGTTGCGGTTTCTGCACGCCATGCCGGGTTGGTACGACCCTGGTCAACAAGCTGCTCGAGAAGATCGGCAACGGCCATGGCACTACAGTTGACCTGCAGACTATCCAGCGCATGGCGTCAGTCATGCGTAATACCAGCCATTGCGGCCTCGGAGCAACGGCTTCGAACCCTGCCGTCCATCTCATCGAGCATTTCCCGACCATGCTGCACGAACGACTCAGACATACGAGTTTCGAGCCTTCCTTTGACCTTGATGCCGCGCTCGAGGAGGCACGACAGGTGACGGGGCGTAGCGATCCCGAAGCGCACTTGCAGGGGGGTGGCGTATGATTGGTCACTTCACTATCGATGGTAAACGCGTCCAGTTCAGGGAAGGGCAGACCATCATGGAGGCGGCCATGGCCGAGGGTATCTACATTCCGCACCTCTGTCACAATCCCGAGTTTCGGCCCCATGGCAGCTGTCGTGTTTGTAACGTCAAGGCAAATGGCCGGCATGTCGCGGCTTGCACGGCGCCCGCTTCTGAAGGTCTCGAGGTCGAGAACGATACGGACGAGATACGTACCGAGCGCCGCACGCTGCTGCAGATGCTGTTTGTCGAGGGGAATCACGTCTGTCCCGCGTGCGAAAAGAGCGGAGCCTGTCAGCTACAGGCCGTTGCCTATGACTGTGACATGGTCGCGCCGGAGTTCACGCATCTCTATCCGCAACGACAGGTTGACGCTTCACACCCGGACTTTATCATCGATTTCAATCGCTGCATTCTGTGTGAGCTTTGCGTACGTGCGAGCCGCGACATGGATGGCAAGAGCGTCTTTGCGATTGCCGGCCGTGGCATCGGTGCGCATCTGGTGATCAATGCCGATTCCGGAAAGCTCGGCGATACCGATTTCGACAAGGACGACCGGGCAGCGCACGTGTGCCCTGTCGGTGCTATCCTGCCAAAGCACAAGGGCTATGAAGTGCCTGTCGGAAAGCGTCTCTATGACCGCAAGCCGATCAGTATGGTCGGCGATGTCTCAGACCACGAGGGCGAGTAAGATGGCCGGGAAGATCAAGGTTGCGACCACGTCACTCGCCGGCTGCTTTGGTTGCCACATGTCACTGCTCGACATCGATGAAAAACTCATCGACCTGGTTGAACTTGTCGAGTTCGACCGCACGCCGCTCACCGATATCAAGAAAGTCGGGGAGTGTGATCTCGCCATCATCGAGGGCGGGGTGTGCAACGCAGAGAACGTCGAGGTTCTCAGGGAGTTTCGCAAACATGCTCGCATTCTGGTTTCCATGGGGGCCTGTGCCATCAGCGGCGGTATTCCGGCGATGCGTAATCAATACAGCCTCGAAGAGTGCCTGACCGAATCCTATATAGACGGGATTGGTGTCGAGGAGCCGCAGATACCGGATGATATCGAGCTCCCGCTATTGCTTAACAAGGTGCATCCGATCCACGAGGTCGTGAAAGTCGACTACTTCCTGCCCGGCTGCCCACCGCCGGCAGAAACCATCTGGACCTTCCTCGAGGAGCTGCTTTCGAACAAGCCTGTTGAATTCACCTATTCCCAGGTCCACTACGACTGAGTTTAAGGCTATGACTGATTCACTTGAAACCGCACAGAACCCGGAAGGATTACGTCGTGTCGCAATTGATCCTGTGACACGGGTCGAGGGGCATGGCAAGGTGACCCTGCTGATTGACGAGGACAACCACGTGCATCAGGCGCGTCTGCATATCGTGGAATTTCGTGGCTTCGAGAAATTTATACAGGGACGCCCTTACTGGGAGCTTCCGGTCGTTGTACAGCGCCTCTGCGGGATTTGTCCTGTCAGTCATCATCTGGCAGCTGCCAAGGCGACAGACCAGCTCGTTGGTGTCGATCAGTTGACGCCAGCCGCAGAGAAGATCCGGCGTCTCATGCATCTTGGCCAGATGCTTCAGTCCCATGCGCTGCACTTCTTCCATCTTTCTTCGCCGGACCTGTTGTTCGGTTATGACGACGAGATCAGTCATCGCAACATTGTCGGTGTGCTGGCTGATCATCCCGATATCGCGCGGCAGGGAATACTGCTGCGCAAGTATGGCCAGGAGGTGATCCGCGTCACAGCCGGCAAGCGCGTGCATGGCACCTCGGCTATCCCTGGCGGAGTCAACAAGCACATCACTCGCGAGGAACGCGACTACCTGCTCGGAGAGATCGACCAGATCATCGACTGGGGGGCTGCAGCTGTCGGGCTTGCCAAGCGTCTGTTCGTCGAGGACATCGAACACAGTCGTGACTTCGCGCTCATCGACACCAACATGTTGAGCCTGATCCGCGATGATGGTGCGCTTGATCTCTACCACGGAGGACTGCGTGCCAGGAAGCCGGACGGTTCCATGGTCTTCGATCACGTCGACTACCGTGATTACGAGCAGTACATCCACGAGCAGGTCAAGCCGTGGAGTTACATGAAATTTCCCTACATCACGGCCCTTGGCAAGGAGCAGGGGGCATATCGGGTCGGCCCGCTGGCACGCATTAATAACTGTGAATTTATCGAGACCCCGCTCGCCGAGGCAGTTCGCGCCGACTTTCGTGCCTTTTCTGAAGGTGTGCTCATGCAGTCAACCCTCGCCTACCACTGGGCGCGCATGATCGAACTGCTCTACTGCGCGGAGGGTATCAAGGTGCTTCTGAATGATCCCGATCTGCTCTCCAGTGACCTTGTGGTAAAGGGCGAGATGCAATCCAGGGGGATTGGCGTTATCGAGGCGCCAAGAGGCACTCTATTCCATCATTACGAGATCGATGATAATGGCATCGTTACACGCGCCAACCTGATTGTCTCGACAACCAACAACAACACTGCCATGAACGAATCGATCCGGCGCGTGGCCAATGACCTTTTCGACGGACGCGAGCTGACCGAGGCGATGCTCAACAGCATCGAAGTGGCGATCCGGGCCTATGACCCTTGTCTCTCCTGTGCCACCCATGCACTGGGCAAGATGCCGCTCGAGGTGCAGCTTGTCGCGCCGGATGGTTCCGTCCGCGACAGCCTCTATCGTCACATGGATGGTACGATCTGCCAGGTAGATTGATGCGAAATCATCCGGTGCTCGTCATCGGCTACGGTAATCCGTCGCGTGGTGATGATGCCCTTGGCCCGCTCTTGCTCGAAGGTCTCGAGGCACTGCGCATCAGAGACAGGGATCTTGACTGCTTTGATACCCTCACTGATTATCAGCTGCAGGTCGAACATGCCATGGATATGCATGGTTACAGACAGGTGATCTTTGTCGATGCGGCTGTCAATCTCGACCGGCCATTCCGGTTTGAATTGCTGCATGCAGCACGCGATGACAGCTACACAACCCATGCGCTCAATCCCGCCGCTGTGCTTGCCGTCTACGAGGGGTTCTATGAAATTCCTGCTCCCGAATCCTGTCTGCTATCCATTCGCGGAGAGCGCTTCGATCTTGGTGAGGATCTCAGTGAAACCGCAAGGCAGTCACTTGATGAGGCTCTTGGATTTCTGGCTGCACATTTGATGCAAAGCATATCGCCGGCTTGAAACTCGTCATAGAATAAAAACAAGGAGCAGGAGGTATGCCTGCATCATGACTGTGGAGCAGAATCACCAATGGCCAAAATCACCTTTTACGGTGCCGCGAGACAGGTTACAGGCTCCTGCTACCTGATCGAGACAGAACATCACCGGCTGCTGCTCGAGTGCGGCATGCGTCAGGGAGAGGACGAGGAAGACAACGAGGCCAAACCCGGTCAGCCAGTGCTGCCATTCAACCCGAGCTCGATCGATGCCGTGATTCTCTCCCATGCGCATCTTGATCACACTGGTATGACACCGTTGCTCGTGCGTCAGGGCTACCGCGGTCCGATTTACATGACAGCCACGACCCGCCAGCTGTTGCCGATCATGCACAAGGATTCGGCTTTCCTGCTCATGAAGGACGTGGAGTGGTCGAACAAGCGCAGGCAGCGTGCCGGCAAACCACCTCTGGAACCTCTCTATACCCTCGAGGATGTCGAACACGAGCTGGAGCTCTGCGAAGGGATGCATTACGAGGAGAAGCGCTCGATCCTGCCGGGAGTCGAATTACGCTACAGGGATGCCGGCCATATCCTGGGCTCCGCCATCGTTGAACTCTGGTTCGATGGAAGAAAGCTCGTCTTTTCGGGGGATCTCGGCAACAGCCACTCGCCATTGCTCGAGGATCCGGCTCTTATCGAGAGGGCCGATGTTCTGCTTATGGAGTCGACGTATGGTGACCGCAACCATCGTTCGCATGAGGAGACCATGCGTGAGTTCAGAGAAGCACTCTACGAGGCAGTCGACGACGGTGGCAATGTGCTGATTCCCGCGTTTGCAGTCGGTCGTACTCAGGACATCCTGTATCACCTCGGGGAGATGTATGTGGAAGGCAGACTTAAACAGAATCAGGTATTTCTCGACAGTCCGATGGCAACCAGCGTCAGTGAAGTCTACGAACAGAACCTGGATCTGTTCAATGATGACAATCCACGATTTCGCAAGAAGATGACGCATACATGGGAACAGTGGCTGCCGGTTCTGCGCTTTACGCGTGAGACCGAAGAGTCCATGGCGCTCAACCGAATCGAGTCAGGCGCGATCATCATTGCAGGAAGCGGAATGTGTACGGGCGGGCGCATCCGTCATCATCTCAAGCACAATCTCTGGAAACGCAAGACGCATGTGCTGGTTGTCGGTTACCAGGCATTCGGCACGCTCGGTCGCAAGCTTGTCGATGGCGCAAAACGTGTGCGTATCCTCGGGCAGGAAATTGCTGTCAACGCAAAAATACACACACTCGGTGGTTTTTCCGCGCATGCAGGGCAGGACCAGCTCGTCGCCTGGGCGAAACATTTTCAGAAGCCGCGTCCGCGTCTCTTCCTCGTACATGGTGAACCGGAGAGCATGCAGGCGTTACAGAGGAGGCTCGCGCATGAACTACACTGGGAAGCAGTGATGCCCGAAGAAGGCGAGAGTCACGGGATCTGAACGGAGCAAGCCATGAGTGCGATCGAGATACCGACCGGTAACGGTCACAGCTTTTCCGAGAATGTCGACCGGCTTGTCGACAAGGCCATGGCGGTTCTGAATATTGATCCGGCACTTGCGCAGACCATCAAGGCATGCCAGTCAGTCCTGCAGATACGTTTTCCAGTCAAGATTCACGGCGAGGTCGAGATCTTCACCGGATGGCGGGCGATCCACAGTGAACACATGCTGCCGAGCAAGGGTGGCATCCGATTCGCAACATTCGTCAATCAGGACGAGGTCGAGGCGCTTGCTGCGCTCATGACTTACAAGTGCGCTCTTGCAGACGTGCCTTTTGGTGGCGCCAAGGGCGGGCTGGTGATCGATCCAGCGAAATATGACGAGGATGACCTGCGCAAGATCGTGTCGCAGTTCACGCGCTATCTGGCCGCAAAGGGTTTCATCCATCCCGCGACGAATGTACCTGCACCGGACATGGGTGCAGGCCCGCGTGAAATGGCGTGGATGGCGGACGCTTACAGGCATCTTTATCCCGAGGACATCAATGCACAGGCCTGCGTGACCGGCAAACCGGTCGACCAGGGTGGTATCGAAGGACGTACCGAAGCAACAGGACGCGGTGTCCAGTATGCGCTGCAGGAGTTCTTTCGCCATGCGGATGATGTCAGGAAGGCCGGGCTCAGGGAAAGCGGGCTGTCACAGCAGCAGATCGTTATCCAGGGGCTTGGCAATGTTGGCTACCATGCAGCAAAATTTCTGACGGAAGACGACAAGGCCACACTGGTCGCCATCGTCGAGCACGATGGCGCGCTCGTCAATACCGAGGGTATCGATGTCGAAAAAGTCCACAAGCACATACAGGCAACAGGCGGCGTGCATGGTTACCCGGATGCGACATACGTTGAGAACAGTGCGCATGTTCTGGAGATGGACTGCGACATCCTGATTCTCGCTGCCATGGAAAACCAGATCACTACCGCAAATGCCGAGCGCATCCGTGCGGGACTCATTGTTGAGGGTGCGAACGGGCCAATCACATTTGATGCGGAGACGATTCTCAAGAAGCAGGGCGCCGTCATCCTGCCCGATCTCTATATCAATGCAGGTGGTGTCGTGGTCTCTTACTTCGAGTGGACCAAAAACCTGTCACACATGCGATTCGGACGCATGCAACGGCGTCATCAGGAAACACAGGCGCGCCACTATGTCACCGCACTGGAGTCAACGACAGGACAGGCCCTGCCGGACTGGATGCGTGATGAGCTGGTCCAGGGGGCGAGCGAGCTGGATCTCGTGCGCTCTGGTCTCGATGACACCATGCGTGAAGCCTACAGGCAGATCCGGGAAGTCATGAGCGAGGATCCGGATGTCGATGATATGCGTACCGCTGCCTATGTCATCGCGGTCAACAAGATCGCGCGCTGGTACCGGACGCTCGGTATCAGCTGAGCAATGCGAATACGCCTCTGCGATCTTTCCGCCTGAATCGCAGAGGTTATGCTGTCGCGGCCGGGGAGTGTCACTCACGGCGTGCTTCACTCGGAGACATACCTGTCCAGCGCTTGAACGCCCTGCTGAAGGACGATTGTTCGCTGAAGCCCAGCAGGTAGCTGATTTCATTGAGTGAAAGTCTTTCGTCCCTGATGTACTGTTCAGCCAGTGTGTGACGAACAGATTCCAGAAGTTGCTTGTACGTGAGCCCCTCCTCGGACAGGCGCCGCTGCAGGGTTCTTGTGCTCATGAATAGCACGTTCGCAACCTTTTCATCGGAGATGTCGCCGCTGGGCAGGAGTTCAGCGATTGCCTTCTCGACCTTCCTGATGAAATCATCCTGGTGCAACTGTTCGAGATAATCGACGAGCGCGTGTTCGTTGATCTCGGCGAGTTGCCTGTTGACTGCGGGAAGCGTTTCATTGGCCGTTGCCAGGTCGAAGTAGAGCGCAGACCTGGACTGGTTGAACCTGGGTGTGCAGCCGAAAAATTCCTTGTAGGCTGTCTTGCATGATAACTCTTCATGCATGAGTTCCACTGCTGTCGGACAAAACTCCCTGGCTTTCGCGACCCGGCACATGGACAGCAGGGTGCTCCAGCGAGCATCCTCGAGTGGCGCGATATCCGGTAAATCATTGCGGGCATTCCGGTAACTGACGACAAGGTAGTCTCCCTCGATAGCAGAATCGAAAGTGATCACTTCATCGACGATCTCGTTGTATCGCACGACACGATTGATTGCTGTCATCAGTGTCGTGCTCGACAGGAAGGCATATCCAAGTGCATGCAGATCCGTGGAAAGCCATTGCTCACCGGCACGGATCCCGAAGCAGGGATTATCGATTGCGGCTGCCGCGAGGGACCAGGCCTTGCGCGCATGTTCGATGGGGAAGCGGGCTGCCGGTTCATTGATTCTTGCCGGATCCAGGCCGGCATCCCTGAATAACCTGTCCGGATCAATATCATGGCTCCTGATTGTTCGCCACAGGATACGGGAAGCGGATGCAAGCAGAGTGTTGCTCATCAGGATGTCATTCAGGGATAGCTGCTAACGATTTTCATCATAATCGGCCGGTGCCGGCTGAACAAATCTGTCGAGTGCCCCGCTCGGATCATCATACGCAGAAGATTGAAAGAGTGATCGCCAGTCACCTGTGATGGTTCTGGCGGGTATCTCACTTTTTCATCCGGCTCGCAGGAAGACACCGCCGCGTCGAGGGTCGCCAGCACCATCGAAATCTGCTCCATCGAACAGCACCGTATGCGCTCCGCCGAAGAAGAGGTTCTTTTCGTCCCAGAGGTGATAGTCGGGAAAGGCGGCAATCAGGGTATCCACGGATTCCCGGGAAAAGCCGGGCTCGATGCTGATGCGCTTGCGCTCGTAATGAATGCGCGGGGCAGCAACGGCTTCCGCGACAGACATGCCATAGTCGATCATGTTGCAGAGGGTCTGCAGGATAGCCGTGCGCAACCTGTTCGAGCCACCGGAACCGATCGCAATCAGGCGATTGTTGTCAAGCGCAAGACTGGGCGCCATCATCGATGAGACGCGGACGTTTTCCTGCCAGCGGTGAAATCCGCCCGGGTTGAGGTCCTCCTCGCCGAGCATGTTGTTCAGCATGATGCCGGTGCCTGGCAACAGGTGGCCGCAGCCTTCGCCATTCGAGAGAGTCAGGGATGCTGCATTACCAGATGTATCGATCACACTGATATGTGTCGTGCCACGTGCTGTCACAGGATGATTGCGGATCACCTTCAGGTATTGTTGCAAGAGCGCCTCGTCCCACTCGCCCTCATGGACGCCGTGCCTGCTGCGTGCGTGGTTGGTCTGTTCCATGACCCGGGCAAGCGTGAGCAAGTGATCGCTGCTCCCGAAGCTGGCATCCATGGTTTCGCAAGCCGAAAGTAAATGCTGTGCGAACCGGATGAGCATGCCGCCGGATGAGGGAGGCGGGTTGGAATAGATGCGCGTGCCACGGTAAGTGTGCTGCAGGGGCTGCCTGATTTCCGTCCGAAAACCATGCATATCCTCTTCAGCAAGGTGGCCACCATCAAGACGGTTCTGTTCGACCAGCGTCTTCGCAATTTCTCCTTCGTAGAAGAGCCGGTCACCCTCAATGGCTAGAATCTCCAGGGTGTCGGCCAGCTCGGGCTGGTGCAGCAGTTCTCCTTCAGCACAGAGACGGTTTTTCTCTCTGCCACGGCCATAGATCCTGCGTGCTTCCTCTGTTGCAACATAGATCGGCGCCACGATGCTGAAGATGTAGGCCTGCAATGCATTGGTCATGGCTCCGTCCCTGGCATAACCGATAGCCGGTTCCATGAGTCTTCGCATCGGGAGGGTGCCCAGTTGCCGGTGGATATCGAAGAGACCACGCACAGTGCCGGGTGTCGCCACAGAGCCCATGCCGATGTGGAACTCCTGCTGTGCGGTGCCGAAGTCGGCAATAATCGGGTGGAAACTGATCTGATCGACCGGGCGCTTGCGCTTTGGCGTCTGAACGAAAAAGTCGAACAGCCGCGTCTCGCCGGAGTCACGCCTGGCCAGCAGGAAACCGCCTCCACCAAGCGATGTCAGCACAGGCTCGACAACGCAGGCTGCACAGAGCGCTGCGAGGGCAGCGTCAAATGCATTGCCGCCGGCCTCGAGGATCAGTTTTGCAGCTTCCGCCGTTTTAGGGTGTCCTGCGGCTACAGCGCCTTTCATCATGTGGATCGATCGTATTCTTGTTCCTGAAACAGAGGGTGAATATAACAAAACCGGCAGTCATGCGTTTTCGCGCGGATATCACGGACTCTGCAAGGAAGGAATCTCCGGCAGCTTTTCTGTTATCTCTTCAGAGAGGTGCTATGTTTAGAAGCAAACCGGAGGAAAGGCCGGAACAGTTGATAGGCTTTTCGACAAGTGAAGTGGTTATCTTGTCAGTCCGGATTGGATCTTTTCCAGCGGCTCAGCGAGAGAGGTCTGAACATGTTCATACCACCGCAGGTTACACAGTCCTAACAAAATGAACAGCCTTGTTTCAACGACGTGGCTCCAGCAGCATCTGACAGATCCCGATCTCGTGGTGCTCGACTGCAGTGTTGTCACCGTCCAGCATGAGGACGGAAGCTTTCACAACGAGAGCGGCCGTGCCGAGTATGAGAAGGGCCACATTCCGGGTGCCGGCTTTGCCGATCTCAAGGGCGAACTCTGCGATCCGGAGAGTGATGTCGAATTTGCCATCCCGGAGCCTGCTGCTTTCTGCCAGGCCATGGAGCGTCTCGGTGTCGGTAACGACTCGCGTGTGGTTCTCTACGACAGTGTCCTGTCCGCCTGGGCCGCGAGAGTCTGGTGGATGCTGAGGTGGGTCGGCTTCGATCGGGCAGCGGTACTGGACGGGGGGTTCAGCGCCTGGACAGGGGAAGGGCGGCCAGTCTCCGGCGGCCCGTCCGGACGGAAACCGGCGCAATTGACGCCGGCAATCCGCCCCGGGCTCATCGCAGACAGGGATGAGGTCATGTTGGCAATCACAGATGACAAAATTATGCTTGTCGACACCCTGCCTGCCGTTTACTACTGTGGAGAGGAGCAGATGTATGCAAGGCCCGGGCACATTCCCGGTGCAATCAATCTTTGCGGTACCGATTATCTCGATGACTCCGGGCATTACAAGCCGCTCGAAGAGATCGAGGGTCTGCTTGACCTGGACCGCAATTGTCGCGCGATCACTTATTGCGGGGGCGGTATTCTCGCCTCTCTCAACGCCTTTGTCATGACCAGGCTCGGTTATCAGGACGTGGCAGTCTACACGGCATCCTTGCAGGAGTGGGCCTCGGACCCCGACAATCCGATGTCCCTGTGCAGCTAGTCAGCCAATGGCTTCGGGTCCTGTTGTACTTACGGGGGAGCGGTTCCATCAGTACAGTCGAATTTTCTGAAGTTCTCTTCGGCAACTATACTCAGTCGGGTCATGGCTCCAGTGGATAACTTGGCTGGAATGAGGAGATGGTCGAACTGAAACCTGACTCCGGTCTCACGCAACTTTACGAAAAATACAGGAAGCTTTCGACAAGCAAGAAAGTCATCCTGATCGTATTCCTGATCTGGCTTGCCCAGGCCTTGCCGAAATGGACAGCCGCCATCGGCGCTGATGATGAGCTGTCGGCCGATATCATGCGGATTTTTATCACGCCGCGTTCCGATTATTGAGTGCCTGTCCGGCCTTAGCGCGCAGGCAGCGCTCCCTGTAAGAGCCGGCCGAGAATATCGCTTCCCGTCACGATGCGTGGCTGTTCATCCCACAGCAGGATGACATCCGGGTGAATAATTTTTTCCTCACCATTCTTCTTGAAATGCAGCTTGCTGATGACTTCGCCAAGCAGTTTTTTTCTGTCGCGGATGATGACAGGCTGGTGGCAAAAGCGGCGAGGATCAATGTTCTGTCGGGTTCTTGCCATTTCGCGCAGCAGGGTGCTGAAATCCAGCACGAGGCGAGGTTGCCCGTAATCATCGGTGAGGACAATCCAGCGTTTGCCTGACTTGCCCAGGCGCCTCAGTAACGGGTCATCAATGACAGCCGATGTGTCCGGAAACAGCGGCATACTTCGCTTGAAGGGGATGCTGATGATGCTGTCGGGATCCAGCGCTACGCCTTCGTCCCCGGCCGGAAGGTCGTCAAGCGTGAAGAAGTTCAGTGCGCCAACGGACTCAAGCCGCGCCAGTTCCGTGTCATCAGCGTCCATGTGCTGTCGGATGGTCTCCTTCATCTCTTCTTCCGCCAGGTAGCGAACCACTTCCTTGCCAAGCCACTTGTCCAGAATCCAAGCAGAGGGGATGACCAAGGGCGTCAGGAGGAGACGGTAGAAATGAATCATCGGAGCGAAGAAGGCAGCAATACGCAGCGCGCGGCGTGAAAACCAGGCCTGCGGTACGATCTCACCAAAGATCGTGATAACGAACGTCGAGAAGAGAAAGGCCCCGGCGCCTGTCAGTACCGAGTCGGAAAGCAGTGTCAGCAATACATTGACCGAGACATTCGCCCACAGGATAGTGGCCAGTGTGCGGTTCGATTCGCGCCGCATCGCCAGCACCTTCTCCGCATAGGGATTTCCGTCGGCCACCTCAACCTCGAGGTTGAGTCGCGAGAGACTGAAGACGGCAAGATTCAACCCTGAAAGCGTGCCTGCCTGGATGATACAAAGCAGCATGCCAACCCATGTCAGCAGTTGCAGCGATAGGATGGAGTCGGCCATGAATAGATCCCGGTGTTCGCGTCAGTCTGGCATGCAATCATACATTGCATCAGCAGGGCAAAAGGTGATTTGCGATCCCCGTGTTTTACTGCAGTCCATCTGGCGGGTATAGAGTCACCGCTGGGGACAGTGTCTCACCAGGCAGCTGCCATAACCGGAGAAGATAATGAGTGAATCAAGTATCAAGAAGAGTGCCTTTCCCTCGGCAGGCGAGGATGCGACCACGGCCCTGAAAGTTGAGAAGACTCCGCAGACGGCCTCGGACTCCTACCGCCTGGCCTACACGGATGATGATTTCATGATGCGTGACGAGCTGCGTCCGGTCCGCCTGCAGCTTGAATTGCTGAAGCCGGAACTTGTCCAGCAGGATCACGGAATAGAGGCGACAGTCGTGGTATTTGGCAGTTCGCGGCTCGTGGACGCAGCGACTGCCGAAAGCAAGCTGGAAGATGCCAGGCATAAACTTGCAGGGGACCCTGATAATGCCCAGCTCTTGCAACGTGTCGAGGCTGCAGAACGGCGGCTTGAAAACGCTGTTTACTACGAAGAGGCACGCCGTCTCGGGACGCTGATCACGGAACAGTCATCCGCTATCGGTACAGAACGGCTCTACGTCGTCACAGGCGGTGGCCCGGGCATCATGGAGGCTGCAAACAGGGGAGCGTCAGACTCTGGTGGCAAGAGCATCGGACTGAATATCGTGTTGCCGATGGAACAGTGCCCGAACCCCTGGATCACACCGGAGCTGACATTTCAGTTCCACTACTTTGCCATCCGCAAGATGCATTTCCTGCTGCGTGCACGTGCGCTTGTCGCCTTTCCCGGCGGTTTTGGCACCATGGACGAGCTTTTCGAGACCCTGACGCTGATTCAGACCGGCAAGATCAAGCCTGTTCCTGTTTTGCTATTTGGACATGATCACTGGACAAGGGCGATCGATTTTGACTGGCTCGTCGAGCAGGGGATGATTACCGGAGGGGATCTGAGCCTGTTTCGCTTCGTCGAGTCGGCCGAAGAGGCATGGCAGGAAATCCTTGCCTTCTACAACAGCTGATCCATACGGCCCGCTCTGCTCCAGTTTACTCGTACCTGGACAGGGTTACCTGCATCCCTGCTGAGACCAGATGAAGAGAGACTGTCCCTCAACTGCAGTTATCGGCCAGCCACTAGCCAGCAGTTTGCAGAGTGGACAGCGAACGGATACATTCGAACTTCATCGAAAATCGGGGCAGGGCGGGCCATCGAAGTATGATAAAGACAGTGCACCTCTTGCTCCTTGTTGCTCTTGCCTGCATGGCCCATCCGGCTGCTGCTGTCTCCGACGAACCGCCCGAATGTGAGCAACAGACGGACATGCAGCTTCCCTGTCCTGAAGTCTATGCCGCGCATTTCATGCAGGCTGTCGAACACGACAGTCTGATTGTCATGGGGAGGCGGGTGGACAGTGCTGTCTTGCGGCCCATGCGGGTCGAGTATGTTTTTTCAATGGATCAGGGCCCTCCTGTTGTGCAGGTCTACGCTGTTCTCAAGCTTCCTTTGGAACTCGAAGAGCTGCCCGGTTGCGAGGTCAGCGGCGTGACGGCCGTGATGGCATTCGATGGCACTATCGTCGAGGTGCAGGCACATATCGATACTTTCTAGGCCAGAAGAGGTGGTCGGAACATCATGAGAAACAGCTGCTCTCTCCTGTGGGCCCTGACCCTGCTCCTGGCCTGCCAGACAGGAATCGCCGGACCGGAATCGACACGGGAGCAGGCGAGCGACAGGGAGGTCGTGGTTCTTCTGCATGGCCTCGGTCGCAACAACATGGCAATGTGGCTATTGGCGCACCGTCTGGAGACTGCCGGTTTTCATGTCGAACGTATCGGTTACGGCTCATTGAATGCGTCACCCCGGGAAATTCTCGAGGAGGTCAGCAGTCAGATCGACGATTGTTGCTCCAGTCACTACAAGACCGTGCACTATGTCGGCCATTCGCTCGGCGGACTCCTGATCCGCGCCTATCTGCAGGAGCGCAGGCCGGACAACCTCGGGCGCGTCGTGCTCATGGGGACGCCAAACCAGGGCACGCCGATTGTTGACCGTTTTCGTGACCACTGGTGGATGAAGCTGCTCGGTCCCACGGCGAATGCGCTTGGCACCGATGGCGAGAGTTTTCCGAGTTCCCTCGAGCCACCCTGGTACCCGGTCGGCGTCATTGCAGGTGTGGCGAAGTGGGGTTACAACGAACCCTGGTTGCCGGGTGCCGATGACGGACTGGTGACGGTCGAGGCGACCAAGCTCGAGGGTATGTCCGATTTCATTGTCATCAGGACAGGACACGCATTCATGCGATATGATCCGGAGGTCGCAAGGCAGGCCATCCGTTTTCTGAACGAAGGACGCTTTGCGCGAGAACAGGAAACGGCCCCCACTTATCCCGCAGTTCAAGTTCACTAGGCGCCCGGGTACTTTTCCTGCAGCATTCCCAGCTTTAATGCAGCCGCATTTTGCCGCCAGAAATTGCGAGCCAGTTTCTCCAGCGGTATGCCGAGTTGCATGCCAAGCTTCCGGGCATTCCCGAAGAGATGTTTTGGTGCAGGCCTTGGCAGTGCATTGTTGAAACAGCAGGCGATCTGGTTGCCACCCGGGATGTGAAGGTGCAGGACACGATCACCGAAGGCCTGGTCTGTTGCTTCGCGAGCGAGGTCGGCCTCCTGTTGCGTGCCGCACCACTGGTTGATCAGCAGCACCCCGTTCTCCGACAGCTGCTCGCGGCAGCGAGCGAGAAATCCACCCCTTTGCTGGGCAGCGTGTACTCCCTCTGCGAGGTAGAGGTCGACAAGGATCAGGTCATGGATTACATCGTGCCGCTCGATGAATCGCTCGGCATCGTCACAATGCAGCTGCAGTTTTCGATCCGGGGCCAGGGCAAAAAACTCCTGTGCAATGCGTATGATGCCCATGCGGCAATCAACAGCCTCGATTTTCATGCCCGGACGAACATGACGCAACGCATGCACGAGCGTACCACCGCCCAGCCCGAGTAACAGCGCGGAGCGTACGTCCTCCTTCAGCAGCAGCCCGAGCATCATGCCCTGTGTATACGCATGTTCAAGTTGCCAGGGGCGCGCCGGGTTGAAGCAACTCTGTTCGACCCTGTTGCCAAATGTCAGATACCGCTTGCCATCACGCTCGTAGACGCAGATTTTCCCCAGGTCGTCTTCTTCTAGATGAATCAGCTCACCGGCATGCTGCACGCTTTCTGTCATGTGGCGATGACGCCTGATTGCCGCTTGTCGTGATCCAAGGCCGTCAGGGCTCGACGACCGTCAGACCGAAACTTTCCCAGGATTGCATGCCACCGCGGTAGTACTTGATCCTGCTGGCGGGATAGCCGGCGCGCAACAGACGCTTGATTGCCGTGGGAGACTGCCCGCACCAGGGGCCGTTACAGTACATCACCAGTGTCTTTGCATCCCGGAAGTTCCACACTGGATCACCGGGTGTCACATCGAACTGCTTCTGCATGACCATCGCCATCTTCTCTTCCTTGAGGTCCCTGTAGGGAATATTGATTGCCAGCGGGATCATGCCTCGCCTTGTGCTGCCAGGCATGCGGGAATCGATAATCAGGATATTCTCTTCTCCCGCATCAAGGCGCCGGATATAGTCAAGCATCTCGAGTTCACCAATCGTCTCGACCGCATGCGGGCTGAAAGGATTCATCGGCTGGATGCGGCCTCTCCAGGTAGAGCGATAGAATTCCGTGATCTGGTTGGTGCGGTCCTGATTGCGCCTGATTTCGAGCTTCTCTCCCTTGTGGGTGACAGTGAGGCTGAAAAGGTCCCGCGTCAACATGACGCGTTTGCCGCCACTCTCCTCATCATCGGCGATGAGCGGGCTGTATGGAACGCAGGCGATCAGTAGCAGAATGAGTAATTTTTGAAGCATGGTTCTAACGGCGGTTCTGGGGTTCCCGGGAGATCATCGCACTGCTTGCCGGCTGCTTCAAACCGTCCCGGCCGGGTTCCTCTCCTGACCGAACGCCGGCCTGCATGGCGGCTTTGATCCCAACGCCTTGTTTTATAAATGGATTTCAGGGGTATTCAATGCTTATGTGCGGGGGTCAGGCAAAACGCGTGTCTGCTTGTGGGCCGCGCAGCTTTTTCCACATTTCATCAGAGTTTTCGGTACAATAGCGCGTTTTTTCAGGCTGGGCGTTTCCGGGAAGAGGGATCGACGGCGGAATTTTTCAATTTCTCTGACAGAGTGCAACCATGAGTGATCTATCACATTACCGTAATATCGGCATTTTCGCGCACGTTGATGCCGGTAAAACCACGACGACCGAGCGAATTCTGAAGCTCACCGGCAAGATCCACAAGACCGGTGAGGTTCACGAAGGCGAGGCGACCACCGACTTTATGGATCAGGAGCGCGAGCGTGGCATCACCATTCAATCCGCAGCCACTTCATGCGAGTGGAACAAGCATCGCCTGAATATCATCGATACTCCCGGCCACGTTGACTTCACCATCGAGGTCTACCGCTCGCTGAAGGTTCTCGACGGCGGTGTTGGCGTCTTCTGCGGATCAGGCGGCGTCGAGCCCCAGTCAGAGACCAACTGGCGCTACGCGAACGAGTCGCGTGTATCGCGCATCATCTTCGTCAACAAACTTGACCGCCTCGGTGCCGACTTCTACCGCGTCGTCAAGCAGGTCGAGGATGTACTCGCTGCGCATCCGCTCGTCATGGTGCTTCCAATCGGCGTCGAGGACGATTTCAAGGGTGTTGTCGATCTCTTGACCCGCAAGGCGTGGATCTGGGACGAATCCGGCAACCCGGAAAATTATGAAATCCAGGATGTGCCTGCCGACATGGCCGACGCCGTCGAAGAGTGGCGCGAAAAACTCATCGAGACCGCCGTCGAGCAGGATGACGATCTCATGGAAGCCTATCTCGAGGGCAATGAGCCATCGGTCGAGGATATCAAGAAGTGCATTCGCAAAGGCACCATCGCACTGGACTTCTTCCCGACCTACTGCGGTTCAGCATTCAAGAACAAGGGAATCCAGCTCGTGCTGGATGCTGTTGTCGACTTTCTGCCGAGCCCGACAGAGGTTCCGCCACAGCCCGAGGTCGACCTGGAGGGTAACGAGACCGGCGAATTCGCCATTGTCGATTCTGACAAGCCGCTGCGCGCTCTGGCTTTCAAGATCATGGATGACCGTTTTGGTGCACTCTGCTTCACGCGCATCTACTCAGGCAAGATCGAGAAGGGCATGAC